>NZ_AYWZ01000017.1:0-99683 GCF_000502335.1 Mesorhizobium sp. L2C066B000
CGCCGCCGCTCCACCGGCACCGCCGGCGGGATCTCCACCACCGGCCGCTGCAGCGGCCGCGCCGCCGCCACTGCCGCCAGCGCCGCCATCATCTGCGCTGCAGAATGGGTGCAAATACTTCTCAAGCAGGTGTTTCATGGGTCTTGGCTCCTTGTCGCTGCTTTCCAGAGTTCTTCACCCTCGGCGATCGCTCGCAGCATCGCGTAGCCGACGGCTGTTCGTGCCTCGTGCTTGGCGGCCGCAAGGGCCGCGCTTTCCTTCATCGAGCCGACATGCGGGAACGGCGCCCGCACCGTGAGGTCGGCAAACCATTCGATGATCCGGCGGCCTTCAGCAGTGTTGTTGAAGTGGAACATCACCAGCTTCATGTCGTCGCCGGGGTCGAAATTGTCGGCGGTCTTGGCCGGGAAGAATGCCTGGCTGAGACCTTCCCATGTCGGCGTTTTGCCAAGCAAATCGTCCACCGCCATCATCTGGCGGGAAAAGTTGAAAGGCCCGTCGCTCATGCTGCCTGCACTTCCGGTTGTGTCGCTGCGGCGACCAGGTTGGGCGCGGCCTTCACGGCCGCTTCGGCCGCGATGGCCGCCGCCTGTTGCTTGGCGTTCGCCTCGATGGCGGCCTTCTCTTCGTCCGCCGTGGTGACGATGTCGACCGGCACCAGCAGGCCTTGCCGGCTGCGGTCCAGATAACGATCGATGTTGATCTTCTCGTTGACGCGCGCCTGCCCGACCGTCTGGGCCACAAGGTTGTAGTAGTTTACCGACGCCGCCAGTTGGTCGGCCTTCAGCGCCGCCGCCATCGGCGAGTTGATGTACATCGACACCAGCAGCTGGTTGAAGCTCATCAGGTTCGGCAGCAGCTGCCAATCGTTAAGGATTTCCATCGAGCGCGGCACGATCGTCCCCAGCGCCTCGACGTTCAAACGGCCATAGGCGCCGATATGCACCCGTGAATTCTGCTGCGCCGTCAGCGCCATTTCCGAAGCCGACGCCGGCGTGCCGCCATCATCGAAAATCCGCGTATCCAGCAGCGCGTCGCGGATCTGGCGCTGGCCGTCGCCGATGATCATTTTGCCGACATCGATGCGCCCGCTCGCAGTGTCGATCCGCTGCACATCGGGGCCAAGCAGGCCGCCGGTTGACTGCATCGGCCAGAATTCGCCAGGGCCGAGCCGCACCGTGTCGGGGTTGAACGTGCCGCCGGCCCGGAAACCCCAAATGCCGAGCAGCTGGATTGCGGCGGCCTTGAGAACCAGCTCCTGCGCTTTGTTCACGGTCTTGATGGTCGGCAGCGCAAACAGCACCGGGCCGCGCCCATAGGCCTCGCCCGGCCAGCGGTAGAAGCGCGCAACGGCGATCGGCTGGGTGCGCGTCGTCTCCTGGGCGATAAAGCCGCCGTCCGTCTCGAGGTAAACGCAAAAGCGCCAGCGGCCATCGGGCAACCGGTAGAAATCCTGAAACAGCACGATTTCGTCGTACGGCTTTTCCTTGGCCAGCCGTTTGAACTCGGCGGTGAATTCGCCTTTCGGCCATGCCTCAACCACCGCCTCGCGGCCAAGATTAGTGCGTTTCCAAGAGGCGTAGTTCACACGCCCCCATGCGTCCTGCCCGATCGCCACTTCGTCTTGCGGGATGCAGACGAAGCGCAGCGGTTCGTTGATCGACGGGCCGCGCAACGGCAACACAACGCCGGTGCCGACCGTCAGATCGGTGCAGAATTCATGCATCGACGTGTCGAAATCGCCGGTTTTCATGAACGGATAGACGAAGCTGGCGACGCCCTGCAGCTTCTTGTCGAAGTCGGTCTTTTCCTTCGCCGACAGATGCGAGGCGACCAGCGGGCCGGTTTCGAGGTTGAACGGCGTCGACGCCGGGAAAATCTGGCGCTGGATTTCGCCGGCGCAATGCATGGCCGAATTCGGCCCGGTCATGTCGAAAATCATCTGCGTGGGGGCTTTGGTCTTGCCCGTGCCGCCCGGCCGCCGGTTCGGCAGCACATAGTCATAGGCTTCGCTGTACAGCGAATCCCAACCGCTTCGGTTCGTCCATACCTGCTTGGAGCGGGCGCGCTGCTGGGCGACCGGCGTGCCGTCCACGATGTCGGCCATTAGCTCAAATCGGCCTTGGAGGCCGGGTCCGTCACGAACAGCCGGCGGCCGCGCGGGTTGCGCCTGGTCGCGCCGCTGGTGGCGTCGGCATTGCGCAGCTCGGCCAGCTGGCGGTCATTCGCCACCGCCTGCTGGGCCTTCTGTTCGGCCGCCGCTTTCTTGGCATCGGCGCCGGGATTCAGGATCGCATTCATGTCTGCCCTTCCTCAAAATCCACACGCCGGGCTCGAAATTGCCGTGCGCATGGAAGCCAACCAGCATCGCCATGCGTTGGCCGGCGTGGTTGTTTGACCGGATGCGGGCGACGATGAGGTGAGTTTCGGCCATGGCAAAAAGCGTCAATTGCGCCATGCGGACCAGCCGCCTCATGTGCTGGCGCGCAGCGGGCGCGATCGACAGGGCCATTTCGGTGCGGCGCCAGCCATGCCGGCCGAAATAGACCACGGCCATGCAGTCGTCGCCGCAATAGATGGCGACCGTCTGCACCGCTGCCGTGTTGCGGGCCTGCGCCAGCACAAGCCGCCTCACACGTGCACCTGCGCCCGCGAGGTCCAGCACCGCAACACGCGGCGCCGGCGACACTAGGCGCCATTGCGGCGACGGCGCCTTGCGCAAGGCGTTCCGGCTGGTAACCGCCGTGAAGCCGTCTTCGAACTCCACGGCGGCGCTGTTCATGCCGCCGCGCGCGGTGACGCGGCAGCGCTGGCCTTTCCTGCCCATGCGGTTCCAGTGGTAGACGTAGGGAAAATCGCTCATCTGTTGTCGAAGACGTTGAAATCCGATTTGACGGTGACAGACTTGATCGGCACCACGTTTGCCGGCCGGCCGGCTTGCGCGCCCTGCTTGATCACCGCCGCCCGGCCACGCCGACCATAGGCCAAATATTCCCAAGCATTGATCGAGTGGGAATATTCGTTCTTGTCGATTTCCAGCAGGTTCGTCTTGCCTTCGCTGGCCTGCTTCGTCAGGTGATACTGCGACACAAAACCCCGGATCGAGGTCTTGCAGCGCGGGTCCCAGATCGACCGCGGCGTGTTGGCGTCGTCCATGCCGAAATACCAGCGCAGGGCATCGGTTCGCGAATGAATGTCGTTGGTCTCGGTCGGCATGATCATGACGCCGATCGCCTGGCTGACCGTCATCATGAACGCCAGCTCGCCCTGGATGCTGTCAGCGCCTTCGAAGTCGGACGGATCGCCCCATGCGCCGACGATCGGGAACCCCCTGAAATCGTCGCTCAACAGCAGCTCGACGCAGTGGGTGGAAAATCGCGTCGCGCCGGTCACCACGGCAGGATCAGAGACGATTTCCCGCAGCGCCCGCAACCGCCCATCCGGCAGGAACTGGCCCAGCGCCAGCGCCGGACGGCCGCCGCCGTCGAAGCCAAGCGATATCGGCAGGCCGGGAATAGGCTTGAGCAATTCGTTGGAGCGGTGAACCATAAGATCGAACGTGTCGTAGATGATCGTGCCGACCTTCTTGGGCGCATACTTGCCGTGCACGTTGCGGATACTGTCGGCCGCCTTCGGCCCGCCGAAGCCGCGTTCCTCGGCTTCGTAATCCGCCCTGGTCTTGCGGTCGCGGTTCTCGGCATTGGCGGCAAGGCCGGACGGCTGGGCGAAAAAGTTGTAGCCCGGCCACTTCTCCGGTTCCTCGATCTCGCGCTTGTACGTCCAGTTGACCTCATCCGGCGGGTTGAAGTCGCCGAACACCATGCGCGGGATCTTGATCACCTTGTTGCCGGTGTCGGGGTCGACCTCATAGCCGAGCCGTTCGCCCTCCCATTCCATGATCGTGTCGCGCGGCGGGAAACGGCCGGTTCGGCCGAACAGCAGGCCCGGCACGTCCTCATGCATCGTGTCGCATTCGTTGAGCCAGCCAAAGGAAATTTCGTAGCCCTTGAAGAAGCTTTCGAGATTTTCCGAGCCGATCGCGCCGAACTGCATTTCCAGCCGGACGGTCGTTTCTTTCCAGCCGTCCGGCCATTTGCGCAGCACATCCCATTCGAGGATGTGGTTTACCGGCCTATCCTGCCCGCCGGAGTAGGCATCCTTTTCCTTCGCGGTGTACGGCCCGAATTTCGGGAAGAAGCGCAGCCAGGTCGGCAGCGCGGTCTTGGCCAGCTCCCGGTAGGTTTCGCGCACGGCCGCGCACCGGACGTTGATCTTGCCATCCTTGCAGACCGGAAACAGCGTGCCCGCCTTGTTGGCGATCTTGAACACGGCGCTGACCGTTTTGCCGCTGCCCCATGGCCCTCTGATGAAGTCGAAAGGACCGTTGCTGTTGATGAAGGCTTCGCAGACTGGACCCGCCGGCTTGAACCGCTTGATGTCGAAATCGGGCGTGTAATCCGACCCTGTACCCATGACCCTCGGCCCTCGATTTGCGCCCGGCCCGCGTGCCCGCGTCCCGATTCAAGGCTGCAAATTTATTTCCGCCGCCAGCGAGTCCATTGCGAGCCTGCGGAATAGGTCGCGTGTGTGCGACGCAACGCCCGTGGGCGGTGGGGGGCCCCTGCGACTTTCGAAATTCGGGCCGGCCGGTTCGGCCTGGTCGAGGCATGGGGGGCGGGGTCGAGGCGGCACACCAGGCGGCGCCGGCCTCGCGCGCACGTGCACGAGAACTGCCCTCGCGATTCCTGTTTTCAATCGCGCAACTGATTTGCAATCAGTCGTTCAACCCGGCTTTGTCGTTGGTATTCAACGGGTTAGCGTTCTCGTGCGACTGGTCGGCAGGATGTCGCACGGCATCGCCATTGATTTCATTGGCTTTTTCCGCTCGATCGGGCATGAGCCCGGCGCTCATGTATCCGTCGCCATCCGCCACGATCTGCACGCTCTCGACATTGCCGAACACCATCAATGGCCGCTTGTCGGGCAGCACCAGGTCGAGCTGCTGCGGCTTGGCCGAGTGGTGATACTTCATCAGCGTGGTCGCCGCCCGCTCCTGCAGCGCCGCCACGAACTCCGGGTTCGGCGGGTTGTACAGCACGTTGTCGTCGGCATCGCGCTTGACCTTGCCGCCCTCCTGCATCGGCACGCGCAGGAACATGGCCAGGCGCATCGTGTCGGCCGACTGGATCAGCGACAGCGTCTCCCATGGGTCGCGATGGCCCTTGCTGGCGAGATACTTGATCATGTCGCTGTTCTTGCGGTTCAGCGCGCCTTCAGGCCTCCCCCGCGCCCGTCGCTGCGTCAGAGCGGGTTCCGCCGCCATCGCCAAGAGGTCCGACGCGTCGATGTCTGGCAAGCCTGCCAGAAGGGCGGCGGGATCTGCGCCGGTCAGCCCGTTCCATGCGTCCTCGGCGGTCGGCGCCGGCGGTGTGTGGGCGTCGCGATGCCCCTGGTCGAGCTCATTCGGCATCGAGGCGGCTCCAAGGGCAATATTTTAATCCGGTTCCCGATCGAGACCTTGGGTAACCGTTCGGGAACCGGCTTTTCGATAGATAATTCAAATGGATATACCCCTGCGGTTACCGGTTACGTGGTTACCTCATACAGCGCATGCGCGCGCGCGTGCGATGCGAGGTTGCATTAGCCGAGGAACCGGTAACCGAAACAGTCATGTTGTTGATTTCCTTGGGTTTTTCTGGTTACCAATGCGGTAACCCGCTGGTAACCCGGTAACCGCTCCCGATCCCCTCAGCGGCTCAATCAACCTCGCCGAAATCGCCTATCGTCAATTGCAAGCCATGGTTTGGCGCGGCGGAACTCGCTTGATCACTGGTCGGGCGGGGGCAAGGCGCGTCAAATGGGGCGCGGGAAATGGTGACAAAATGGCACGATTTGGCCCGGCGAAACGGGCGCGGGTAGGCTCGGAAACCGCCTGAAAACGCGATTCAATTCATCCTGTGGCGGCGGGTATAGGGAATGCGGCGCAGCCCTGCCGGGCTGCAAGTTGTTTCGAGGTGACGCATGGCAGCAGCGCCGCGCACCAGGGCACGGCAATGGATGGGAAGGCGCTTGGTGCGCTCATCACCTGGAAGGGCAAGGGCGGCCCGCTGCAAGGCGCGCTGGTCGCGCGCCAGAAGGCTAGCGGATGGCGAACAATGGCGTGCCATGCCCGCCGGCGGCATCATCAAGCGCATCCGCGCAAGCCGGATTGAGCCACATAACTTCAACACGCTCGCGCGCGCCATCGGCATAGGCCTTGCACTCGACACGCCGCCAGCCGCCCAGCGCGGCCTCATAGAGCGGGTCGGGATAGCCCGACAGCATCACCATCCCGTCAAGCTCGCAAAGGAAGGTGAGCAGCTCGGCGTGATCGTCGCGCGACAGCTCGTGACGGTACATGCGCCAGGCCAGATCGTAGCGATTGCCGCGTGCCCGCGTTTCCGGCAGGTATGGCGGGTCGACATAGTGCAGCGTCGCCGGCGAATCGTGCTGCGCCATCACTTCGCGCGCAGGCCTGCATTCGATGACGACAGCTTTCAGCCGATCGATGATCGCCGGCAGGCAGTCGGGATAGCCCGCCCAATCCATCGCCGGCGTGGTGCCGCTCCTGTTCGACGTAGCGCGAAATCCCGTCGAGCGGTGGCCCTTTTGCTCGCTAGCATGGGCGTTCGAACCGAAGCCCATGAACGACCGGATGATGAGCCGCCGGCCGCGCTCTATCGGGTCGGCGCATTGCTCATAGGCAGCGCGAAATTCGACACGCGCAAACGGCGTCAAACGTAGCGCCTCGAGGAGCTTCTGTGCCGTGCCGGCGTCGCGCAGCACCTGAAACAGGCTGACAACCTCGTCATCGAGATCATTGTAGACTTCGGCATAGGCGCGCGGCTTGCGGATCAGGATGCTGGCCGCGCCCCCGAACGGCTCGACATAGACCCGATGCTTGGGCATGTGCTGCAGTATCCACGGCGCCAGCTTCCATTTGCCGCCATGCCAGCGCAGAACCGGGCGGCGTGGTGCAGCCTCCATCACAACCCCGCTCCAACATGCTTCTCAAACGCATCGAGGTCGATCAGCAGGCAATGCGTGGTGCTGCCGTTGATCTTGACCTTGCGCGCCGGCAGCACGATGCCCTTGGGCGCCTGTTTCAGCGCCGTGTACCAGCCGCCCTTGTGGAAATCGGTATCGGCGAAGATCCTGTGCAGCTGCGGCGCGTTGGCCGGCACCGCCAGCAGCGCGCCGGCGTTCGGCACCTTGCCGCGCTCGAAACAGCCAAGGCTCACCAGCTCCAGCCGTTCGCGCGTGCCGCGTTCGTCCCAGCCGCCTTGCGCCGGGCCGATGCGCAGCTTTTCGCACACGCCGCCGATCGTCGGCTTGACGCCGTCGCGCCAGGCGTCGATCTGGCTCTGAAACAGCGTGTCGATGCATTTGTGCCAGTGGTCGAGGTTTTCGGTGCGGTCGGCCGCCGTCGCCTCGGCGATCAGCTCGCCCAAATGCGCGGCATCCGTCATCGGCAGGCCGATTTCCTCGAGCACGGTATCGCCGACCAGCAGCCGCGCGGCCGCCAGCAGCGTGCCGAACGTGTCGATCGCCCGCGCCGACAAGCCGCGCTCGCCCAGTATGGTCGCAAGGTCCGGCATCAGCACATCGTTGAACTCTTTCCAGCCGTCCATGATCTGCCGCAGGATCATGCGGCCGTCCGTCTCCGGCTTCAGCACCAGGTCGCGGCCGCTCTTGCCCGGCCGGTCGAGCTGCGAAAGGTTCAGCATCGCCATGCGCGTCTTGTCCTGCGCGCCCATGGGCGGCGGGATGATGGCCGAGAAAAAGAACGAATTGCGCGCCGTGAACGTAGTCGCCTGGTGATCCTGGCCGCCGCGGCTGATATCGCCGCCGGTGTAGGCGACGCGCGCCAGCTCGATGATGCTTTCCGACCTGGTCGAGCCGGGCTTGCTTTCCAGCTCATCGATCATGAACGGCAGGCTGTCGGTTTTCGATTTCTGGTAGACGCCGGCGGCCGTGGTGTTGACCGATTGCGTCACGGCGCCGGCCAGTGCCGAGCTGACAACCTCCTGCAGCCGGCTTTTTCCCACGCCGGCGCCGCCGGTGGCAAAGATGATCGGCCGCGCCCGCAAGGCGCCGCCCATCAGCGCCGTGGCGATCCAGCCCAGCACCAGCACCGGGTCGAGGTATGGCCGCTGCCAGTTCCATGTGCGGAGATCTTCGAGGATGCGCCGCGCCGGGCTTTCCTCCTGGGTGACGGGCTCGGCCCACGGCTCGATCGTCGTTGCCTGCTTGGTGTACAAAAACCCGTCATGCTGGGCCGGGCGCGCCTGTTCCAGCTTCTTGCCGTCGACCAGCCACAGCCAGCCGCCGGAATGCCAGACGAAGCGGCCGTGGTTGTCGACCCAGCCGCCACGGCCCCGGTGTTGCGTGTTCGGGTCGAAATCCGGCTTGCGCGAAGCCTCATTGATGATCGCCATCATGCATTTGTCGCGCTCGACGCGGTTGACGATCTTTTTCGAGACCATTTTCTCCTGCTCGGCGTCCCAGACGTCCTTCTTGCCCCAGCCGGGCCATGCCCACATCAGGCTGTTGAGCTTTGGCGCGAACAGGTCGGACAGCGCCGGCATGTCCCAGCGCTCGACGCGGCGCATGTGGCCGGTGGCGGAAATGCAATAGACCAGGCCGTCCGAATCGCGGCCGACGACTTTGACCGGGCAGTCCGGCGGCATGCTGTCGAACGGCGCGCCTTCCCACATGCCGGGGTTGATGCCGTCGCGCGGCAAATTCGGGTCGGGATCGATCGCCGACAGCGCGTCGGCCTCGTCCTTCGCCCGCTTGGCATCGGCAAAGGCGGCACGGATTGCCTTGGAACCGGTCTGTGTCTGCGCCTTCGCCATCGTTGCCTGTCATTCCATGCTGGGAGAGAAAAAGCCCGCCGGCGTTCGTTGGGTGTCGCCGGCGGGCAAAGCGCTAGGTGTCTTGGGAGGACCGTACCTAGCGAGGGGAAAAGCCGGTCGGCGCGAAAACCGGATCGGATGGTTGCATGGCGCGCTCGCCGGGCCAGCGGCCGGACGGTTCCGGCTTGACCTTGGCGGCCTCTGCCTCGGCCGCCTGGTCGGCTTCGAACTTGAACGCCGCCTTGCACGCCGCATGGAACAGCGACAGCACGAACAGGTCGGCGCGGTTCGGTTCGGTGCGCGGGGTGCGCTTCTTCAAGCCAAGGTGGATGAACATGGCTTCCAGCGGCGCGTCGGGATTGTCGCGCACGAACTCGGCCATGATGGCGGCTTCTTCGAGGTCGAACACATCCTGATATTCGGTGACCATGCCGCCATCGGCAAACAGCCGCGCGCCGCCGGCGATCGCCCGCGCTAGCCCCGCGACATCGAACTTCCACGTCCGTTCGTAGTCTTCTTCATTCAAGCTGTCGGCGCCGGCAGGAGCCGGCATCAGGCTGTAGCCGTCCTCGAAAGGCTCGGTCGGCGACCACGACGAAAAGCCGTCCTCGTATTGGACGAAATAGCCTGTGTCGTTATCGCTTCCGTGGAAACGCTCATACCAGCCCGGAGGCGCATCGAATGGCTGATAGCTCTTGTCTTCCGGCGTCAGCGTCACCTGCCCGGTGTCGAGGTTTCGCGTGATGTCGGTCAGCTTGAGAGCCTGCACGACCTTGTGGCACCGATAGCGAGGCAGTGCCGCGTTCACCGCCTCCGCCGGCACTTCTGCCGCCACATTTTCACCCGTCCCGCTATCGGCGCCGATCGCCGGCCCGCGCAACCCATGAACTGGGTCAGTGGTTTCGGTCGTGCCCGCACCGGCCTTGTCCCCTTGTGTTGTGCCAGCAGTGTCGAGCGGGGCCACCGGCGGCTGTTGCTGACTGGCATCCACGCCAACAACGTCATTGGCAATCTCGGCCGGCGCTGCTTTGGCTTTTGGGGCGATCGGCGCTTTGACATTCTTGCTTCCTTTCCTGCGTGCCATGGTCCTAAACCCCCACTTCGACGCGCTGCGACAGCTCTTCGCGGAGCAGGTAGCCTTCGAGCGGCCACATCTGGCGAATGCAATCCTCGCGGGCGAACTTCTCGCCCAGCGCCTGGTTGAAGTTGGCCGGGTCGGCCGGCGCCGACTTGCCGACCAGCGTAAAGCCGTTGGTCAGCGTCATGACGCAGATGGTCAGCTGCGGCGCGCATGTCGGGTTGAAGAATTGCGCGGTTTCGACCTTGGCTTCCATGCCGGCGAGCGTCACCCGCTTGTCGGTCTTGGCAACGGCGGCAGCGGCCGCGTCGCCGGCTTCTAGGCTTCCGGTGGACATCATTCTTCTCCTTGCGCCAGATCGTTGAAATCATCGCCGACATGGCTGGCTTCCACGACGACTATCTTGCCGTGGCGTTCGAGCCCGGCGAGTGCTTGATCGAACTGCTTTTGCGCCTGGGCGTTGCCGGCGTTGTTGTCGCGCGCAAACAGCGCCCACTCGATGCAGGTGAGGTTGATCGGCGCCGAGCCGACGCCGGCGAGCGAGCCGCCGGCCCACACGCGCGCTTCCGGCACCGGCTGCGAAAAGCTCGCCGCCGTCTCGATGCCCTCGCCGACAACGACCGGATCGGGCACCAGGCCGTCGCGGTCGGCCATCCAGAACGGCACGGCGTTCGGCCCCATGGAAATTTCGATGACGGCGCCCAGCGCCTCGCCCCACATCAGCTTCGCCGGCGTCACCGGCGCCTTGATCGGCTTCACCGGGTCGAAAAAGGTGATGTGGCAGGCGGTCACGATGCCCATTCGGTTGCGCATCGCCGAATGCATCGCCGGAAACAGCGGCCCGCGCTCGGCCTTCCAGCGCCGGCCGTCCGAATTCTCATAGCGCGCGCCCTTCCACCATTCCGTCGCCGGCGAGAACCGGAAGGAATAGCGGTTGAGGTTGGGAATAGCGTCGAGGTCGACGCCACGGCCGCGAAAGTACGCCTTGGCGTGCAGCTCGGCCGCCGTGCCCTCGCCATAGGCAAACGTGCCTTGCGGGCACCAGGCCGGGCCGGTCTCTTTGTCGCTCGGCTTGGCGAAAAACAGCTGGTCGGCGCTCTGCAGCTTGAACAGCCTGGCGCGCTCTGCCTTGTGGTCGCGTTCTTGTCTGCGCACCACTTCGGCCTTGCGAAGGTTCTGCCGCTCGGCCGGCGACATCGAACGGATGCCGAGAAAATCGCGGCCCCAGGCCAGCGCGCCCTTGATGTCGGTGCGCTCGACATAGGCGACCAGTTTCAGCACGTCGCCCTTGGCGCCCGATCGCCAGCAGCTCCACGCGCCGATATCGCCGTTGCGGATGCGCACCTTCAGCGCCGGCAGGCGGCCGGGCTTCTGATCATGCTCGATCGGGTTCCACGCCACCCACAGGCCGCCTTCGGGCTTGCCGTCCGGCAGCAGGCGTTCGCAGACTTGCTCGATGCGGTCGATCAGGCCGGATTTGATGATGTCGAGATCGCCGGTCATGCCGCCTCCCGCTGGCCGCAGCCCTGCCGGATGGCCTCGCGCGCGATGAACTCGCTATAGGCCGGCGGAATGGCCTCGCCGACTTCGTGCGCCGTCATCGGCCGTGTGATTCCCATGGCCTCGCAGGCTTCCCAGGCCGGCACGCGGCCGGGTTTGCCGACCTTCTTGCGTGGGTAGAAATGGCTCTTGCACGAGAGCGACGTGGTGATGGTGATCGCCTCGCCGCTCGTCCACATCAGACGCGGCAGCGCCGGCGCGCCGGGATTGAGGCACAGGAACGACAATTCGAACACACGCTTGCGCTCGATGCGGGTCAGCCCGACCGAAGGCCCGGTCAGCACCAGGTCGCGCCGCAGCGGCGCACCAATCACGTTTTCGATGCAGGTGAAGGGATGGCCCTTGAGCTTCTGCCGGATCGGGTCGACCAGATCGGGATAATCTTCCGGCCGATAGTCTTTCTGCGATTTTGTCGCCACGCTGTAGCGTTGGCAGGGCGGCGAAGCCCAGATGAAATCGAATTCGAAAAGGTCGATGTCGAGTGTCACAGCATCGGCCTCAATGAACTTGTGGGGATAGTTCGGACGGCGCTTGATATCGACGCCGGTTACTTCGAAGCCGGCAGCAACAAGCCCATCGGATGCCCCCCCCGCGCAGCAGAACAGGTCAAGCGCCTTCACAGCACCGCCTCCGAATCGAGGTTGCGAATGTCCATTAGTCGCTGCAGCAGCGCGGACTTAGTCCCCGCTCGTAATCGAGCCGCGCCTCCTGCAGCCGATCGCCGGTGCCTTGGTCCGCTTGATAGCCCCAGCACTGGGCGGCTTCATCGAATTCCGCAAACAACTGGAAAACGCTTGGCTTGTCGATCACAGCAGCCGCCCCAGCTCGCGGGCGATATCGCCGAGCGACGCCGGCACCGGCCGGCCTTCAAGCGCCGCTTTCTCGGCCCGCACCTGGGCGATGGTCAGCACCGGTTCGCGGTAGACCTTCGCCGTGGCGAGGTCTTCAATCGCCTTCATCACCGCATGGTCTTTCGGCAGGTCGGTGCAGCCGCCGAAACGCTCCCAATCATCCTTGCGGGTCAGCGTGCGGCGCGATTTCGGGATCCACATGAAGGCGGGATCGGCCGCGCGCGGGCTGAATTTGTGCCAGACCAGCCAGCAATAGGCGGTGGCGCTCTTGCCTTCGATCACCCAGCGGCCGCGATGCATCGGCATGCGCTCGGAATATTGCGCAATCAGGTTTGGCGGCCGCCGGTCGAAAAGCTTGTCATAACGCCCCTCGCCTTCGAGAAACGCCGTGCGCACCAGCACCGCGACACCGCGCGTCGCCAGTTCAAGCCCGTGCAGGATGAATTCCAGCCCCAGATTGAACGGCGGGTTGAAAAAGAACCAGTCGCGCGGCGCTTGCGCATGGTCGGGATGCAGGAAATCGGTCACCCCTCCGAAGCCGTAATCGAAAATGTCGGTCGCCGTCACCAGCGGGAAATATTCGCGCAGCACGAGCGCCATATGGCCCTGCCCGCAGCACGGATCGGCCGCCGTCAACGGCACCAGGCCGGTGCTCGCATCCGGCGTCTCGAAGCGCGGCAGCACGTGCGTGCAAAAGGCGCGCGTGCCCCAGGGCGGCGTCGGGAAGAAATCCAGACTGTCAGCCGGCTCATGGCGCCGCTGCATGACGGCGGTGCTGTTGGTGCGCGCGTTCACGCATTCCCGCCTTTCGCTTTCAACAGATCATCGATCACGACCTTGTTGCCGGCCTCGATGTTGGAGGCGACCAGCTCCATGATGTCGTCGCGGGAGAAGCGGCGTTGATCCTGCAGCGCGACGAGCTGGCCGACGAACACACAGACCACGGCCAAAATCTCATCGGCCGGCATGTCCGGCGCGATTTCGCGGATCGCCGCGATGAAGCCGTTGCGGAGATCTTCGTGCTGCCTGCTGGCGTCCATGAACTTGGTGCGCATCACACCATCCCCAGCGCGGCTTTGTAGAGATCGAGGATGGTTTCTTCCTCTTGCCGTTCGGCCTGGTCTTTCTTCCGCAGCCGCACGATCGCGCGCATGGCCTTGGTGTCGAAGCCGGTGCCCTTGGCCTCGGCGTAGATATCGGCGAGGTCGCGGCCGAGATCGTCACGCTCGGCGCCGACGCGCTCCAAACGCTCGATGAAGGCGCGCAGCTGCCCGGCGGCGACCGTCTGGCTGGTTTCGGTGACGTCATCCTGGCTGCGCGCTTTCACGAAAACACCTCCTCAATTTCCCGCAAAATCCGGTCGAGCTGCTTGTCGTCGTCGCGCTCGATTTCGAGTGTCTTGATGGCGTCGCTCACCGCTGCCCGCGTGACGCCGGCGGCGCGGCCGACATCGGCGCTGCGAAAGCCCAGCAGCTGGTTGGCGATCCAGAAGGCGATCCGCCGCACCTCGGCTGCTTTCAGCCATGCCGGGTCGCTGGTCGCCTTGCGCGCCGGGTCACTCGCCAGCACCTTCTTGGCGTCGGCCTTGGTGAGGAAGGCGGCATAGATCAGGCACATCTTGAAGGCGGCGTGCGGGCCGAGCGAGCCGGCCTCCGAGCCGAAGGACAGGCGGAAGCGGTTCAAGGCGGTGTTGAGCTTGGCCAGCGTCGCGGGATGCGGTTCCCGGCCGGTGGAGCGCGCATAGTCATAGGTGCGCTTGGACACGCCGGCATGGGCACAGAGGCTAGTCAGCGGGATCTTCATCGTCCGCCGCTTTGTCTCGATCGTCTGAAAAGTCATCGCGTCGCTCATCTATGTCCCCGGTGAGTTGCTGCAGAGCCCCGGCCGCGTGAGAGACGCGAAACAACATGGCGACGGAGGCGGAAAGAATGCGGGCGAGCCCCGGCGTGGTTTTCGCCCGCTGGTCGCCCGAAAGGATCAGCTCGGCCAGATGCGCGGCCTCGCCGAGATTGAATTCAAGTTCGGTGGTGGCGATCTTGTCGCCGTCGCGGATCGAGCAGACGCCGATCGTGGCGTTGTCTTCCATCAGGCCGACCACGCGACGCGCCGAGACCCCGGCAGTGCCGAGGTCGCGCACGTCGACCATGACCGCCATGGCGCGCATCAGGGACGCTGCGCCCACATTATGGCGACCGGCGAGACGCTGGACGACAGCTCGTAATGCGCGGCCGCCAGCTTCTGCTTGAGCGACGGTGCCGGCAGATCGCGGAAGGTTTCCAGCGCCACCTGGTCGCGCACCAGCTGTTCGGCAGCGCGCCGGCGGTGGGCCTGCAGCGCGGCCGTCGCGGTGCCGTCTGTCACATCATGCATTGGCTTGTTCCCTCTGCTTTTGCGCCACCAGCTCGGCCAGTGCCGTTTCCAGCCTGGTCAGCGTCTTGACGTTCAACTGCGTTTCGCCGCGCGCCGTGCGGCGCCACGTCTCGCCGTCCACCTTCGCCCGCTCATAGACGGCCCGGCGGGTCAGTCCTGCCGCCGCGCGGCGCTTGTCGATTTCTTCGAAGCTCAACATTGATCGCGAATCACCCATGTGCTTTAAGTGCGGAACTGTCCCGCAATTATGCGGCACGTCAAGGTGTAGCTGTGTATAGGAGTGCCGCATCTTCTGCCCTTAGCCTGCGGCCCATGGTTTCTCCCAAGGATCAGCAGCTGGCATGGGTCCGCGCCGTCATGGCGCATCTGGGCGTGTCCGCCAACGAATTGGCGACGCGCGCGAAAATGGCGCCGTCGACAATCCAGAAGCCTTTGAACGATCCGGAATGGCCTCACATCCTGTCCGGCCGGACGATGGCGAAGATTGCCGAGATCGCCGGCCTGCAGCCGCTGGAATTCCCGCCGCGCAGTGGCGGCGGCTTCGGCGAGCCGGAGGCCGTGCCCTTCGTCTATGACAAGGCGACCGACGCGATCGGCTCAAACCTCGATCGAGCCGTGCGCGAGCTATGCCGTGGCCGCAACGGCCGCGACCCCTGGGTGATGCGTTCGCGCCTTCTGGAAATGAGCGGGATCTTGCCCGGCGATATCCTGATTGTGGATTTGAACCTGCAGCCGCGCCCCAAAGACATCGTCTGCGCGCAGCTCTACCAATGGCAGCTGGGCAAGGCCGAAACGGTGTTTCGGGTCTATGAGCCGCCCTACCTCTTGACCAATTCCGGCACGACAAGCAGGCCGGTACCGGTGGACGATCAGGACGTGGTCATTCGCGGCGTGGTCGACGGCCTGGTGCGCCCCCGTCAGTAGCACTTGACAAAGTGCGCGCACCTTTTGGCGCGCCGGCACTTGACAGGGTGCGCGCACCTTTTCCCAAGCAGCACTTGACAGGGTGCGCGCACCGGCGCGCGCTCAGCACTTGACAGGATGCGCGCACATTATCACGGCTCGTCCAGCGAGCCGTGCCATCCGGTCAGCCACAGCACCGCCAGAACAAACACGGCGATGAACAGACCGACCATCCAGTTGCGCGTGCGCTCATTGTTGCCGGCAACCTTGTACGTGATGACGCCGGCGCCGGCGAAATAGACAACCGGCACCCACCAGGCGACAAACCCCAGAAGCACGTCCAACACGTCTCGCATTGCCGCATTGTCCGCCGGACTCGCCGCGCTTGCCAGCACGACTGCTGCGGCGCTTGACGTACAATTCTACGGCACATGATTGACGATACCGCATTAATGCGGGATACATACCGCGACTCAACACGCGGGCTTTGCACATGCTCTCCGATGAAACAGCTGGTTTAGACGAGGTCGCCCAGGCGATCGGGCGGCCCGCCCCTTGGCTGAAGCGCAACTGGCTGAAGCTTCACCAGCGTGAAGGTTTCCCGCGCAAAATTCCCACCGGCGATGTCTGGCCGCGTCGGGCTGTCGAAGTGTGGCTGCGTTCGGCCGGGCAGCTGCCCGCGCTTCTGCCCGCCAACCAGAACGAAGGGCAGGTCGACGCCATCAGCGCCGCCGCCAAGGCCCTTCTGGAACGCTACGGAGCAACACCATGACCATTGCCCTGATCGCGTCGGCCTCACAGGTCGACCCGCGCGAACTGACCACGGCGCAGCTCGCCGCCCTTCGCACCGTCCGCGACAACAGGATGATCCGCTGCAAGAACGGCTGGCGCGGCCCCGGTTCGCCGCGCCTCACCCTCGATATGGCTACCACGCTGGCGGCCATGAAGCTGATCATGCACCGCGATTATTTCGGCAAGACCCGCCTGGAAGTCACCGGTGTCGGTTTGAACACGCTTTCGGTGGCGGACGCCAGAAAGAGGAAGGCAGCATGACGTTCCTGCTCATGCTCGGCGCCGGCGGCTCGATCGCCTTCCTGCTTGGCTGCGCCGTCTCGCTGGCCTACTGGCGGCCGCAGCCGGTGCGCAGCGGCTTCGAGGTTCGCTACGAGCATCATCCCCAAAGGAGGCACCATGACCGCTGAAATCGGCGCAACCGTCATCGGCTTTCTCGCCGGCTTCACCTGCGGCGGGCTGTTCGCCGCCGCCATCATGGTCGCCGCCCGCAGGGCGCTGCAACCACAAGCAGATTGACCAGCCGTTTGCCGCCCCCGCGTTGGCGGCTGGTCAGCCCGGCAGAATGAGACAGTCCCCCTCTCATTCTGCCGGGCAACTTTCTGGTCGATCGCGCTTTGACCTCGCGCCTTCGCCCACCCGACAGGATGAGCCGTCGCTCGCGTACCTGCCGGGCACTTCATCGCCGCGTTCCGTTTCTGGCGTAGGCGCAGCTGGCCGGGGTTGCCGCGAATGGCACCTCGGCTTTTTTTACCGGAGAGAACAGTGACGACTGACATGGCACGCTGGTCGCTGGCATGGCGCAACCATTCCAAGCCGTGCCCCGGGCCTCGCGTCTTGAGGGCTATGCTAGTGCCGCGCGGCACACCGTGCCCACCGGAAGTCTTGGAACTTTGGGTGGCAGGCGGCGGCTACAGCATCGGCTGGGAATTGGTCACACAGCAACCGATCCGCCGATGGAGCCCCGAGGCTAAAGCGAAGGCCCGCCGGCGCAACATGCGCAAGCGGCTCGAAAAGAAAGTGCCGCTTTTTGCCGACATGTTCGAGCAGGATGAACTGGCGCGGCGGCCTGACTACTTTGCTGGAGCCGATCCTCGCCTTTGACATTTCACCCCGCGCGATTCACCCTCGCGCGCGAAACGGGAGCCACACCGATGCGCAAGCCAGCCTCAATCAAGCACGTCTCATGGCGCGACGGCCGCCCGCGCTTCCAGCCTGGCCGCCAGCTGCGCGACGCCGGCCATGCCGGCAAGGATTTGCGCCACGAGGACGGCGCCTGGTTCAGCCGCGGCGAGGCCATCGACTGGTCGGACGCCTTCTGCAAGCAGCTGGTGAAGGAAGCCAAGGCGGCGGCTCCTGCCAAGGCAGCGCCGACGCCGGCGCGCGGAAAACTCTACAGCGTCGGCCAGCTGTTCGAAGACTGGTTTGCCTCGCTGAAATTCCAGATGCCGGCCGACCAGGCCGAGCGCCAGCGCCAGATCGCGGCGCGCAACATATATGCGCCGAAAACCATCAAGGACTATCGGCAGAAGGCGCGCGTGATCGAGGACTATGACCCCTCGCTCTACGCCTCGCCGGTCGACGCGCTGTCGCAGCCGGTGCTGTTCGGGCTCTATGAGGCGCTTGTGGCCGCGCGCGGGATCTCCACTGCACGCGGAGCCATCGCCGTGCTGTCGATCGCGCTGGGCTGGGGCAAGCGGCGCGGCAAGTTCACCTTCCGCGAAAACCTTGGCGTCAACCCGGCGCAGGATCTGCAGATGGCGACGCCGCCGCCGCGCATCCGATTCGGCACCCGCACCGAGATTGAAACGCTGGTCGCGGTCGCCGACCACATCGGCGTGCCGGAGAGCGGCGACATGACCATGCTGGGCGTCTGGACCGGCCAGCGCCAGCGCGATCGGCTCGACCTGGTCGACGTCGGCCTGCAGAAAGGCCGCCGGCATTTCCGCCAGTCCAAGACCGGCGCCATCGTGTGGGTGATGGAATCGCCGGAGCTTGAGCGCCGGCTTGCCGCCTCGGTCGAGCGCCGCCGCGCCGCCAAGGCCGAAGCGCTGCTCGGCGCGGAGGCCGACGAGCGGACGGCGATCGAGCGCCGGTTCAAGCGCGTCATCCTCAACGAGCATGTCGACAGGCGCTATGGCGTCTGCCGCTGGCAACCGTTCGAAGGCCAGCACTACAGCCATGTTTTCGCCAAGGTGCGCGACATCGCGGTTGCCGGCGTCCGCGCCGACAATGGCGTCGACTGGATCATCAAGCCGTGCCCGACGCTGGCCGACTTTCAGGAGCCCGATCTGCGTGACACGGCGGTGACCTGGCTGGCGCTGGCCGGCTGCACCATTCCCGAAATCTGCGCCATCACCGGCCACAGCCTGTCGAGCGCCACGCGGGTCTTGAAGCACTATCTGGCGGTGCATCCCGAAATGGCCGACGCGGCAATCAAGAAGATGGTCAGCTGGTACGAGGCCGGCGGCGAAACGGAGTTCGGGCTATGAGCCACGACAGCCTCTTAGAAATGGTTGCAAGGGCGATCGCGCAAGCCGATGAGCAGAATGGCGGGCCGCCCTATGAACATCGCATCACCATGGGCAAGCACGCCAAGGAACAACTTTTCGACGAAGCTGCAGCAGCTATCGAAGCTGTGCGCAGATTTGACCGGGCGGCCTCACTCCCATCTTGACGCCGGCTGCGCCCGCGCCATTCTCAAGGGATGGCGTGGGATATTGCAGACATTGCGGTAGGCGATGAAGTGACGGTCACCGTCACCGTTCTCAAGCTGCTCGATGACGGCCGTGCCAGCGTCAGCATCCCCTACTATGGCTTTCCGCACTCGGTGCGGCCGCCGAAGAAGGTCAAGCCCGGCGGCAAGCTGGACCTGACCGGCACCGTGCTGCGCATCGACGAGGACGATCGCAAGATCACCGTCGACCTGCCAGCGCGCGTGACGATCGGCATCGAGGCCGTCACCGGCTGGGAGCCGGCGCCACACCGCGATCAGGCGCCGCCACGGGATATTCCGGACTAAGGCTTGACGACTCGAGGCAACGGAACAGAATAGGAACATGGTCCTGTTCGCTGTCGTGCCCGGCAAATCCTATTACGCCATCCAGTTCCGCGACATTCCGCCGGAATACATCCTGGGCGGCGCCTGCCTTGCTTGCGCGCACAAAGGCCCGGTCAACCGCTCGATGATCGAGCGCCGCTGGGGACCGGCCGAGGATCTCCGGTTTGTCGATCGCCGGCTGCGCTGCACCAGTTGCGGCAATGGCGACCACAACCGCTTCATCATCTTCGGCCGGCGCGCCTAGCTGAGGTCCAGAACCGACTGGGCCTTGGCCAGCAGCGCCTGCAGCGTGGCGCGCTCGCTGTCGCTCAGTTCGAACGACTGTTCCAGCCTGGTGACCAGCTCCTGATTGAGGCTGCGGCCATTCTCGGCGGCGGCAACCTTCAGCCGTTTGCGCAGCGTGGCGGACAAGCGGACATGGAAACTCGGCGGTTCGGTCTGATCGGGCATTGCCCGCTCTTATGGCCGAAAGCTTAAGGCTCTGAAATCGTCCCGCGCGATGGTATAAACATACCATTAACTGGGGGATTCCTGTCCCCGCAATCCACACCGTCGCGCGACGATATTTCCTAAAGCTGGCTGGCTGATTGACCCCGCCATCGTGCGGACGTGTTTTAGGTCAGGCCGCCCCTAAGACGGCTGGGATAATTGCACAGGAGAAAACGCCATAATGGAGGAAGACCCGCTGAACCGCATAGACCAGGAGCTAGCCGAGATCGACAGTTTGCTAACCGCGTTGATCTTCATTTCCGAGAACGTTGATGACCACCAGCACGAGCTGATGCGGCATTCCGCGACCAGCCTTTGCTATATTGCCCATGACAAGATCGCGGCCGCTCACCGCGACGTGTCACGACTGCTACGCATGGCCGCCTAGAATCGGCGGAACAGGCGCAGAACGCCCGTGCGACTTTTCGAAGTCGCACGGGTCGCAAAAAGTCGCACGGTTCCGCATCTGTTCCAGACGCAAAACCGGTAAGATATTGATGTTACACGTGAAACTTTGGTGAGCGCGATGGGGCTCGAACCCATGACCTACTGATTAAAAGTCAGTTGCTCTACCGGCTGAGCTACGCGCTCCCGCGGGCTCTAAAGGCCGCCCTCGAAATTGCGCGGAACATAGGGAGAGTGCCGCGACCGGTCAACCGGAAAAAGATGGCCCTTCGACCGGGGTTTCAGCCATCGCCAGACGCGCCGCAAATTGCGTCGTCACCAGCCCGGTGAGCCGCTCCCGCAACGTGGTCGCCGCTTCGATCTGTTGGCGCGCGAGACGCGCCTTTTCTCACGCGCCGAATTCGAGAAACATTACAAATCAGCAACTTACTGTTTTGGTGGGAACCATCGCACGAGCGGGCCGTTTTCGTCTCACAAGGGACGTCAACCACCCTTCAAGGAGAAGATCATGAACAAGATCGCAACGGGTCTACTGGCGACCACCCTGTCAATTTCGTTTGCCGCGGCCGCCGCTATGCCGGCCAATGCCGCCCAGATGTTCGTGCCCCAGTCATCAGCAACTTCGTCCGACATCGTGAATGTGGGCGATTCTCGTCATGACAACTGGCGGTGGATGCGCCACGGCAACCGCAATTCCGGCAATCGCGATTTCCGCGTAGGCCGCCAGTTCTCGCGCAACAATGATGGCGGCAGCTATTGGAATGGCCATCGCGGCTATCGCGAATATCACCGCGGCTATCGCCGTCACGGCGACTACTGGTTCCCGCTGGCTGCCTTCGCCACCGGCGCCTTGATCACCGGTGCGATCGTCAACAGCAAGAACAACCGCGTCTACGGCGGCGATGCGCATGTGCAGTGGTGCTACGACCGCTATCGCTCCTACCGCGCCTCGGACAACACATTCCAGCCCAACTACGGCCCTCGGCGGCAGTGTAATTCGCCCTATTGATGTGTTAGGGCGAAGTTAGGGTAGGACGGAGCCTGCGCCGGCAATGGGCGCGGGCTTCGTCTTTTCGCGGACTTGGTCTTAAGTGCGAAATCAGGACGCGCTCAATGTCCGGCGCACCGCGTCGCGCCAACCCGCCAGTTTTGCCGAGCGGGTGTCGGCATCCATGTCCGGCTTGAAGCGGCGCTCGAGCGCCCAGCTCTTGGCAAAATCCTTCGCCTTCGGCCACACGCCTGCTTTCGAGCCGGCAAGCCACGCCGCACCCAGCGCCGTCGTCTCCAGAATGGTCGGGCGATCGACCGGCGCATCGAGGATATCGGCCAGCCGCTGCATGGTCCAGTCGGAGGCCACCATGCCGCCGTCGACGCGAAGCACGGTTTTGGCCGACGCCCCCTTCCAGTCCTTGCGCATGGCGTCGAGGAGATCGCGCGTCTGGTAGGCGACGGATTCCAGCGCCGCGCGGGCGAACTCCGCCGGGCCAGAGTTGCGGGTCAGCCCGAAGATCGCGCCACGCGCCTCGGCGTCCCAATGCGGCGCGCCGAGACCGACGAAAGCCGGCACCAGATAGACGTTCTGCGTGGGGTCGGCGGTTGCCGCCAAAACGCCGCTATGCTCGGCCTTGCCGATCACCTTGATGCCGTCGCGCAGCCATTGCACGGCGGCACCCGCGATGAAGATCGAGCCTTCCAAGGCATAGGTAGTCTTGCCGTTCAGCCGATAGGCGATGGTGGTCAACAGCCGGTTCTTCGAGCGCACCAGATCGGCGCCGGTGTTGAGCAGCGCAAAGCAGCCGGTGCCATAGGTCGATTTCATCATGCCTGGCTCGAAACAGGCCTGGCCGATGGTCGCTGCGTGCTGATCGCCGGCCACGCCAAGGATTTTGATTTCGGCGCCAAACAGGCTTTTTTCCGTCACGCCGTAGTCGTCGGCGCAATCCTTGACCTCAGGCAGCATCGCCACCGGGATGCGCAGGATGGAGAGCAGCTCGTCGTCCCAGACATTTTTCTCGATGTTATAGACCAGCGTGCGCGAGGCGTTGGTGGCATCCGTCGCATGCACCTTGCCGCCGGTCAGCCGCCAGATCAAAAAACTGTCGATAGTGCCGGCGAGCAGTTCGCCCTTTTCGGCGCGCTTTCTCGCACCGTTTACCTTGTCCAGCATCCAGGCGATCTTGGTGCCGGAGAAATAGGGATCGAGCAGCAGGCCGGTCTTTTTGGTGAACTTTTTCTCCAGGCCGTGTTTTTTCAGCTTCTGGCACAGCGGCGCGGTGCGGCGGTCCTGCCAGACGATGGCATTGTGGATCGGCTTGCCGGTCGCCTTGTCCCAGATGACGACGGTTTCGCGCTGGTTGGTGATGCCGATCGCCGCCACATCCGAGGCCTCGCGGCCGGCGGCCTTCAGCGCGCCTTTGACCGTCGCGACGACGCTTGCCCAGATCTCTTCCGGATCATGCTCGACCCAGCCGGAGGCAGGATAATGCTGCGTGAATTCCTGCTGCTTGCTGCCGGCGACCTTCATCGCGCCGTCGAACAGGATCGCCCTGGTCGATGTCGTACCCTGGTCGATTGCAAGGATGTATCCGGTCATTAGTCCTCCCGGTAGCTCGCCTATACAAACAGGGGAGACGGCAAGATGCCGCCTCCCCGTTCACTATGATCCTGGCGCGTACGCCAAGATTACTTCTGCCAGCTCTTCACCAGTTCGTCGTAGTTGATGGTGATCGGCTTTTCCTTCTCGTTCTCGATCTTCAGCTGAGGCGCGAGATTGCCGTTCTTGACCGCGTCGGCGTTCCAGTAGGCGAGGTCATGCTCTTCGGCCATCTTCGGGCCGATATCGCCCTGGACGCCCGACTTCTCGATGCGGGTCATGACTTTTTCCTGCTCGGCGCAGAGCGAGTCCATGGCTTCCTGCGCCGTCTTGGCGCCGGACGAGGCATCGCCGATCGCCTGCCACCAGAGCTGTGCCAGCTTCGGATAATCGGGCACGTTGGTGCCGGTCGGCGACCACTGAACGCGGGCCGGCGAGCGGTAGAACTCGATCAGACCACCGAGCTTCGGCGCACGTTCGGTGAAGCTCTTGTCGTGGATCGTGCTTTCGCGGATGAAGGTCAAGCCGACATGGCTCTTCTTCACGTCGACCGTCTTCGAGGTCACGAACTGCGCGTAGAGCCAGGCGGCCTTGGCCCGGTCGGTCGGCGTCGACTTCATCAGCGTCCAGGAACCCACGTCCTGATAGCCGAGCTTCATGCCGTCCTTCCAGTAGACGCCATGCGGCGACGGGGCCATGCGCCACTTCGGCGTTCCGTCGTCGTTCAGCACCGCCTTGGCGCCGGCGTCGACCATCGAAGCGGTGAAGGCGGTGTACCAGAATATCTGCTGCGCGACCGCACCCTGTGCCGGCACCGGGCCGGATTCGGAGAAGGTCATGCCTTGGGCTTCGGCCGGAGCGTAGGCCTTCAGCCAGTCGAGGTATTTCTGGATCGAGTAGACGGCAGCCGGGCCGTTGGTGTCGCCGCCGCGCGCCGTGCAGGAGCCGACCGGCTGTGATTTCTCGTTGACCTTGATGCCCCATTCGTCGACCGGCAGGCCGTTCGGCAGGCCCTTGTCGCCGTTGCCGGCCATCGACAGCCAGGCATCGGTGAACCGCCAGCCGAGCGACGGGTCCTTCTTGCCGTAGTCCATGTGGCCATAGACCTTCTTGCCGTCGATCTCGCGGCCGGTGAAGAACTCGGCGATGTCCTCATAGGCCGACCAGTTGACGGGAACGCCGAGGTCGTAGCCGTATTTCGCCTTGAAGTCGGCCTTGTTCTTCTCGTCGTTGAACCAGTCGTAACGGAACCAGTAGAGGTTGGCGAACTGCTGGTCGGGCAGCTGATAGAGCTTCTTGTCCGGCGCGGTGGTGAAGGAGGTGCCGATAAAATCCTTCAGGTCGAGGTTCGGATTGGTAACGTCCTTGCCCTCGCCCGCCATCCAGTCGGTCAGGTTGCGGACCTGCTGGTAGCGCCAGTGGGTGCCGATCAGGTCGGAATCGTTGACCCAGCCGTCATAAAGGTTCTGGCCGGTCTGCATCTGGGTCTGGATCTTCTCGACGACGTCGCCTTCCTGGATGACGTCATGCGTGATCTTGATGCCAGTGATGGCGGTAAAGGCCGGCGCCAGCACCTGCGATTCATACTGGTGGGTGGCGATGGTTTCGGACACGACCTTGATGTCCATGCCGGCGAAAGGCTTCGCGGCATCGATGAACCACTGCATTTCTGCTTCCTGGCCGGCGCGGTCGAGCGTCGACAGCGGGCCGATTTCCTTGTCCAGAAACGCCTTGGCCTCATCCATTCCGGCGTAGGCGTTGCCTACCCCGAGCAACAGGACAAGGGCAGTTGTTGATGTTAAAAATTGCCGTCGCATAGGTTTCCTCCACATTTAGGTTTCAAGTGCGATCTGGAACGGCCGCCGGCACGCGGTCGATCCAACAGTTTCCCCCTCTATACGTAGCGGAACACGCCGACGGCGTAGACCACGGAGAGAGCGAGAGCCCACCACAGGTTGGATCCGACAAGACCCAGCCAAGCGAGATGGATAAAGGCGCTGCCAAGCAGCGACAGAAAAAGACGGTCGCCGCGCGTCGTCTCGAAGCGCAGGACGCCGACGCGCGGATTGCCGCCCGGCGAGGCAAATTCCCAAAACGCCATGCCGCACAGCAGCAGAAGAATGGTGCCGAAGAACGCCGCCGTCGGCCACGTCCACGCCATCCAGGTGAGGTCGAGATTCATGGTGACACCCTCCCCAGGGCAAAGCCATTGGCGGTGGTGGTGAGGATGAACCCGTGCTTTTGTTTCATCACACCCTCCCCAGGGCGAAGCCCTTGGCGATGTAGTTGCGGACAAACCAGATGACGAGCGCGCCGGGGATCAGCGTCAGCACGCCGGCGGCGGCGAGCAGGCCCCAATCCATGCCGGCGGCCGAAACGGTGCGGGTCATGGTGGCGGCGATGGGCTTGGCGTCAGTGGTGGTCAGCGTGCGGGCGATCAAAAGTTCGACCCATGAGAACATGAAGCAGAAGAAGCAGGCGACACCGATGCCACTGGCGATCAGCGGCATGAATATCCTGACGAAGAAGCGCGGGAAGGAGTAGCCGTCGATATAGGCTGTTTCGTCGATCTCTTTGGGCACGCCCGACATGAAGCCTTCGAGGATCCACACCGCCAGCGGCACGTTGAACAGGCAGTGCGCCAGCGCCACAGCGATGTGGGTGTCGATCAGGCCGAAGGCCGAATAGAGCTGGAAGAACGGCAGCGCGAACACTGCCGGCGGTGCCATGCGGTTGGTCAACAGCCAGAAGAACAGATGCTTGTCGCCGAGGAAGCGGTAGCGCGAAAAGGCGTAGGCCGCCGGCAGCGCCGCAGCCACGGAAATCACCATGTTCATGACAACATAGGTGATCGAGTTGATGTAGCCCGAATACCAGGACGCATCGGTGAAGATAGTAAGGTAGTTGGCGATCGTAGGCTGATGCGGATAGAGCGTCAGCGAGGAGACGATCTCGGCATTGGTCTTGAAGCTCATATTGATGAGCCAGTAGATCGGCAGCAGAAGCACGATGATGTAGATCGTCGGCACGATCCACCACCAGCGCGATTCCTCGCCGCGCTTGCGCATCAGCCGGGCGACCTGATCCTGCGAAAGCGTGCTCGCCAATTTTCCCGAAGCTGTGGTTTCGCTCACTCTGTCGGCTCTTTCGTTGGCGCCGGCCATCTCAGCGCTCCGCGTCGTAGTTGGTCATCACGGTGTAGAACACCCATGACAACAACAGGATGATCAGGAAGTAGACCAGCGACATGGCGGCCGCCGGACCGAGGTCGAACTGGCCGAGCGCGGTCTTGACGAGGTCGATCGACAGGAAGGTCGTCGAGTTGCCGGGGCCGCCGCCGGTGACGACGAAGGGCTCGGTGTAGATCATGAAGCTATCCATGAAGCGCAACAGCACGGCGATCAAAAGCACACGCTGCATTTTCGGCAGCTGGATGTAGCGGAACACCGCCCAGCGCGAGGCGCCGTCGATCTTAGCCGCCTGGTAGAAGGCATCCGGGATCGAAACCAGGCCGGCATAGCAGAGCAGCACGACAAGGCTGGTCCAGTGCCAGACGTCCATGATGATGATGGTGACCCAGGCGTCGAACGGATCCTGCACGTAATTGTAGTCGATGCCGAGCGCGTTGACGTAGTAGCCGAGCAGGCCGATGTCGTTGCGGCCGAAGACCTGCCAGATGGTGCCGACGACGTTCCACGGAATGAGCAGCGGCAACGACATAAGCACCAGGCAGACCGGCACGCCCCAGCCCTTCTTCGGCATGTTGAGCGCGATGAATATGCCGAGCGGCACTTCGATGGCCAGAATGATGAAGGAGAAGATCAGGTTGCGCACCATCGCTTCCCAGAAGCGGCTGGACGACAGCAGTTCCTCGAACCACTGGGTGCCTGCCCAGAAGAAGACGTTGTTGCCGAAGGTGTCCTGCACCGAATAGTTGACGACCGTCATCAGCGGAATGACGGCCGAGAACGCCACCAGCACCAGCACCGGCAGCACCAGGAACCAGGCCTTGTTGTTCCAGGTCTTTTCCATCTATGCCCCCATCTCGACACGCCCCATCTCAACCAGCCAGGAATCGGCATAGATGTTGATGCCGGCCGGATCGAAGCGAACCTTTGGGTCGGCCGGCACGCTCTCGTCCTCGCCGATGACGGCAGCGATCTCGCGGCCTTCGAGGCTGGCGCGCACCACCTTGTGGCGGCCGAGATCCTCGACCTTGCTGATTTTAACCGCCATGCCGTCACGGCCGAGCCTGACATATTCGGGGCGGATGCCGAGTTCGATGGCGCCGGAGCTCCCAGCGGCGGTCTTTGGCGCGCCGGGCAGCTCGATGCGCTGGCTGCCAATGGTCGCGGTCTTGCCGTCGATCGCCACCGGCATGACGTTCATGCCGGGCGAGCCGATGAAGTAACCGACGAATGTGTGGCGCGGGCGCTCGAACAATTCAGCCGGCGTGCCGATCTGGACGATGCCGCCATCATACATGACGACGACCTGGTCGGCGAAAGTCAGCGCCTCGGTCTGGTCATGGGTCACATAGACCATCGTGTAGCCGAAGCGGCGGTGCAGTTGCTTCAATTGCGAGCGCAGCACCCACTTCATGTGCGGATCGATAACCGTCAGCGGTTCGTCGAACAGGATGGCATTGACATCCGAGCGCACCAGGCCGCGGCCGAGCGAGATCTTCTGCTTCTGGTCGGCGGTCAGGCCCCTCGCCTTCTTCTTCGCCCACGACGCCAGGTCGATCATCTCCAGCGTCTCGCGCACCTTACGGTCGACATCGGCCTCCGGCACGCCGCGATTGCGCAGCGGGAAGGCAAGATTGTCGTAAACGGTCATGGTGTCGTAGATGACCGGGAACTGGAACACCTGCGCGATGTTGCGCTCCTGCGTCGACAGATTGGTGACGTCCTTGCCGTTGAACAGCAACTCACCGTGCGAGGGGTGCAGAAGTCCCGAAATGATGTTGAGCAGCGTGGTCTTGCCGCAACCCGAAGGCCCCAGCAGCGCGTAGGCGCCGCCATCCTCGAATGTGTGGTGCACTTCCCTCAGCGCAAAATCGGCATCCTTCTGCGGGTTGGGCAGGTAGGAGTGCCTGACATGGTTGACGTCGATGCGCGCCATCTCTTCCCTCCTCAGGCCGCAAGCTTCGGCGCGGCGACGGCGCTGCCGTTGCTGTCGAAGACCATGATGTGGCGCGGATCGATAAACACCTCGATCTCGGCGTCCGGCTCGAAATCGCGGATGCCGTGGGTCAGCATGACCCAACGCGCATCGGCAAAATCGAGGTGGATGAAGCTTTCCGAGCCGGTGATCTCGGTGATCGTCACCTTGGCGCGCACCGGCACCGCGGCAGCGTTGGGCCGCTCCAGCGACAGATGATGCGGCTGAAAGCCGATCGTGTAATTGGCGTCGGCAATGCCGGCGAGTTCGGCCGGCACCGGCAGCTTGACGCCGCCCTCGAGCAGGAAATCCGGGCCCTTCTTGGCCAGCACGATGGTGTTGAGCGGCGGATCGGCAAAGGTTTTCGCCGTCACCAGGTCGATCGGCTTGCGGAAGACGTCGATGGTCGGCCCGAATTGGGTGATCCGCCCCTCGGACAGCGTCGCCGTATTGCCGCCGAGCAGCAAGGCTTCATGCGGCTCGGTCGTGGCGTAGACGAAAATAGTGCCGGCGGCGGCAAATATCTTGGGCAGTTCGGCGCGCAGCTCCTCGCGCAATTTGTAGTCGAGATTGGCGAGCGGCTCGTCGAGCAGCACCAGGCTGGCATTCTTGACGATGGCGCGAGCCAGCGCCGTACGCTGCTGCTGGCCGCCGGACAGGCTGAGCGGCGTGCGGTCGAGATAGGGTGTGAGCTTCAAAAGCCCTGCCGCGTTGCGGACTTCCTTGTCGATCTTGGCCTGGTCGGTGCCGGCGACGCGCAATGGCGAGGCGATGTTCTCGTAGACGGTCATCGCGGGGTAGTTGATGAACTGCTGATAGACCATGGCGATCTTGCGCTGCTGCACCGGCATGCCGGTGACATTCTGGCCGTCGAACCAGACTGAACCGGTGGTCGGCACGTCGAGTCCGGCCATCAGCCGCATCAGGCTGGTCTTGCCCGACAGTGTCGGCCCGAGCAAAACGTTGAGCGAGCCGTGCTGAAGCGTCAGCGACACGTCGCGGATATGCTCCACCGCGCCGACCATCTTCGTCACGTTTCTCAGTTCCAGCATGATGCCTCCTCCCAGGCTTTGTGCATCAATCGCCTTCCCTATTCCGCTGCCGCGACATGGCGCCGGCTGATGCCGCGCATGAATTCGTCAAGCGCCGAGGCCTGTTCGCGGCTGAGATGCAGACCGCGCTTGGTGCGACGCCACAATACATCTTCGGCGGTCAGCGCCCATTCGTTTTCGCTGAGGTAGCGTACCTCGGCCTCATAGAGATCGGCGCCGAAATTGCGGCCGAGATCGGCGTTCGACTTGGCGAGGCCGAGCAGCACTTGCGCGCGCGTGCCGTAAAGCCTGGTCAACCGACGCGCCAGGCGCTGGTCGAGGAAAGGAAAGGCGCTCTTCAGCTTCGCCACCTGGACGTCGAAACCGGTGGCCGGGAAATCGCCGCCCGGCAAGGGCGCGTTCGCCGTCCACGGCTTGCCGCGCTTGCCGAGAAAACCTTCGACCTTTTCCAGCATCGATTCCGACAACCGGCGGTAGGTGGTGATCTTGCCGCCGAAAGCGTTGACGATCGGCGCCTTGCCCTCGCCGCCATCGGCTTTCAACACATAGTCGCGGGTCGCTTCCTGCGCCTTCGAAGCGCCGTCGTCGTAGAGCGGGCGCACGGCCGAATAGGTCCAGACGATGTCGGGGCGCGTCACGGCTTCAGCAAAATATTCGCTCGCCGCCGCGCAGAGATAGTCGATCTCGGTGTCGCTGATCTTCACGTCATGCGGATCGCCGGGATAGTCGCGATCGGTGGTGCCGATCAGCGTAAATTCTTCCTCGTAAGGGATGGCGAAGATGATGCGCCCGTCCTTGTTCTGGAAGAAGTAGGCGCGCGGATCATCGAATTTCTTTTTGATGACGATATGACTGCCCTGCACCAGGCGCACATTGTGCACGTCGTTCTGGCCCACGGTGGTCGACAGGACGTGGTCGACCCATGGACCGGCGGCATTGACCAGCAGCCGGGCCTTGACCTCGTCGGCATCTCCCGTCCGCACGTCTTCCACGCGGATCGCCCATAGATCGCCTTCGCGCCGCGCCCCGACGACTTTCGTGCGGGTGCGGATGGTGGCGCCGCGGTCGGCGGCGTCACGCGCGTTCAACACCACCAGCCGGGCATCGTTGACCCAGCCGTCCGAGTACTCGAAGGCCTTGTGAAACAGCGGCTTCAGCGGCTTGCCCGCCGGATCCTTGGACATGTCCAGTGTCCGGGTCGCCGGCAGCAATTTGCGGCCACCAATATGATCGTAGAGGAACAGGCCGAGCCGGATCAGCCAGGCCGGGCGCAGGCCCTTGGCATAGGGCAGCACGAAGCGCATCGGCCAGATGATGTGCGGCGCGTTCTTCCACAGAACCTCGCGCTCCATCAGCGCCTCGCGCACCAGCCGGAACTCGTAGAATTCGAGGTAGCGCAGACCGCCGTGGATCAGCTTGGTCGAGCCGGAGGAGGTTCCGCTGGCAAGATCGTTCATCTCGGCCAGAAATACCGAAAAGCCCCGCCCAACGGCGTCGCGGGCGATGCCGCAGCCATTGATGCCGCCACCGATGACGAAGATGTCACGGACTGCGTCCACAAATCCCTCCCGCGATTTCGCATTGCAGCATTTTTGAGTTGTTACGAAACCGTATCGGGATTATTTCGAAATAAGAACGAATGTCAAACGAAATGTAACGGGACCGTGATCGATAGCCTAGCCGAGCGACGTTTCGATTAATTGAACCTCCGCTTCCTCGCAGATCTTACGCACCGACGGGATGTCGCAACGGTCGGTGATGAAGGTGTTGACTTGCGAGAGATGGCCGATGCGAACCGGCGCGGTGCGTTCGAACTTGGTCTGGTCGGAGACCAGGATGACATGCCTGGCATTGGCGATAATGGCTTGCGCCACTTTCACTTCGCGAAAGTCGAAATCGAGCAACGCGCCGTCATGGTCGATGGCCGAGGCGCCGATCACCGCATAGTCGACCTTGAACTGCCTGATGAAATCGACCGCGGCCTCGCCGACAACGCCGCCGTCGGAGCCGCGCACGACGCCGCCGGCGATTACCACCTCGATCGAAGGATAGATGCGCATCCTGTTGGCAACATTGATATTATTGGTGATGACCATCAGCCCGGCATGGTCGAGCAGCGCCTTGCTGACCGACTCGGTCGTGGTGCCGATATTGATGAACAAAGATGCGTTGTCGGGGATCAGCCTAGCCGCCGCGCGGCCGATGGCCTCCTTCTCGTCGGCGGCAATCTTGCGGCGCGCCTCATACTCCATGTTCTCGATGCCGGACGGGAACAAGGCCCCGCCATGAATGCGCGTCAGCAACCGCTGATCGCAGAGATCGTTGAGGTCCTTGCGGATGGTCTGCGGCGTCACGTCGAAATGCGTGGCGAGGCCATCGACCAGCACACGGCCATGATCCTTCGCCATCTGGATGATTTCGGCATGGCGCGGCGACAAATACACTGAGAACCTCCCGTTTTCGTTTTTCTTGTTTGTAGCTGAAAACGAAAGCGATGAAAAGGGAGACGCCGGCTAATGAAATGTCGATAATTGCAAAGGCGAAATCGATGCAGGCGGGTAGCGCTGGCCGGGCAACGTTGCGGGTGCAACAGCGGCGAGTTTGCCGGGCGAGCATGAAGCTGCGTCCGAACCGACCGCGGTTTGGGACCTGACTGGCCTGTTACCCTGTCAGTCCCTCAGCGATCTTGCACACTCGCAGATGACAGTGAAGGCGGTATCGACATCGGCCGCGGTTGTCTCGAACTGGCCTGCCTGGAAGCGGATGGCGACCCGCCCATCGACACGCGTCTGCGTCAGGTAGATACGGCCGTCATTGTTGATGGCGTCGACCAGACGCAGATTGTGCTCGTCGCAGTCAGCGCCGGATGCGGCGCGATGCCGGAACGAGAACAGCGACAGCATCGGCTGGCTGGCGAGCTCGAAATCCTCCTCCTCGGCCAGGCGCGCTGCTATGCCTTCGCTCCAGGCGACGTGATTGCGGATCATGGTGCGCAGCGCCTCGAGGCCATGGGCGCGCAGCAGGAACCACAGCTTCAGCGCCCGGAAGCGACGGCCGAGAGGCACCGACCATTCGGAGTAGTTGATGATGCCGTCATGGCCGCGAGTTTTCAGATAGTCCGGCTTGATCGCCAGCGTGCGCACGAGATCCTCCGGCTGACGGACGAACTGGATCGAGCAGTCGAATTGCGCGCCCAGCCATTTGTGCGGGTTGAAGACGATCGAGTCCGCGCCCTCGACACCGGTCCAGAAATGCCGGTATTCCGGACAGATCATCGCCGATCCGGCCCAGGCGGCGTCGATATGCAGATAGAGCCCCTGGCGTTTGGCCACCGCGGCCACTTCAGCGATGTCGTCGGTGCCGCCGGTGCTGGTGCCGCCGACGCACGCGATGATGCCGGCCGGCAATAGGCCGGCCGCGCGGTCGGCAACAATCGCCGCTTCCAAAGCCGCGGTATCCATGGCGCGGTAGGTGCCGGCGACGGGAATGCGGACGAGGTTTTCCTCGCCAATGCCGGCGACCCAGATGGCGCGGTCGATCGAGGTGTGCACCTGGTCGGAGGAATAGACGCGCAGCCTGCCCTGCCCGGAAAGACCCTTCTTGTTGCCCTGCCAGTCGAGCGTGCGCTCGCGCATGGTCAACACGGCGGCCAGCGTCGCCGATGATGCGGAGTCCTGGATCACGCCGGAAAAGCCTTCGGGCAGGCCGAGCGCCTGGCGCATCCAGTCGACGATGCGCGTCTCAAGCTCTGTCGCCGCCGGCGAAGTCTGCCACAGCATGCACTGCGCGGCCATCGCAGAGACCAGATATTCGGCAACCACCGAGACGGGTGCTGCATTGGCCGGGAAATAAGCAAAGAAACGCGGATGCTGCCAATGCGTCATGCCGGGCACGATCTTGGCTTCGAAATCGGCGAAGATCGTCTCCATCGATTCCGCGGCCTCCGGCGGAGAAGCTTCGATGCTCCTGAAGATCTCGCCCGGCGCTATGGCAGGTCGCACGGGCCGATCGCGAAGGCCGGCGCGGTAATCAGCGCCCCAGTCGGCGGCGCGCCTCGACCAGTCGCGGAATTGCTCGTTGTCCATGGATCCTCCCGACGCGCCGATCAGCCAGCCGTTTGAATTTTGATTAACATGTTAAATAGAGACAGGCAACCGCGACGAAGGTTCCCGCGCTACCCCGGAAAATCCGGCAGGCTGGCAAAGGCCGTCTTCAACGCGTTCGACCAGCCTTCGGAAATAGCACGATAATATCGATCGTCCTGGCCGATGCGCTTTTTCAAACCCACCGTGAACGTGTCCTCCTCCAGGAACAGCAGGTCGAGAGGCAGGCCGACGGACAGGTTCGATTTCAGCGTCGAATCGAACGATACCAGCAAGAGCTTGACCGTTTCAGCCAGGCTCATCGTCCTTTCATAGGCACGGATGATGATCGGCTTGCCGTATTTGGTCTCGCCGATCTGGAAGAACGGCGTGTCGTCGGTCGATTCGATGAAATTGCCCTCGGGATAGATCATGAACAGCCGTGGCGGGCTGCCCTTGATCTGGCCGCCGAGGATGAAGGAGGCGTTGAAATAGGAATCCGCCTTTTCGCCGGCAGGCGACGAGCTGGCGATGACTTCCTTGACGGTGTCGCCGACCAGCCGCACCGTCTGGTACATGGATGGGGTCTCGAGCAGCGTCGCGTGGCGTTCCGCCACCGCCTTGGTGCGCTCGTCGAGCAGGCTGACCACGGCCTGAGTCGTGGCCAGATTGCCGGCCGACATCAGTACGATGACGCGCTCGCCTGGCTCTTCCCAGACATGCATCTTCTTGAAAGTGGAGATCGAATCCATCCCTGCATTGGTGCGCGTGTCCGACATGAACACGAGCCCACGATCGATCTTGAGGCCGACGCAATAAGTCATGGAATCTCTTCAGGCAGCAATCTTGCCGGAGACTACTGCTCTACCGTGACGGTGACTGCAAGCTGTTCCTCCGCCTGTCCCAGTCGAATTCCCGACACCGGCGAGGCGTCGCGATAATCACGGCCGGTGGCTACCCTGACATAGCGTTCATCGGGGGAAATGCCGTTGGCGGCGTCGAAGGCGACCCAGCCGAGACCCTGAACATGGGCTTCGGCCCAGGCATGGCTTGCCGCCTGCTCGATGGCCGCATCCATCATCAGATAGCCACTGACATAGCGGGCCGGAAAACCCATGACGCGGGCTGCGGTGACAAAGATGTGGCTGTGATCCTGGCAAACGCCGGTCTTCAGCGCCAATGCCTCTTCCGCCGGGGTCGTCACGCTGGTGGTGCCCGGCGTGTAGGCGACGCGCTCGACGATCAGCGCCATCAGCCGATGCAGCCTTTCGATGTCGGTACCTTTGCCGACCGCCGCGGCAAGCTCGCTTATGCCCCCGCCGGGGATGGTCAAAGCTGTCTCCTGGCTGAACAGCCACAGCGGCGCAAAGCCGTGATGCGGACCCGAGACGCCCGCTGTGTCGCGCGTGACAACCTCGCCGGAGGCCTCGACGGTGATGAAGTCGCGCTCGCCCTCGACGCTCAACAGCCTGTTATCGTTGCCGAAATGGTCGTTAAAGCGGACTTCCTCGCGCGCGCCCTCGATCTTCAGCGCCCAGGACAGCACGGTCTGCGTCGGGCCACTGACCGGTAACAGGCGTAGCCGCTGCAACAGATAGTGCACCGGCGCGTCGTAGCGGTATTCGGTACGGTGGGTGATCTTGAGCCGCATGCCTATTTTCCGTTTGTAAGCATGATCTTATCCGAAAACCGGGTCCCACTTGTCGCTAGCGCGGCCCTCCGGTTCGCGTTCATGCTCAATTGAACCGGTAATCTTGTGCGATCTCTTCGCCAAGCTTGGTGTTGTCTTGAATGAACCTGGCCAGGAATTCGTGCAGGCCGGCGTCGAATATGTCCTTGATCGACCCTGCCTGCAGCATCGCCTGTGTCCTGTCGACGGTGGCGTGGCAGGCATGACGGTCGCCATAGTCGTCGCCCAGGAACTTCAGATGCTCGGCGAGAAAACGATAACAGAAGGTCAGCGAACGCGGCATGCGCACATTGAGGATCAGATAGTCGGCAATATTGGTCGGTTTGTAGTCGGCCTCATAGACCCAGCGATAGGAACGGTGCGCCGACACCGAGCGCAGGATCGATTCCCACTGGTAGTTGTCGAGGCTCGAGCCGACCCAGGAGATCGACGGCAGCAGCACGTAGTATTTCACGTCGAGGATGCGTGCCGTGTTGTCGGCCCGCTCGACATAGGTGCCGAGCTGCGAGAAGTCGAAGATCTCGTTGCGCAGCATCGTGCCGTAGAACGAGCCGCGGATCAGCGCCGTCTCGCGTTTGATGGCGTCGAGCACACTCGGCAGGTCGCGCTCGTCGATCGGCTTTGCCAGCATGCGCTTCAGGGCCATCCAGGCTTCGTTGATGCTCTCCCAGGTCTCGCGCGTCAGCGCGGTGCGCACCATGCGGGCATTGTTGCGAGCGGTCTCGATCGCCGACATCGTGCTCGACGGGTTCGAGGTGTCGCGCAGCAGGAAGTCGGCGACGTTGGCGGCGGTATAGTCCTTGTATTTCTGCGTGAAGGTGACGTCGGAGCCGGCGCTGAGCAGCACCGAATTCCACTCTTCCGACGCGCTCTGGGTGCGGGTCAGCGCCATGCGAAGGCCGGCATCGACCAGACGCGCCATGTTTTCCGCCCGCTCGATATAGCGGTTCATCCAGTAGAGCCCGTTGGCGGTGCGGCCGAGAAGCATGTGAAGTGGCCCTTCGGGCTAGTGAGTAGGGAATAGTGAGTAGGGATTAGTAAGCATTTGAATCTCTGTGGAATATGGCATTTCTTGTCCCTCTACTGCCTACTGCCTACTGCCTACTGCCTACTGCCTACCTAATCGTCCAACACCCACGTATCCTTCGTCCCGCCGCCTTGCGAGGAATTCACGACCAACGACCCCTCCTTCAGCGCCACCCGCGTCAAGCCGCCGGGCACGATCTGGATTCGGTCGGAGACCAGAACATAGGGCCTGAGATCGACATGGCGCGGCGACAGGCCTTTTTCTGTCAGGATCGGGCAGGTTGACAGCGCCAGCGTCGGCTGGGCGATGTAGTTGGAGGGCTTCGCCTGCAGCTTCTTGGCGAAATCCTGGCATTCCTTCTTGGTCGCAGCCGGGCCGACCAGCATGCCGTAGCCGCCGGAGCCGTGCACTTCCTTGATGACCAGCTCATGGATGTGTTCGAGCACGTATTTCAGGCTGTCGGGCTCCGAGCAGCGCCAGGTCGGGATGTTGCCGAGGATGGCCTTGCGGCCGGTGTAGAACTCGACGATGTCGGGCATGTAGGAATAAATCGCCTTGTCGTCGGCGATGCCGGTTCCCGGCGCGTTGGCGACGGTGATGTTGCCGGCGCGGTAGACGTCCATGATGCCGGGCACGCCAAGGGCCGAGTCCGGCCGGAAGGTCAGCGGATCGAGGAAGGAATCGTCGACGCGCCGGTAAAGCACGTCGATCTGCTTGTAGCCTTCGGTCGTGCGCATAGCGACGTGGCCGTCTACAACGCGCAGATCCTGGCCTTCGACCAGTTGCACGCCCATCTGGTCGGCGAGGAAGGCATGTTCGAAATAGGCGGAGTTGAAGCTGCCCGGCGTCAGCACGGCAATGGTCGGTGCGCCCTTGGTGCTTTGCGGCCGCACTGCCGCCAGCGACTGGCGCAGCAATTGCGGATAATTCTCCACCGGCCGCACCTTGATCTGCTGGAACAGCTCGGGAAAGAGCTGCATCATCGTCTCGCGGTTCTCCAGCATGTAGGAGACCCCCGACGGCGTGCGCGCATTGTCCTCCAGCACGTAGAACTCGTTCTCCGAGATCCGGACGATATCGACGCCGATAATGTGGGTGTAGACGCCGGCCGGTGGCCGCACTCCGATCATTTCCGGCAGGAACGCCTCGTTCCTGGCGATCAGCTCCCTCGGCACGCGGCCGGCGCGCAGGATTTCCTGGCGGTGGTAAATGTCGTCGAGGAAAGCGTTCAGCGCCTGCACGCGCTGCTCGATGCCTTGCGTCAGCCTTCGCCATTCATTGCCGGAGATGATGCGCGGCACGATGTCGAAGGGGATCAGCCGCTCGGAGGCTTCCTGCTCGCCATAGACGGCGAAGGTAATGCCGGTCTTGCGGAAGACGCGCTCGGCGTCCTGCATCTTTTCGGTAAGCCTGGCCGGATCCTGCTCCTTCAGCCAGCGGTCGTAAGCCGTATACGGTTGTCTCAGCCCGGAAACTTCCGGAAGCATTTCATCGAACGCTGCCAATCGCATACTCCCCTGTGACGCCATTTCACTGGCGTCGCGGGAGAAAATCAAGCGCAATCGGTGATTTGGAGGATATCGGCGATCAGTATGTTTCGACTGCCCAAAATTCGGGCAGTCGGAACGGGACCTTAATCAGGCTCTGCCTTGTCGCCGGGCAAGTGCCTGATGCGGCCATAGCAGTTCACCGTTTCATGGCAACGGCGACCTGCCATGGCTTTTTGCTTCGACGCAATTCCGGACGGAAAACCGCTTCACACTTTTCCTGGAATTGCTTTAGAAAGCGCGGAAAGTGACGACCGTGAAGGTGTCCTTGATTCCGGGAATAATCTGTACCTTCTCGTTGACGAAGTGACCAACATCTTCCTCGTCGTCGACGTAGAATTTGGCAAGCAGGTCGTAATTGCCGGCGGTCGAGTAGATTTCCGAGGCGATTTCGGCATCGGCGAGCGCGCTGGCGACCTCGTAGGACTTGCCCAGATCGCACTTTATCTGCATGAAAAACGTCTTCATTGCCGGTCCCGATCAAGCTTCAGCACACAAGCGGCCCTTGTGGCAGACTGCCGCCCGGCTTTCAAGCATCAGGCCGAGCGCGCCTTGGCGACGGCTTGTCTCAGTTCGGACACCGGCATGCCGCGCCGATACAAGTTGCCGCCGATGACCAGGGCTGGCGTGCCGCGCAGCTTGAACGCCGTCGCCTGGACTTCGGTGCGGACAAGGGCAGCGTCGATATCGGGTTCACGGATGGCGAGGTCGGCACGCACCATCGCCACATCGACACCGACGGAAGAAAGGATGTCGTTGGTGCGGCGTTCCGAAAGGCCGCGCTGGTTGGTCATCAGCGCATCGACCGCCGCGCCATAGTGTTCGCCGCTCAGCAGCGTCACCCGCGCCGCGTCGCGCGACACGTCGCCGAAGATCGGCCAGTCCTTCATCACAAGCCGAACGCCGCTGTCCTCTTCCATCAACTTCTTCAGTTCGACGAAGACGAGCTTGCAGATCGGGCACTGATAGTCGACGAATTCGGCGATGGTGACGTCGCCATCGGGGTTGCCGAGCGCTGGAATGGCGGGATCAAAGGCGACTTCCGTGACGGTCGGCCCAGTGCTTGCCCAGGCGGGCAAGGGGGCCAAAACTGCGAGGCTTGCCGCGCCCTTCAGCAAAAGGCGCCGGTCGATCGGCTGCTTGAACATGGTCGTCCCCTGGTTGCGCGAACGGGTCCCCACCCGTCCCTACGATGCGCGCCCCGCGTTAAAGGAGGCTTAAGCATGATCATGTGGCACTTGCGTGGCGAATATTGCGGTTGCTGAAACCGTGAGGCTCCGCAAAGCGTATGGTATGATGCGTCCCGGGACAGGTTTTGTTGGGGGACAATGGAGACAGGCCATGCGCCGCACCGCATTCGCAGTTGTTTCATTGCTGTTCGCGTTGTTCGTGTCGGCAGCCCTTGCCGGCGACGCCGAAGTCAAGGCCGGCCAGGCCGTCATCGATGGTCAGTTGAAGGCGCTCATCGCCAATGATGGCGCCAAGGCGTACAGTTTCGCCGCTCCAAATGTGAAGCGCATCTTTCCGACCGTCGACACCTTCATGAACATGGTGACCAACGGCTATCCGCCGGTGCGCCAGCCGCAGAGCTATTCCTTCGGCAAGGTCGAGCAGATGGGGCCAACTTCGCTAATCCAGCAAGTGCTGATCGTTGGGCCCGACGGCAAGGACTATGAGGCGGTCTACACGCTGGAACAGCAGCCCGACGGCAGCTTTCAAATCACCGGCTGCAGCTTGCGCGCAGCGAATTCGCTCAGCACCTAGATGTGCTTATAGCACCGGAATATCGCCCCTCGCCCATCCCTCTGAAATGTCTGATGTGCGCGCCTCGAAGGCCTTTGCCTCGATCGCGGCGCGAACGTCCTGCATCAGCTTCTGATAGTAAGACAGGTTGTTCCAGGTCAGAAGCATCGCGCCCAGCGCCTCCTGCGAGCGCACGAGATGATGCAGATACGCGCGTGAATAGTCGCGTGCCGCCGGGCAGTCACTCTCCTCGTCCAGCGGCCGCGGATCGTCCGCATGGCGGGCATTCCTGAGATTGACCTTGCCGCGCCTGGTATAGGCCAGGCCATGGCGGCCGGCGCGGGTCGGCATCACGCAGTCGAACATGTCGATGCCGCGCGCCACCGATTTCACGATGTCGTCCGGCGTGCCGACGCCCATGAGATATCGAGGCTTGTTGTCAGGCAATTCCGGACAGGTGATCTCCAGCATATCCAGCATCACCGCTTGCGGTTCGCCGACGGCCAGGCCGCCGACCGCATAGCCCTTCAGCTCCATCGCGCTCAGCGCCTGCGCCGAACGCACCCTGAGAGCTGCGTTGTCGCCACCCTGGACGATGCCGAACATCGCCTTGCCGGGCTGATCGCCGAACGCTGTCTTGCAGCGCTCGGCCCAGCGCAGCGACAGCTCCATCGCGCGCTCGATCTGCTTGAGGTCGGCCGGCAGCGCTGTGCATTCGTCGAGCTGCATCTGGATGTCGGAATCGAGCAGGCCCTGGATCTCGATCGAGCGCTCCGGCGACATCTCGTAGGCAGCGCCGTCAATGTGCGAGCGAAAGGTGACGCCCTTCTCGGTCAATTTTCTGAGCTTCGACAGCGACATGACCTGAAAACCGCCACTGTCGGTCAGGATCGGCTGCGGCCAGCGGGCGAATTCATGCAACCCACCAAGCCGCGCCACGCGCTCGGCGCCGGGGCGCAGCATCAGATGATAGGTATTGCCCAGGATGATGTCGGCGCCGACGCCGCGCACCTGGTCCATATACATGGCCTTGACCGTGCCGCCGGTGCCGACCGGCATGAAGGCCGGCGTGCGGATTTCGCCGCGCGGCATGGTGATGGAACCGCGCCGCGCCTTGCCGTCGGTGGCGAGGATCTTGAAGGTGAATGTCTCAGCCATTGAATTCCTTGTCATGGACAGGCGCGCCTGGCGCCTGCCTGTCGAGCGACTGGCGGTATTGGATGCAGCCGCGCATGAATTTCGGCCATGGCGGCACGGCAATCGATGGATCGGTCTTTTCCGGCAGCAGGTCCCACAGGTTGGGATGATGCCAGCATAAATCATGGCCGGTAGAATCTCGGTGCTGGCGAATGCCGGCACGCAATTTCTTCACTTCAGCGATCAGGCTCTCGCGATCAAAGGCTTGCAGATCATCGTCCATCGCTCATCTCCGCTCGATAAAGCAGGCTTGCGTCTCCATAGGAGTAGAATCTGTAACGGTTCTCGATGGCATGAGCATAGGCCGCACGCATCGTATCTAGGCCGCTGAAGGCCGAAACCAGCATGAACAGCGTCGAACGCGGCAGATGAAAGTTCGTCATCAGCAGGTCGGCGGTCTTGAACCGATAGCCCGGCGTGATGAAGATGTCGGTCGGGCCGGACCAGGCGGTCAGCGAGCCATCAGGCCGTGCCGCGCTCTCCAGCAGGCGCAGCGAGGTCGTGCCGACAGCGATGATACGCCCGCCCCGCGCCTTGGCGCCATTCAGAGCGTCGGCTGTTGCTTCGCTGACCGAGCCGGTCTCGGCATGCATCTTGTGGTCAGCGGTATCGTCCGCCTTGACCGGCAGGAAGGTGCCTGCACCGACATGCAAGGTGACGAAGCGGCGTTCGATGGCTTTAGCGTCGAGCGCCGCAAACAGCTCCGGCGTGAAATGCAGGCCTGCGGTGGGGGCAGCGACTGCGCCCTCCTCCTTGGCATAGATGGTCTGGTAATCCGTCAGGTCGCGCGCGTCGTCGTTGCGCTTGGAGGCGATATAGGGCGGCAGCGGGATGTGGCCGACGGCATGCAGCGCCTCGTCGAGAAACGGCCCCGACAGGTCGAAACCGAGCAGCACCTCGCCGGCATCGCCCTTCTCGATCACCGTGGCATCGAGCTGACCGAGGAAACAGGAATTGCCGTCATGGCCGAAATGGATGCGGTCGCCGGCGGCGATGCGCTTGCCCGGCCGCATGAAGGCCAGCCAGCGGTCCGGCGCCATGCGCATATGCAGCGTGGCGTCGACCTGCGCCTGCGCTTCGCCGCGCCGCCTTATGCCTCTCAACTGGGCAGGAATGACCTTGGTGTCGTTGAAGACCAGCACGTCGCCGGCGTTGAGCAAGGACGGCAGGTCGCCAACCGCGCGGTCCGAAAGACCCTCGCCCGGCCTGACCACGAGCATTTTTGCGCTGTCGCGCGGCTCGGCCGGGCGCAGCGCGATGCGCTCCTCCGGCAGGTCGAAGTCGAAGAGATCGACGCGCATCAGTAGAGCCGGACGAGCAGTGCTCCGGCCAAGAGCAGCACCGCGCCGGCGATGCGGCCGAGCGAAATCTCGCGCACCGCCACGCCGAGGAAGCCGACCCGATCGATCAGCATGCCGGCCAGCAGCTGGCCGGCAACCAGGAACGCCATCAGCGCGGCTGCACCGATGCGCGGCGTAAGAATGGTCGACAGGGTGACATAGAAACCGCCGAGCATGCCGCCGGCGATGAACAGCCAAGGCGCAGGCGCCTTCCAGTCGAGCGAGATGTCCTGCAGCCGCACAACGGCAATGGAGATGATACCAAGCACGATCGCGCCCGACAGGAACGAAAACGCAGCAGCCGCGACCGGGAGCCCCAGGCCGCGCGCCAGCTGCGAGTTGATCGGCGCCTGGACGGCGATGAAGGCGCCTGACAGGATGCCGAGCAGCGACCAGACCACGCCCATCATCTTCGTTTGTCCTTACCTGACGTCGGCCGCGACCTTCAGCGACACGATCTTGTCGGGATCGACCACCGGCTCGCCGCGCTTGATCTTGTCGACATTGTCCATGCCTTCGATGACCTGGCCCCAGACCGTGTACTGGCGGTTGAGGAAAGCGGCATCGTCGAAGCAGATGAAGAACTGCGAATTGGCCGAGTTCGGGTTCTGCGAACGGGCCATCGAGCAGGTGCCGCGGCCATGGTTGGCGTTGGAGAACTCAGCCTTCAGGTCCGGCTTTTCCGAGCCGCCCATGCCCGCACGCGAAGGCGCGAAGGTCGGCTTCGACGAATTGCCGAACTTCACGTCGCCGGTCTGCGCCATGAAGCCTTCGATGACGCGGTGGAAAACCACGCCGTCATAGGCGCCTTCGCGGGCCAGTTCCTTGATCCGGGCGACGTGGCCCGGGGCCAGGTCGGGGAACAGTTCGATGACGACCTTGCCCTTGGTCGTTTCCAGGATGAGCGCGTTTTCGCGGTCCTTGATCTCAGCCATGTCGGATATCCTTTATCTCAGAAAACAGAATGATTTTAGAGGTTTACTTGTCGGCGGCGATGCGTACTTTGATCATGCGGTCGGGCTCACTGACCGTGCCATTGTCCGCCTCGTTGCCCTTCTTGATCTTGTCCACCAGCTCTATGCCGCTGACGACATTGCCGACGATGGTGTACTGGCCATCGAGGTTCGGCGCCGGCGCGAACATGATGAAGAACTGCGAATTGGCGGAGTTCGGGTCCTGCGAACGGGCCATACCGAGCGTGCCGCGCTTGAAATGTTCGCTCTGCGAGAATTCCGCCGGCAGGTCGGGCAGGTCTGAACCGCCGGTGCCGACGGCCTCGGGGCTGAACCCCTTCTTCATGTTGCCGAACTTGACGTCGCCGGTCTGCGCCATAAAGCCGTTGATGACGCGGTGGAATGCGACATCGTTATAAGCCCCTTCGCGCACCAGCTTCTTGATCTGGGCGACATGCTTGGGTGCCAGGTCGGGGCGTAGCGCGACGGTGACGTCGCCGTTCTTCAAGGTGATGACCATGGTGTTTTCCGGTTCGGCGGCGAAGGCCGAAACGGATGCGGTCACGAGACCGGCAAGCACGACGAGGAACGAGGCGAGCTTTTTCAGCTGCATAAGGGATCTCCGAAGGTCTTTGTTAGGGTGCATGTCGTTGCCCCAAAAACCGGCATCCACTTTGGGGCGACATGCACTATTTCGCGAATTTGGCGGTGAGCGCACCGGCAACGGCGGCCGGTACGAAGGGACGGATGTCTCCGCCCATCGAGGCTATCTGGCGCACAAGTGTGGCGGTAATGGTGCGTACCGATGGGCTGGCGGGCAGAAAAACCGTCTGCAGTTCCGGCGCCATGGTCTCGTTCATTCCAGCCATCTGCATCTCGTAATCGAGATCGGTGCCGTCGCGCAGGCCGCGGATCATGATCGAGGCGCCATGCTTGCGGGCCGCGTCGATGACCAGCCCGTCAAAGGCGACGACCTTGATACGGTCGCCGTCGCGGCCGAATTCGGCCTTGGTCGCGGCCTCGATCAGCTTCACCCGTTCGTCGAAGGAAAACAGCGGCGTCTTGCCGGGGTGAGTGCCGATCGCCGCATAAACCGTGTCGGCGACAGCCAGCGATGCCTTCAGGACATCGAGATGGCCGTTGGTCAGCGGGTCGAAGGAGCCGGCATAAAGGGCGATGCGATCGGTCATGGGAGGTGCTTCTAGCGGGGCATTGGGCGGAAGGCAAATGCGATTGGGAACATCTGCGTGAACCTTTTCGCAGACATGAACGACAGATGAATGCCTTGATCACGAAGACTTCACGCCGCGTTCGCTAGTTTGCACTTCGGAAGATGAAACCAAAACCCGATCTAACCGTTGGATAGGCGCAGGAGAACACGCACATGCTGATCTACATGCTCGCCACCGCAATGACCGTCGCCATGCTGATCGCCACCGCATTCGGATTGCATAGCGAGGCAGAGCGCGTCCGTGTCCGCACAAAGCGGTTCGAAGGTTTCGGCGCTCGCTGGCCCCACCGTCGCCCCTGATTTATTGCTAGTTTCTTGTTTGCGCCGGCCCATCGGGCCGGCGTTGTTGCTCAAACCTATTCGGTGCTGTCCGGTACGGCATCTCCGGCGCCGGCCTCAATGACACCCTCTTCGACATCCTCGTCGGCCTGCGGCTCCGAAATCCGTTCGACCGAAACCACCTTCTCGCCTTCGGCGGTGTTGAAGATGGTCACGCCCTTGGTGGCGCGGCTGGCGAAACGGATACCGTTGACCGGCACCCGGATGACCGTGCCGCCATCCGAAACCAGCATGATCTGGTCGTCATTGCCGACCGGGAAAGTCGCCACCAGCTGGCCGATCTCGGCCACCTTCGACACGTCGGTGGCGCGGATGCCTTTGCCGCCGCGTCCGGTCAGGCGGAAATCGTAGGATGACGAGCGCTTGCCGTAGCCATATTCGGTCACCGTCAGCACATACTGCTCATGCGCCTTGAGCTCTTCGTAACGGCTGTCGGAAAGCTCGGTCTCCTCGCCAATCTCCTCATTGGTGAGTGCAATCTCTTCTTCCTCGCCGGTCACCTCGGCGGCAAGCCGCCGCTCCAGTGCTGCCCGCTTGAGGTAGGCGGAGCGTTCCGCCGGTGAAGCATCGACATGCTCGATCACCGACATGGAGATGATGCGGTCGGTCTCGGCCATGCTTATGCCGCGCACGCCGACCGAATTGCGGCTCTGGAAGACGCGCACATCGCCAACGCGGAAGCGGATGCACTGGCCGGAGCTGGCGGTCAAAAGCACATCGTCATTGTCTGTGCAGGTCTCGACGCCGAGAATCTCGTCGCCCTCCTCCTCCAGCTTCATGGCGATCTTGCCATTGCGGTTGACCTGGACGAATTCGGACAGCTTGTTGCGGCGCACGGTGCCGCGCGTGGTGGCGAACATGACGTCGAGTTCGCCCCAGCTGGTCTCGTCCTCGGGCAGCGGCATGATGGTGGTGATGCGCTCGCCCTGCTCCAGCGGCAGCATGTTGATCAGCGCCTTGCCGCGCGACTGCGGATTGCCGATTGGCAGCCGCCAGACCTTTTCCTTGTAGACGATGCCGCGCGAGGAGAAGAACAGCACCGGCGTATGCGTGTTGGCCACAAACAGCCGGGTGACGAAATCCTCTTCCTTGGTCGACATACCGGAGCGGCCCTTGCCGCCGCGGCGTTGCGCCCGGTAGAGCGACAGCGGCACGCGCTTGATGTAGCCGGAATGGCTGACGGTGACGACCATGTCCTCGCGCTGGATCAGGTCCTCGTCTTCCATGTCGGCGCCGCCGTCGGTGAGCTCGGTGCGGCGCGGCGTGCCGAACTCGTCGCGCACGGCGGCAAGCTCGTCCTTGACGATCTGCTGGATGCGGGCGCGGGACGACAGAATGTCGAGGTAATCCTTGATCTCGTCGCCGATCGTGTTCAGCTCGTCGGCGATTTCGTCACGGCCGAGCGCGGTCAGGCGCTGCAGGCGCAGTTCGAGGATTGCGCGCGCCTGTTCCTCGGAGAGGTTGTAGGTGCCATCCTCATTGATGCGATGGCGCGGATCGTCGATAAGCAGAATCAATGACTCCACGTCCCCGGAGGGCCAGCGCCGCTCCATCAACTGCTCGCGCGCCGTCTGCGGATCGGGCGCGGTGCGGATCAGCTTGATCACTTCGTCGATGTTGGCAACGGCGATGGCGAGGCCGACCAGCACGTGGGCGCGGTCGCGCGCCTTGCGCAGCAGGAATTTCGTGCGCCGGCTAATCACCTCTTCGCGGAAGCTGACAAACGCCTTCAGCATGTCGGTCAGGTTCATCACTTCCGGCTTGCCGCCGTTCAGCGCCACCATATTGGCGCCGAAGGAGGTTTGCAGCGGCGTGAAGCGGTAAAGCTGGTTGAGAATGACGTCGGCGACAGCGTCGCGCTTCAGCTCGATGACGACGCGGTAGCCCTGGCGGTCGCTTTCGTCGCGAATGTCGGAAATGCCTTCGATGCGCTTGTCGCGCACCAGCTCGGCCATTTTCTCGATCATCGAGGCCTTGTTCACCTGGTACGGGACTTCCGTGATGATGATCGATTCACGGTCGTTGCCGCGCTGCTCGACATTGACCTTGCCGCGCATGACGATGGAGCCACGACCCGTCGCATAGGCGCTGTAGATGCCGGAACGGCCGAGCACGATGCCGCCGGTCGGGAAATCGGGACCCGGAATGATCTCCATCAGCGCCGGCAAATCGATCGCCGGATTGTCGATGATGGCGATGGCGCCGTTGCAGATCTCGGCCAGATTATGCGGCGGAATATTGGTGGCCATGCCGACGGCAATGCCGCCGGAACCGTTGACCAGAAGGTTGGGGAAGCGAGCCGGCAGCACCTTCGGCTCGGTGTCGGAGGCGTCATAAGTCTCCTGGAAATCGACGGTTTCCTTGTCGATGTCCTCCAGCAGCTCATGTGCGACCTTGGTCAGCCGCGATTCGGTGTAGCGCATCGCCGCCGGCGGATCGCCGTCGATGGAGCCGAAATTACCCTGCCCGTCGATCAGCGGAACGCGCAGCGACCAGTCCTGCGCCATGCGCACTAAGGCGTCGTAGATCGAGGCGTCGCCATGCGGATGGTATTTACCCATCACGTCGGCGACCGGGCGGGCCGACTTCACATATTTGCGGTTCCAGTGATAGCCGCTCTCATGCGCCGCATAGAGAATGCGGCGGTGCACCGGCTTCAGGCCGTCGCGCACATCGGGCAGCGCACGGCTGACGATCACGCTCATGGCATAAGAGAGGTAGGAGCTCTGCATCTCCTCGATGATGGAGATGGGCTCGATGCCGGTGGGGCCGCCGTCGGCGCCGCGCGGGGGTTTTTGGTCGGTCAAATCGGATCACAATCTAATCAGGAATCATTGACCGCTTATATAGGAAGCACGGCCGAAACTCCAATATTCGTGGTGCTTTTCCAATGACGATTTCAGCGGTAAATTCAAATGGATACCTCTGATTGCGACGATTTGGCCATAACGCATTCGCCGCCGCCAGGGGCAAAAGCCTGCGAAGGACAGTTTTCCAAGCCAGAACGTATCAGGAGGCAGGCGGACGCATTAGCGGGTAGCCATCCGCCGGGCGCGATAGTCGCCGGGCGTTTCGCCCATGACGCGCCGGAAACGGCGGTTGAACGTCGACAAATCGTTGAAACCGGCCTCGAAGGCGATTGCCGAGATGGCATCGCCTGACATGCGCAGCCGCACCGCCGCGCGGTGCAGCCGGGTTCTCAGCAGAAACTGATAGGGCGTCATGCCGGCGACCTGCCGGAAGGTGCGCAGGAAATGATACGGGCTGGTCGCCGTCGCGCAGGCAAGCTCGGAAAGCGAGACCGGCCTGTCGGCATTGAGCTCGATCTGCCGCACCGCCTCGGCAACCCGTTTCTGGTCGCGGCGGCTCGGCGGTCGAACGCCAGGCACCGCATCGCTGGCGACGGGCAGTGCTGCGCCGGCAACTGCCAGTGCTGCACCGGCAATTCGCAGGCCAAGCTCTTCAAAGGCGTCGATGTCGACCATCTCGCGCGCCGCTTCCGCCTCGGCCAGCAGCGATGCGAGCGCCGGCAAAGGCGGCATATGCGGCACGCCGAAGGCGAGCTTGCTCGCGCCGGGCACGTCGCTGGCGATGCGGTCGAGATAGGCCGGAGCGAAGTGGAAGGACAGGCAACGGTCGCCGGCGCCATGCTCATGCCCGCATTCATAGCAGGCGCCGACATTGCCTAGCAGGATTGCGCCCGGCGCCAGCATGGCGGCGCCTTGCCTGGTGCGGTAGCGGAAAGTGCCGCTGGTGACAGCGGCAACGCAGAAGGTGTCGTGCGCCTCCTCGAACGGGCGGTCGCCGGCGCCGGCCGTGCACAGCACGTCGGACACATGCCAGCCCTGCCCCGATGCCAGGTTTTGTTCGCTCGTCGTCATGGCTTGAAAGATAGCAATTTTTCCCAAGCGCGACACCCTGCCGGGGCCTATCGCTTGCAGCCTCCTGACACAACGAAGGCAGCAAGTATGATCGGTACATCCTCCTTTGCCGAAGCGCTCCACAGCGACGGCCCCAACCCCGGTCTGGCTGACAAGCTTGATCTCTACGGCCGCTTCGTCGGCGCCTGGACATTCGATGCCACGCGCCATCTCGAGGACGGCACGGTTCTCACCGGACGCGGCGAGGTGCATTTCGGCTGGGTCCTGGAAGGCAGGGCGATCCAGGATGTATGGATCCTGCCCGCGCGGGATGCCGGCCCCTCGCCTTCTCTCGGCAAATGGACTTTCTATGGCACAACGCTGCGGGCCTATGATCCCGGCTCGGATGCCTGGCACATCTTCTGGAGCGACCCGCGCAACCAATACTACAGCCGCCAGCTTGGTCGCGCCGAAGGCGACACGATTGTGCAGGTCGGCGCCGACGGCACTGGTTCCTCGGTCCGCTGGAGCTTTTCGCGCATCACGAAAGACAGCTTCCGCTGGCTCGGCGAGCGTTCGCACGACGATGGCAAGACATGGCGTCTCGAAGTCGAGTTCCTGGCGCGCCGCGTCGCCCACGACTGATGACGCAACATATTGCAAAAAGGTGACCAAAAGCATGCTTGACCATGTCTCGATCGGCGTCCGCGACACCAACGTTTCGAAGCCCTTCTACGATGCCGCGCTAAAGCCGCTCGGTTATTCCTGCCTCAGCCAGTCGCCAGGCTCACTGGGTTATGGTGCGCAAGCCGTCGCGCTGTGGGTGAACGACGCGGAGCGGCCAGTGCCATCGGACGAGAAGTCCGGTCTGCATTTCTGCTTTGCCGCGCCGACGAGGCAGAGTGTCGTCGCCTTCCATGCCGCCGCCTTGCGTGCAGGCGGCAGCGACAATGGCGCGCCGGGCCTGCGCGCCGACTATGGCGAGGACTATTACGCTGCCTTCATCGTCGATCCCGACGGCTATCGCCTGGAGGCCTATTGCAACGCTGCCGCCTAACATAGCCGGCGTCTCCGGTATCGCCATCTCAGACGGTTCCCACCGGCCAGGCTTTGCTCTACCACTATCGTGGCGCAGGGGTCCGGCCCGGCGGGAGGGGTCAGCGATGCCGAGTTTCGACAGCCTGTTCAACGCCTTCGTCACCATTCTGGTGACCATCGACCCGCCAGGTCTCGCGCCGCTCTTCCTCGCGGTGACACGCGGCATGAACCGCGAGGAACGTCAGCAGGTTTCGGTGCGCGCCTCGATCATCGGCTTCCTGGTGATGGCGCTGTTTGCGGTGGCCGGGGCGTCCATCCTGTCGGTGTTCGGCATCACGTTGCCGGCTTTCCGCGTCGCCGGCGGGTTTTTGCTGTTCTTCATCGCGTTCGAAATGGTGTTTGAGCGCCGCCAGGACCGCAAGGAGAAGATCGGCGACGTCGCCATCACCAAGGACATGATCCACAACATCGCGGCCTTCCCGCTGGCGATCCCGCTGATCGCCGGCCCCGGTGCGATTTCGGCGACTGTGCTACTGTCGGGCTCTTTTCAGGGTTTTGCAGCACAAGCGGCGCTGGTCGGCATCATCTTCGTCTGCCTTGCCATCACCTATCTGGTGTTCGTGCTGTCGGAGCGCATCGACCGCATCCTCGGCCAGACCGGCCGCTCGATCCTCACCCGCCTGCTCGGCGTCATCCTGGCCGCGCTTGCGGTTCAGTTCGTCGCGGATGGGATCAAGGCGCTGATGGCGGGGTGAACGGCAGCCCCTGCTCCCTGCTCCCTGCTCCCTGCTCCCTGCTCCCTGCTCCCTGCTCCCTGCTCCCTGCTCCCTGCTCCCTACTCCACCGCCGTATCGACGACCTCGAAATCGTGGGTGATGACAGCCGTCTTGGCCAGCATGGCCGAGGCCGAGCAGTATTTCTCGATCGACAGGTTGATGGCGCGCTGGACCTTGTCGCGCGACAGCGCGTGGCCCGTGACGATGAAATGCATGTGGATGCGGGTGAAGACTTTGGGGTCGGTTTCGGCCCGGTCGGCGTCGAGTTCTACAACACAGTCCTCGATCGCCTCGCGGCCTTTTTCGAGGATGTGGACGACATCATAGGCCGAGCAGCCGCCGGTGCCGATCAGCACCAGCTCCATCGGGCTCGGACCTGGCGTCTTGCCTTCCGGCCCGGGGGCGGTCCCCAGCACCAGTTTGTGGCCGCTGCCGGACTCGCCGACGAAGGTGCGCTCCTCGACCCATTTAATCCGTGCTTTCACGGCAATCTTCCTTTCAGAAAGCGTCACTGGCCGAAGACGACCGTGTGCATGATCCGCCCCGGCAGCAGCGTGAACACGCCGGCGCCGATCAGGGCGAAAACATACAGCGATATCATGACCCTGCGATGTTTCGCGACCCGATGCATATGCGCGTGCCAGACCGCCAGCGGCACGGCGATCAACACTAAAATCGACAAGAGATGGATCGGGCTGAACGGACCGACGAGGCGTATCTGCTGGATCCAGAAACTGGAGATGGCGACGACCAGCATCAGCGCCACCCAAGTATAGCCGACGACACGATGACGCGTCGTGCCTTTCGGCAGCGCCAGTTGCGTAGCGCCAATGGCCAGCGCGGCAAGGGCCGCGAAGGCGTGCCATGGAATGGGAGGGCGCGCCGATAGAAGCGGTCCGAGCGACATCGCGCCCTCTCCTCAGATATCGCTAACTACCGTCAGCTCAGAACGGGATTTCGTCGTCCAGTTCGCGCGACGAGCCGCCGCCACCGCCGCCCTTGGAACCGCCGCCACCGCTATTGCCGCCGCGGTTGAAGCTCTCATTGGGGCCAGACTGGCCGAAATCCGAGCCACGGCTCGCGCCGCCGCCGCCGGCATAGTTGCCGACCTGACCGCCGCCCTCGCCGCGAGAATCGAGCATCTGCAGCTCGCCGCGGAATTTCTGCAGCACGACTTCGGTCGTGTACTTGTCGGCGCCGGTCTGGTCTTGCCATTTGCGTGTCTGCAGCTGGCCTTCGACGTAAACCTTCATGCCCTTCTTCAGGTACTGCTCGGCGACCTTGGCGATCTGGTCATTGAAAATGACCACGTTGTGCCATTCGGTCTTTTCCTTGCGCTCGCCGGAGTTCTTGTCGCGCCAGCTTTCCGACGTGGCGATGCGGATGTTGACGACCGGATCACCGGAATTCAGGCGGCGGATTTCAGGGTCCGCGCCGAGGTTACCGACCAGAATGACCTTGTTGACGCTACCCGCCATGACACTTCTCCGTGCTCATCCGAAACAAATTTCAAGTCGTTCACCTTACAGGCCGCGCACAATCCTGGCTTGCCGCGGCTGGCTTTTCCCACAAGGTTTTTGTTCCCTTTTCGTTCCTATACTGTTAACCACGGATTGTCAAGGAATGGCAGCAATCGCCGACGCGGGCGCGTGGATTTAGCTGACACGCAGGGGCGAGAAGCGGTGTCGTCAGCGCCGTTTTTTAGCTGGCCGCAACGGACCGAAAAAGCCGCTCCACTCCATGCCCATGCCATGGGCGCGCTGTGCGATCACGGTTGGCGCCGACATCAGCCCGACTGCAGGTTCAGATTTCAGAGCCGGGTCATTCAGCAATTTCCCGATCGCGCGCCCGTGCCACCACACCTGAGCGACGAGCGCCGCTACCACCGCGATCAGGCCCCAGGTCCCCAATCCTTCGCCGAAGATGTAAATCCCGTGTGGCGGCGATAGCGCCGTACCCAGCTTGGCCAACAAGATCACGGCCACGAAACCGATGACGGCGATCGCTCCTATACCGAGTACGAGGCGGCGATAGAGCCTCAGAGCCTCGTTGAGGTTCTCGGCGGACGAAAGATCGACGTTGGAATTCATAAATACTACTCCTGCCTCGCGATGATCGGCCCATCTTGTTCCCCACGGCTTAGAGGCCCGGCAGGATCCAATCAATACGCGGCATTCAAAACACCCCTTGCCAAATCGATAAGTATCGACTTATGCTTTTGCCATGATCGAAGCAGAGATTTTTCGCGCCCTGGCCGACCCGACGCGACGCGCCGTCTACGAGCGGCTGACTTCCGGCGAGATGAGCGTGTCGGAGTTGCGCACCGGCATGAGCGTGTCGCAGCCGGCGGTGTCGCAGCACCTTGCCGTGCTGCGCGGCGCAGGCCTAGTCAGCGAAAGACGCGCCGGCCGCAACGCCTACTATCGCGCCGATCCGCAAGGGCTCGAGCCGCTGCTCGGCTGGATCGAACGCTACCGCGCATTCTGGCCGGAGCGCATCGAAAGACTGAAGGTCGTTTTGAAGGACATGGACCAATGACCGACGAAAAGCAGACGCAGACCGCCAAAGATGCCCTCGCCTTCGAATGCGATCTGCCGGACGCACCGGAAAAAGTGTGGCGGGCACTGACCGTGCCGGACCTCTTGGCGGAATGGATGATGCCGAACGACATCAATCCGGAAACCGGCAGCCGCTTTGCCTTTGCCGGGCCTGAGAAGCCGATCGAGTGCGAAGTGCTCGATGCCGAACCGGGGCGCCTGCTGCGCTATTCCTGGCGCGAGCGTTCCGGCGACGCCGACCGCGAGGAGCTGGGGAGCATCGTCACCTTCACACTCGCCCGCACCGTTTCCGGCGGCACGCATCTGCGCATCGTCCACGACGGGTTTGTCCTGACGCCTGCGGTCGCGATGGCCGGCGCCGGCTGCCGGCTCTGGCTGCGCGCATACAAGCCCAAGCGGCCTGTCGCCGCCAACGCGCCACGCCTGTTGCTGCGCGCCGCCTGAACCGGAAAAATCAAAACGGAGACAATGAGATGAGCGGCTTTGCCAATCTGGTGCCGATGGTGATCGAGCAATCGAGCCGCGGCGAACGCGCCTTCGACATTTTCTCGCGGCTGCTGCGCGAGCGCATCATCTTCGTCAATGGCGAGATCAATGACGGCATGTCGGCGCTGGTCTGCGCCCAGCTCCTGTCGCTGGAATCGGACAATCCCGACAAGGAGATCTCGCTCTACATCAACTCGCCGGGCGGCGTGGTGACCAGCGGTTTCGCCATCTACGACACGATGCAATATGTCAGCTGCCCGGTGTCGACCGTGTGCATGGGCTTTGCCGCGTCGATGGCCTCCTTCCTGCTGATGGCGGGAACGCCGGGGCGGCGCATCGCGCTGCCCAATGCCAGCATCGTGCTGCATCAGCCTTTGGGCGGCTTCCAGGGCCAGGCCTCCGACATCCAGCGTCACGCCGAAGGCATTTTGCGCACCAAGCGGCACATGGCCGACCTCTACGCTCACCATTGCGGCCGCACCCACGAAGATGTCGAACGCACGCTCGACCGCGATTTCTTCATGACCGCGAAGGAGGCCAAGGACTGGGGCCTCGTCGACCACGTCTTCGACACCCGCAAGCAGGCAGCGGCCTGATCGGCGGATTGAATGCAGGCCGGTGTTCCCTCAATTTCAACGCCGCTGGTCTGGCCTCGCCTTGAGCGCGGCACTATAGTCTTGCCATGCGCTACCACCTGAACAGACTGACCATAGCCTTTGCCATCACGGCGGCGACATCGAGCATGGCCTTTGCCGGGGGCAGCACCAGCACGTCGCGGAAAGGCGCCCTGCCCGGCGTGACCGGCGACTACCGCATCGCCAAGCCCGCGCCGCAGCCGGAGCCGGACGACGCGCTGTCTGCCGGCGAGAACGGCACGTTCAAGATCGGCGACACCGATGTCAGGATTTCCGGCAGCATCACTGTCGATGTCGGCACGGGTGGGATCAAGGCGCCGCGCCGGTAGCCCTTCTCCCAGCTACTATACGGGAGAGAAAGCCTGCGCCGACGACTTCCTCGCAAAAGAACAGCCCCGCCGTTGCTTCCGCTAACGGTCGGGGCTTTTTTTGGATTCCAAATCCAAACTGCCGGTAGTGTTATACCGACTTTGATTTCGGATGCTTCGCGGCATTCAGCCGACGATCCGACTAGCCGTCTCTGATTTTTGTGGGATTCGGCAGGTCACGGTTTGTCTGGTGGTTTGTTGGACTGACGCGATGCGTTCGTTTGGACGCATACACTCCAATGCCTTGAAACTACCTGGCACTTATGCCCGCCGCGGCTCCACTAGCAGGTGGAGCCTCAAGGGACTATCCGGTGGCGTCATGCTCCGCTCCTATGTCCGTTGCGACTGGTGTCAATCCGAAGCACAAATCGCAAAAACCTGCGGCGTCTCGCAGGCCGCTATGGGCGGCGAGGCCATCAAAGACGGCCGGCTCCGTTGACTCCGGCAGAGTGCGCCCCTGATTCGACGGCGTCAACCTTGAATAGCCGGTTACGGAAAATGTGATCGTCGGGAGCTTACGTCAGGGTCAGTTTCTGAAACACCCTTGTCAGTTTCTGCACAGCGTTGTCAGGAGCGTGTTCGGTCTTTGTTCTTTCCGCTTGCCCGTTCGCGCGAAAGACGGTTAAACGGCTTTGGTCGAGAAGTGTGGCGTCTCTCGACGTGGCGGCAAAAATACCTACATAGGGAATGGCCGGGAAAACCCGCCGATCCCACTGACACCAGACCTGAGGCGGCGACCGGCGATGGCCGACCATAAATACCTTTCCATTCGCGGGGCACGCGAACACAACCTAAAGAATGTCGATCTCGACCTGCCGCGTGACAGCCTGATCGTCATGACCGGCCTGTCGGGCTCCGGCAAATCGTCGCTTGCTTTCGACACCATCTATGCCGAGGGCCAGCGCCGTTACGTCGAGAGCCTGTCGGCTTATGCGCGCCAGTTCCTCGAAATGATGCAGAAGCCGGATGTCGACCAGATCGACGGCCTGTCGCCGGCCATCTCGATCGAGCAGAAGACCACGTCGAAGAACCCGCGTTCGACGGTCGGCACCGTCACCGAGATCTACGACTACATGCGCTTGCTGTTCGCGCGCGTCGGCATCCCCTATTCGCCGGCGACCGGCCTGCCGATCGAGAGCCAGACGGTTTCACAGATGGTCGACCGGGTGCTGGCGGTCGAGGAAGGCACGCGCCTTTTCCTGCTGGCGCCGATCGTGCGCGGCCGTAAGGGTGAGTATCGCAAGGAACTGCTGGAGCTGCAGAAGAAGGGCTTTCAGCGCGTCAAGGTCGACGGCGTCTTCTATGAGATCGCCGATGTGCCGGCGTTGGACAAGAAGTACAAGCACGACATCGACGTCGTCGTCGACCGCATCGTCGTGCGCGGCGACCTGGCGACACGGCTTGCCGATTCCATCGAAACGGCGCTGAAGCTCGCCGAAGGGCTGGCGGTGGCCGAGTTCGCCGACCGGCCGCTCGACGCCAGCCAGACCGGCGAGGACTCGGTCAACAAATCGAAGAACGAGACGCATGAGCGCATCCTGTTCTCGGAAAAATTCGCCTGCCCGGTTTCCGGCTTCACCATTCCGGAGATCGAGCCCAGGCTGTTCTCGTTCAACAACCCGTTCGGCGCCTGCCCGACCTGCGACGGCCTCGGCAATCAGCGCGCCATCGACGCCAGCCTGATCGTGCCGGACGAAAACGTCTCGCTGCGCGACGGCGCCGTCAGCCCGTGGGCGAAATCGACCTCGCCCTATTATGCGCAGACGCTGGAAGCGCTGGGCAAGGCATACGGCTTCAAGCTCGGCGACAAGTTCAAAGACCTGACCGAAGAGGCCAAGGAAGCCGTCCTGCGCGGCACCGGCGAGCGCGAGGTCACCTTCCAATATGATGACGGCCTGCGCTCCTACAAGACCACCAAGACGTTCGAGGGCGTCATTCCCAATCTCGAACGGCGGTGGAAGGAAACCGAATCCGCCTGGATGCGCGAGGAGATCGAGCGCTTCATGTCGGCGACGCCCTGCCCGGTCTGCAAGGGATACCGGCTGAAGCCGGAAGCGCTGGCGGTGAAGATCGCCGGCAAGCATATCGGCGAAGTCACAGAGCTGTCGATCCGCAAGGCCGACCAGTGGTTCACCGAACTGCCGCCACATCTCAACGACCAGCAGAACGAGATCGCGGTGCGCGTTCTCAAGGAAATCCGTGACCGCCTGCGCTTCCTCAACGATGTCGGCCTCGACTATCTGACGCTGTCGCGCAATTCCGGCACGCTGTCGGGCGGCGAGAGCCAGCGCATAAGGCTGGCGTCGCAGATCGGCTCCGGCCTCACCGGCGTGCTCTATGTGCTGGACGAGCCGTCGATCGGCCTGCACCAGCGCGACAATGCCCGCCTGCTCGACACGCTCAAGCATCTGCGCGACATCGGCAACACGGTGATCGTCGTCGAGCATGACGAGGACGCCATCCTGCATGCCGATTATGTCGTCGACATGGGTCCGGCCGCCGGCATTCATGGCGGCGAGATCATCGCCCAGGGGACGCCGCAGCAGGTGATGGCCAATCCCAACTCGATCACCGGTAAATATCTGTCGGGCGCGCTCGAAGTCGCCACGCCCGGTGTCAGGCGCGAGGCCAAGAAGAACCGCCGGCTGAAGATCGTCGGCGCGCGCGGCAACAATCTCAAGAACGTCACTGCCGAAATCCCGCTCGGCACCTTCACCGCCGTCACCGGCGTGTCTGGCGGCGGCAAATCGACCTTCCTGATCGAGACGCTGTTCAAGGCGGCGTCGCGCCGCATCATGGGCTCGCGCGAGCATCCGGCCGATCACGACCGCATCGAGGGCCTCGAATTCCTCGACAAGGTCATCGACATCGACCAGTCGCCGATCGGCCGCACACCGCGTTCGAACCCGGCCACCTACACCGGCGCCTTCACACCGATCCGCGACTGGTTCGCTGGCCTGCCCGAAGCCAAGGCCCGCGGCTACCAGCCGGGGCGCTTCTCCTTCAACGTCAAGGGCGGCCGCTGCGAAGCCTGCCAGGGCGACGGCGTCATCAAGATCGAGATGCACTTCTTGCCCGACGTCTATGTGACCTGCGACGTCTGCCATGGCAAGCGCTACAACCGTGAGACGCTGGATGTCGTGTTCAAGAGCAAGTCGATCGCCGACGTCCTGGACATGACGGTCGAGGAAGGTGTCGATTTCTTTGCCGCCGTGCCCGGCGTGCGCGACAAGCTCGACACACTGAAGCAGGTCGGCCTCGGCTACATCCATATCGGCCAGCAGGCGACGACGCTGTCGGGCGGTGAGGCGCAGCGTATCAAGCTCGCCAAGGAATTGTCGCGCAAGGCGACCGGCAAGACGCTCTACATCCTCGACGAGCCGACCACCGGCCTGCACTTCCACGACGTCGCCAAGTTGCTGGAAGTGCTGCACGAACTGGTCGACCAGGGCAACACGGTGGTGGTGATCGAGCACAATCTCGAAGTCATCAAGACCGCCGACTGGGTGCTCGACCTCGGCCCCGAAGGCGGCGATGGCGGCGGCGAGCTGGTTGCCCAAGGCACACCGGAAGCGATCGTGCGCGAAAAGCGCAGCTACACCGGCCACTTCCTGAAGGAACTGCTGGAACGGCGCCCCGGAGGCAAGCGCGAAGCGGCGGAGTGACTGGCAGACCGGCCGGGCGCCTGGAGAGCTTTGAATGACAGTCCGACAGGCGCTTGCCGGTGATCTCGACGGAGTCGTTTCGCTGACGGAAGCCGCCTATGGGCATTACACCGCCTTGTTCGGCGCGCCGCCGATCCCAGTCACCGAGGGCTATGCGCCACGCATCGAGCGAGGCGAGGTCTGGCTGCTGGAGAGCGACGCTGAGCTCGCCGGGCTGATCGTTATTGAGCGCCACCCCGATCATGTGATGATCTTCAGCGTCGCGGTCTCCCCCGCTTTTCAGGGGAGGAAACTCGGTACCGCGCTGCTCGACTTCGCCCAGGAACAGGCGCGGCTATGGGGTGTGCCGGAGGTGCGGCTCCACACCAATTCGCGCATGGAGCGGAACATCGAGATCTATACGGCCTATGGCTTCCACGAAACGGGCCGCCGAGCCAATCCCCACCGTCCCGGATGGACCGTGGTCGACATGATCAAACCGGTTGGAAAAATAGCCTGACCGCATTTTTAGAACTGGGAGGAAGACGATGATCAGCCAAGGAACAATCCGCGCCGGGATGGGCGGCTGGACTTTCGAACCCTGGGATACGTCTTTCTACCCGGACAAGCTTTCCAAGGCCAAACAGCTAAGTTACGCCACCCGCCAGGTACCGAGCATCGAGGTCAACGGCACCTACTATTCCAGCTTCAAGGAGCCGACCTTCGTCAAATGGGCGAGCGAGGCGCCGGACGGTTTCGTCTATTCGCTGAAAGGCAATCGCTTCGTCACCAACCGGCGCGTGCTTGGCGAAGCCGGCGAGTCCATGACGCGCTTCCTCGGCTCCGGCATTGCCGCGCTGGGCGACAAGCTGGGCCCGATCCTGTGGCAGTTCGCGCCGACGAAAAAGTTCGACGCCAATGATTTCGAGGCCTTCCTGAAGCTGCTGCCGGAAAAGCAGGATGGCGTGGCGCTGCGCCATGCGCTGGAAGTGCGCAACGACAGTTTCAGCGTGCCGGAATTTGTGAGCCTGGCGCGCAAATACAAGGCGGCGATCGTCTATGCCGACCATGCCAAATATCCTGGTATCGCCGACATCACCGGCGATTTTATCTATGCGCGGCTGCAGACCGGCAGCGACGACAATCCGGATTGCTATACGCCGAAGGGCCTGGACGAATGGGCAGCGCGGGTGAAGACCTGGGCGCAAGGCAAGCAGCCGGCCGATCTGCGGCGCGCCGATCCGACTTTCGACGCGCCGGTGAAACCGCGCGATGTGTTCGTCTACTTCATCACCGAGGGCAAGGTGCGCGCGCCGTTCGGCGCCATGGCGCTTATGAAGAGGGTGAGCTGATCGGTTAAAGCGCGTAGCGCTGAAACGGATTCATACGACGCGATTTAAGTCTTTGTCTTGATGCATGCCGTTGTCCCAGAACCGCGGCACACTTCTGAGCGACATGCATTAGGAGCAATTCCAGGAAAAGTGTGGAACGTTTTTCCCGGGAAAGCGGGCAGCGCTTTCCCTTGAAAAGGGTTTCAACCCAGAATTGCTACGATGAACCGAAGCGTGATAGCTTATGCGCATCGTAACCTTATCGATACCTCCATCCTGCATAAATCCGGTGCGGGTCCTTTCTAGAGGCCGGCCGCCGCGCGCAAGGACGAGGGCATGTCGCTCGACTACAGTTCCCTTCTGTTGGCTGTCGGGTTTTCCGCCGCTTGCCTCGGCCTGACGCTGTTCGGCATTTGGCTTACCGCGCGCTCGGAAAAATTCCTGCTGACCTGGGCGGTCAGCGTGCTTCTGATCGTCGCCGACGTCTTCGCCTACCAGGCCTATATCGACGCGCCCGGACGCCTGCTCGGCCTCGCCAGCTTCACGTTCCTGCTGCTCGGCTTCGCGACCATGCTGGGCGCGGCCCATCAGTTCACGACAGGGAGGTCACCGCTGCCCCGCATTGCTGTCGGCGCCGGCGTCTCGCTGGCAGTCGCCTTGCCGCCGATGGCGCTTGGCTATGACGGGCTGGGCTTCATGCTGGAGAATGCCTTCGCCGCGCTGCTTTTGTTTGCGACGGCCTCTGAATACTGGAAGGGCCGCACCGAATTCCCGGCCCCGATCCTCGGCATTGCCGGGCTCTACACAGCCACCGCAATTTCCTTCGTGCTGTGCTCCGGTGCGCTTGTCTGGGATGGCAGGCTGGTGCTTGGCCATGCGCCGAGCAACTGGGCCGAGGATTTCAGCCTCATCGTCGTCATCGCGTGCATGACCGGCATCGGCGCGCTCTCGCTGGCGCTCAACCAGGGACGCCTGGCGCAGTATCATCGCCGCGAAGCGCTGACCGATCCGCTGACCGGACTGCTCAACCGGCGCGCTTTGTTCGACCTGCACGGCAAAACACCTGTCCGGTCCTTCACCGCCGTGATCGTGTTCGATCTCGACGGCTTCAAGGCGATAAATGACGAGTTCGGCCATGCCACCGGCGACGAGGTGCTGAAACTGTTCGCCAAGGATTTGACCGCCAATCTCCAGCCGGGCGATGTCGCCGCGCGCATGGGCGGAGAGGAATTTGCATTGGTGCTCGATCGCACCTTGCCTGAAAAGGTGGAATTCATAGCCGAGCGGATCCGGGCCAGTTTTGCCATGCGCCGGATCGATACCGAGACCCGCCTGCTGTCCTGCACCGTCAGCGCCGGCTACGCCTTCGGCAGCGAGGGCGGCACCAAATTCGACAAGGTGCTCAGCGCCGCCGACAAAGCGCTTTACGGCGCCAAGCGCGGCGGCCGCAACCGTGTGCTCGCCTTCCGGCGCGCCGGGTAGGCTGGGCTGATATTCAGCCGGCCTGAACCTCACCACACGTAAAACAACACCCCAAAGCGCGTCGCATGAGGCCGTTCAGGCGCGACGCGCTTTTAGGCCGCTATGACGATCTCGTTGTAAGTGTCGAGGTCGACGTAGAAAACCTTGGTGATTTCGCCGATCAGCTCATCCTGCTGGTAGCCTTGCGAGCGCAGAATGTTGATGGCGGTGATGATGTCGACACGCTCTGTCAGCCGTCGTTTCTGGTGGTCCTCGACGAACCGTTCCATAGCCCTATTCTCCTGGCAAGATTATCTGAACGCATTGACCGACAATCAGAACTGCGAGGGAAGCTAGGGTGGCTTGCTTGCGTGGAACTTGCAGGCTGAGCCAGCATATTCCCTCGATCTGCTACAGAACCAGACTGATACGGAAGCGGCCGACTCACCGAGGCCTAGGAAAGACTAGCATGCAGTATTCGGCGTGCCAGAGTGTGGCGGCCTCCGAGGAAAGTCCGACGCAACGGGCGCGGACCTTCGCGACTTCATCATCCTTGGGCGTAGCGACGCGAAGCGGAGCGAAGACCCAGGGATCCATGCCGGGACGAAGAAGCGTCATTAACGGGGCAGAATGTGGAATGGCCAATGTGCCGCAGAAGCGATCTTGTTCTGCATCGCGGCACTCTTTGGCTGATGTCGCGGCATGGATTCTGGGGTCTGCGCGCGTCGCTCCGCTCCTTGCTTCGCCCTAGAATGACGAAGTGATTGTGGGCATTTCAGCCAATCTTCGACGTGTACGATCCGTGCAGCCGTCGACCTGCGTTAAACCGTCAGAAACTTCCTGACGTCCGCCCGGTCGAGATCTTCGGCCGGGCCGGTGTGGACGATCTGGCCGCGGTCCATGATGTTGACCTCGTCAGCGAGCTCGCGGCAGAAATCCAGATATTGCTCGACCAGCAGAACGGCGATACCGGCCTGGTCGCGCAGATAGCGGATGGCGCGGCCGATGTCCTTGATGATCGAGGGCTGGATGCCTTCGGTCGGCTCGTCGAGCACCAGCAGTTTCGGCCGCATGACGAGCGCCCGGCCGATGGCGAGCTGCTGCTGCTGGCCGCCTGAGAGATCGCCGCCGCGCCGCCCCAGCATCTGCTTCAGCACCGGAAACAGTTCGAAGACATGCGCCGGCACGTTGCGGTCGGCGCGCTTCAACGGCGCAAAGCCGGACTCCAGGTTTTCGCGCACCGTCAGCAGCGGAAAGATCTCCCTGCCCTGCGGTACGAATGCGATGCCCGACCGGGCGCGATCATACGCCGCGCTCCGGTCGAGCGCCTTCCCCTCGAAGGCAACGCTTCCGCTCGTCAGCCGGTGGTGGCCGACGATCGATCTCATCAAACTGGTCTTGCCGACGCCGTTGCGGCCGAGCACGCAGGTGATCTTGCCGGCACCCGCCGTCAGCGACACACCGCGCAACGCCTGAGCAGCGCCGTAATGGAGCGTGGCGTTGGAAACTTCGAGCATGTCAGCGCCTTCTCCAGAAGCGGAGGAACGAAAAGTCGAAGCGATGGAATTGCACCCGCCAGACCATGCTCATCTCCCGAGATAAACTTCGACGACCCGCTCGTCGGCCGAGACGAAATCGAGCGAGCCTTCCGACAGCACCGAGCCCTCATGCAGGCAGGTGACCTTGACGCCGAGTTCGCGCACGAAATGCATGTCGTGCTCGACGACGATGACCGAATGGTCGCGCGCTATGTCCTTGAGCAGCCGCGCGGTTTCCTCGGTCTCGGCATCGGTCATCCCTGCGACCGGCTCGTCAACCAAAAGCAGCTTCGGGTCCTGCGCCAGCAGCATGCCGATCTCCAGCCACTGTTTCTGGCCATGGCTGAGATTGGCTGCCAGATCGTGGCGCTTGTCGCCCAGCCGGATGATGCCGAGGATGTCGTCGATCTGTCTGGCTTCGGCGGCCGAGCGGCGATGGAACAGCGCCGGAAAGATCGAGCGCGGGCCCTTCAGCGCCAGCATCAGATTGTCTTCGACGCTGTGGCTTTCGAAGACGGTCGGCTTCTGGAATTTGCGGCCGATGCCCATCATGGCGATCTCCGCCTCGTCGTGCCGGGTCAGATCGACCTGGCCGTCGAAGAACACTTCGCCCTCGTCGGGCCGGGTCTTGCCGGTGACGATGTCCATCATCGTCGTCTTGCCGGCGCCGTTGGGACCGATGATGGCGCGCATCTCGCCCTTGTCGAGCACCAGCGACAGATTGTTGATGGCGCGGAAACCGTCGAAGGAGACCGAGACGCCGTCGAGATAGAGGATGGTGTTGGACTTCGACATCGCTCTATTCCGCCGGCTGCGGTTCAGGCCCGGACGCGGACCAGGCACCGGGCGTTGTTGCTGCGCTGCGCACGATCTTCAATGGCGGCGCGGCATCAGGGTCTGTGCCCGCTTCCTCTGCAATCGCTGCAGCCCGCATCGCCCGAGCGTTACCGCGCCAGGAATCCCACATGCCGACGATGCCCTTGGGCAGGAACAGGGTTACGGCGACGAACAGGCCGCCGAGCGCAAACAGCCAGAACTCCGGCAGCAGGCCGGTGAACCAGGATTTGCCGGCGTTGACCAGCAGCGCGCCGACGATCGGGCCGACAATGGTGCCGCGCCCACCGATGGCTGCCCAGATCACGACTTCGATGGAATTGGACGGCTCGAATTCGCCGGGATTGATGATACCGACCTGCGGCACATAGAGCGCGCCGGCGATGCCGGCCATGACAGCCGAGACGGTGAAGGCAAACAGCTTCACGTTCTCCGCCCGCCAGCCGAGGAAGCGGGTGCGGCTCTCGGCGTCGCGCACCGCCATCAGCAGCTTGCCGTATTTGGAGCCGACGATCGCCCAGGTGATGAAGACGGCGAGCGCGAGTATGATGGCGCTGGCGGCAAACAGGGCCGAGCGGGTGGCGTCGGCCTGCACGTTGAAGCCCAGAATATCCTTGAAATCGGTCAAGCCGTTGTTGCCGCCGAAACCCATGTCGTTGCGGAAGAAGGCGAGCAGCAGCGCGTAGGTCATCGCCTAGGTGATGATGGAGAGATAGACGCCGGTGACGCGGCTGCGGAAGGCGAACCAGCCGAAGACGAAGGCGAGCAGGCCGGGCACCGCCAGCACCATGATGGCGGCGAACCAGAAGTGGTCGAAACCGGTCCAGAACCAGGGCAATTCCTTGTAGTTCAGGAACACCATGAAATCGGGCAGGATCGGATTGCCGTAAACGCCGCGCGAGCCGATCTGGCGCATGAGGTACATGCCCATCGCATAGCCGCCGAGGGCGAAGAAGGCGCCATGGCCGAGCGAGAGGATGCCGCAATAGCCCCAGACGAGATCGAGCGCCAAGGCAAGCAATGCATAGCAGAGGTACTTGCCCGTCAACGCGACGATGTAGGACGGAATATAGAACGCGCTTTGCGGCGACACTTCGAGGTTGAGCAGCGGCACGATAATGGCGGCCGTCAGCAGGATGAAAATAGTGATGGCGATGCGACGGTCGGCACCCGCGGCGAAGAAGCGTCCCGTGATCATGTTTCCACCGCCCTGCCCTTGAGCGCGAACAGGCCGCGCGGGCGCTTCTGGATGAACAGGATGATCAGCACCAGCACGACGATCTTGCCGAGCACCGCGCCAGCATAGGGTTCGAGAACCTTGTTGACGATGCCGAGCGAGAAGGCGCCGACCAGCGTGCCCCAGAGATTGCCGACGCCGCCGAAGACCACGACCATGAAGCTGTCGATGATGTAGCCGCGGCCGAGATTGGGCGAGACATTGTCGATCTGGCTGAGCGCGACGCCGGCAATGCCGGCAATGCCGGAGCCGAGCGCAAAGGTCAGCGCATCGACCCAAGGCGTCCTGATGCCCATCGAGGCGGCCATGCGGCGGTTGGCGGTGACGGCGCGCATCTGAAGGCCCCAGGGCGTGCGCTTCATAACAAAGAGCAGCACGCCGAAGACGGTGAGCGCGAAGACCAGGATCCAGAGGCGGTTCCAGGTGACGGCGAGTTGGCCGACATCGAACGATCCCGACATCCAGGAGGGGTTGCCGACCTCCTGGTTGGTCGGTCCGAAGATCGAGCGCACCGCCTGCTGCAGGACAAGCGAGACGCCCCAGGTTGCGAGCAGCGTTTCCAGCGGCCGGCCGTAGAGGAAACGGATGACGCCGCGCTCGATGATCAGGCCGACGGAAGCGGCAACCAGGAAGGCGAGCGGCAGCGCGATCACCAGCGACCAGTCGAACAGGCCGGGGAATGAGGTTCGGATCACCTGCTGGACGACGAAGGTGGTGTAGGCGCCGAGCATCACCATCTCGCCATGCGCCATGTTGATGACGCCCATGACGCCGAAGGTGATGGCGAGGCCGATGGCGGCCAGCAGCAGCACCGAGCCAAGCGAGATGCCGTACCATATGTTCTGGCCGGCATCCCACAGCGCCAGGCTCGAATTGATGCTGGCGATTGCCGCCGTCGCGGCATCCTTGACCGCGCCTTGCGCATTGGCCTCGACCGCGGTGAGCAGCGAGACCGCGTCGCGGTCGCCGCGCGCGCCGATCAGGGCAATGGCGGCAAGCTTGTCGGCCTCCGGCTTGTCGGAGACCAGCACCGATGCCGCGCGCGCCTGTTCGAACAATGCCTTGACCTTGGCGTCGGTCTCGGCGGCGATGGCTGCATCGAGCGGCTCGATATTGGCGGGATCGGGGGTCTTGAACATGGTGTCGGCGGCGGCGATGCGGACAGAAGGATCTTTCGCGCGCAACGTCAGCGTTCCCAGCGCATCTCGGATGACACGACGCAGCGTGTTGTTGACCTTGATCTTCGTGATGTCGGCCTTGGCGGCGTCGCCGGCTTTCTCGCCGCTCAGCGGGTCGAGCAGCGTGACGCTGTCGGCGGCCTCACTGCCGACGAAGACGGCTGAATCGGCTTTACGCATGTAGAGATTGCCTTCGGCGAGGGCTGCAAGCGGCCGTTCAACCAGCGGATCGCCGGTGGCGGCAAGTTCGCGCACAACAGCCTCAGTGGCGGCAAAGCCCGTGCCCGTGGCGAATTTGGCGACGATGGCGCGCAGATCGGCTTCGGCTGCGTTCGACGGCAATAGGCTTGCCACCAGGAACACCAGCATGAGGCCGAGAGTGCGCAACAGGATCATCCGTTCAGATACTCTTCTGTGGGGAAATTCCGCGCCCGGGCGGGCTGAAGCGCCCGGACGCTTGGCGGTACCGATCGTGGACGCGTCCACGATCGGTCAGTCCCGGGAGGGATCAGTTCGTGCCCTTGCCGCCGCATTTGCCGGTGGCAACGTTGAAGTTGCCGCAGGACAGAGGCGCGCGCCAATCCGAGATCAGGTCCTTGGAGTCGGGGAGATAGTCGGACCATTCGTCGCCCATCACGAGGCCGGGCGTCTGCGACACGGTCTCGAACTGGCCGTCGGCTTGGATCTCGCCGATCAGCACCGGCTTGGTGATGTGATGGTTCGGCATCATGGTCGAATAGCCGCCGGTGAGGTTCGGCACGGACACGCCGACCATGGCGTCGATGACCTTGTCGGGATCGGTGGTGCCGGCCTTTTCGACCGCCTTCACCCACATGTTGAAGCCGATATAGTGAGCTTCCATCGGGTCGTTGGTGGTGCGCTTGTCGTTCTTGATGAACTTGTGCCAGTCGGCGATGAACTTCTTGTTTTCGGGTGTGTCGACGCTCTCGAAATAGTTCCAGGCAGCGAGATGGCCAACCAGCGGCGCGGTATCGAGACCGGCCAGTTCTTCCTCACCGACCGAGAAGGCCATGACCGGGATGTCCTCGGCCTTGACGCCCTGGTTGCCGAGTTCCTTGTAGAACGGAACGTTGGCGTCGCCATTGACGGTCGAGACGACGGCGGTCTTCTTGCCGGCCGAGCCGAATTTCTTGATTGCGGAGACTTCGGTCTGCCAGTCGGAGAAGCCGAACGGCGTGTAGTTGACCATGATGTCTTCGGCGGCGACGCCCTTGGCCTTCAGATAGGCCTCGAGGATTTTGTTGGTGGTGCGGGGATAGACGTAGTCGGTGCCTTCCAGCACCCAGCGCTTCACCGAGCCACCGTCCTCGCTCATGAGATAATCGACGGCAGGAATCGCCTGCTGGTTCGGGGCGGCGCCGGTGTAGAACACGTTGCGCTCGCTTTCCTCGCCCTCATACTGGACGGGGTAGAACAGGATGTTGTCGAGTTCCGAGAACACCGGCAACACCGATTTGCGCGACACCGAGGTCCAGCAGCCGAACACGGCGGCGACCTTGTCCTTCGAGATCAGCTCGCGCGCCTTTTCGGCAAAGAGCGGCCAGTTGGAGGCCGGATCGACAACGACCGCCTCGAGCTTCTTGCCGAGCAGACCGCCCTTGGCATTCTGCTCTTCGATGAGCATCAGCATGGCGTCTTTCAGCGTCGTCTCCGAAATCGCCATGGTCCCCGATAGCGAATGCAGAATGCCGACCTTGATCGTGTCTTCGGCGGCCTTGGCCGGAGACGACATCGACAGGCCGGCGGCGATCACGCCCGCCGAAAACATTTTTGTTATTGTGGAGAAATTACCCCTCATACCGAAGACTCCCAAGCTGTTTGATTGCACCGCGACAATGCAAAGCAACTGCCGTGCCAAACGCGAAGGCGCCGCTCACAAAGATGGAATAGCCGAGCGTTATCAGCCGGTTGGTATATTAGCCTGGGGAAACAACAAAGGCAGCCGGTAAAATTGATTGAGGCAAATTTGCGCAGCGCACACGACTTTTGCCTAATTTTCGCCCAATTGAGACAAATGCCTAGTTTTTGATCTCCGGCCGTGGGTTCCGGGCGAACAATGTTGCGGCACCGCGCAAAAATAGGGCAAGCTCGCCCTTCAAAAGAGAGACGTCATGACATCTCGCATCTCACGCATTTCCGGCATCCTGCTGCTGATGACAACGAGCGGCGCCGCGCGCGCCGATTTCAGCGAGGGCAAACTTCCTGACGGCACCTATCATTGCGAGGTCTACCTGCTCGGCGCCTTCCTCAACCTCGGCGACATCACTATCAAGGGCAATGTCTATACCGGCCCGGTGACGTTCGGAACGGCGCTGCAAGGCTACAACTATCAGATGAACGCCAATGGCGAGATCACCTGGCTCGGGCCGCTGGGCGGCTATACCACCGGTGGCAACTCCGTCTCCATGACACAGGCAACACTGGACGGCGAGACCGCCCCGTCATTCGACATCATTCTGAAGCAGCCCGACGGCGCCTTCACCGCCTCGACCTGCACCAAGGGCTGAGCGATGCGTAGTGCCGCGCCCAGTTGCGGCAAAACCTTCCTCTTATGTCATGTGAATGTTGCCTAAGCAGACTAGGGCAACGGTGCGCCGTAACATCCACCCTTAGAGGCAGACACCATGGCCAATACACCGTCTTCATCCTCCCCCGTCATCCGCGAAATCATTGCCGAGCGCGTCTCGCGCCGGTCTCTTTTGAAAGGCAGCCTCGCCTCCGGCGCGCTGATTGCCGGCGGCAGCTTTGTCGGCTCCTTGTTTGCCGGCGAAACGCATGCCGCCACAGCGCAGTCGACGCTCGGCTTTCCCGAGCTGAAACGGGTCTACGGCAAGACCCATGCCGCCGCCGAAGGCTATGAGACGGCCATCGTCGCGCGCTGGGGCGACCCGCTTGCAGCCGGCCTCGCCGAATTCGACGGCAACAAGGTCGCGGCGGAGGAACAGGAAAAGCGCTTCGGCTACAATTGCGACTACATCGCCTTCATGCCGCTGCCCAAGGGTACGGTGAATTCCGATCATGGCCTGCTCTGCGTCAACAACGAATACATCTCGCCCAATGTGATGTTTCCGGGGATGACCGAGGGCGATGCCGGCAAGACGATGACCAAGGAACAGGTCGATCTCGGTATGGCCGCGATGGGCCATTCGATCGTCGAGGTGCAATTGAAGGACGGCAAGTGGGCAAGCGTGGCGGACAGCCCGCTCAACCGCCGCATCACCGCCAACACCGAAATGACCGTTTCCGGACCGGTTGCCGGCCATGCGCTGATGAAGACCTCGGCCGACGCGACTGGCACGAAAGTGCTCGGCACCAGCTACAACTGCAGCGGCGGTTTCACCCCCTGGGGTACGGTGCTGACCTGCGAGGAAGGCGTGTCCGACATTTTCGGCGGCGACCCGAAAAAGGCGCCGACTGCCGACCTGCTCGACCGTTACGGCTTCGACGGCTCCGACATCTATGGCCGCGGCCGCTTCCATGACCGCTTCAACCTCGACAAGGAACCGAACGAGGCCAACCGCTTCGACTGGGTGGTCGAGATCGACCCTTACGATCCTAAGTCCAGGCCGGTGAAGCGCACGGCACTTGGCCGCATGTCGCATGAGGCCTCGACCGTGGTCCTCAACAAGGACGGCCACGTCGTCGTCTATATGGGTGATGACGACTATTTCGAATACATGTACCGCTTCGTCTCGGCCAAGGCCTATGATAGGGCCAATCCGGCCTCCGGCGCCGATCTGCTCGACGATGGCGTGCTGTCGGTCGCCCGCTTCGATGCCGATGGCTCGATGACGTGGCTGCCGCTGGTGCACGGCCAGGGCAAGCTTACCGCCGAGAACGGTTTTGCCGACCAGGCCGAGGTGCTGTTGAAGACGCGGTTTGCGGCAGATGCGCTCGGCGCCACGCCGATGGACCGGCCAGAGGACATCGAGACCAATCCGGTGACCGGCCGCGTCTATGCGGTGATGACCAAGAACAAGAAGCGCGACCAGTCGAAGGTCAATCCGGCCAACACGCGACCGGAAAATCTCTGGGGCCATATTGTCGAACTGATCCCGCCTGGCGGCCGCGGCGCGGACGCCGACCACACGGCCGAAAACTATGCCTGGGACCTGTTCGTGCTCTGCGGCAACCCGAAAGATGCCAAGGTCGGCGCCACTTTTCATCCGGATACGTCGGACAATGGCTGGTTCGTCTGCCCCGACAACATCACCTTCGACCCGGCGGGGCGGCTGTGGGTGGCGACGGACGGCGCCAATGATTTCGACCTGCCGGACGGCGTCTATGGCGTCGACACCGAAGGTGCGGCGCGCGGCCTGCCGAAGCTGCTGTTCACCTGCCCGCATGGCGCCGAAGCGACCGGCCCATGCTTCACGCCGGACGGCACGACTCTGTTCCTGTCGGTGCAGCACCCTGCGGAAGATGCAGAGACGCTCGACAAGGCGCAGACGCTGTGGCCCGACTTCAGGGATGGCCAGCTGCCGCGACCGTCCGTCGTCGCCATCCGCCGCAAGGACGGACAGCCGGTCGGCGCATAGTGAGTCCTAGGAAAAAAGGGCGGAACGCGCCATGCGCGTTCCGGGAGGACGGCTCAGATCGTCTTGGCCGACATTTGCGAAGCGATGTATTCGGCCTGGCGGATAGCCAGCGACACGATCGTCAGCGTCGGATTTTCAGCCGCACCGGTGGTGAACTGGCTGCCGTCCGACACGAACAGGTTTTTGATGTCGTGCGCTTGGCCGTGCTTGTTGACGACGCCGTCTTCCGCCTTTTCGCTCATCCGGTTTGTGCCGAGATTGTGGGTTGAGGGATAGGGCGGCGTCGGGAAGGAGCGCGTCGCGCCGACCGCATCGTAAAGCGCTGTGGCCTGCTTGTAGGCATGGTTGCGCATCGCCGTGTCGTTGGGATGATCATCGAAATGCACGTCGGCGATCGGCATGCCGTGCGCGTCCTTCTCGTCCTTGTGCAGCGTGATGCGGTTTTCCGCGCGCGGCATGTCCTCGCCGACGATCCACAGGCCAGCCATGTGATCATAGTGGTCGAGCGCGGTGGTGAATGAACGGCCCCAGCCGCCGGGGTTGAGGAAGGCGGCCATGAAGGGCAAGCCGAGCGACAGCGTCTCGAATTCATAGCCGCCGACAAAGCCGCGTGAGGGATCGTGCCGCGCCTCGTCGCGGATAATGCCGGCCATGGTGGTGCCGCGATACATGTGCACCGGTTGGTCGAAAATGGCGTAGACCGAACCGGTGGTGTGGCGCATGTAGTTCTTGCCGACCTGCCCCGACGAATTGGCAAGCCCTTGCGGAAACTTCGCTGACTCGGAGTTTAGCAGCAGGCGCGGGCTTTCGATCGAGTTGCCGGCGACGGCGACAATGCGGGCCTTCTGTTCCTGCAGCTTGCCGTCCTTGTCGGCATAGACGACGCCGGTCACCTTGCCTGAGGCGTCGTGGTTGATCTTGATCGCCATGGCATTCGGCCGGACTTCGAGATGGCCGGAGGCCTCGCCCTTGGGGATCTCGGTATAGAGCGTCGACCATTTGGCGCCCCATTTGCAGCCCTGGAAGCAGAAGCCGGTCTGTTGGCAGGAGTTCCGGTCATCACGCTCGACCGAATTGATTGCCATGTTGCCGGTATGACATTCCTTGTAGCCGAGCTTGTCGGCGCCGGCCTTGAGCACCTTGAAATTGTTGTTGCCGGGCAGCCGCGGCCAGCCATTGGTGCCGGTGACGCCCATCTTGGCTTCCGCCTTGGCGTAGTACGGCTCCATCTCGGCCAATGTGACCGGCCAGTCCAGCAGGTTGGCGCCTTCCAGCTTGCCGTAGGTCGAGAGCGTCTTGAACTCATGCTCCTGGAAGCGCAGCGAGGCGCCGGCCCAGTGCGTGGTCGAGCCGCCGACCGATTTGACTATCCAGGCCGGCAAATTGGGGAAATCCTTCGACACCCGCCAGTCGCCGGACGTCGTGCGCTTGTCCGTCCAGGCGAGTTGGCTGAAGGAACCCCACTCATCATTGATGAAATCCTCGTATTCGTGGCGCGCGCCGGCCTCGAGGATGACGACATCGACGCCTTTCTGGGCGAGTTCGTTGCCGAGCGTGCCGCCGCCGGCGCCGGAGCCGATGATCACGACCACGCCGTCGTTGTTGAGATCAAATGAAGCTGCCATGGTTTCCTCCCATGAATTCCTGTTTGCCGGGTTTCAGAACGACGGAAGGGCTCAGAGCCACTCTATGTCGTCGAAACCGCGCGCGATGTAGCCGCCCTTGGAGTAGGATTCGCCCTCGTAGCCGAAGATCGGCCACACCTCCTGCTGGTTGTAGAGGCTGACGACGAGGCCGCCGCGGATGGACTGGAAGAACGGCGTCGCCTCGATCTGCTGCAGCACGGCAACGCGCTGCTCCTCCCAGCCGAGGCCGCGATAGCCGCCCTCGCCCGACTTCTTGTCGAGGTCGGCGATGCCGTCTTCGATCATCGCCTTGTAGGCAGCGTCCTTGCCGGCCTGCTCATCATCCCCTTTTACGGCGATGGCGTAGTATTTGTCGGGCACCTGATCGTGCGGATAGATGTCGCGCGCCATCTGGATCAGCGTCGCCATGGTTTCGGGCTTGAGCGCCGATGTCTCGAGCCCCCAGGCATTTTCAGGGCTGATGACGGCGCTGCCGGAAATGACGAGCAACGCGCCGATGCCGCCGCGTTTGAGAAGTTCACGACGTGAGAGCCTCGCGTCATAGATCGTGACCATTTGTTCCTCCCTGCTTGCTGTTTGCGCCCTTGAACAGCGCCGTTGCTGGCGCCGCGCGGCTGAATGCGGCTGATAATCCCCTACTGGAAGCGCCCTCCACGCTGCAGAACCTCGATCTTGTAGCCGTCGGGGTCCTCGATGAAGAAAAAGCGGGCGATCAGCGATCCGTCGCGGTTGAATTCGACGATCTTCTTGGGGTTGAGGCCGAGCGCGCCGATCCGGTCGTGTTCGCTGTCGAGATCGGACACCGAGACCGCCAGATGGCCGTAACCGTCGCCAAGCCCATAAGGCTCGGTGCGGCCCTTGTTCACGGTGAGTTCGAGCTCGAACCCCGTTTCGGCGTTGGCAAGGTAAATCAGCGTGAATGTCTCGAAATCCAGCCTGTCGGCGACGTCGAGCCCGAAAGCGTTTCTGTAGAAATCGACGGATCTGGCCTCTTGGAGAACCCGGATCATGGAATGGATTGCCTTCGCCAAATCAGTCTCCGCCGCTGCATGTTGGAGGCGATTATGGGCGGCACGCGCGAAAGGTGGTGGCAGCCGGTTACCACGGCTAAATTTGCAATCGCTGCTATGCCAGCGCCTAAAGACGAAAGTCCGATTGCCGATTCGGCCCACAAGGCCGAACATGCAGGGACAACCACAACTTGAAGGCGCGACACGCTGCGCCCAAAACCAACAATATCGGGAGGTAAGGATGTGCAGGGTTTTTGCCGGGCAGGATCCGGAAGGCTATCGACAGATCAACCGGTCGATCCGCATCGACGGTCACTCTACGAGTATCCAGCTTGAAGGAACGTTCTGGGCGCTGCTTGACGAAATTGCCGACAGCCAGGGCCTGACGACGCCGAAGTTCATCTCAAAACTCTATGACGAGGCGATCGAGATCAACGGCGCCATTCCCAACTTCGCGTCGATGCTGCGTACCACCTGCGCGCTCTATCTGCGCGGTCACCGGCCAGACATGGATGAGCTGACGCCGAAGCGCGAAGCGGCCTGAGGAAGCTAGCCTTCCGCCGCAACGTCGAGCCCGAGCCGCGCCATATCGGTGAACAGCGCCTGACGTTCGGAATAGGCAGTCTGTTCGCCGGTCACGATGTTGTCGACGACGGTCAGCAGCGACAGCGCGCGGGCGCCGAAATGCGCCGCGATTCGGTAGAGTGCGCTGGTTTCCATATCGACAGCGAGAGCGCCAAGCGCCTGCGCTTCGGCAAAGCGGTCGCGCCCTACAGGGTGGTAGAAGACATCGCTGCAGATGGTCAGCCCGGCCTGGTGGTCGATGCCGAGCTGGGCGGCGCAGGCCAAAGCGTGGGCGAACAGGCCGGGATCGGGCCCGGCGGCAGCATCGTAGAGGCCGAAGACCTGGCCGCTTTGGTCGCTTTCGGCGCGCACCGACTGCGAGATCACCAAGGAGCGCAGCGGCACGCGGGGTGTCAGGCCGCCGCAGGTACCTGTGCGGATCAGCGTTTTGACGCCGTGAACATCCAGGAGTTCATGCACATAGACCAGGAAGGACGGGACACCGATGCCGGTGGCCTGGATGCTGATGGGACGGCCGCGATAGAGACCAGTGAAGCCGAGTGCGCCCCGGCGGCGGTTGACGCAGCGCGGTGCCTCAAGAAATGTCTTTGCCATCCACTCGGCGCGTTGCGGATCGCCCGGTAACAGCACCGTTGCGGCATAGTCGCCCCTGGCAGCCTCGTTGTGCGGCGTCACGACATGCTCCCCAATACCCGCCGCCCGTTTCGCCTGCAATCATGGCAGCGTCACGTCATTGCGCAAGCTTTGAATTAGGGCGCCCTAAGACTCCAACACATCCTTGACCACGGTGGCCAGCTGCTTGAGGGAGAACGGCTTCGGCAGGAAGCCGAATTGCGCGCCCGGCGGCAGGTTTCTGGCGAAAGCGTCTTCGGCATAGCCGGACACGAAGACGAACTTGATGTCGGGCTGGCGCTTGCGCAGTTCGCCGAGCAGCGTCGGTCCGTCCATTTCCGGCATCACCACGTCGGACACGACGATATCGACCTTGCCGCCGAGCGCTTCGAAGACTTCCAGCGCCTCGACGCCCGAGGAGGCCTCATGGACGGTATAGCCGCGCGAGGTCAGCGCCCGCGAGCCGCCCATGCGCACGGCGTCTTCGTCCTCGACGAGGAGCACAGTGGCCGAGCCCGACAGGTCCTTGGCGCTGTCGGCGGCTTTCACCGGTGCAGCCGGCGCCTCGCTGACGTCGCCGGGCTTCTTCGCCTCCACGATATGGCGCGGCAAGAAGATGCGGAAGGTCGAGCCCTTGCCGACTTCGGAATCGCAGAAGATGAAACCGCCGGTCTGCTTGATGATGCCATAGACCATCGACAGGCCAAGGCCGGTGCCTTTGCCGACTTCCTTGGTGGTGAAGAACGGCTCAAAAATCTTCTTCAGCACGTCCGGGGCAATGCCCGAGCCGCTATCCTCGACCTCGACCACGACATAGTCGGCAGGCGTGAGCTCGCGGTAGGAGAAGCTCTTGCATTGTTCGGCGGTGACGTTGCGGGTGCGCACGGTGAGGTCGCCGCCGGCCGGCATGGCGTCGCGCGCGTTGACGGCGAGGTTGACCACCACCTGCTCGAACTGGCCGATATCGACCTTGACCGGCCACAAATCGCGGCCGTGGTCGACCTTCAGCTTGATCTCGTTGCCGACCAGGCGGGCAAGCAGCATCCGGAGATCGGCAAGCACGTCGGTCAGGTTCAGCACTTCCGGCCGCAAAGTCTGCTTGCGCGAGAAGGCGAGCAACTGCCGCACCAGCGAGGCCGCCCGGTTGGCATTCTGCTTGATGTTCATGATGTCGGGGAAGGATGGGTCCGACGGACGGTGATTGGTCAGCAAAAGATCCGACGCCATGATGATGGCGGTCAGCACATTGTTGAAGTCGTGGGCGATGCCGCCGGCAAGCTGTCCGACAGCCTGCATCTTCTGGCTCTGCGCCATCTGGCCCTCGAGCGCCTTCTGCTCGGTGGTCTCGACGGCATAGACGATGGCCGATTCGTCGGCGCCCTCGCCGGTGCCGTCGGCGACGGCGTTGACGTAGAAGCGGATGTGACGCTCCTCATTGCCGGGCAGCAGCGTGTCGATCGGCTCGATGTCGGCCTGCCTCAGCCGCGCCTTCTCGAAGGCGGCGGCAAAGGCCGGCCGGTCGCGCTCATGGATCACGGTGTCCAGCCGCACGCGGCGGTCAACCGCGTCGCCGTCGACGACGGAGGAAAACAGCGACAGGAACGGCGCGTTGGTGCGCAGGATGCGGCCGCCATTGTCGACGGCAGCAATGGCCATCGGCGTCGAATTGAAGAAACGGGTGAAGCGCACTTCCGAAGCACGAAGGTCGGCCGATGCGTCCTCGCCCTGGGTGCGGTTGAGCACAATGGTGCGGGTCGGACCGTTGGTCCCCTCGCGGCTGGCCGAGACCCGATGCATGAAGCGCACCGGCACCGCCTCGCCGGTTGTCGTCGTCAGATCGAGATCGATGACGGCGTTGCGGGTGGTGCCGGGATCGGCCTTGACCGAGCGCACCAGCGCCATGCCGTCGCCGGCGACGATTTCCGGGAGTGTCACGGCGCCAGGGGTGAAGCTCGCCAGATCGATGCCCAGCCATTCGGCGAGCGTGGCGTTGATGTAGGTTACACGGCCTTCCTGGTCGGCCGAGAAGAAACCGGCCGGCGCATGGTCGAGATGGTCGATGGCCTTCTGCAAGTCGAGGAAGAAACGCTCCTGCTCGGCCCGTTCCTGCGAGATATCGGCAAGCTGCCAGGCAAGCATCGGCAGGCGCTGACCGGGAACGCTGAAGGTCCGGGCCTGCGCCCGGTACCAGCGCGCGCCGGGTTCGGCGCCCGGCCGGATCGACTGTGCTAGCCGGAACTCACCGTCGCCGGCCTGGCCATCGCGCAAGCCCGAGGCCAGCCGGTATATGGTCACCGAAGCTTCGGGGACATCGGAAAGCAGGCCTTCGACCGTCTTCAGATCGGCGGCCGACGCAGCACCGGTCATCTCGGCGTAGGCCCGGTTGGCGTAGACGACGCGGCCCTTGGTGTCGGTGACGATCAGGCCCTGCGACATCGAATCGACGAAGGCCTTCGACAGTTCGTCCCCGGTCGAACGCGGCGCGATCTGCACGAAGCCGATGGCCGTGGCGAACAGGAAGCCGACGCCGATCATGGCAAGCACGCCCAGCATGCCGAGCAGGAACGGATCGCCAAGACGCTCGCGGAAAATGCCGAAAACGATCGCGGCCCCAGTCAGGACGATGATGAACACGATGAGCCGGGTAACCGCGCCTGGCCGCGTGTTCTGATCGACGATCGGTACCGGATAGAAATCGCCTCGCGTTTCCCTGGCCATATGCCCCCTGCTCGTGAGTTGTCCGACACCGCCCCCGGCCGGTTGAATCACATTCTCCTAATCCGGAAAAGGCCTTGGCGGCAAATGTCGGATAAAAATGACGCGTCGGTGTTTTCAAGCTGTTCACGAAGCGTGAAGGCAACTTGCGGTGGCTGGCCGCAACGGTCTAGTGTCCCTCCACTTCAAAAGCCGATTGGGGGCACCGATGCAGTGGCTGGATAATGTGGCGGGTCCCGGATATGCCGCAGCGCTGCTGTGGACGTTTGCTGCCCTTGTCCTGCTGGTGATCGTGCTCATCATCATCAGGCTGGTCCGCAACCTGACCTTCGGCACCTTCGTTGCCGGCGGCAGGAACCGCAAGACACGGCTGGCGGTCATGGACGCGACGGCGGTCGACAGCCACCGCCGGCTGGTGCTCATCCGTCGCGACGACATCGAACACCTGCTTTTGATCGGTGGCCCGACCGACGTTGTCGTCGAGCGCGATATCAGACTTGCAGCGCCACGCCGTCCGGCATTGACCGGCGATGGCGGTGTTGGCCAGCAGCAACAGGCGCCGCGGCCGCACGCAGCACAACCCGCTCCCACCGCGCCCGCAAGGCAGGCGCCACCGCCGCAACCGGTAAGGGCTGCTCCAGCCGCCGTTCCGCCGCGCCAGGCCGCACCGGCGCCGAAACCGGCTCAAATCTACCAGGCGAGCAATGTGACACCGCTGCCGGCCTATGGCTCCGCCGCCAATACTGCCCGGCAGGCCCCGCCACCGAAGCATGAGTCTATCGACGATACGCTGATGCGAGAACTCGAGGTCTCGCTCGACGATTCGCACCCCAAACCGGCAAGCAAGCCGGCCGCGAAGGCACCGCAGTCTCTCGACGACGAGATGACCAAGCTGCTCGGCGAACTCGCCAGCCAGAAACGATAAAGCCCGGCGAACCGTCATCTTGCCGATTCCCGATCGGAACGCCGCTTAAAGCGCGTCGCACAAATCCGTTCAGTGCGACGCGCTTTAACTTCGTGCGATTAAACCCTTCGCTAAAAACACAAATGGCCGGGAAACCCGGCCATTTCGATGAAACAGTCCTGCCTGACGGCAGCGGCTCAATCGTCGCGATAGACCTTCTCGCGGCGTTCGTGGCGCTCCTGCGCTTCGATCGACAAGGTCGCGATCGGACGCGCATCCAGCCGCTTCAGCGCGATCGGCTCGCCGGTTTCCTCGCAATAGCCGTATGTGCCTTCATCGATGCGCTGCAGCGCCGAATCGATCTTTGAAATGAGCTTGCGCTGGCGGTCGCGGGCCCGAAGCTCGATGGCGCGGTCGGTTTCCGAGGAAGCGCGATCGGCGAGATCGGGATGGTTGGCGTTTTCCTGCTGCAGGATTTCGAGGGTTTCGCGCGCTTCGCGCAGTATGTCGGTCTTCCAGGTGACGAGCTTCAGGCGAAAGTAGGATTTCTGCCGTTCGTTCATGAACGGCTCGTCTTCGGAGGGTACGTAATTGGCTGTAACGATATCGTTCATTCGACTCACCCAACAACCCCAAATTTGGCGCCTATATATTCGCGCAGAGAAGGCTGCACAAGCGTAATCCGCGCGCGTTTCACGCAATTGTTAATGCCGCGCGGGCGATCCTCAGCAAAGCCTTCCATAGGAAGGGCGCGGGCGAATTCGCACATGATTCGCTGCGCTTGGGCGTCGCCGCCCATTGTGCCTCAGGCCTTTCTCGTGGCTAATCCAGTTGTGTCATTGGTGGGCAGCACACCATTGGGGGTCCGGTGAGCAGACTGTATCTGTTGAGGCATGCGAAGGCTGGCTGGGCCCTTCCCGGCGTGCGCGACTTCGATCGCCCGCTCGACGCATCCGGCATTGCCGATGCCGAAATGATGGGGACGGCGATGCGTGCCCGCAACTACATCCCCGATATCACGCTCTGCTCCAACGCCAAGCGGGCGCGCCAGACGCTGGAAGGCATCGCCGGCCACACCGATACCGGCCGGGTGCTGTTCTTCGACACGCTCTACAGCGAGGATGCCGCCGGCTACCTCGCCATCATCCGCAGCAATGGCGGCCCCGGCTCGCTGCTGGTCATCGGCCACAATCCGATGACGGAAGACCTTGCCATGGCGGTCTCGGGCGACGGCGACGAGGCTGCTCGGGCCATCATGAACCATGGTTTCCCGACCTCCGGCCTTGCGGTCGTGCGCTTCGACGGCACCCTCACCGAGGCTGCGCAAGGCGCGGGCTACCTCGAAGCCTTCCTGACGCCCGTCGATCTCTGAGCCGAGCCGGCCGAGGCCGGGCGCCATTTCAAACTTGAACCGCAAAGCCTATATCGGCGCAAGAGAGCACGCCTGAGAGAACAGATTTTGGCATCATCGCTGACCACTTTCACCGACGAAGCGAGAATTGCCCTGGATACGCTGTCGGGGCGTGCGAGCGGGCTTTTTTCGCCGTCGCTTCGGCTGGGCGTCACCGGCCTGTCCCGGGCCGGCAAGACGGTGTTCATCTCGGCTCTCGTCCACAATCTCATCCATGGCGGGCGCCTGCCGCTGTTCGAGGCGCAGAAGTCGGGACGGACCGCGCGCGCCTTCCTCGAGGAACAGCCGGACGATGCCGTGCCGCGTTTTCAGTACGAGGACCATATCTCCGCCCTGGTCAACGACCGCATCTGGCCGGACTCGACGCGCGCCATTTCGGAACTCAGGCTCACCATCGAATATGAGTCTGCCTCCGGTTGGAACCGGATGTTTTCCAGCGGCCGATTGTCGGTCGACATCGTCGACTACCCCGGCGAATGGCTGCTCGACCTGCCGCTGCTCGGCAAATCCTTCGCCGATTTTTCGCGCGAGGCGTTCGAGATGGCGATGCTGCCGGTGCGGGCCGACCTGTCGCAGGACTGGCGGGCGCTGTCGGCGAGGATCGAACCCAATGCCGACGCCGACGAGATGACGGCGCGGCGCCTCGCCGAGAGTTTTGCCGCCTACCTCAAGGCCTGCAAGCTCGACGAGCGGGCGCTTTCGACCTTGCCGCCCGGCCGTTTCCTGATGCCTGGCGACCTCGAGGGATCGCCGGCGCTGACCTTCGCGCCCTTGCTGCTCAAGGGTGAGAAACGGCCGCGGTCCGGCTCGCTGCAAGCGATGATGGAGCGACGCTACGAGGCCTACAAGACGCATGTGGTGAAACCGTTCTTCCGCGAACACATCACCCGCCTCGACCGCCAGATCGTGGTGATCGACGCCATGCAGGCGCTGAACGCCGGCCCTGGCGCGATGGCCGACCTGGAACGCGCGGTGACCGAAATCCTCTCCTGTTTCCGTCCTGGCCGAGGCAATTTCCTCACCGACCTGTTTTCACGCCGCATCGACCGCATCCTGGTTGCCGCGACCAAGGCCGACCATTTGCATCACGAAAGCCATGACCGGCTGCAGGCAATCGTGCGGCGGCTTGCCGACCGCGCCGTGGCGCGGGCAAATTTCACCGGTGCCGATGTCGACGTGGTCGCCATGGCGGCGGTGCGCGCGACGCGCGAAGGCACGGTCAAGCAAGGCCGCGACACCCTGCCGGTGATCATCGGCACGCCGCTGAAAGGCGAGAAGATCAACGACGAAACCTTCGATGGCAAAACCGAAACCGCGATATTTCCGGGGGACTTGCCGGAAAAAATTGATGAGGTTTTCGACGTTTCCGAATCTGACCATCGGCAGAGCAGCGACGATCCGGCGATCCGTTTCGTGCGCTTTCGCCCACCAAAGCTCGAACGCACCGCCGAAGGCGTCACGCTGTCGCTGCCGCATATCAGGCTCGACCGCGCCTTGCAGTTCCTGATCGGAGACCATCTGGCATGACCGCGCCCCGCAGACCGGCAGCTTTCCGCATCGAGCCGGAGGCCGGACCGAAGCAGGAAACGCGCCGCCCCCATGCCGAGCCGCCGCGCAAGCCGCGCGCCGTCGTCGTGCCGGCCGAGATCGATGTCTTCGACGAACCCGACATTGTCGCCGCCGAACCGCCGCCGGCGACCGCACCGCGCAGGCGCTCGCTGTTTTCCAGCCTGTTTTTCGGCGCGGCCGGCGTGCTGGTTTCGCTCGCCGTCGGCCTGTGGACCGACCAGCTCATCCGCGACCTGTTCGAGCGCGCAGAGTGGCTGGGTTGGCTGGCAGCGGCAATGGCCGCAATTGTCGTGTTGGCGCTCGCGGTCGTGCTGGTGCGGGAATTCCTGGCTATTGCCCGGCTGGCCGAGGTCGAAAAACTGCAAAAGCGGGCGCTCGATGCCGTGGCGCGCGACGATCCGAAGGCTGCAAGGGCCGTCGTCGAAGAGCTTTCGGCCTTTGTCGCTGCGAAACCCGAAACCGCGGCCGGCAGGCGCTCCCTGGCCGAATTGCGCGGCGAGATCATCGACGGCGGCAATCTGGTGCGACTGGCCGAGGCCGAGATTCTCGGGCCGCTCGATGCGAGAGCCAAGGTGATGATCCTCGAAACAGCCAAACGCGTGTCGCTGGTCACCGCCGTCAGCCCCCGCGCACTCGTAGACGTTGCCTATGTCGTGTTCGAGGCCGGGCGCCTGATCCGCCGCTTGTCCGAGCTCTACGGCGGCAGGCCGGGCACGCTGGGCTTTTTCCGGCTGGCGCGCAGCGTTCTTGCCCATCTGGCGGTGACCGGCTCGATCGCCGTCGGCGACAGCTTCGTCCAGCAGATCGTCGGCCATGGCCTTGCCGCCCGGCTGTCGGCGAAACTCGGCGAAGGCGTGGTAAACGGCATGATGACGGCGCGTATCGGCATCGCTGCCATGGAGACGGCGCGGCCCCTGCCCTTCATTGCCGGCAGGCGGCCGGGTATGGGCGATTTCCTGTCGGCGCTGACCTCGTTTGCGGCCAAAAAAGAGAATGAAGCACCCGCCTCGAGCAAGTAAACGCCCTCTCGCGGTCACCAAGCATTAACCAATCTTGTTCATGGTCGTCCAACAACAGCCTCCTTGTTGCCGGGTGTCGTCTATGAAAAGCGTAATCTTGTCCTGCGTCCTGCCCCTGGTCGCGCTTGCAGCACCTCTGGGCCCGACCGGGAAAGCCTTTGCAGCGGAGCCCGACAAGCAGTTCTTCCGCACCGTTGAAGGCAAATGGGTCGGCCCGGGCGAAATCATCGCCGGCAAATACAAGGGCACGAAGTTCACCTGCAGCTTCGACGGCTCGACGCCGGATAACAAGACCGGCATGACGCTCGATGGCGACTGCCGCGTCGGTGTCTTCACCCAGAAAATGTCGGCGACCGTCGAGCGCAAGGGCCGCGACTACAAGGGCAATTTCATGGGCGGCGCCGCGGGGTCGGGCCTGGACATCATCGGCGGCAACGTGGTCGATGCCCGCAAAGTCGTCTTCACCATCAACCGCAACCAGCTGCGCGGCGTGATGCAGGCCCGCATTCCCGACGACAATTCGATGACGGTGACCATCGCCGTGCGCGTCGACCAGCAGCTGGTGCCGGTCATCGGTATGAGCCTCAAGCGCGTCGATGCCGTCGAAGTTGGCTCCATCGCCAAAAACTGACTCTCAAGCGGTTCCCCCAAAAAGCGCGGAACGGGGTTGCACTGCGCGATAGCTGAGCGATTCCGCTCAGCTCGATGTCGGGAAATGACAGGCCACCTTGCGGCCGGGTCGGCGCTCCTCAAGCACGGGCCGCTCGGTGCGGCACCTTTCTGCCGCGATCGGACATGTGGCGCGCAACCGACGATGTCAGCGTCTCCGACGGCCCAAGCCACAGCAAGGCCAACGTGTCAGGGTCCTGTGCGTGCCGGCCGTCCTTCGTGTCAGCGCGATGCGCTTTAAGAACACCAGCAAAAAAGGCGGCGGCTACTCGAGCCACCGCCTTTCTCAATTTCCGAACGAAGAATCAGCCCTTGATGGCGGCCGTCAGCTCGTCATAGGCCTTGCAGGCGTCGGCCGGCGTGGTGGCGCCCTGATATTTTGTCGTCACCGCCTGCACCTTGGCGGTCAGGTCGGCGGCCTTCGTCGGATCCTTGGTGATCGCTTCCTGCAGCGCGGCGGTCATTTCCTGCGCCTTCTTGGCCGCGATTTCCTGCGTGCATTCAGGCGCCTTCGAACAGGCCGATGCGGCAAGCATGGCGACACCCACGCCGACGAGCAAAAACTTCTTCATGTCAGTCATTCTCCTCACGAAGGCAGAACTTGATCGTCGCTGCCTTCCAACGGCCGAAGCCTGGCGTCCCATAGCCGCCGATTGCGGCAAAACGCAACGTGTGCGGCGCATGAACTTGTGCAGCGCTGCTGCAACGGCGCGGACGGCCTGATTGAGGCCGCCCGTGTCAGACGAAGCAAGGTTTCAGCCACGAGGCTGCAGCAGCGCCAGTGCGGCCGTCGCCGCGGCAAGGACGGCGGTTAGGGTCAAAGGCCCAGTAGCGCCATAGGTGTCCACGACATAACCGCCGACAACCGCGCCGACGGTGATGGCAACCTGGAAGGAAGTGACCATCAGGCTGCCTGCTGCTTCCAGCGCATCAGGCGCCGCGCGGGACATATTGGTCGGCAGCACCACCGGCGCCATGCCGAAGGCGAAGCCCCACAGCGTAACAAAGCCGAAGGCAACGCCGGTTTGCGCGCCCCAAAGCACCAAAGCGAGTGCCGCAAACGCCATCAACGCGGCGGTAACTGCGAGGGCCATGTGGATGTTGGTGTCGGCCAGGCGGCCACCGGCAATATTGCCGATCACAGCGGCGATGCCGAACCCGAGCAGCGCCAGGGCAATCGGCCCGGTTGTGAGGAGCGTCACCTGTTCGAGGAACGGGCGCACATAGACCGAGCCGGCAAAATGCCCGGTCATCAGCAGAACAATGGCAAGCATGCCGAGTTGGATGCCACGCCGCCGTGTCAGCCGAAAGACGTCTGCAAGGCTGTTGCTTGCCGCCGCAGGCAAGGTCGGCAGGCTGAGAAGCTGCAGCAGCATGGCAAGCGCGGCCAGCCCCGCCGTCATGGCCATCGCGCTGCGCCATCCCAGCCAGTCGCTGATCAACGCACCCATCGACGGCGCGGCAATGGTCGCGAGCGAGACGCCGAGGGTCACGATCGCCATGCCGCGACCTGTCGCATTGGCGCCGACCAGCCGCGCCACGACGGCAACGGAAAGTGCCCAGAAAGCGCTGAGAGCAATCCCCAGTCCGGCCCGGCCCAGCAACAACAGCCAGAAATTGGGCGCCAGCGCCGCAAGAATATTGGAACCGACCGCCAGGGCCATGAGGCCAACCAGCACCGCCTTGCGGTTCAATCGACCGATGAGAACATTGCTCAACATGGCCGTCACGGCGCCAACGGAAGCGGTGGCGGTGACGACCTGTCCGGCCGTTCCCTCGCTGATGCCGAGATCGCGCGCCATCGGCGTCAACAGACCTGCCGGCAAGAATTCGGCAGACACCAGGGCAAAGCTGGTGGCCGCCAATGAAAGGACCGCGAACCAGGTGGCCGCGCTCCACGCGGCTGGTGCATCGGCATCAAGGCCAATGGCGGCGTCTTCAAGCTGTAATGTTGTGTCAGTCACGGGAAGATCTCCACAGTTTGGAGATCTTAGATAGGCGAGTCCGCCCGGATGTTATGTACCTTAAAATCCGAAATTCATATCCATTCGTCCGGGAATTGTGCGGCGCACAACGCCTGGCGAGACATTGGTGATGCGCTTGAACGCGCGGGCGAAGGACGCCTCGGAATCATAGCCCAAACGGGTAGCGACTTCGGCAACAGACAAGCCGTTTTGGCCCAGCAATTCGCGGGCAAGCTGCATGCGCAGGCGGGCGAGATAATGTGCGGCGCCCTCCCCCAATACCGCGCTGAAGCGCTCGGCGAAAATCGAACGCGATTGGCCTGCCACGCCGGCCAGGCTTCCCAGCGTCCAGCTGTGGCCGGGGTCGCGATGCATGGCCGCCAGAGCGCGCCCTATATGGGGGTCGCGGATGGCTGCAAGCCAACCGATGGTCGAGGCGCCGTTGCAATTGACCCAGCAGCGTATGAGCCTGGCTGTCAGCAAATCCGCCATACGCGACAGGATGGTGGCGCTGCCCATCTGCGGTTGCGCGGCCTCCACCGTCATGGCCGCCAGCAAAGGGCCGACCATCGGGTCATTGCCGGCCACGTCGCAACCCTTGATGAGAGGCGGCATCAACGTGATCAACGGATTGAGCGCATAGGAGCCGAGAGACATGGAGCCGCAGAAAAGGGTGCTTGTCGCGCCCGTTCCCTGCCGTATCACTTCGCAAACGTTGCCGCCCAACTTGATCACCTGGCAGCCCTCGAGCGAATCGCCCACCACGTCCGGCGCACTCGCCAGCCGATGGGCGATGCCTTGCGGCAGCAGCACCAGATCGCCATCGCGCAACTCCTGCCAGCCTTGCGCTTCGGTGTGAATCCAGCATGGACCCTGGCCGACAAAGTGAAAACGAAGCAGTTGTTGTTGCGGAAAGTCTATGCTCCATGGGTGCCGGAGTTCGCAGCGGCCATAGTTGACACCACTCAAGCGAAAGTCTTGCAGAACTTCGCTGAGCGCATCCATCGGGATATGTGGCAGCGGCGACGGCCGGGACGAATAATCAGGCATTTGTCAGATATAGATACCGGCCGTCCGACAGGCAAGCGCAGACTGTTGTTCCACCGGGGAATCGCTGCCGCGGCACCCTACCCATCCTGGCAGGCTTCCCGCCCTTGCCTCCCGCTCCCAGTGCATGCAAGGAGTGCTGTCGGACACAGGGACAAGAGGCATGGCAGCGGAAGCATCGGGCAGCGATCTCATTCAGGTGGTGGCGCTGCTTGCCGCAGGCGTCGTCGCCGTTCCGATCTTCAAACGCATGGGGCTGGGCTCGATCCTCGGCTATCTCGCCGCGGGCGTGGTCATCGGCCCGTTCGGTATTGGCATTTTTTCCGAATCGGAAGCCATCCTGCATGTCGCCGAACTCGGCGTGGTCATGTTCCTGTTCATCATCGGGCTGGAGATGCAGCCGTCGCGGCTATGGGGCCTGCGCCGCGAGATTTTCGGCCTCGGCGCGCTGCAGGTCGGCGTCTGCGCCTTGCTGCTCACCGGTGTTGGTCTCGCCGGCGGCTTTCCGATCGCGCAATCCTTCGTTGCCGGCGCCGGCTTTGTCCTGACCTCGACGGCGATCGTCATGCAGCTTCTGGAAGAGCGTGGCGAGATGGCCAGCCCCAAGGGCCAGCGCATCGTGTCCATCCTGCTGCTCGAGGATCTGGCAATCGTGCCGCTTCTGGCGCTGGTCGCCTTCCTGGCGCCGGGCGGCAGCGAGATGACCCTGCAGCAAAGGCTGACCGAAATCGGCATCGGTCTTGGCGCCATCGTCGGGCTGGTGGTGGCCGGCCGCTATCTGCTCAACCCGTTCTTCCGCATCCTGGCCGACGCCAAGGCGCGCGAGGTGATGACGGCGGCAGCACTTCTGGTCGTGCTGGGGTCGGCGCTGGTCATGCAGCTTTCCGGCCTGTCGATGGCGATGGGCGCGTTCCTGGCCGGCGTGCTGTTGTCGGAATCGACTTTCCGCCACCAGCTGGAGGCCGACGTCGAGCCATTCCGCGGCATCCTGCTTGGCCTGTTCTTCCTCGCCGTCGGCATGTCGCTCGACCTGCATGTGGTGGCCGACAACTGGCGGCTGATCGCCGTCTATGTCGTCGCCTACATGGCGATGAATGCGCTCGGCATCTACCTCGTCGCCCGCATGCTGAAGAGCGGTCATCGTGAAGCGCTGGAACGCGCCGTGATCATGGCGCAAGGCGGCGAATTCGCCTTCGTCCTCTATTCGGCCGCAGCGGCGGTTGGCATCATCGACAGCCGGGCCAACGCAACGCTGACCGCTATCATCATCATCTCCATGGTGCTGACGCCGCTAGCCATCATTGCGCTCAAATATTTGACGCCGCGCGACGAGCAGTCGCTTGAAGGCGTCGACATCGCCGACGGTCTTAGCGGCAGCGTGCTGGTCATCGGCTTCGGCCGTTTCGGCCAGATCGCCAGCCAGCCGCTTTTGTTGCGCGGCATCGACGTGTCGATCATCGACAATGATGTCGAGATGATCCAGGCGGCCGCCGATTTCGGCTTCAAGGTCTATTATGGCGACGGCACGCGGCTCGACATTCTGCGCGCCGCAGGTGCAGGCCGCGCGCGCGCCGTGCTGATCTGCGTCGACAAGCCGGACGCCGCCGTGCGCATGGCGGAACTGATCAAGGCGGAGTTCCCGTTGCTGACTGTCCTGGCGCGTGCCTTCGATCGCGGCACCGCGCTGTCGCTCATCCGCGCCGGGGTCGACTTCCAGCTGCGCGAGACCTTCGAATCGGCCCTCGTCTTCGGCGGTTCCGCGCTCGAGGTTTTGGGCGTCGAGCCGGAAGATGTCGCCGATGTCATCGAGGATGTGCGACGGCGCGACAATGCCCGACTGGAGACGCAGCTGGCCGAAGGCGTCCGCGCCGGGCAACGTTTCCTCAGGGGCAATACCGGCACGCCGATCCCGACGCCGCTGACGCAACCGCGCCGGCCCGGCCAGGCGCTGAACGAAGAGACGGCCGGCGTGCTGCACAAGCCCGAGCCCGCCGATCAGGGGGAAAGCTGATGGCCGCATTGGATGAGCGCGCGCTCGCCGTCACAAAATTCTGGCGCGAGGCCGGCGAAGACGCGTGGTTCGAGAAGAACGACGCCTTCGACGCGAATTTCCGCAGCAGGTTTCTCGACCTGCACTTTGCCGCCGCGCGGCGCGAGTGCGACGCATGGTCGGAGCATGCCGAGGGTTCGCTGGCGCTGATGATCCTGCTCGACCAGTTTCCACGCAACTGCTTTCGCGGCTCAGGCCATATGTACGCCACCGATCCGCTGGCAAGGCACTTTGCCGCCAAGGCGATTGCGGCAGGCCATGACCTTTCGCTGGAAGAAAACCTGCGCGTCTTCCTGTACCTGCCCTACGAACATTCGGAACTGCCCGCCGACCAGGACAAATCGGTCGAACTCACCGCCGCCAGGGCGCCGAACTATGTGAAATACGCGGTCGAGCACCGCGACATCATCCAGCGCTTCGGCCGCTTTCCCCATAGGAACAAGATGCTTGGCCGCGAGACGACGGCGGACGAACAGGCATTTCTCGATGGCGGCGGCTTCTCCGGTTAACCCAGCCACCAATCGCGGCCGGAAGCCAGCCGCTCTATGCCTGACGTATCGACGGCGCTGAGCCGCTCGGTCACGCTCCTGCCGCCCACCGCCAGATCCGGCGCGATCTCTGCCAAGGGCGCCAGCACGAAGGCGCGCTCCACCATTCGGGGATGCGGCACCTCCAGCCCGGTTTCGTGGATTGTGCGGTCGCCGAACACCAATATGTCGATGTCGATCAGGCGCGGACCCCAGCGCTCCTCGCGCACCCGCTTCAGCTTGCGCTCGGCCTCGAGGCAGAGGTCGAGCAGCGCCCTTGGCGCCAGCGAGGTCGAGATTTCGGCAGCGGCGTTGAGGAAATCCGGCTGGTCGAGCTTGCCCCAGGGCGGCGTGCGATAGAGCGAGGAGACGGCGATGACACGCGTGTTCTCGTCGGCGTCCAGCAGGCGCAGCGCCGTGGCCATCGAGGCCGAGGGATCGCCGAGATTGCCGCCAAGGCTGAGATAGACCGTGTTATTGTTACTCTGGCCAGACAACGGTCACCTCGACATAATCGAGCACGCCGGGCACCGGTGCGTTGGGCTTGCGCACGGTGATCTCGGCCTTCCTGATCTGCGGAAACCGTGAAGTCAGCGCCTTCGCCACTTCGAGCGCCAGCGCCTCGATCAGGAAACGGCGATGTCCAGTGACGATCTTTTCAATCACCGTGAAGGCGATGCCGTAATTGACGGTATCCTCGATGGAATCATCCTCCAGCGGGCGGCTGGGCTCGACCGTCAACTCGGCATCGACATAAAAACGCTGGCCAAGCGCCTCTTCCTCATCCAGCACGCCGTGCCGGGCAAAGAAGGCGCAGTTCTTCATGCGGATGACGTACATTTCTTAGTGTCCTGGGCTCAGCGTCCTGGCTTTTCGCGCGCCAGCATAGCATCGGCGACGGCCAGTGCGTCCATGTTGATTGCGACATCGTGAACGCGAAACAGATCGGCGCCCTTCAGCCTCAGGATGACACTGGTGGCTGCCGTCCCGGCGGCGCGCGCGCCGGCTTCGCGGCCGGTGACGGTGCCGATGAAGCGTTTTCTGGAGGTGCCGGCCATCAAGGGAAAACCGAGCTCCTTAAGCTCGGAAAACCGCGCCATCAGGTCGAGGTTTTCCTCAGCCGTCTCCTTGGCGAAGCCGAAGCCGGCATCGAGTACGATATGATCGTCCGCAACGCCGCTGCGCCTGGCGATTTCCAGCGAAGCCTTGAGGAACAAAAACTGGTCGGCGATGACGTCGGGCAGTTTTTGCCGCTCGCGCCCGGTATGCATGATGACCAGTCCGGCGCCGGTCTCGGCGGCGACGCGGGCGATGCCGGGTTCACGCTGCAAGCCCCAGACATCGTTGACGATATGCGCGCCGGCGGCGACGGCGAGGCGCGCGGTTTCCTCGCGATAGGTGTCGACCGAAATCAGGGCTTCGCCTGAACCGGCGAGTGCTGCGATCACCGGCAGGATGCGGGTCTGCTCTTCTTCAGGCGTCACGGGCGAGGCGCCGGGGCGCGTCGATTCCCCGCCGATATCGACGACGGCGGCGCCTTCTTCCACCATGCGGTGCGCCTGCGCCACCGCCTGGTCAGGCGTGATGAACAGTCCGCCATCCGAAAAACTGTCCGGCGTGACGTTGAGAATGCCGACCACAATGGCTTTCTCGCCAAGGTCGAGATGGCACTTATGCGCCAGTTGCCATCGCCTTGTCGTCATTGTCCTTCAACCATGTGTCTCATTGGCATGTGGCTCATTGGCATGTGGCTCATCGAGCGCTTGCAATCCATCAACGATGCGTGATCGGTGGAAGATCAATTCCGTTGCGCCGGCAACGGCCGTAAAGCAAGGTGAGTGAAGAGGCAACATGATGAAACGACCCCTGCTCTGCGCCCTGATGCTGGCTTTGACCGTCCTGCCGGCGAATGCTGCCAATCTGGTGAAGACTTACAGTTATTTTGCCATCGGCGGCAGCACGCTCGATGACATCGAGACGCAATTGTCGAAGCATGGACCCGAGGTGAAAAGCACCGGGATGCGGCATCCAGGCGCCACCCAGATGGCGTTCACCACCCGCATCAGCTACGCGCAAACCGCAGACACCTGCCGCATCGCCAAGGCCGCCGTCACCGTCAAGGTCAAGGTCATCCTTCCGGAGTGGCGCAGGCCGCGCAAGGCCGATCCCGATGTCAGGCTGTTCTGGGACACGCTGTCGGCCGACATCAAGCGCCATGAGGAGCGTCATGTCGAGATCGCCAAGAACCACGGCCGTCTGCTCGAAGACGCGCTGAACGCGAGCTTTGCGCAAAAGACCTGCGCCGGGGCAAAGGCGAAGGCGGCGCAGATCACCGCGGCCGAACTCGCCAGGCATGACCAGGACCAGTTGCGCTTCGACCGCGTCGAAGGCGTGAATTTCGAAAGCCGCATCCTGCGGCTGCTGCGCTACCGCATGCAGCGCGTCGAGAACGGCCAGCTTCCGCCCGGCTGAAACACGGACTGATACGAAGCCAATTCTGCCGAAACATGAGGCCAGCCCCAGAAAATTTTCGGGCATAGGTCGAAATCGGCCTATACGGGACGACATATGTCAGGCTCGCAAGATATGTCAGGCTGGCAAGGCCCGAGCTTCGAAACACCAGATCAAGACCAATTGAGGCGGCGTGTAGCGGAGCGGCCATTTGGCGCCGCGCAATCGCTCTCAAACGTTATGGATGAACTGATATGGACCAGGCTGTCGACAAGCCGGCTAGGCTGCCCCCCGCCGCGCCGCTGACGGAAAGCGAGAAGAACGTCATCATCGCCGGCATCCTTTTGTCGATGCTGTTGGCGGCGCTCGACCAGACAATCGTCGCGCCGGCCATGCCGACCATCGGGCGTTCGCTCGGCCATGCCGACTACCTGCCGTGGATCGTGACCGGCTATCTCCTGACGGCGACGGCCATGGCGCCGCTCTACGGCAAGATTTCCGACGTCTATGGCCGCCGGCCGACCGTCTATGCGGCGATCCTGATCTTCCTTCTGGGATCGCTGGTCAGCGCCATGGCCCCCAATATGTTCGTGTTGGTTGTCGGCCGGGCGATCCAGGGTGCGGGCGGCGGCGGCCTGTTCGCCCTGGCGCAGATCGTCATCGGCGACCTGGTGCCGCCGCGTGAACGCGCGCGTTATGCCGCCTGGATTTCGGGCACCTGGGCTGTCGCCAGCATCGCCGGGCCTTTGCTCGGCGGCGGATTTGCCGAACATCTGCATTGGTCGCTGATCTTCTGGATCAATATCCCGCTCGGCATCTTGGCCATGGCCATCATCAACAAGCCGCTGCGCAAACTGCCGGTCGCCGCAAAGCGGCATCGCATCGACGCGCTGGGCGCGCTGCTTCTGGTGGTGGCGACGGCATTGCTGCTTTTGGCCCTCAATTGGGGCGGCAGCGCCTATCCATGGGTCTCCCGCGAGATCGTCGGCCTGCTCGCCTGTTCGGCGGTCTTCTGGGGTGCGTTCGCGCTCAGGCTGATGCGTGCGGCCGAGCCGCTGATTTCGCTTGAAGTGCTGAGCAATCCGATCGTGCTTGCCGGCACGGCGTCGATGTTTCTGCTGCAGGCGGCCAATATCGGCCTGTCGGTGTACCTGCCGGTCTATCTGCAGTCGATCATCGGCCTGTCGGTCAGCCAGTCGGGCCTTGCCATGCTCGGCCTGCTGCTCGGAACGGTCGCCGGCGCGACGTTCAGCGGCCGCACGATACCGCGCTTCTTCCACTACAAGCGTATCGCCATGGTCGGCGTTCTCTTCGCCATTATCTGTCTTGGCGTGCTCAGCCTGGTCGCCGGCCGCGCCTCGCTGCTGGTGGTCGAGCTCTTGACCATCTGCATCGGCCTTGGAAGCGGCACCACCTTCCCGGTCGCCACCGTATCGGTGCAGAACGCCGTCGACCGCGCGCATCTCGGCGTTGCCACCGGCGCGCTGACCTTCCTGCGTTCGCTGGGCAGCGCGCTCGGTGTCGCCATGCTCGGCGCCGTCGCGCTCGGCTATGGCCTGCCGCTTGCCGGCGAAGGCGCGCCGGCTGCCGGACAGATCGTCTCGGCGACGCCCTTCATGATGATCTTCCTTGCCGCGGCCGTCACGCTCGTGCTGGCGCTGATCACGCTGGCGCTGATGCCGGAGAAGTCACTGCGCGGCCGCGACGACGCCGAGGCGCCGGTCGTTCTGGTGGAGTGATCCGGAAAGCCCTGTAGGACCTACTCCACGACGCCGAGCTTCTTCTGCAGGCTGGTCGACGACGTCGTGTACTGGAAGACGATACGTTCGCCGGGGCTGATGATGCGCTTGGCGGCCTGCGCCATCAGCGCCACCTCGTGAAAACCCGACAGGATCAGCTTCAGCTTGCCTGGGTACCAGTTGATGTCGCCGACGGCAAAGATGCCTGGCACCGAAGTCTGGAATTTCTCGGTATCGACCGGGATGAGGTTCTCATGAAGGTTGAGCCCCCATTCGGCGATCGGGCCGAGCTTCATGGTCAGGCCGAAGAACGGCAGCATGCGCGTGCACGGCACCTCGATGTCGCCGTCAGGCCCGCCCTTGATGGTAGCAGAGGCCAGCTCGCCGTCGGCGCCGGTCAGGCCGCTCACCTGGCCGACCCGGAACTCCAGCTGCTTCATCTCCTGCATGGCATACATCTTGTTGACGCTGTCGGGCGCCGCCCTGAATTCCGGCCGGCGATGGACCAGCGTGACGCTTTTTGCCACCGGCTGCAGATTCAGCGTCCAGTCGAGTGCGGAATCGCCGCCGCCGACGATGACGAGGTCGTGGCCGCGGAATTCCTCCATACGGCGCACCGAATAGAAGACGCTCCTGCCCTCATAGGCCTCGATGCCGGGAATGGGCGGCCGTTTGGGCTGGAACGAGCCGCCACCGGCGGCGATCACCACCACCTTGGCTTCGAACACCTCGTTCTCGTCGGTGGTGACCCGAAATGAGCCGTCGTCCAGCTTTTCCAGGCTGGAGACCATGCGGTTGAAGGTAAAATCCGGCTTGAACGGGTGAATTTGCTCGAGCAGTTTGTCGACCAGCCCTTGCGCCGAGATCGAGGGCCAGCCTGGAATGTCGTAGATCGGCTTTTCCGGATAGAGTTCGGCGCATTGGCCGCCGGGCCGGTCGAGGATATCGATCAGATGGCACTTCATGTCGAAGAGGCCGAGTTCGAACACGGCGAACAGGCCGACCGGCCCCGCCCCGACAATGAGTGCGTCCGTCTTGATTATATCGGTCATGCCAGGCGAGCCTCATTGTCAAACTGGGGCGAAACTGGCGCGAGACTGCATGAGCATTGGCCCGCTGCCAAGCGGCGGCGGGAAAAATCAGATGGTACGGGAGATCAACCCTGGCGAGCCGGCACGCGCACGACCAGGCCGTCAAGCGCGTCGCGCACCTTGATCTGGCAGGACAGCCGCGAGTTCGGCTGGACGTCATAGGCGAAGTCCAGCATGTCCTCTTCCATCGCCTCCGGCTCGCCGACCTCGGCCGTCCAGGCTTCGTCGACATAGACATGGCAGGTCGCGCAGGCGCAGGCGCCGCCGCATTCTGCCTCGATGCCCGGCACCGCGCTACGGATCGCATTCTCCATGACGGTCGAGCCGTTTTCGGCCTCGACATCGAAAGGAGTGCCGTCATGGGCAATGAAGGTCAGCTTGGTCATTTGTCACCTGAAGGGAGTCCCAGCCGAGATAATCACTCCGCCGGACAAGTCAACTGCCGCGCGAAAGCGCCGCTTTGTGACGTTTTTTCGGAAAGCTGGCCAAAGCACGCCCTGGCCCCGTCGATTCATCCCGGTGGCCGCTGCCGAGCGGCAGCCATTACCGGCTGATGGCGGCGATGAAATCGCGCACTTCCTCGATCAGGGCGCCGAGGCGCTTGAGGATGCGCGCATCTTCCGGCTGCTGTTCGATCGAGGTGGCGCAGTCGGCGATGGCAAAGGCGCCGACCCCGCGCGCCGAACCTTTCAGCCCATGCGCCAGAAGCAGTCGCTCCCTGACGTCGGCATCGACTATTCTGTCCCGGACGGAAAGCGCCTGCTGTACGAACAGTGCCAATACCTCCTGTTCGAGGGCGCGATCGCCCATTGTCTGACGGGCCAGGTGGGCCAGATCCACTGGGCGCGAACGGGCCGGTCCCGACGCATCGCCGCCCGGCATTGAGAAGGCAATGCCGCTTTCACCGCGTACCAATTTGAAACTCCTTGTGCCGATCGCCGAAAAAACTAAGCGATTTCCGTCGCCAACGCGTTAATGAATGGGCTGGAAAATTGTTGCCGCTGAGGCGGTTAGATCACGTTGTCGTTAACCTTATATTTAAAGTTTTACGTATCTCGCGGAATGCATGTTTTCTTTACCCCTGTGTGTCATTACGATACGAAGGTCCATTTTCAGCCTCCTGCGTGGGATAAGACGAGCCAGAATCAGGCAAAAATAAGAAGTCCCTCGGCAGCTAGTACAGGGTAGCGAAGGCATGGCGAAGAAACCAACGACGACCAGAACTCTCGACAGCGACGTAGCCAGGGAACTCGAAAAGGCACTAGACCTCGATCTCAGCGGAGACGGCAGCGGCGATCTCGATATCGCGGCGTCGATGGAAGATCTGGAAGCGCAGATATCGCAGGCCGCGGACGAACTGGCGCGCGAAGGCCGCCCCCAGAAGCCCGCCCCCGCTCAAAACGCGCCCGTCCAACAAAACCAGAGTGCGAAGCCGGCAGCCAAGCCCGCCGAGCTGCGCCCGGTCGAATCGCGCAACAGCGCTCAGCCAGCCGGCTTCAAGCCGGCAAACGATGACCGCCAAAAAGATTACAAGACGCTGCTGCACAGCCTCAACCGGCGCGCGTCTAGCACGATCTATTGGGTCGTGGCGTTCGTGTCGCTGGCCTGGATCGCCGGCGCCGGCGGCCTTGCCAATTTGCTGTTTGGCCCCAGCATCTGGAAAATTCGTACATTCGATCAAATCCTGGCCCGCCCTGAACTGATCGGCCTGGCGATCGCGGCAATCATACCGGTCGTCCTGTTTTGGGCCTTCGCGGCGATGATCCGCCGCGCGCAGGAAATGCGCATTGCCGCGCAGTCGATGACGGAAGTGGCTTTCCGTCTGGCGGAGCCGGAAAACCTCGCCCAGGATCGCGTGATGATGATCGGCCAGGCCGTTCGCCGTGAAGTGGCGGCGATGGGCGAAGGCATCGAGCGCACGCTGGCGCGCGCCGTCGAACTCGAAACGCTGGTCCACAGCGAGGTCAACCAGATCGAACGCTCCTATTCGGAGAATGAATCGCGCATCCGGTCGCTGGTCGACGGGCTGGGCAGCGAGCGCGAAGCCGTCGTCACTCATGCCGAGCGCGTGCGCGCCTCGATCACCGGCGCGCATGAAACGCTGAAGGACGAGATCGGCGCCGCCTCCGACATTATTCGCGACTCTATCCTCAACGCGTCGACCAAGCTGTCGATGACGATCACGAATTCCGGCGACACGCTGATCGACCGCATCAATGAAAGCTCGATGTCGATCTTCGATTCCGTCGAAACCCGGCTGGATTCAATCACCGACAGGCTGTCGACGTCGGGCGAAGCCTTTGCTTCGCTGCTCGACACCCGCATCGCCAAGCTGACGGACACCACAGACGGCCTGACCCGGTCGCTGACCGACCTGCTCGACGACCGCACCACCGGTATGGTGTCGCTGCTCGGCGGCGCCGCCCGCACCCTGAGCTCGGAATTCGAGTCCAGCCTGAACGGCATCGAGCGGACGCTGGCCGAGCGCGGCCAGGCGCTGATCAGCGAATTTCAGACCCGCGCCGAAGCACTCGATACCGGCACGCAGAAGCTCAACGCCGCGCTCGAGGCGCGCGCCCGCCAGATCAACGAAACGCTGGTCGAGCGCGCCCGCGAGATCGCCCACACCTTTGCCGAGAGCAAGGATCATTTGTCGGCGATGATCGATCAGGGCAAGACCCAGATCGGCGCCGACATGGCCGACATCGTCTCGTCGACCTCGTCGATGCTCGAAGCCCGCGCCAGCGATTTCGCCGGCCGCATGGAAGCGGCCCGCCATGTCGTGTCGCGCTCATTCGACACCGATATCCAGCGTCTTGCCGATGCCCGCGTCGGCATCGAGGACGCCGTCGAAAACCACAGCCGCAAGCTGTCCGAAAGCCGCGAACGCATGGCGGCTGCCATGCAGGCGGACCTGGCGAAGTTCGCCGAGGGCCGTGCCGGCATCGATGCGGCCGTAACCAACCAGGTGCAGAAGCTGGCCGAAGGCCGCAACCTGATCTCGCGCGCCCTGGAAGAGGATCTGCGCAAGGTCAACGAGTCGCGCGCCGCCATCGACGCGTCGCTGGGCAGCCATCTCGAGCGGCTTGAAGAAGGCCGCAACCGGCTCAACCAGGCTTTGCATGAAGACTCCGGAAAACTTGTGCAAGCCCGTACGATCATTGACGAAATGGTCGCCGGACATGTCGGTAAACTGGCCGAAGGCCGCAACATTCTGTCGCGCGCCCTGGAAGCCGATCTCGGCAAGCTCGCCGACAGCCGCGCCTCGATTGACGGGCTGGTCGCCGGCCAGGTTGAAAAGATCGCCGAAGGCCGCGCCATCCTGACCAAGGCGCTCGAAAACGACATTATCGGCATCAAGGGCGTGATCGAGAACCACTCGGCGAAACTGGCCGAGGACCGCACCGAACTCAGCAAGGCGCTGGAGAACGACCTATCCGGCATCAGGGGCCTGCTCTCCGACCATTCGAGCCGGCTTGCCGACGATCGTGGCCTGTTGTCACAGACGCTCGAGGCCGACCTCGCCAAGCTCGCCGAGAGCCGGTCGAGCATCGACGGGCTGGTCGCCGGCCAGGTCGAGAAGCTGGCCGAGGGGCGCGATATCCTCAAGCGCGCGCTCGAAGCCGACCTCAACACCATCAAGGGTGCCATTGCGGGTCATTCCGACAAGGTGGCGGAAGAGCGCGGTCAGCTTTCCAAGGCATTGGAGGCCGATCTGCAAAATGTGAACAGCCTGATCGCCGACCACTCGAACCGGCTTGTCCAGGATCGTTCGACGCTATCCCAGGCGCTTAAGGATGACCTTCAGAATGTTAACAGCCTGATCACCGACCACTCGAGCCGGCTTGTCCAGGATCGTTCGACGCTATCCCAGGCGCTTCAGGACGATTTGCACAATGTCAGCGGCATCATGGCCGATCATCAAAACAGGCTCGTCCAGGACCGTTCGGCGCTCTCAAAGGCATTGGAAGACGACATCGCCAAGCTGGCGGAGAGCCGCTCCAACATCGATGGGCTGGTCGCCGGACAGGTCGAGAAGCTCGCCGAGGGCCGCGACATTCTCACACGGGCGCTCGAAGCCGATCTCAATGCGATCAGGAGCGCCATTGCCGACCAGTCGCAGAAGCTGAGCGAAAACCGTGGCGAGTTCGCACGGGTGCTGGAAGCGGATTTGGAAAATGTCAACAGCCTGATCGAGGGTCACAGCGACAAGCTCGTCCGGGATCGCGCGACGCTGTCGAAGGCTCTCGAGGACGACCTCACCAAGCTGGCCGAGAGCCGGTCGAGCATCGACGGACTGGTCGCGGGCCAGGTCGAGAAGCTGGCCGAGGGCCGAGACATCTTGAAGCGTGCGCTGGAAGCCGACCTGCAGAAGCTGTCCGCAAGCCGCGGTGAGGTTGACGACATCATCGCCGGCCATGTCGGCAAGCTGGCCGAAGGCCGCAACATGTTGACCCAGGCGCTGGAAGACGATCTGGCAAAGCTCGCCGACATACGTAAGGATGTCGACCGCTCGCTGTCGGGCCATATCGACCAGATTGCCGGCAGAAGCACCGATATCTCGGCGGCAATCGCTGCCGATGTCGAGAAGATCGAGCAGGCCTTCAGCAAGCAGACCGGCATCATCGAAGAGCGCGCCGGAACCATGGAGCGCGCGTTGTCGGTGGGTGTCGACAATGTCCGCAGCGTGCTCGAAAAGAGCGCCGTCTTCGTTGCCGGCGCGCTGCGCGAGAAGGTGATGGAAGTCACCAGCGCGCTGCACGAACAGGCCGGTGCTGCCTTCAGTGACGCCGACCGCAAGATCGCCGAGCGTGCCGAGCAGACCTCGGCCGCCCTTTTGGCCCGGGCCGAGGACATCGCCCGCACCTTCGAGGACGCGGATCGCCGTCTGCACGCACGTGCCGAGGACACATCGAGCGCCCTGCTTGCTCGCGCCGAGTATACGACGAATGCCTTGCTTGCTCGCGCCGAAGACACAACGAGCGTGCTGCTTGCCCGGCATGACGAGACGTCGAACTCGCTGCTCGCCCGCGCCGAAGAAACGGCCGGACGGCTGGCTGCCCGCGCCGGCGAGATCGCCGGCACGTTCGACGCCGCCGACCAGAAGCTGGTCGCCCGCGCGGTCGAGACGGCGCAGTCGCTGGCCGACCGCGCCGGCGACATCCTGCGTAACTTCGAGGGCGCCGACCAGCGGCTGAGCATGCGCATCGGCGAATCCGCCGAAGCGCTGGCCGCCCGCGCCTCGGACCTTGGCCGCATCTTCGACGCCGCCGACCAGCAGCTGATCTCGCGCATTGCCGAGGGTTCGGACGCGCTGTCGGCACGCGCCACCGAGATCAGCCGCATCTTCGACGAGGCCGATCACCGCCTGGTGTCGCGCATCGCCGACTCCACGTCGACGATCGGCGAGCATGCCGACAACATCGTCGGTGCCTTCGCCAGCACCGAGCAGCGCGTTGCGGAACGCGCACGCCAGACCGGCCAAGAACTTGCCGTCCACGCCCGCGAGATGGAGCAGGCTCTTGCCGGCGCCGACGAGCGGCTGGCCGCGAGCGTTGCGTCCGCAGCTTCGCGCGTCGAGGAACAGGTCGCCAGCGTCGAGAACCGCCTTCTTTATACGACGGAGACGATGGGCCAGAAGCTCAACGAGCAGGTTTCCAGCGCAGAAGCTCAGCTGATCTCGCGCGCCAACACGATTGCGGAGACTTTTACCGCGGTCGGCCAGCACATCGGCCAAAGCACCAACGACGCTGCCAAGACAATCGGCACCAATACCCGCGAGCTCAACACGATGCTGGCGGCGCGTTCGGCCGAGATGGCGAAGATCCTGGACGAAACCGCGCGGCCGCTGGTTGAGCGCTTCGCCCAGGGCGGCTCGGAACTGCAAAAGAGCATGGAAGAGGTCACCGAACGCGCGACCGAGAAGCTGCGCAGCGAAAATGCCGCCCTCGTCAACGCGCTCGCCAGCCGCACCGCCGAAACGCTGTCGGCCGTCGAAGGCGCGCGCTCGTCGCTCGCCGATAGCGTCGCCGACCTCATCGGCCGCATGAGCGTCTCCAGCTCGCAGCTTGGTGAGCTGATCGAACAGGCGGCGATCAACCTCGGCCAGGTCGACGAACGTCTGAGCGGCAGCACCCAAAGCTTCGCGGCAACCACCGAAAAGGCCGCGCAGACCTTCGCCAGCTCGGCACGCCTGGTCGATTCGAACACGACGCGGCTTACCGAACTGTCGTCGTCGACCCTGCGCGAAGTGGCCTCGATCGCCACCAAGTTCGACGAGCACAGCCGCTTGCTGTCCTCGGCTTCGGATCTGTTGAGCTCGGCGCAGAGCAATCTGGAGCACACGCTTGAGCGGCAATCGTCGCTCGAAGATCTCGCCGTCGGCCTGGTCAAGAAGTCGGAAGACCTCGAGAAGGTGATGCGTTCGTTCGAAAACCTTGTCGGCCAGACGATGCAGAATGCCGAAGGCAAGACGCTGGCATCAGCCGACAAGATCCGCATCGCCATAACGGAAGTGGTCGATTCGGCAACCAGCCGGTTCGCCGATGCGACCGAGGAGATGCGGCGCACCGCAAGCTCGATCAAGAGCGAGCTCGACCTCACCCGCGCCGAGCTCAAGAAGGGCGTCATCGAGATGCCGGAAGAGGCCAAGGAATCGACCTCGGCGATCCGCCGTGCCGTTGCCGAGCAGATCAACGCGCTCAAGGAACTTTCGGATATCGTTGCGAAATCGGGACGCGGCGGCGACAATGCCGAACCGCGCGCCCTGCGCCCGGCGCCGCAGGCGCCAGTGCAGCGCCCGGCCGAG
>NZ_AYWZ01000018.1:0-97179 GCF_000502335.1 Mesorhizobium sp. L2C066B000
GTCGGGGTCGGCGCAACCGTCGGCAGCGGTGTCGGGGTCGGCGCCGGTGTCGGGGTGGGCAATGGGGTGACGGCCGGGGTCGGGGTCGGCATTGGCGCACCGACCGCGCCCACCAGCCCTCGGGATCCCAACACGCCGGCGGTGCCGACGCGACCGGCGGTGGTTGCCATCAGCGCCATGTCGGCCGGCCAGATCGCCAAGATGAAGAAACGCTGCGCCAGCGTGCTCAGCGGCAAGGGCACCTACGACCGGGACCTGAAGGAGCTCTGCCGGATATTGGCGCGGCGCTGAGTACCGCAACATCGCATGTGCCGTGGTGCATCAGTCTCTCAGCCAGCCCCAATGCCGCAAGGTGGCGGGCATTCTTAGGGAGAGAGCTTTGCCGAGCGGTTCAGCGTTTCGCGGAAAGGCGGAACCGGTCAGGCTGTGCGCTTTCATCGGCGGTATTCTGCATGGCTTGGTCGCCGAGCCGAAGGAAGCGCGCCGCCCGGTTGCGGCCTTAATCTGACCTCTGCCGTCCGTCCGGTCACCCGTTTGGGCCGGCTCGAAGATTCGCCTCTGGCCTTTTGTATCACCCGCTCTAGCTGCTTTGTGTTAGGCTCGTCATGTTAGCCTTGTCTTGCTGATGGAGGTTTTGATGGATCGGCGATCATTCTTGACAGCATTGTTTGGCGTTGCGGGGGCCGCGGCGCTTGCTACCGCGGTTCGGCCTCTCGAGGCCGTGGCCGGGGTTCCCAATGTCGGCAACGGCATTCTCGATGAACTCGACAAGCAGGATGCCAATTCGTTTGATGACGACGAAGGCGCTGGCGATGTCGAGCAGATCTCGCATCGGCGATGGCACCATCGTCGCCACCACAGGCGGCATGTCTGGAGACGGCACTGCCGCACGTTCTGGCGGCATGGCCGGCTGCGCCGGCGCTGCTATCGCAGGCGCTCCTTTGTCGTCTTGCGGTTCTAACCGCGGCACGTTCCCGGATAGTCCCTGCCCTGAGGCACAACCACCAAACAGACCCATCCCGATTTGCATCGGGATGGGTTGGTTCAGCTTTATCCAGCCACAGCTGCCACCGACTCCCGCTCGACCAGCGGGCATTCCAGCTTGGTGATGGGATAGCGGCCGCGGCCGGCAGGCGGCGGCACTTCGAGCTGTTCGATCGCCCATTGGCCCATCGCCATGTGCGGCAGGATCGATGTCGTCAGCGGCGGGAACAGGTGACGGGCGATCTCCTCGTCGTCATAGCCGACGACGGAGATGTCCTGCGGGATGTGCAGGCCCGCCTCCTTCAGCGCTTCGTAACAGCCGATGGCCGTGCGGTCGTTCTGGCAGAAGATAGCGGTCGGACGCTCTTTCAGCGCCAAAAGCTTCACGGTCGCCGCGTAGCCGGCGCTCGCCGACCAGTCGCCCTCGACCACCAGTTCGGGATCGAACGGGATGTCGGCGGTGGCGAGCGCCCTGCGGTAGCCTTTGAGCCGGTCCTGCGCGGCCTGCATCCACGGCTCGCCGGTGATGGTGGCGATGCGGCGGTGGCCGTGGCCGATCAGATGCCGGGTCGAGTTCTGGCCGCCGGCGATCTCGGACGGCACCACGGCCGGGAAGGCATAATCGGCCGTGTAGCAGTTGAGCAGGATGACCGGGATGTCGAGGCCGTAGAGGAAGTCCGGTGCCGTGATCTCGCGGGTGAAGATGGTCATGTAGATCAGCGCCGAGATGCCGCGCCTGGTGAGCGCCGCAATGGCGCGCGGCTCCATAACGGAGTCGCCCATCGTCTGCGCCACGAGCAACACATTGCCGGCGTTCCACGACGCCTGGCGCGCGCCCTCGATGGCGACAACGGCTTCCGGGCTTGTCGCCAGCTGGTCGACAGCGAAACCGATGACACCGTCAAGTCCATCGAAGGCGGCAACAGGTTTGCGCAGCGCCGAGAAGGCGGGTGCTGCGTAGCCGAGCGCACGCGCGGCGTCGATCACCCGCTCGCGCGTCTGCTGCGACAGCCGGATGCCGGGCGAATCGTTGAGCACGAAAGAGACGGTCGCCTGCGAGCAACCGGCTGCCCTGGCGATGTCGGTCATGGTGACGCGGCCGCCCTTGGCGGCTCTCGCCGGCGCCTTGCGCCGCTTCGCCGTGTCGTCCGGATCCCTCGTCTCGCTCATGGCATTGCGTCCCAATCCCCAGCCTGTCTAGTCGCAAGCCTGCCACACCGACAAGATGGTGTCGCGCCGTCGACCAATGGAAATAGTCGAAGGCGTTTATCTTTATTAGCAGCTTTGAAGTTCGCCGCCATGCCGCTTCGGGCCGCGTGAAATTTGAGGACTGCAAGGCATCTGCTTGCGCGAAGCCGTGCTGCACCTGTTCGGGCAAACTAGACCTAGGGCCACCGCCGAGTGTCCGCGCGAGACCTCTGCTAATAGTGTTTACTAATACAAAACGACGCTGTAACGTCAATCCGCCGTGTCCGGTCAGGTGGGACCCCGTGCGGCGAGAAGTGCACGTGAATGGCCCGATGGCGAGCGGGGTTTGCCTCCGCAAGCCTGGTCTCGGACATGTGATATGTCAGACAAATCAGACTATTTACGAGCACGGGATGAGTCTCTAAAGTCCGTGATCGCGACCGACGACGCCATTCTTCAGCGCCGGGAACCCCTGAGGAGGAGGGCGTCCAAATCGCGAGCGGCAAGTCAGTGAATTCAGATCGGTCAGTCCGACGACTGAGCCAAAACGGGAGGTTGAACATGAAATCCTTGATACGACATGCATCCGTGGCCACCGCAGCCCTGCTGCTTGGCCTGACCGCGACAGCCATTGCGCGCGCCGACGACAAGCCGACGCTTGCCTTCGTCGTCAACGGCGCTTCCGATTTCTGGAAGGCCGCCGAAGCCGGCGTCAAGAAGGCGCAGGCCGAATTGCCCGACTACAATCTCGAACTCAAGTATCCCGAGCAGTCCTCGGTCGCCATCCAGCAGCGGCTGATGGACGATCTGGTGACCGCCGGCGTCAAGGGCATCATGGTCTCGGCCGTCGACCCCAAGACCTCGACCGACGGCCTGAACAAGATCGCGTCGGAAACGGCGCTGTTCACCACCGACTCCGATGCCCCGCAGACCAAGCGTGTTGCCTATATCGGCTCGTCCAATGTCGACGCCGGCAAGCAGGCGGCCGAGATCGCCAAGAAAGCGATGCCGGACGGCGGCAAGTGCCTCGGCTTCGTCGGCCTGCTCGGCGCCGACAATGCCAAGGAACGCATCCAGGGCATGAAGGACGGCCTCGCCGGCAGCAAGATCGAACTGGTGGACGTGCGCGGCGACGACATCGACCAGGCGCGCGCCAAGAAGAATGTCGAGGACGCGCTGGTCGCCAGCCCCGACATCACCTGCATGGTCGGCTTCTATTCCTACAACACGCCGCGCATCTATGAAGCGCTGCGCGACGCCGGCAAGCTCGGCTCGATCACCGTCGTCGGCTTCGATGACGATCCGATCACGTTGGGCGGCGTCAAGGAAGGCACCGTGGCGGCCACCGTCGTGCAGCAGCCCTTCGAATGGGCCTATCAGGGCATGAAGCTGATGGCCGCCTATCTCAAGGGCGACAAATCAGGCATTCCGGAAGGCGGCCTGATCATCATCCCGACCAAGATCATCGGTAAGGACGATGTCGACACCTATGCCGCCAATCTGAAGGCGATGTCCGGAAACTGAGACCACGAGCAGTTGCGCCGGCTCAGGGTTCGCCTTGAGCCGGCGATCGTGTTGACGGGTCGGCCAAGGCCCGTCAGTCTGTAGCCCACCGGCTGCTGGCAAGCCTGATCAAATATGGCGTGATGAATTATTCCGACCCATCTATCGTCGCAACCACCCCGTTCCTCGGCCTCGAGAACGTGCGCAAAACCTATCCGGGCGTGGTGGCGCTGGACGGCTTTTCCATGGAGGTCAGGCCGGGCGAGGTGATCGGCCTGGTCGGCGAAAACGGCGCCGGCAAATCGACCTTGATGAAGATCCTCGGCGGCGTCACCAGGCCGGACAGCGGCGCCATCACCGTCGACGGCGTTGCGCATGACGGGCTCACCGTCGAAGGCAGCCTGGGGTCGGGCATCGCCTTCGTCCACCAGGAACTCAATCTCTTCGAAAACCTCGATGTTGCCGCCAATATCTTCTTCGGCCGCGAGCCGTTGCGCGGCGGGCCGCTGAGATTGGTCGACCGCGCCAAGCTGCGCGAAATGGTGGCGCCACTGCTGAAGCGCGTCGGCGCCAATTTCTCCGCCGATACGCCGGTTGCCTCGCTGTCGCTGGCGCAGCAGCAGATGGTCGAGATCGCCAAGGCACTGTCGATCAAGGCGCGGCTGGTGATCCTCGACGAGCCGACGTCGAGCCTGCCGCTCGCCGAAACCGACAAGCTGCTCGACGTCATCAAGGCGCTGAAGGCCGATGGCATCAGCGTCATCTTCATTTCGCACCGGCTGCATGAGGTCGAGCGCGTCGCCGACCGCGTCGTGGTGCTGCGCGACGGCATGCTGGCTGGCACCTTGCCGAAGAGCGCCATCAACCACGACCAGATGGTCAAGCTGATGATCGGCCGCATGCTGAAGGAGCGCGAGAAGGCCTCCGAGGCGGCTCGGGCGCCGGGCGCCACTGCGCTCTCGGCCAAAGCCATCCGCACCCCCGCCTACCCTGCCCGGCCGGTCGACCTCGACATCAGGCGCGGTGAAATCCTCGGCCTCGCCGGCCTTGTCGGCTCCGGCCGCACCGAACTGGCGCGGGTGTTCTTCGGCATCGACAGCACGCTTGGCGGTGGGCTCGAACTCGACGGCAAGCCGCTTGTGCTGGGTTCGGCGGCCGATGCGGTCGCGCATGGCATTTTTCTGGTTCCGGAAGACCGCAAGCTGACCGGCATTTTGCTTGACCTGTCGATCGCGCAGAACATCTCGCTGCCCAACCTGCCGGCGCATGCGAAGCGTCGACTGGTGTCGGCAAGCGCCGAGACCGCCACCGCCGAGAAGCAGAAGAGCAATCTCGGCATCAAGGCGCCGTCGGTGCAGACGCGAACCGGCACGCTGTCGGGCGGCAACCAGCAGAAGGTGGTGCTGGGCAAATGGCTGGCGATGAACCCGAAGGTGATGATCCTCGATGAGCCTACGCGCGGCATCGATATCGGCGCCAAGGCCGAGATTTACGGGCTGATGCGAGCCTTGGCCGATGCCGGCGTCGCCGTGCTGATGATCTCCAGCGACATGGAAGAGGTGATCGGCGTGTCCGACCGCATCGCCGTCATGCATGAGGGCCAGATCTCGGGCATTCTCGACAAGGAACAATTCAGCCAGGAAAACGTGCTGTTGCTGGCGGTCGGCAAGCCGGCAAACTAGCGGGCTTCAGGCGATTGCCGGTCCGGCGCATTGGGGAGAAGACGATGAGCAAAAAAGATCTCGGCCTGCTGATCCTGATCCTGGTGGTCGGCGCCGTGGTGACCGCCATCAACCCGCGCTTCCTTTTACCGATCAACCTCGCCAACACCTCGAACCTGATCGGCCTGTTTGGGATCCTCGCCATCGGCCAGGCCTTCGTCATCATCACCGGCGGCATCGAATTGTCGGTGGGATCGCTGGTGGCGCTGCTCGGCACGCTGTTCATCGATTTCATCGCCGTGCGCGACATGCCATGGCCGGTGGCGCTGCCGCTGATCCTGGTGCTGGGCGGCATCATCGGGCTGGCGCATGGCTGGCTGATCACAAGGCTGAAATTGCAGCCCTTCGTGGTGACGCTGTGCGGCCTTTTGATCTATCGCGGGGTCGCCCGTTTCTATACCGCCGACGGCACCGCCGGCTTCGCCTTCGGCCAGAATTTTCCCGAGCTCGAATTCCTCACTGCGGGCCGCAGCTATGGCGTGCCCAACAGTTTCATCGCACTGATCGTCATTTCGATCGTCATGTGGGTGGTGCTGCACCGCTCGGTGTTCGGACGCTACCTCTATGCCATCGGCAAGAACGAAGAGGCGGCTAAATATTCGGGCATCCGCACCGGCCGCGTCGTGATGGCCGCCTATGTCATCTGCGGCGTTCTGACGGCGCTGTCGGCGATCTATTTCGCGATGTACACGCGCTCGATCTCGCCGGCCAGCCACGGCCAGTTCTACGAACTCTACGCCATTGCCGCCGCCGTGCTCGGCGGCTTCTCGCTGCGCGGCGGCGAAGGCTCGCTGGTTGGCGTCATCCTGGGCACCGTGCTGCTGCAAGAGTTGCAGAACCTGGTCAATCTGCTCGGCATCCCGTCCTCGCTCAACTTCGCGGTGATGGGCGGCGTGATCCTGATCGGCGTGCTGGTCGACCAGCAATGGGGCGTGTTCCGCGCAAGGCGGCTGATGCTCGATGCCAGCCGGAAGACTGTCGCGGCGGAGTAGCGCTACATCACGCCGGATATATCCGAGAAGGCCATCGCCTTGCGCAGCACCTCGGCGAAGCGTTCTCCGGCGGCTTCGCGCCGGCCGCCATTGTCGATCGAGGTGACGCCGGAGCCGGACAAAGCGATATTGGCGCTGCGGGCGAGCCGAGCCAGCACTTCGCCGCGCGATTCGCGGCCGCGCTGGGCGAGACGCTCGGCGAGGATTTCCGGCGAGGCGGTGATCTCGACGACAGCCAGATTGGCATAGCGCTCCCGCAGCACCGGGATGACTGCGCGCGAGACATTGGCGACCGCGACATGGCCATTGGCGATGGACCAGTCGACATCGGCCGGAATGCCGTAGCGCAGCCCGTGCGCCTCCCAGGAAATGGCGAAGGCGCCGTCGGCCTCGGCTTCGACAAAGGCCGCGTCGGCCAGCGTGTCGTGATCCTCGCTTGCGGCGTCGCTCGGCCTGGTGATGACCCGGCGGACGAACTCCAGCCTCGTCTCGTCGGCAAACAAGGTGCGGGCATAACCGATTACCGTATCCTTGCCGGCGCCACTCGGGCCGACGACGGCGACGAAGACGCCGTTGCGGACCGGAAAGGCCTCGCTGCTGAGTTCGCGCTCGATCGACGCCGAGACCATCAGGCGACCCGCCGCCCTTGGCGCCAGACGGTGCGCACGACCGGCACATGATCGTCGAGGCGCACCCGCACGAGGTCGGCGCGGCGGCCCTGTTCGATGACGCCGCGGTCGTTTAGGCCGATCGCCTCGGCCGGATTCTTCGACACCATCGCAACCGCCTGCGGCAGGGAAATGCCCTCGACGACGTCGCCGAGGAAGAAGGCCGACTGGATCAGGCTGAAGGGAATGTAGTCGGACGACAATATGTCGAGCAGGCCGTCGCCGGCCAGCGTGCGGGCCGAGACGTTGCCCGAATGCGAGGAGCCGCGCATGACGTTGGGCGCGCCCATCAGCACGCCGAGCCCGGCATCCTTCGAGGCCTTGGCGGCTTCCAGCGTGGTCGGGAATTCCGCGACGCGCACGCCTTGTTCGATCGCCTCGTCGACATGGCCTGATGTGGCGTCGTCATGGCTCGCCAGCACGATGCCCCGCTCGTTGCAGGCGGCTGATATCGCCACCCGGTTCGGTCCCGAATTCTTCGCCGATTCCGACATCCGCTTTTCGCAGAACAATTGGAAGTCGCGATCGGTCAATTTCAGCTTGCGCTGATAGTAATGGGCGTAGGTGTCGAGATTGACGAACTGACGCTGTCCCGGCGCATGGTCCATCAGCGAGGCCAGCTTGACCCGCTCGTCGCCATCGAAATTGGCGAAAGCCCGCAAGCAATCCGGCGCCGAGACCTCGCAGCGCAGGTGCAGGAAATGGTCGGCCCGCAACCGGTCTTTCGCGACGCTGTCCTCGATCGCGCCGGCGAGCTTGCGGATGTCGTCGGAGGTAATATCCGCGTCCTCGTCCATGCCGACACGCAACGCGTCGAGGACGGTGGTGATGCCGGCGGTGGCCACCTGCGCGTCATGGGCAAGGACGGCGGCGATCGGGTTCCAGCGCACTTTCGGGCGCGGCGCATAGTGGCCTTCGAGATGGTCAGTGTGCAGCTCGACCAGGCCGGGAATGATGTAGTCGCCGCCCATGTCCTCGCCGCCCATGCTCCCGCCGATTTGGCCGGTGCCGGCGTCGATGCCGGAGATAAAACCGTCGCGCAGCACGAGCGACCCTTCGACGATCTCGTCGGCAAGCACGATGCGGGCGTTGTGGAGAACGGTTTCGGCGGTCATTTCAGGCAGTCCTTGCTTACTCGGACGAATTGTGGTCAGGCAGTTTTTCGGGCAGCTCGGCGGCCGAGCGCATGATGCGAAAGCACCATGAACGGAGCGCCCGGTTCGGTCTCGACGAACAGCGTCAGCGCATCCACCAGCACCGGTTGCCGCAGCACCTGCGCAAAGAGGCTGTCGATCGCTGCGCGCAGACGTTGGCTTTCCTGCGGCCCGGCCCGGCCGGACAGCGTCATGTGGAAACGAAAGGTCTCAAACACATAGGGATAGCCCCACTGGCAGAGATTGCGGAACTCGGCTGGCTTCAGCGAATCCGGGCTGCGCCGCTCGATCTCGGCCTCGGTGAGCGGCGCGCGAAAACGGTCGAAGCTAAGCACGACATCGTCGGCGAAACGGTTGAGCGGCGGCAGCGGGCCTTCCGGCACCAAAGCGAAGAAACCATCGATCTGGCTGACGACCAGGCGCGGGATGGTGACCGTCGGCGTTGCTTCGGCAAAGGCGTCCAGCGCCGCGCGCAGCGAGCTTTCGGTTTCGTTGGCGGCCAACCGGAAGGGCGCTTTCAGCGTCGCATGGAAACCGTAGCGCCGCGCCGATGCGGTGTGAAAGGCGACTTCGGCCGCCGACAGCTCGCCCACCGCCTCGACCGGCCTGGTGGCGGCGCCAAAGGGGTCGCGGCCCAGCCAGTTGGCGGCGAGCCGCGCCAGCGGTTCGTCCTGCCTCGGGGTGAAATAGATGGCGTAGCGCATCGAAAAAAATCCTCGTCAGCCCGCTGCCATAGGTGATTTCCATGACGGATTGACGAAGCTTATGCGGGTTTTCGAAGGCAAATCGACCCCGTGGATCGTTAGCCGACGATTTTTCGCTGCTGGACCAACAGCTTCTGGCGCAAGCGAAGGCCGATCAGGCCTTCATGAGCCATTCGTGCTCGGGCGCGTTGTGGAACTTCCACGTCCGCTTCGGCCCGGCCATGACGTTAAGGTAATAGAGGTCGTAGCCGTGGCAGGCGGCGCAGGGGTGATAGCCCTTGGGCACCAGCACAACATCGCCGTCCTCGATCGCCATGGCTTCGTCCAGCTCGCGGGCGCCGGTCTTGTCGGCGTCGGTGTAGACGCGCTGGAAGGCAAAACCCTGCGGCGGGTTGAGGCGGTGGTAGTAGGTTTCCTCAAGATAGGATTCGGCCGGCAGGTTGTCCTGATCGTGCTTGTGCGGCGGGTAGCTCGATGTGTGGCCACCGGGCGTGATGACCTCGACCACCAGCAGCGAGTCGGCGGGCTTGCCCTCGGGCAATATGTTGGTGACGTAGCGCGTGTTGGTGCCTTTGCCCCGAGTCTCCTGGCCGAGGTCGTCGGGTGCGATGACGCGAACGGGCAAGCCGCCGCCCAGGCCCGGCGCCGAGCAGACCGCGAGTTCGAGATCGGTGTCGGCGGTGACCGACCAGTCCGAACCCTCCGGAATATAGACCGACCACGGCTTGCCCTCGAAGGGCGACATGCGCTCGCCGAGCAGGCCGAGTTCCTGGCCGCCGGCCCTTGCCGTGCCCTTGCCGGTGACGAACACCAGGCAGACTTCGCGATCCTGCGTCTTGCCGGATGCGGTCTCGCCCGGCTTCAGGCGGTGCAGGTCGAAGCCGACATAGGTCCATCCGGCGCTGTTGGGCGTGACATAGGCGACGCGGCCATGGCCCTTGTCGGCTTTGACGAGCAGTTTCGACATGTTTTGTCTCTCCTATCGCAAGTCTTCGAGGTCGGCCTCTCAACTTCGTCATCCTAGAGCGAAGCTCCGTCGCGAAGACCCTAGGATGACGAAGCGAGGGACGTTCCGGCCAATCACCGACGTAGGCGATACGCCAGGTGTCGAGTGTCCGACCCGCAAGCCCTTCCGAGCCACGGCCGCTTCATTCCTTCGGTTCGGCGTCCGCCTTCGCTTCGCCGGTCTTCGGTCGATCAGGCGCAGCCTTGCTCTCCTCCACCGGCTTGTAAAGATAGAAGAACTGCCACACCGCGTAGGCGGCAAAGCCGAGCGCAATGATGCCCCAGAATGGGGTGCCGGAGGCGAATTCTATTCCGGCCCAGATCACGCAGACGGCGACGACGGCAACGCGCCGCCACAGCGGCCGGAAGAACGGGTGCTCGTAATCCTTCATCGGACCGGCTTACGCATTGGGAAAGCCTTGCGTCTCGACCGTGTAGCCGGCCGCCGTCATCACCCGCATCAGCTCCTTGTAACCCACGTGGGCCATCTTCAGCGGCGGGTTCTTTTTCGGGTCCTGCTCGGCCTCGACGACGAACCAGCCTTCATAGCCATGGTCGGCGAAGCGCTGCACGATGGCGCCGAAATCGAGCGAACCGTCGCCAGGCACCGTGAAGGCACCGAGCGCCACGGCGTCGAGAAAGGACTGCTTTGTGCGGTCGAGCCCGTCGATCACGCCCATGCGCACATCCTTCACATGGACATGGCTGATGCGCTTGTGGTGGTTGTCGATGGCGCGCAGCACGTCGCCACCGGCAAAGGCGAGATGCCCTGCATCGAGCAGCAACGGAATGCCTTCGCCGGAATGGCGCATGAAGGCATCGAGCTCCGGCTCGGTCTCGACCACCGCCGCCATGTGATGGTGATAGGACAGCGGCATGCCTTGCTCGGCGCACCATTCGCCGAATTCGGTGAGGCGCCTGGCATAGGCCCTCATCTCGTCGTTGGACAATTTCGGCTTCGTGGCGAGAGGCCTGGAGCGATCACCCTGGATCGAGCGGCCGACCTCGCCATAGACGATGCAAGGCGCATTCACCGCCTTGAACAGGTCGATCATCGGCTGGATGCGATCCTTGTTCTTGCCCATGTCCTCATCGACCAGCGTGCCGGAGAACCAGCCGCCGCACAGCGTCACGTCGGCCTTTTTCAGGATAGGCAGCATGATTTCGGGGTCATTGGGAAAGCGGCGGCCCATTTCCATGCCGGTGAAGCCGGCCGAGCGCGACTGGCGCAGGCACTCTTCCAGCGAGACGTCGTCGCTGAGTTCGGCAAGATCATCGTTCCACCACGCAATGGGGGACATGCCCAGTTTGGCTTTCAAGTTTTAGCTCCGGTTTCTTGTTCACCCTCCCCCTTGTGGGGAGGGTCGCTGCGAAGCAGCGAGGTGGGGTGCGGCGCCAGACCCCCACCCGGACCTTCGGTCCGACCTCCCCACAAGGGGGAGGTAGGGGCCGGGTGCATGTACATCAATCGCCGATTGTCTGCATCTGCCGCTTTTCGTCGTAGGCCTTGCGGGCTGCGTTGACCTGCGGCCGTGCGGAGACTTCCGGCACCGCGACATCCCACCAATGGCCGCCGGCATCGGTGGAAATCAGCGGGTCGGTGTCGATGACCAGCACGGTGGTGCGGTCGTTGGTTTTCGACTTTTGCAGCGCGGTCTCCAGGCCGGTGATCGACGGCACCTTCTCGGCAATAGCGCCCATGCTCGCCGCATGCGCGGCGAAGTCGATGTCGGGCAGGATCTCGTGGCGCGCGTCCTTCAGGAGGTTGTTGAAGTTGGCGCCGCCGGTGGCCATCTGCAGCCGGTTGATGCAGCCATAACCCCTGTTGTCGAGCACCACTATGGTCAGCTTCAGGCCGAGCATCACCGACGTGGCGATTTCGGAATTCATCATGAGGTATGAGCCGTCCCCGACCATGACGACGACCTCCTGGTCGGGCTTGGCCATCTTGGCGCCGAGCCCGCCGGCAATCTCGTAGCCCATGGTCGAGAAGCCATATTCGCCATGGTACGAGCCGGGCGCGCCTGCCTGCCAGAGCTTGTGCAACTCGCCCGGCAGGCCGCCCGACGCGTTCAGCAAGGTCACGCCGGATCCCAGCGCGCGCTGCACGGCGCCGATCACCTGCGCGTCCGACGGGAAGGCGGCGTTGGTCGACGCCGTCACCTTGGAGGCTTCGGCCTGCCAAGCCTTCTTGCCTTGGGTCGCATTGTCGGTCCATGTCGCCGGTGCTTTCCAGTTCCCCAGCGCAGCACCGAGTTCGGCGAGCCCTTCGGCCGCATCGGCGACCAGCGGCAGCGCGCGGTGCTTGCCGGCGTCGAAAGGCTGCACGTTGAGGCCGATGATGGTCTTGCCGGAGTTCTTGAACAGCGCCCACGAGCCGGTGGTGAAATCCTGCAGGCGGGTGCCGATGGCGAGCACGACATCGGCTTCCTCGGCCAGCCGGTTGGCCGCGGACGTGCCGGTGACGCCAACCGCCGCCATGTTGAGCGGATGTGTGTCGGGCAGCGAGGACTTGCCGCCTTGCGTCTCGCAGACCGGAATGCCGGCGCTCTCGGCGAATTTCGCCAGTTCGTCCGAAGCCTGCGCATACAGCACGCCGCCGCCGGCGATGATCAGCGGTTTTTTCGCACCCTTCAGCGCGGTGACCGCCGCCGCCAATTCATGCCGGTCCGGACGCGGCCGGCGCTGGTGCCAGACGCGCTCGGCGAAAAAGCTCTCGGGATAGTCATAGGCCTCGGCCTGCACGTCCTGGCAGAGCGACAGCGTCACCGGGCCGCATTCCGCCGGATCGGTCAGCACCTGCATGGTCCGCGCCAATGCCGGGATGATCTGCTCGGGACGGGTGATGCGGTCGAAATAGCGCGACACCGGACGGAAGCAGTCATTGACCGTCGCGGTGCCGTCGGAAAAGTCCTCGGCCTGCTGCAGCACCGGATCGGGGATGCGGTTGGCGAAGACATCGCCCGGCAAAAACAGGACGGGCAACCTGTTTACGTGGGCGAGCGCCGCCGCCGTCACCATGTTGAGCGCACCGGGGCCGATCGAAGAGGTCGCGGCCATGAAGCGGCGGCGGAAATTGGCCTTGCCATAGGCGATCGCCGCATGCGCCATCGCCTGCTCATTGTGGGCGCGGAAGGTCGGCAATTCGTCGCGCAGCTGGTACAGCGCCTCGCCGATGCCGGCGACATTGCCGTGACCGAAGATCGCCCAGACACCGCCGAAGATGGGCACTCGTCTGCCGTCGATCTCGNCATCTGCTTGCTCAGAAAGCGGGTCAGCGCCTGCGCCATCGTCAGGCGGATTGTCTTGCTCATGGTGTTTTCCTCCGCAGTCCTCTTGCCGCGCCTTTATGCTGCTTTACGGCCACGCGCGGCAAGCCACGCTTCGGTCAACTGTTCGAAGCGCGCGGCCATGTCGGCGATAGCCTCGTCATCCGTCATCTTGCCCGCCAGCCATTGTTCGGCGGCGTGGACGAAGATGGTGCGGCCGACGGCAAAGCCCTTGACGATCGGCGCCTTGGCGGTGGCGGCAAAGGCCGCTTCCAGTTCGTCCTGCGGCGCTTCGAGACCCAGCAGCACGACGCCACGACACCAGGGATCGTGCTTCAGGATCACCGCTTCGATCTTGGCCCAGGCGCCGGCCGACGCCTGCGGTTCGAGCTTCCACCAGTCCGGCTTGATGCCAAGCGCATAGAGTTCTTCCAGGGCGCGCGGGATGGTCGTTTCGTCGAGCTTGCCGTGCTTGCCGGCGATGATCTCGACCAGAAGCTCCCGGCCGACCTTCCGCGCGGCTTCGAACAGCGAGCGCAGCTTCTGCTGCTGCTCTTCCTTGAGCGCTGCCGGATCGTCGGGGTGATAGAAGCACAGGCATTTGATGCAGTGGTCGACCGGCCATTCCACCAGTTGCGAGCCGATGTCCTGCGAGAACTCGAAGCGCAGCGGCCGCGAGCCCGGCAGTTCGACGGGACGGCCGAGCCAGGCAAAGGGGTGGCGGGCGAATTCGAACATCGCTTCGCGGCCATGCTTCTCGTCGATCAGCATGCCATAGCCGTCGCGGCCGGCGGCGACTTTCGCCGCAGCCTTGACCGCCAGCACCTTGAAATCGCGGATGCGCGCCGGATCGGCGCCGGTCTTTGCCGCGACGTCCTCAAGCTGCACACGGTGGTCGCAGGCGAGCGCCATCATCGAGGGGATATCGCGGCGGCGGGTCGTCGCCCAATGGATGTGGTTGATCGCCTCGTCCTTGCGCAGAGCGAGGTGCTTGCTGCCGTTCCTGAGGAAGAACTGCAATTCCTCGAAGGTCGGATATTCCGGCGCGCAGAGCAGCCGCGACACGGCGAAAGCGCCGCAGGCATTGGCCCAGGTCGCCGCTGTCGCATGATCTTCGCCACCCAGCCAGCCGCGCAGGAAACCGGACATGAAGGCATCGCCCGCGCCCAGCACATTATAGATCTCGATCGGAAAGCCCTTGCCGACGATACCGTCTTCCAGATCGTCGCTGACCGGCCCGTCATAGACGATGCAGCCCATGGCGCCGCGCTTCAGTACGATGGTTGCCTTGGACAGCGCGCGGATCGTCTTCAGCGCGCTCAGGCAATCGTCGGCGCCCGAGGCGATCATGATCTCTTCCTCGGTGCCGACGATGAGGTCGCAATCGGGCAGCACCGTCTTCAGCTGGGCTGAGACGCGGTCGGATTTGACATAGCGCTCAAAACCTTCGGCATGGCCGGCGAGCCCCCAGAGGTTGGGGCGGTAGTCGATGTCGAACACCACCTTGCCGCCCTTGGCCTTGATGATGCGGATCGCCTTGCGCTGGGCGGCGTCGCTGTTGGGCCGGGAAAAATGCGTGCCGGTGACGACGATCGAGCGGGCCGAGGCGATGAAGGCTTCATCGATGTCTTCTTCGGCGAGCGCCATGTCGGCGCAGTCGCTGCGATAAAAGATCATTGGCGAGACGCCTTCGCTCTCGACCGAAAGCAGCACCAGGGCCGTCAGCCGTTCCTGGTCGGTCTTGAGCCCATCGACATTGACGCCTTCGCGCCGCAGCTGCTCGCGGATGAAGCGGCCCATCTGCTCGTCGCCGACGCGGGTGAGCAGCGCCGAGCGCAGGCCTAGTCTCGCCGTGCCAACCGAGATGTTGGCCGGGCAGCCGCCGACCGATTTGGCAAAGGAGGTGATGTCCTCCAGCCGCGAGCCGATCTGCTGGCCGTAAAGGTCGACGGAAGCGCGACCGATGGTGATGACATCGAGCGTCGCCTGTTTGGCGTCCACGGCTTCGCTCATTGGAACCTCCCGTCGGTCTTGTTTTCTTGAGCAACGTAGTTGGGGGACACGCGCGAGCGGCAGCGTGGCGCCGGGAATATGAAATAATAATTCCAATCCATAGTCAATATGGAATGAGCATTCCTTCCTTTAAAAGTGCCGAAGAGCGATGGCTGCTGGAGACTTAGGATGGAGACCCGTTACCGCGCAACCAGATGTGGATCGAGACGAGTTTGAGGGGGAAAGCCGCCAGCCGACAAAACGATTCGGTTATGAAAAAGCACGCCAGACCACACTCCCAAGGTCGGGAGAGTAGCGGGCGATGATAGCCTCCTGATCATTTTCCTGCGTCAGAGTTACCTGCTTCCCAGTAGCGTCACCTAGCAATCGCACAAAGCGGTCAAGGTGCTCAATCTCAGTTTCTCCGCTGACTTGCCTAGGATCGAAGTCGAACTCGATTTCGACAACGGTGAAGAAGTGACATGCAAGCTGGATTGGCCCGACGTAAAAAGAAAGTAGGCTGTCTGTTTCGCTTTCCAGGGCGGCTTCGACCCCCAATGGCATCGATTCGATCTTGCCGGAGACACTGAAATTGGCGGGGTCCATTCGAGGAGGATGTCCCAGACGGCCTGCCAATCTGCCTCAGACGTGTTCAGAACGTAGATATCTCGCCATGAGCCGTCCCAAGCGAAATCCGATGCGATCTGTTCCCAATTCATGCATGAACCATTCTCGATGAACTTCGGTTCTAGCATGGCATACGGGATGATCCCTTTCCACAGATCCCAAGTCCGCATTTTCCGGACGGAAAACCGCTTCACGCCTTTTTCTGGGATTGCCTAGACCTTGCGCTTCTTTCCGGTGCTGCGCCGCTTCTCGCCGACGCCGACGGTGAGCGCCATGGCCAGCGCCATGGTGGCCGACAGCGAGCGGAAGCCGGCGAAATCGGCCTCGGCGACTTCGAACCAGACCTTGGCGAACTGCGCTAGTGGCGAAAACGAACTGTCGGTGATGGCGACGATCGGCACGCCCTGTTCGGAAATGGTGCGGGCTTCCTCGATGGTGGCCGGTGCGTAGGGCGAGAAGCTGATGGCGATGACGGCGTCGGCCGGGGTGGCGAAGGCGACCATTTCGGCATTGAGGCCGGCGGCGGATTCGATCAGCTGGTTGCGGATCTTCAGTTTGCCCAAGGCATAGGCGATATAGCTTGCCACCGGGTAGGAGCGCCGCTTGGCCAGGACATAGATGGTCTCGGCCTTGGCCAGCAGCGAGATCGCGTCTTCCAGATGCGCCTCGTCGAGCGTTCGCGAAATATCGTTGAGCGAAGTGCTGGCGGCGGCGACGAAGCCGTCGAAGATGGCTCGGTGTCCAGCACCCGCATCGGCCTTGGCGCGCAGCGCCTGAAGGCGTTCGTCATAAGAGGAATTGCGCTCGCGCAGCCGCTCGCGAAACACCTGCTGCAAGCTGGTGAAGCCGTCAAAGCCTAGTTGCTGGGCAAAGCGGATCAGGGTGGACGGCTGCACGCCCGCCGAAGCAGCGATGCTGGCGGCGGTGCCGAAGGCGATGTCATCAGGGTTGTCGAGCGCGTAGGCGGCGATCTGGGCGATGCGCTTGGGCAAGGTTTCACGGCGATCGAGGATCGTGGCGCGCAGCGTCTCGAAGTCGCGAGGTACCCGTTCGTCCATCGTCGCCCCGTCCAAGCTCATCTAGAGCATGATGCCGAAAAGTGTGCAGCGGTTTTCGGACGACATCATGCTCTCTTTAACTCAAGTGACGTCCTCTCTGCCCCATCATAGCGAGCCTGCGCAAGAAGGCCATAAAAAATGAGGCAGACATTCCATTCGGAGAAGAAATGGACTAATTCATCCATCGATCGCTTCAGGTATTGGGAGAAAGAAATGGTCGGCGTTGGTCTTATCGGCACGGGTTTCATGGGCAAATGCCACGCCATTGCGTGGAGCGCCGTCGGTGCCGTCTTTCCCGATGTCGCCAAGCCGAAGCTGGTCCATCTCGGCGAGGTCAACGAGGAGCTGGCCAAGCGCAAGGCCGGTGAGTTCGGCTTCGCCAAGGCGTCGGGCGACTGGCGTGCCGTCGTCAACGACCCCGAGGTCGATATCGTCTCGCTGACCACGCCCAATCAGTTCCATCCGGAGATGGCCATCGCTATTCTCGAAGCCGGCAAGCATCTGTGGTGCGAGAAGCCGATGGCGCCGAGCTTTGCCGAAGCAGCGGCGATGGCGGCCGCGGCGAAGAAGTCCGGCAAGGTCGCAGCGCTTGGCTACAACTACATACAGAGCCCGGCCATCCGCCACATCGGCGCGCTGCTCGAGGAAAAGATCATCGGCGAGGTCAACCATCTGCGCATCGAGATGGACGAGGACTTCATGGCCGATCCGGAAGCGCTGTTCTTCTGGAAGCATGAGGCCGCATCCGGCTATGGCGCGCTCGACGATTTCGCCGTGCATCCGCTGTCGCTGGTGTCGACGCTGTTCGGCCGCGTCGCAAAAGTCATCTGCGACATGGCCAAACCCTATGTCGACCGCAAGCTGGCCAGCGGCGGCCGCCGTGCGGTGGAGACCTACGACATCGCCAGCGTTTTGATGCATCTGGAAAACGGCATTGCCGGCACGCTGCTGGTCAACCGCTCGGCCTGGGGCCGCAAGGGCCGCATCGCCATACAGATTTTCGGCTCCAAGGGATCGATCCTGTTCGACCAGGAGCGGATGAACGAAATCCAGCTCTACGTCACCGCCGATCGCCCGACCGAACAGGGCTACCGCACCATATTGGTGGCGCCGCACCACAAGCCTTACGACGCCTTCCTCCCGGCGCCGGGCCATGGGCTAGGTTTCAACGACCTCAAGATCATCGAGTGTCACGAATTGCTGACGCGGCTTGCCGGCAAGCCGGCACGGGTCATCGAATTTGCCGAAGGGCTGGAGATCGAGCGCACCGTGCACGCGATGGCGAGGTCGTTCGAGGAAAAGCGCTGGGTGGATGTGCGGTAAGATCCGCTTCAGCCGCCAGCGACAGCGTTCGCCTCCCAGCCACTGACCCAGACCTGCCGCAGGCGATCGCCTTCGCCCTTGAAGCGCAGCCCGGTCGCCCGGCAATCCGCGATGCGGTCGCTGCGGAAATTGCGGATGGCCTGGCGCAATTCGCACCAGGCGACGATGTTGGCGGTTTCTGAATAGTAGATCAGCGCGATCGGACGGATCAGCCGCTCGGAGGCGCGGCCGATTTCGTCGCGATAGGACAGGTCGAGCTTTTCCTCGTCGCGGATGGCGCGGCGCACAAGCGCCAGATCGATGGTGCCGATTGCCGGTGCTGCGAACCCCCAGACATGCAGCGCGTTGGCGTCGAACGCCTGGCGCAACGGCGGCGGCACGGCGCTGGCGATCTTGGCGCTGACGCGCTTGGCCGCCTGCTTGAGTTCGCTGTCTCCCGTGCGCTCCAGCAGGGCGAGCGACAGGACGATCGCTTCCATCTCCTCGATCGAAAACATCAGCGGCGGCAGGTCGAAGCCGGGCCGCAATATGTAGCCGATACCGCGCCCGCCTTCGATCGGCACGCGCATTGCCTGCAGTGCGGCGATGTCGCGATAGATCGAACGCACCGTGACTTCCAGCTGCCCGGCGATCATCGCCGCCGTCACCGGCTGCCGCGCCAGCCGCAGGATCTGGATGATCTCGAACAGGCGCGACGCCTTGCGCATTTCCTCTCCCTGATTAAACGCTACTGACACATCCCCGTCAGTTGGGGTGATTTATTGGACTGCCTATCAGGTTGAAAATCAACAAATTCCTCAACGGCACCCCAGCAGGAAGCGACAGGCAACTGACATGAGTTACGCGGAAAATCTATGGCTGTTCTTTATCCTGCTGTCCGGCATCATCATCGTGCCCGGCATGGACATGCTGTTCGTGCTAGCCAACGCGCTCACCGGCGGCCGCGACCGGGGACTCGCCGCCACCGGCGGCATCATGGTCGGCGGCATCGTGCACACGCTGAACGGCGCCATCGGCGTCGGCCTGCTGATGCATTTCGTGCCGATCCTGTACAAGCCGCTGCTGATAGCCGGCGCAGCCTACATGGCCTTCATCGGCATCTCGCTGGTGCGCAGTTCCATCACCGTCGGCCACGACGGGCCCGCCGGCAGCCGTACGGCCTGGAAGGCCTTTCGCCAGGGACTGGTGACCTGCCTGATCAACCCGAAGGCCTATCTCTTCATATTTGCCGTCTATCCGCAGTTCCTGAAGCCGGATTACGGCCCGATCTGGATGCAGGCGACGGTCATGGGCTTGCTGACGATGCTGACGCAGGCCGCCATCTATGGCGGGCTCGCCATCACCGCCGGCCGCAGCCGCAATCTGCTGGTGGCCAATCCGCGGGCGACCGCTTTTGCGGGCCGGGCGGCCGGACTGCTGCTGTTTGCGGTCTCGGTGTTTACGGCATGGGAAGGGTTGAGGGCAGCGTGATCCCGATCAAGCGATGACGCCGCGTATCTTCGTCTCGGCGCTGCGCTTGCGGATCACTGTCGCGGTCTTTTCGTCGTCGAGGGCGGCAGCAACCCCGTCCCCGAGATCGATGACGTCATGACCGCCTCACGCTCTCGCCCAAGACGACGAGAAGCTCGTCCAATTGCTCGAACGTCTCGCCCATCGCATCCGCCGCCCCGGTACCGGCCGCGTCGAGAGCCTCCTTCGAGGGATAGAGTTCGTGCATGACCAGCAGCGTCTTGCCACCCTTTTCCTCGAAGGTCAGCGTGGTGACGGGTCCACCGTCACCACCTTCGTCATTGGTCCAGACGAGGCGTGAGTGCGGTGTCACTTCGATATACCTGCCGAAGAATTCGTGAAGGTCCGAGGCGTCGTGGCCGAACACCAGGCGGTACGTGCCTCCGGTACGAGCATCCATCTCACATGAACGCAGGAACATGCCCATCGACTTCGGCACCCACCACTGCTTGAACAGCTCGGGCTTGGTCCACGCCTCGAACACGATGCGCGCCGGACCGTTGACTGTTCGCGTGACGACCAGCTCGCGTTCGGACTTCCGTTCGACCGTGGTGCGGCTGTTCGTGGGCTCACTCTCGGTTCTTTGGCGCATCGGCTTTCTCCTTCCGTTTCAATTCCTCGACAACCTTGTCCAACTCGTTGAAGCGTGCGTCCCAGAGCAGGCGGTGCCGCTCGATCCAGGCCGCCTCTTCCTCCAGTCCGCGCAGGCCGAGCTTGCAGGTCCGCACGCGGCCAACCTTCTGCGTGGTGACGAGCCCCGCCTGCTCCAGGACGCCGACGTGCTTCTTCATGCCCGTGAGGGTCATTTGGAACTTTCCGGCAAGCTCGGTGATCGAAGCATCTGCGCGTCCGAGCTGCTCCAGAACGCCACGCCGGGTGGCGTCCGAGAGCGCGGCGAACGAGGAGTCCAAGTCGGCATACTGAACCATATGGTTCAGTATCTAGCAGACCGGTGGCCGGGGTGCAAGGGGAGCCGCAGCGTCCTTCCCGCGCATCGCCTCGTATCAGGCGGCGCCCGGCCGGTTCTCCATCATGGCGCGGCGGGCTGAGCGGCGCCATTCTACGGCGCCGGCGAGGCCGTGCAGCACCGTCTCGGTGGTCGCCCAGTCGATGCAGCCATCTGTGATGCTCTGGCCATAGACGAGCGGCTTGCCGGGCACGACATCCTGACGGCCGGCAACGAGATTGCTCTCGATCATGAGGCCGATGATGCGTTCGTCGCCCGCCGCGACCTGACCGGCGACATCCGCCGCCACCTTGGGCTGGTTCTCCGGCTTCTTGGCCGAGTTGGCGTGGCTGACGTCGATCATCAGCCGGGGTGCAACGCCGATGCGGGCGAGTTCGGCCGAGGCTGCCTCGACGCTCGCCGCATCGTAATTCGGCTGAACGCCGCCGCGCAGGATGACGTGGCAGTCCTCATTGCCGGTAGTAGTCGCAATGCCGCTGCGTCCGCCCTTGGTCACCGCCATGAAATGATGCGGCTGGGCGGCGGATTTCACCGCCTCGGCGGCGATCCTGAGATTGCCGTCGGTGCCGTTCTTGAAGCCGACCGGGCAGGACAGGCCGGAAGCCAGTTCGCGGTGGATCTGGCTCTCGGTGGTGCGCGCGCCGATGGCGCCCCAGGCGACGAGATCGGCAATGTATTGCGGCGTCGTCATGTCGAGAAATTCGGTGGCCGAGGGCAGGCCGAGATTGTTGACCGCCGACAGCACGTTGCGCGCCATCCGCAGCCCCTTGTCGATGTTGAAGCTGCCGTCGAGATCGGGATCGTTGATAAGGCCCTTCCAGCCGACGGTCGTGCGCGGCTTTTCGAAATAGACCCGCATGACGATCTCCAACCGGTCGGACAGGGTCTCGCGCAGCGCCACTAGCCGGCTGGCATAGTCAACGGCCGCGACCGGGTCGTGGATCGAACACGGGCCGACGATGACAAGCAGCCGGTCGTCGGTGCCGTTCAAGATGGCATGGGTGGCGTTGCGTGATGCGCTCACGGTGCGCGTTGCCGTCAGCGTGCGCGGGATCTCCCGCATCACCTCGTCCGGCGTACTCAATTCTCGGATTTCCTTGACCCGAAGATCGTCTGTGGTGGTCAACACGGCTTTCTGCTCCTGTTTTTAGGAGACCTGCCGGCTGATACAAAAAAGCCGCCAGGTCTGGCGGCTGTTCGGACTTGTTGCTGCAATCTTCAGATCGAGCGCAATCCTCCCGCCGCCAGCGAGCTGCTAAAGTACCAATACGAGGCGGTCAGGTTGATCATCAGGCGTCATATAGTCGATGCCGAGGCGCTTGTCACGTGGGGTATGCGGAGACAATTCGGGATGGGCCGAATCCTCGCGATTTCGTCATCCCTGGGCGGAGCAGGAGCGAAGCTCCGTCGCGGAGACCCTGGGATCCATTCCGTGACCTGGGCCGTGGAGTGCGGCGGAGCAGAATTCTGGACCGTAGCAGCGCTCTGAAGTCGCGGCATGGATCCTCGGGTCTGCGCTGCGTCGCTACGCTCCTTGCTCCGCCCGTGGATGACGAAGTGCCGGCGGTTTCGCCAATCGCCAACACGTATAACGCGGAGCGGCTCATGCCGTCCAGGGATCGAAGAGTTCAAGCCCAAAGCCTTCGAAATCTTTCGTATTGCACGTTGCCAAGGTGAGCTCGTGCGCAATCGCAGTGGCTGCGATCAGGCCGTCCATCGACGACAGACCACGACCGCGGCGCTTGGCAAGACCCATCAGGTCGCCCCAGGCCAAGGCAACTGCATCGTCCACCGGCAAAACCCGCTGTTCGAAGCGCTGGGGCAGGTCCCGGGCGAGCCATTCGGCCAGCGCCTCGCGTTTACGGCCCTCATCCATCGGAGAGACGCCGCGCCGGATCTCGGCGATCGACACTACGCTGATGAAGGAGCGGTCCTCATCAAGCTCGTCCAGCCAGCCCAGGACACTTGCGTCAGGCGCTGGCCTCGTCACCTCGGACAGGACATTCGTGTCGAGCAGCAGTCTCACAGCGGCAGGTCACGCGGTTCGTCGCGCTGACGTTCAAGCTCGAGATCGGCGCCGCGCAGCGGCGAGCCCAGCAGGAACTCGGCAAGCGTACCCTTGCGTGCGATCTTGCGCTGCCATTCCTCGGCCGAGACGACAACCACGCTTGGTTTGCCGTTCTTGGTGATCGTCTGCGGCGAGGACTGTGCGCGCTCGATGACCTCGGAGAGCCGGGCTTTTGCCCCGGCAACCGTCCAGTTGGTGTCTTTGGATGACGTTAGCATCGCATGCTCGTGACTAGCCTGACTATCATGACTATGTGGGAATGGCGATGTTGCTGCAACAGGGTTTGAGGCTACTCCGGCGAGGTCCCCGCGACGTTCTGGTCGTAGTCAACCAGCGAGCCGGTCATGACACCGGATTGCGGGCTGGCCATGTAGCTGATCAGCCGCGCCAGTTGGTCGGGCTTCACCAGTTGGCCCATGGGCTGGCCGGCCTCTGCCTTTGCCAGCCAGTCGTCGGAGGCACCGTGCCATTTCTTCTGCACGATGTCCTCGCCCTCGGTGTCCATCCAGCCCGGCAGCACGGCGTTGCAGCGGATGCGGTTGAAACGATAGGCGTTGGCGACGTTCTTGGTCAGCGTCGCCAGCGCACCCTTGCTCGAGGAATAGGGCGCCAGGAAGGACTGGCCGCAATGCGCCGACATAGACAGCACGTTGACGATCGAGCCCGGCGCCTTCTGGTCCAGGAGATGGGCCACCACGCCCTGCATCAGGAAGAACGGGCCGCGCACGTTGGTCTGGAAAATCTGGTCGAAGGTCTCCTCGGAGGTTTCGACCAGCGACCCGCGCGCGGAGGTGGCTGCGGCGTTGACCAGCGCGTTGATGGTGCCGAAATGCGAGACGGCGGTGGCGACGGCACGCTTGCAGTCGGCCACCTTCGAAACGTCGGCGCTGATGAAGATCGCGTCGACGCCGGCGTTGTTGAAGTGGGCGACCGCCTTGTCGCCCTTCTCCTGCGAACGGCCGATGAGCGCCAGCGCCTTGCAGCCCTCGTCGGCCAGCGCTTCGGCGACGGCAAAGCCGATGCCTTGCGCGCCGCCGGTGACGATAGCGCGCGTGTTCGAATTGCGATCGGCGGATGTGCTCATCGCTCTGCTCCTGTGCCTTGGTTCCGGTTCTTACTTGTCGAGACGGACGGTCTTGCCTGATGTCGCCGACTTCAGCGCGGCATCGGCCAGCTTCAGCGCCACGAGGCCGTCGGCGCCGCTCGGCGATGCCTTCTTGCCCGAGGTTGCAGCAGTGATGAAAGCGGCAATCTCGATGGCGTAGGCGTCGAGATAGCGGGTCATGAAGAAGTCGTGCAGCGGCGGGCGCGTATAGCCCTTCTCATTGGCGACCTCGATCGACACAGGCCGCTGGTTTTCGGCGGCGACCATGCCCTTGGAGCCATGCACCTCGATGCGCTGGTCGTAGCCATAGGTGGCGCGGCGCGAATTGGAGATGACGGCCTGCTTGCCGGACGCGGTTTCGAGGATGACGCTGACCGAATCGAAATCGCCGGCCTCACCGATCTTCTTGTCGACCAGAACCGAGGCATGGGCGCTGACCGCGACCACCTCTTCGCCGAGCAGGAAGCGCGCCATGTCGAAGTCGTGGATGGTCATATCGCGAAAGATGCCGCCGGAGCGCTTGATATAGTCGATCGGCGGCGCACCGGGATCGCGCGAGGTGATGGTGACCATCTCGACCTTGCCGATCGCGCCGTCGTCGATCGCCTTGCGCACGGCGGCGAAATGCGGATCGAAGCGGCGGTTGAAACCGACCATCAGCGTCGCCTTGGCCTTGTCGACCACGGCCAGGCATTTCTCGACACGCTTGACGTCGAGGTCGATCGGCTTCTCGCAGAAGATCGCCTTGCCGGCCTTGGCGAAACGCTCGATCAGATCGGCATGGGTGTCGGTCGGCGTGCAGATGACCACGGCGTCGATGTCCTTGGCCTTCTCGATCGCGTCGATGGTGCGCACTTCGGCGCCATAGGCGGTTGCCAACTCGGTCGCCGCCTTTTCAAAAGCGTCGGCAACGGCCACCAGTCTGGCCTGCGGGTTGGAGCCGACGGCGCGGGCATGGACCTTGCCGATGCGGCCGGCACCGAGGAGGGCGAAACGAACAGTCATGGGGTATTTCCTCTAGGGGGATGGGTTCGAGAGAGTTGTGTCTCCACCTTCCTTTTGAGAAAGGTGGCAAGATAATTTTTCGAGCACGCCAGAAAACAGGATGACCATCCTGTTCAGGCCGCGAGTTCCGCCTCCCCGGTCTTGGCGCCGGTGATGTAGGAGACGATGTCGTTGCCGTCGGTGTTTTCCTTGCGCAGGTTGGCGACGATGCGGCCGCGCCGGAAGACGACGATGCGATCGCACAGGTCGAACACCTGGCGCATGTTGTGGCTGATCAGGATCAGCGGCTCGCCATTGTCCTTCAGCGTGCGGATGATGTTTTCGACCTGCGCCGTCTCCTGCACGCCAAGGGCTGCCGTCGGCTCGTCCATGATGATCAGCTTGGAGGCGAAGGTCGCGGTCCGGGCGATCGCAACGCACTGGCGCTGGCCGCCCGACATGTGGCGAATGGTGTTGGACAAATTGGGGATTTTCACTGCCGTGCGGATCAGCGCCGCCTCGGTCGCCTTGCGCATGTATTTGCGGTCGAGGATCGAGAACGGGCCGAGATTGAAAAGCACCTTTTCGCGGCCGAGGAACAGGTTCGACGGCACGTCGAGATCGTCGGCCAGCGCCAGGTTCTGGAACACGGTCTCGATGCCCGCCGTGCGCGCTTCGATCGGCCCGGCAAAATTCACTTCCCTGCCGTCGAACCAGATCTGGCCACTGGTGCGTTGCTCGACGGCGGTGATCTGGCGCACGAAGGTCGATTTGCCGGCGCCATTGTCGCCCATGATGGCGACATGCTCGCCCTTGCGCAGCTCGAAATTCGCGCCTTCCAGCGCGTGGACGCCGCCATAACGCTTGGTCAGGTTTTCGGTCTTCAGGACGATGTCTGTCGTGGAGATATCTGGCATGGTCAAGCCCTCAATGCCCGCATGCGCTGGCGCCATTGGTCGAGAACGACCGCGCCGACGATGATCACGCCCTTCACCATCTCCTGATAGTAGGCGTCGAGGCGCAGGAAGGTGAAGCCGGAAATGATGACGCCGAAGATCAGCGAGCCGATCACGGTGCCGACGATCGAGCCGCGGCCGCCCGACAAAGAGACGCCGCCGATGACCGCCATGGCGATGGCGTCGAGTTCGTACATGACGCCCATGCCGGACTGTGCCGTCAGGTTCTTGGAGGAGAGCACGACGGCGGCCAGCGCGGCGAGGATGCCGGCAATGACATAGACGAGGATCTTGTGGTTGGCGATCTTGATGCCGGACATGCGTGCGGCATCCTCGTTGGAGCCGATGGCGTAGCAGTGCTTGCCGTAGCGTGTGTAGGTCATGATCAGCTGGAACAGCACCGCCAGCGACAGGAAGATGATGACCGGCATCAGGCCCTTGCCGATACCAGCGAAACTTTCGGTCGGAAACGAGATCGGCTGACCCTTGGACCACCATTTGGCAATGCCGCGCGCGGTCACCATCATGCCGAGCGTGGCGATGAACGGCGGAATGCGCGTGTATGCAATCAAGGAGCCGTTGACGAGACCGGCGAGCAGACCGCAGCCGATGGCGACCAGCACCGGCACGATGACCGGCAGGTCGGTCCAGCCTTGCGCCAGGAACATCGCCTTGGGGTTGGGGTTACCGTTGACCGTCGCCACCTGGGCAAAACTCATGGCGATCATGGCGGTGGCGCCGACGATCGAGCCCGAGGACAAGTCGATGCCGCCGCAAATGATCACCTGCGTGACGCCGATGGCGATGATGCCGACGATCGACACCTGCAGGATGATGATCTGCAGGCGGGCCTCATTGAAGATGCCGGCGACGTTGTCGCGCGTGTTGAACAGGAAGCTGTCGCCAAGAAAGATGCGGCCGATCATTTCAAAGATGACGACCAGAATGACCAGCGCCAGGAAGACGTTGAATTCGGCCGGCCATGTCCGCCTCTTCGCGTCATAGCTGACCCCGCCGACGCCATGAGATGTCTGTGACATGTCTGTCCTCCGTGAGGCGGCATTTGCCCTCCCGCACGTAAGGGCGGTGAGGGAAACGGGAGCGGCGCGATTGATGCGCCGCTCCGTTAGTCGAACGAGTCGCCGGCTCAGTTCTTCTTCAGGAACTTGTCGATGTTGGCTGGCGTCACGAGTTGGAAGGGCACGTAGACCTTGTGCTCGACCTTCTCGCGCTTGGCGAGCTTCAGCGCTGCGTCCAGAGCGCCGGCGCCCTGGCCGGCCGCATCCTGGAACACGGTGGCATCGAGGTCGCCGGCCTGCATGGCGGCAAGCGCGTCCTGCGTGGCGTCGACACCGCCGACGACGACCGTCTTCATGTCGATGTTGGCGGCCTTCATCGCCTGGATGGCGCCGATGGCGCTTTCGTCATTGTTGGCGATGACGCCGTCGAACGGCTTGCCGGTCGACAGCCAGTTGGTCATCAGGTTCTGCGCTTCGTCGCGGTTCCAGTTCGAAGTCTGCTTGTCGATGATCTTGATGAAGCTGCACTCCGGCGTGGCGATCACCTCTTCGATGTCCTTGGTGCGCTGCACGGCGGCCTGGTTGGAAAGCTCGCCCATGATGACATAGACATTGGCTTCCTTCTTGCCGGCCTCGGTGAACAGGCGGCAGACTTCCTTGGTCTCGAGCGTGCCGGAATCGGCCTCGTTCGACGCGACGAAGGCCTGGTTGTCCGGCAGCGTGTCGACATTGACCGGCTGGCGGTTGACATAGACCAACGGGATCTTGGCGGCTGCGGCGGCGTCCGACATCGCCTGCGTGGCCGAGGTATCGACCGGGTTGACGATGATGGCGTCGACGCCCGAGGCGGCGAAGTTCTTGATCTGGTCGAGCTGCTTGGCGACGTCGTTCTGCGCGTCCTCGACCTGCAGTTCCACGCCGCTCATGCCCTTGGCCTGCTCGATCATGCCGTTGCGCAGCACGGTGAGGAAGTTGTCGTCGAACTTGGCCATCGACACGCCGACCTTGGCGGCAAAAGCGGACGAACTCATCAGCGCCGCAAAGGCGACGCCCAAAATCAGTTTCTTCATTGTGTTTCTCCTCCACATTGGTGTCCGGCTGCACCGATCTACCCGGAATCCCCGATAGCCCGAGGAATCGCTCCCTGATGCCTTCCTGTTCCGTATGGCGTTTTGTCCAAGGGATGGAACGCCAGGCTCCCAGTTTGAAACAGATGTTCCGGAACGAAAGAACCAAAATACCAATCTGATGAAATATTTATTCCATTTTTTCGCAAGACGTCAAGAGCGATTCCTAAGTCGGAAAGCGGATTTTCGGTCGCCGCGCCGCAATTTCACGTCGAATCAAGGCCGACAGCGGCCCAGGCCGAGTCTGAAGGCAGAATCTGATAGATTCTATCATCGCCGGGAGAGCCCACGCCGAACGGGTCGGCGCGGCAGAACGCGTTAGATATTTTCCGGCAGATAGATGTCGAAGGGCAGAAAGGTCTGGCCCGGCGCGTTGGCGGCGCCGGCCTCGATGGAATGCGCCATCAGGTCGACAAGCTCGCGGCACAAGGCGGCGAGCGGAGTCGAGATCACCATTGTCAGGATGTTGTCGGCGAGTGCCGCGCGCGATTCGGCGTTGATCTCGTTGCAGACGACCACCGGCATGTTTGCGGGCTTCGCTGCGCGCAGCGCCGAGACCGCGCCTTCCATGCCGCCGCCGGCGACATAGCAGCCGGCAAGATCCGGATACCGCACCAGGAGATCGATCATCGCATCGTGGGTGACCTGGTTGGCTTCCAGATTGACCAGCGTTTCCATCACCGTGAAGTCCGGCGCATGTTCGCGGAAGAAGGAGCGAAATCCGATCTCGCGCAGTTCATGGCCGTGGAAGCGATGACTGCCGACGAAAAGGGCGACCTTGCCGGGGTTCTTTGCCGCCCTGGCGATCATCCAGGCCGCGGTGCGACCGACCTTGCGATTGTCGAGGCCGACATATCCCTCACGGATGCCAGCGGCAAAGTCGGACAGCAGCGAGAAGACAGGTTGCCCCCTCGCTTTCAGCGACTCCACGACCGCCGTCAGCGTCGGATGGTCCGGACCGACAACGGCGATTGCTCTGGATTTCGCTGCCAGCTTGCGCATCTGGGCGGCGATCTCGTCGGCGGCTAGCGAGCTGGCGAAATCGATGGTGGCGACGCCGCGGAAGCGCTGCGATTGCGAGACCGCCATTTCTAGCTCCCTCGCGAAATCGCCGTAAAAAACATCATTGCCCCGCAGCAGCAGAAAGCCGAGGCGGTATTCCGGCAATTCCTGGCGCATGCGCCGCTTGATCAGCCCGGCGGCGTGGTAGCCGATGCCGGTCGCCGCCTCATAGACGCGGCGCGCGGTTTCCTCGCGCACCGGCAGCCGGTTGTTCAGCACCCTGTCGACAGTGGCGACGCTAACGCCGGAGATGCGCGCCAGATCGGTGATGGTTGGCCGTTTTGCCATGACTGTCCCGCATGAGTGCCTGCAACTGCTTACATCGTTCTGATGGAAAATGATAGAAACTATCTTTGTGATATTGAGACTATCACCGCATGGCGCTATTTTGCGCTCGGACACAGGCGCCTGTAATGGACATATCCGTCCTGACGGATGCTGTGGCCGACGGAGGCAGCCCCTATGGAAGCGACACTATCCACACTACCGTTTCGGCGCGACTACAGCCTGATGGGCCGCGATTCCAAGCTCGCCGTCGAGACCGGGCTGGCGGCGGCCGAGTGGTATCACACCGATATTCCGCGCAAGCAGATGAAGGAGCTGATGCAGCGCTCCGACGGGCCGGCGATCCGCGACACCGCGATCTGGCTGGCCGCGCTGATCCTGAGTGCCGCCGGCGGCGCCTGGTTCTGGGGCAGCTGGTGGTGCGTGCCGTTCTTCTTCGTCTATGGCGTGCTCTACGGCTCGTCGACCGACTCACGCTGGCACGAATGCGGCCACGGCACCGCCTTCCGCACCCAGTGGATGAACGACGCGGTTTACCAGATCGCCTGCNGCTGGCACGAATGCGGCCACGGCACCGCCTTCCGCACCCAGTGGATGAACGACGCGGTTTACCAGATCGCCTGCTTCATGATCATGCGCAATCCGGTGACCTGGCGCTGGAGCCACACCCGCCACCACACCGACACCATCATCGTCGGCCGCGACCCGGAAATCTCCGTCATGCGGCCGCCGGATCTGTTCCGGGTCGCGCTTGGCTTTATCGGCGTGCTGGATGCCTGGCATGCGATGTCGGACATGCTGCGCAATGCCGCCGGCAATATCAGCGCGGCGGAAAAGACTTTTATCCCCGAACAGGAGCAGCCTAAGGCCATTCGCATCGCCCGCATCTGGACGGCGATCTATGCCGTGACGATCGCGCTGGCGCTTTATTTCGGTTCATGGCTGCCGCTGATGCTGGTCGGGCTGCCCCGGCTCTACGGCGCCTGGCATCATGTCATGGTTGGCCTGCTGCAGCATGGCGGGCTGGCGGAAAATGTCATCGACCACCGGCTGAACAGCCGCACCGTCTACATGAACCCGGTCAGCCGCTTCATCTACTGGAACATGAACTATCACGTCGAACACCACATGTTCCCGATGGTGCCCTATCATGCACTGCCTAAACTGCATGCGCTGATCAAGCACGATCTGCCGGCGCCGACGCCGTCGATCCTGGCCGGCTACCGCGAGATGATCCCGGCCTTTTTGCGCCAGCTGCGCAACGGGGACTATTTCCTCAAGCGCGAACTGCCGCCAACGGCGCGGCCCTATCGCGAGGAACTCCACAACGACGCCGTCGCCGCCGCGGCGGAATGATCGCGCGATTAAGCTTTTGTTTTGTCGCAACTCCGAACGGAAAACCGCAACGCACTTTTCCTGGAATTGCTTTTGGGAGGAACACATGAGCGACTGGATCGAGGCCTGCGCCGCCGGCGACATCGACGAAGAAGATGTGATGCGCTTCGACCATGGCGGCCGCACCTTCGCCATCTATCGCAGCCCTGACGACGATTATTTCGCCACCGATGGCCTGTGCACGCACGAAAAGGTGCATCTGGCCGACGGGCTGGTGATGGATGACATCATCGAGTGCCCCAAGCACAATGGCCGCTTCAATTACAAGACGGGGGCGGCACGCGGCGCGCCGGTTTGCGTCAATCTCGCCACCTATCCGGTAAAGGTCGAGGCCGGCAAAGTGCTGATCCAGATCGGGTAGGACCATGCACGCGGGAATGGTCATCATTGGCGCCGGCGAGTGCGGCGGGCGGGCAGCCCTTGCTCTGCGCGAACTGGGCTATGACGGGCCGGTGACGCTGGTGGGTGACGAACCCCATCTGCCCTATGAGCGGCCGCCCCTGTCCAAGGACGCAATGACGAGCGACGCGGCCGAGATCAAGACGATCGCCAGCGACGAAATTCTGGCCGAGAAATCGATCCGGCATATCCATTCCGTTCAAGCGGTGGCGATCGACCGCCCGGCGCATATGGTGCGGCTGTCGGACGGTTCGGCCCTGCCCTACGACAAGCTGCTGCTGGCGACCGGCTCGACACCGCGCAAGCTGCCGATGCCGGGATTGGGGTCGCGCTGCGTCTACCTCCGCACCTTTGCCGACGCGCTGGCCATTCGCGCCCACCTCAGCCCGGCAAACCGCATCGCCATCATTGGTGGTGGCTTTATCGGCCTGGAGCTCGCCGCTTCGGCGCGCAAGCTCGGGGCCAGCGTCACGGTCATTGAGGCGCAGCCGCGCATCCTCCTGCGCGGGGTGCCGGCGGAGATCGCTGAAATCATCCATCAGGCGCATGAGGCCGAAGGCGTGACCGTGCTCACCGGTCAGGGCATCGCTGATATCGCCGACGACGGCGCTGAGGTGCACATCATGCTCGCCGATGGGCAGGACATCGTCGCCGATCTCGCCGTCATCGGCATCGGCGCCGTGCCGGTGACCGGGCTTGCCGCGGAAGCGGGCCTGACCGTCGATAACGGCATCGCCGTCAATGGCGAACTCCAAACAATCGATCCCGACATCTTCGCCGCCGGCGATTGCTGCTCGTTTCCGCTCGCTGTCTATGCTGGCCGGCGGGTGCGGCTGGAAGCCTGGCGCAATGCGCAGGAACAGGGTGCGCTGGCCGCGAAGAACATGCTGGGCGCCCGCGAAGCGCATGCCGCGGTGCCATGGTTCTGGTCGGATCAGTATGGTTTGTCGCTGCAGGTCGCCGGCCTTTCGGACGAGGGCAAAAGCACGGTCCGCCGCGATCTCGGCGACGGTGCTTTTATTCTGTTTCATCTGGCCGAGGATGGCAGGCTGGTGGCGGCGAGCGGCCTCGGTACGGGCAATGCCGTGGCGCGCGACATCAGGCTGGCCGAGATGCTGATCGCCAAGCGGGCTAGGCCGGCGCCGGAGGCGTTGGGGTCGCCGGATGTGAAGCTGAAGTCGTTGCTGGCAGCGTGAAGGACTGACTTACCCTCCCCTTGTGGGGAGGGTCGCTGCGAAGCAGCGGGGCGGGGGTGCGGCACCGGNGCCCCCCACCCGGACCTGCGGTCCGACCTCCCCACAAAGGGGGAGGTAGACGGCTGAGCTAAGCCCGCTAAAACAGCGCCTTCAGCTCGTCCAGCTTGTCGTTGACCAGCCAGCCGTAATAATTCTCCTCGGGCAGTTTGACCGCCTCACCCGCCGCGCGGCGCTTGTCGTTCTCGGCCTTCAGCGCATAGGCGCGCTGCTCGGGATTGCCGACATTGTAGAGCGTGGCGGTCAGCCCCGGATTGCCTGAGATGTCGAAGCCGGCAATGTTTTTGTAGGCGTCGATCGACTTCCTGATCGTCGCTGCGACGTAGGGCAATGTCAGGTCCGGATCCATGATGGTCTTGTAGACCCCATTGGGATCGCCGACATCGAGCTCGGGCAGCCCCGACACCTTGTGCACGAGATCGCTCATCTGCAGCGCGGTCAGCGGGTTGAGCTGGCCGAGGCCAAAGGTCTGGCCGGCATAGTAGGGCTGGAAGAAGGTTGCGCCGAAGCGGTCGTTGGGAAAGCTTGTGCCGCCGACGGTCTTGCCGCGGAAGGAGCGGTTCCACGCCTGCTCGCGGCATTCCCACAGGTCGTAGCTGTCCGACATCGTGCACTTCTTGAATTCCGGCCGCTGCACGAAATCGGTGATGTCCTCTCCGTCATAGGCGAAGGACAGCTTGCTGGAGAGGTAGGAAATCGCCTTGACGTAGTAGGTCTGCAGCCGGTCGTAGGCGTCGACATTGTAGGTGTGCTCGCCGACGATGGCGCCGACGATGTGCAAAGGATTGATGCCGTAGGCAGCGGCGGCCTTCCTGATCTTGGCGCGCAGTTCGGCGTCGTTCTGAAGCAAGGCGTAGACCTTGCGGTATTTGGCCTGGAAGGTGGTGTTGGTGGCCTGGGTGCGGCGGCTGGAGGCGCCCGGTATGTCAGGTTGCACGGCATTGCGGTTGCCCGCCGGCACCAGTGTCGCCGCGTCGGCCGCGAACAGCGTCGCCGCCAGCGTCAAGCCGAGAATGACAAGGATCAGTTTTTTCATGCGCCGCCGCCCAAGCAATTCCAGGAAAAGTGTGAAACGGTTTTCCGTCCGGAATTGCGTCTAGAGAATTGCCGCGCAAACTAGGGAGTGCTCCCGGTTGAGTCGAGAGCGCCCTTGCACCCGGCAAGACGAAAGGTGGCCCGATGATACCATCCGGCCACACATCAAGCTGTTAGCCGGATTGTTGCCTAAGCATCGGCCCAAAGATCGAAACCGATTTTTGGAAAGTCCGATGCATCGATTCAATACTGCTAGAGCGACCTTTGCGTGTCCAAAAGACGCGCGGCGCCCTAATACCGGCGCCGGATGAACCGGCGCCCTCGTTTAAAGGATGAATCGCGACAAATCTGTGTTTCGCGAGAGGTCGCCGACATGCTTTTCCACATAGGCGGCATCGATGGCGACGCTGGTGCCGTTGCGGTCCGGCGCGTCGTAGGAGATCTCGTCCAACACACGCTCCATCACCGTCTGCAGGCGTCTCGCTCCGATGTTTTCGACGCTGGCGTTGAGGTCGACGGCAATGCCGGCCAGCGAATCGATGGCGTCGTCGGTGAAGGTGAGATCGACGCCTTCGGTCTTCATCAGTGCGATATACTGCTTGATCAGGCTTGCCTCGGTCTCGGTGAGGATGCGAATGAAATCGTCCTTCTCCAGCGCCCGCAACTCGACACGGATCGGCAGGCGGCCCTGCAATTCCGGCAACAGGTCGGAGGGCTTGGAGACATGGAATGCGCCCGAGGCGATGAACAGTATGTGGTCGGTCTTCAACGGTCCGTATTTGGTCGCAACCGTCGTGCCTTCGATCAGCGGCAGCAGGTCGCGCTGCACGCCTTCGCGCGAGACGCCGGCGCCCATGCCACCTTCGCGCGAGGCGATCTTGTCGATCTCGTCGAGGAAGACGATGCCGTCATTTTCGGTCGCATCCAGCGCCCGGCGCACGACTTCGTCCTGGTCGAGCAGCTTGTCGGACTCGTCGTTGACCAGCAGCGCGTAGGATTCCTTGACCGTCGTCTTGCGCGCCTTGGTCTTCTTGCCACCCATCGCCTTCGACAGCATGTCGTTGATGTTGAGCACGCCGATATTAGCGCCCGGCATGCCGGGGATCTCGAAGCCGGGCATGCCGCCGGTGCCGGTGTCGGCAACCTCGATCTCGATCTCCTTGTCGTCGAGCTCGCCGTCGCGCAGCTTCTTGCGGAAGGAATCGCGGGTTGCCGGGCTCGCCGTCTTGCCGACCAGGGCTTCCAGCACGCGCTCCTCGGCGTTGAGGTGCGCGCGCGCCTTCACGTCCTCGCGCATCTTCTCGCGCACCAGGCCGATGGCGATCTCGACCAGGTCGCGGATGATCTGCTCGACATCGCGGCCGACATAGCCGACCTCGGTGAACTTGGTGGCCTCGACCTTGACGAAAGGCGCGCCGGCGAGCCGCGCCAGGCGGCGCGAGATCTCGGTCTTGCCGACGCCGGTCGGGCCGATCATCAGGATGTTCTTCGGCATCACCTCTTCGCGCATCTGGCCTTCCAGCTGCTGGCGGCGCCAGCGATTGCGCAAGGCGATGGCCACGGCGCGCTTGGCGTCCTTCTGGCCGATGATGAAGCGGTCGAGTTCCGAAACGATTTCACGGGGAGAGAAGGTGGTCATATCACTAAATTCCACTTTGCCACTGCTTGATGGACTCGAACGGATGCAGCAGCATGATCACGTTGAGCGTCAGATTGTCCCGGATTAGGTAGCCGACACCCAGTTCGAAGATGAGGGCGAGGCCGACGATGCTCCATATAGGTAGCTTTCGCGCCATCACAAATCCCAGCATCATGGCCAGCGTGTCGGACACCGAATTGATGATGCTATCGCCATAGTAATCCAGCGAGATGGTGCCGGCGCGGTAGCGCTCGATGATGAACGGGCTGTTTTCCAGGAGTTCCCAGCCGCCCTCGATGACGACGGCGAATGCCAGGCGCAGACCGATTGGCGAGCGCGGGAACAGGAACCAGGCCAAGGCGTAGAACAGGAAGCCGTGGATGATGTGCGAGAACGTGTACCAGTCGGAAATATGCTGGGAATTCTCCGAACTGTTCACCACACCGTGCCAGAGTTTGACATAACCGCAGGTGCAGATCGGCGTGCGGCCCATGCCGTAAAGCGCGCCGGCCTGGAAGATGAGCAGAGCGAGCACGAGCAGAAGCCCCATCCGCCAGCTGTCTTCATAGGCCGAGTAATTTTTGGCAGTGCCCGGTGTCGCCATCAACTCATTCCCCTTCTTCCGCGTCGCTCTCTTCGGCATCGACGGCCATCAGCACGACGTCCCCATATCTAGAGTGTCTGCGATCGATAGCCCTGAAGCCCGCTTTTTCATAGGCGCGGATGGCGCGGCCATTGTCGGGATGCGGATCGATGATGACGCGTGGCGCGCCTTCCTCGAACAGTTGCTCGACGAATTGCCTGACGATCGCCGAGCCATGACCTCTGCCGACCAGGTCCGGCACGCCGATCGACAGGTCGATGCCGAGCGTGCCAAACGGCTGGTCGGCATAGGGATGGCCGTCTTCCAGATGCGGATCGTAGCTCTGCAGATAGGCAATCGGCCTGCCGTCGAGCTCGACGATCAGCGGCTCTACAGAAATAGAGTCAATGTGCTCCCGGATTTCGGCGATTTCCGTCTCCGGATCGTCCCACCATTCGGCGACATGCGGCTCGGCCAGCCAGCCGGCGATCATCGGCAGGTCTTTTTCGGTAACCGGTCGAAAATCATAGAGCACCGGCGGGTTAGCCGGCATCGAGCGTTTCGACAACAAAGTTGTTGTTGGTGTAGACGCAAATGTCGGAGGCGATCTGCATCGCCTTGCGGGCGATCTCCTCGGCATCCTTGTCGCTGTCCATCAGCGCGCGGGCAGCGGCCAGCGCATAATTGCCGCCGGAACCGATGGCCATGACGCCGAATTCGGGCTCCAGCACGTCGCCGGTGCCGGTGAGCGCCAGCGAAACCGACTTGTCGGCCACCAGCATCATCGCTTCCAGCCGGCGCAGAGAACGGTCGGTGCGCCAGTCCTTGGCGAGCTCGACGCAGGCGCGCGTCAACTGGTCGGGATATTGTTCGAGCTTGGCTTCGAGCCGCTCCAGAAGGGTGAAAGCATCCGCCGTGGCGCCGGCGAAGCCCGCAATGACATTGCCGCCTTTGCCGATGCGGCGCACCTTTTTGGCGTTGCCTTTCATGATGGTCTGGCCAAGGCTGACCTGGCCGTCGCCGGCGATCACCACCTTGTTGCCCTTGCGCACCGTCACGATGGTCGTGGCGTGCATGCTCAGTTCATTGGACATTTTTAGCTCCGATTCGCGCGATCCCGATAAGGCGATTGGCGCGCGGTACGAGTGATTTCGATCGGCCATATGTATGCATGGGGCGGGTGATTGCAAACGGCGTACGCCATGGCCGGTGGCTGTCCGCATCGCAACTGGCAATCGCCGGATCATGCTGCTAGAAGGCTTTCGTTTTCAAGCAAATGACAGCTTGGAACCCCGTCTTGAGTTTCGAACCCCTCAGCCAAGGACAAGGTCATGGCGTCCCGTTCCGCCGAAGTCAGCCGCAAGACCAAGGAAACCGAGATCAGCGTCTCGGTCCATGTCGACGGCACCGGAAAATCCGACATGTCGAGCGGCGTCGGCTTCTTCGACCACATGCTGGACCAGCTGTCGCGCCACTCGCTGATCGACATCACGGTGAAGGCCAAGGGCGACCTGCACATTGACGACCACCACACGGTCGAGGACACCGGCATTGCGATCGGCCAGGCGCTGGCCAAGGCGCTGGGCGAGCGGCGCGGCATCATGCGCTACGCCTCTGTCGACCTTGCCATGGACGAGACGCTGACGCGGGCCGCGATCGACGTGTCGGGCCGTCCGTTCCTGGTCTGGAATGTCGCCTTCTCGTCGCCCAAGATCGGCACGTTCGACACCGAACTGGTGCGTGAATTCTTCCAGGCGCTGGCGCAGAATGCCGGCATCACGCTGCATGTCACCAACCATTATGGCGCCAACAATCACCATATTGCCGAGACCTGCTTCAAGGCGGTGGCGCGCGCGCTGCGTTTCGCACTGGAGCGCGACCCGCGCCAGCCGGAAGCGGTTCCCTCCACCAAGGGATCTCTGAAAGGGTAGGCTGATGGCCATCTATGTCGTGATGGAACCGCCAGGCCGCACCGAGGCGGCCGACGCAACCATTTTTGTCCGCGACGGTTTTTCCTGGCTGGCTTTCCTGGTGGCGCCGCTGTGGCTCGCCTGGCACCGGCTTTGGATCGAGGCCGCGCTCGCCTTCGTCGCCATGGGGCTCATCTCGGTGCTCGGCCAATGGCTGGGACTGGACTGGGCCGGCTCCGCACTGTCTTTACTGGTCTCGCTCTATATCGGGCTGGAAGGCCAAGGGTTGCGGCTCGCAGCCCTTCGCCGCCGCGGCTGGCATGAATGGGGCGTCATCGAAGCCGACAATCCTGATGATGCCGACATTCGCCAGACGCTGGATGCCGAGGCGTTTGCCGATGAGCCGGCGCCGCTGCCGCGCATCGTGCCGGACGCCAGCCTTGCCCGACCGGCTCAGATCGGGCTGACGCTGGGCCTGAGCCATACGCCGGGAAAAGCCTGAGATGCGGGTTGCCATCATCGATTACGGGTCGGGCAATCTGCGCTCGGCCACCAAGGCCTTCGAGCGCGCCGCGCATGAAGCCGGCATTGCCGCTGCCATCGAGCTGACCGCCGATGCCGAGCGTGTGCGCAGCGCCGACCGCATCGTTTTGCCCGGCGTCGGCGCCTATGCCGATTGCGCGGCGGGCCTGCGCGGCGTCGCCGGCATGTGGGAAGCGGTGGAAGAGGTAGCGATCGCCAAGGCGCGGCCGTTCCTCGGCATCTGCGTCGGCATGCAGCTGATGTCGGAGCGCGGCCTGGAAAAGACCGTGACCAAGGGCTTCGGCTGGATTGCCGGCGACGTCGAGGAGATCACGCCCGCCGATCCGGCACTGAAGATCCCGCAAATCGGCTGGAACACCATCGATCTGGAGCGCAAGCACCCGCTGTTTTCGGGTATTGCGACCGGGCCTAAGGGTCTGCACGCCTATTTCGTTCATTCCTACCATCTCGACGCGACAAGGCCGGACGAAGTGCTGGCCGTCGCCGATTATGGCGGCCCGGTAACGGCGGCGGTCGCGCGCGGTAACCTTGCCGGCACGCAATTCCATCCGGAAAAGAGCCAGGCGCTCGGCCTGGCACTGATCACCAACTTCCTGCGCTGGAGGCCTTGAGATGAGCAAGAAGGGCTACTGGATGGCGATGGTCGATGTGACCGATCCGGAAAACTATCCGAAATACATCGCCGCCAACAAAGCGGCGTTCGACAAATACGGCGCGAAATTCCTGACGCGAGGCGGTCAGTCGTCAAGCCCGGAAGGGCCATCCGGCAATCGCCATGTGATCGTCGAATTCGAAAGCTACGAGGTCGCGCTGGCTTGCTTCCATTCCCCCGAATACCAGGCAGCGCTGAAATTCCGGCGCGCTTATTCGACCTCGCATTTCGCCATTGTGGAAGGGGTCTGAACGGTGATCCTGTTTCCGGCCATCGACCTCAAGGACGGCAAGTGCGTGCGGCTGAAGCACGGCGATATGGCGACCGCGACCATCTACAATGACGACCCTGCGGCCCAGGCCAAGGCCTTCGAAGAGCAAGGGTTTGAATGGCTGCATGTCGTCGACCTCAACGGCGCCTTCAAGGGCCAGAGCGTCAACAGCGCGGCGGTCGGCGCCATCCTCAAGGCGACGAAAAACCCGGTGCAGCTCGGCGGCGGCATCCGCACGCTGGCGCAGATCGAGGACTGGCTCGACCGCGGGCTGGCCCGCGTCATCCTCGGCACGGTGGCGGTGCGCGATCCCGACCTGGTCCGGGAAGCCTGCAAGGAATTTCCTGGAAAGATCGCCGTGGGCATCGACGCCAAGGGCGGCAAGGTGGCGGTCGAAGGCTGGGCCGAGGCCTCCAGCCTCGGCGTCATCGAACTGGCGCGGAAATTCGAAGGCGCCGGCGTTGCCGCCATCATCTACACCGACATCGACCGCGACGGCGTTCTGACCGGCATCAACTGGGACGCCACGATCGATCTCGCCGACGCGGTGTCGATCCCGGTCATCGCCTCGGGCGGGCTGGCCTCGATCGCCGACATCGTGCGCATGACCATGCCCGACGCAAAGAAACTCGAAGGCGCCATCTCCGGTCGCGCGCTCTATGACGGGCGCATCGACCCGGCCGAGGCGCTTGCGGTGCTGCAGGGCAAGGCGATGGAGACCCGGCCGTGAAAATCTCCATCATCCTGGCCTCCTATGACAGCGGCCACTATCACGGCGGCATGGGCCGAGGCCCGGATGCACTCATCGCCGGCGGGCTTGTCGACGCGCTGACGCTCTCCGGGCATGACGTCGTCGTCACCGATATCGGCAGGGTTGGCGACGAACAGCAGCGCGAGATCGCCACCGGCTTTGCCGTGTGCGGTGCCCTCTCCGGCGAGGTCCGCATCGCCATAGACCGCGGCCGGTTTCCCATCGTGCTGGCGGGCAATTGCCTGACATCGGCCGGTGCGGTTGCCGGCGAGGATGCCGATGCGATCATCTGGGCCGACCAGCATGGCGATCTCAACACCCCGGAGACGTCCATCTTCGGCTTTCTCGATGGCATGGCGCTGGCCACGGTTCTCGGCCTGTGCTGGAAGCCGATGGCCTCGGCCATCCCCGGCTTCAGGCCGATCGATCCGGCGCGCTGCGTGCTGGTCAACGCACGCGATCTCGATCCGGCCGAAACGGAGCTGTTGAAGACGTTGCCGGTCATCCGCACCGAATGCCCGGACTGGGCCACGGCGTGCGGCAGGCTGAAGGCGCCGGATGCGAAGCGGGTGCACCTGCATCTCGATCTCGACGTGCACGACCCCGGGGCGCTGCAGGCCAACCGTTACACCACGCCCGGCGGCCCGGAGCCGAAACAGCTGCGCCAGGCTGTCTGCGGCATGGCCGGCCTGCTGCCGATTTCCGGCATCACCATTTCCGCCTACGATCCGGCGTTCGATGCGCAGGCCGAGGTTCCGCCGCTGGTCGGCGAACTGCTCAGCGAGTTGCTGGCGACGATGGAGAAGGGCTGATGCTGAAGGCCCGAGTCATCCCTTGCCTCGACGTCAAGAACGGCCGCGTCGTCAAGGGCGTCAATTTCGTCGACCTCATCGATGCCGGTGATCCGGTCGAGGCGGCCAAAGCCTATGACGCGGCCGGCGCTGACGAGCTTTGCTTTCTCGATATCACCGCGTCGTCCGACAACCGTGAAACCATCTTCGACGTCGTCGCCCGCACCGCCGAACAATGCTTCATGCCGCTGACCGTCGGCGGCGGCGTGCGCCAGGTGGCCGATATTCGCAAACTGTTGCTGGCCGGCGCCGACAAGGTGTCGATCAACACTGCGGCGGTGAAGAACCCCGATTTCGTCGCGGAAGCCGCCGACAAGTTCGGCAACCAGTGCATTGTCGTCGCCATCGACGCCAAGAAGGTGTCGGCACCCAATGAAGCCGACCGCTGGGAGATCTTCACCCATGGCGGCCGTGAAAAGACCGGCATCGATGCGGTCGAGTTTGCGCGAAAAATGGTCGATCGCGGCGCCGGCGAGATTCTTTTGACCTCGATGGACCGTGACGGCACCAAGGCCGGTTACGACATTGCGCTGACCCGCGCGATAGCGGATGCGGTGCGCGCGCCGGTGATCGCGTCGGGCGGCGTCGGCACGCTCGATCATCTGGTCGAGGGCATTCGCGACGGCCATGCCGGCGCCGTGCTCGCCGCCTCGATCTTCCATTTCGGCACTTACACGATTACGGAAGCCAAGGCGCATATGGCCGAGGCCGGGCTGCGGATGCGGCTGGACTATCCGGTTCAATCCACTCCACAAAGGCTGTAGGCTGCGCCATGGCTGAATTTTCGCTGTCCGATCTGGAAACGATCATTGGCGAACGCGCCCGTTCCGGGGACCCGGACTCGTGGACGGCAAAACTGTTCGCCAAAGGCATCGACAAGGCGGCGCAGAAGCTTGGTGAAGAGGCAGTCGAGACCGTCATTGCCGCCGTCAAGGGCGACGAGAAAGCCCTCGTTTCCGAAAGTGCCGATCTCATATATCATTGGCTCGTCGTGCTTGGCATGGCCGGCGTTTCGCTGGGCGAGGTGCTGAAGGAGCTTGAGGGCCGCACCGGCCGTTCGGGCGTCACTGAAAAGGCATCCCGGCCGAAAGGCTGACCGCTAGAGCCGGATGATTTCGGGCCGAGGCCTTAAATCTGAATCCGTCTCTCAATTGATAGAGGGAGCATGATGTCGCTCGAAAACCGCTTCACACTTTTCGGCCTCATGCTCTAGAGGGCAGGAAACTCGATGGACCAGCTCGCTCCGACCGAGAAATATTCCCCCTATCGTTTCTTCTCGGCCGAGCAATGGTCGAACTTCCGCGCCGACACGCCGATGACGCTGGGCGAAGACGAGATCAACCGTCTGCGCTCGTTGAACGATCCGGTCGACCTGGAAGAAGTCAAGCGCATCTATCTGTCGCTCTCGCGGCTGCTTTCGGCGCATGTCGAGGCCAGCCAGCTGCTGTTTCGCCAGCGCCAGGCCTTCTTCAACGCGCTGGATGTGGTCAAGACACCGTTCATCATCGGCATTGCCGGTTCGGTTGCGGTCGGCAAATCGACCACGGCGCGCGTGCTGAAGGAGCTTCTGGCGCGCTGGCCGTCGAGCCCCAAGGTCGATCTCATCACCACCGACGGGTTCCTGCTGCCCAACAAGGTGTTGCGACGCGACAATCTGATGGAGCGCAAGGGCTTTCCCGACAGCTACGATGTCGGTGCGCTGCTGCGTTTCCTCTCGGGCATCAAGTCGGCGCAGCGCAATGTCCGCGCGCCCGTCTATTCGCATTTGACCTATGACGTCATTCCCGGCGAGTTCGTCACCATCGACCGGCCCGACATTCTGATCTTCGAAGGCATCAACGTTCTGCAACCCGGCAAATTGCCGAAGGACGGCAAGATCGTGCCGTTCCTGTCGGATTTCTTCGATTTCGCCATTTATATAGATGCCGACGAGAAGCTGATCCACCAATGGTACATCGCCCGCTTCATGCGCCTGCGCGAGACGGCGTTCCGCAATCCGGACTCCTTCTTCCACCGCTATTCGCAACTTTCGGAAGACGCCGCGCGCGCCATTGCGGAAGGCTTGTGGGCCAACATCAACCTGAAAAACCTGCGCGAGAACATCGTGCCGACACGGGCGCGGGCCGACCTCATCCTGCGCAAGGGCGCCAATCATCTGGTCGAGGAAGTGGCGCTCAGGAAACTGTGACGGCCGCCTCCGAGCGGCTGCCGCCAGCCGCCGATTGCCGGGCCGGGCCTGGCATCAGGATTTCGCCGTCGGGTACCAGCTTGCGGACGGCCGCACATAGGGCGATCGTGAGCGCGACCGCCGCATAACCATCGATCGCATAGTGCCAACCAAGATAGACCGAACTCGCGACTATGAAGGCGACATACAGAAATGCGATGGCGCCCAACCGCTGGTCGTACTCCCAGGTATACACCGCATTCAGGGTGATCAAGGCGACATGAACGCTTGGAAATGCCGATATTCCCGACGCGAGTCCAGTCACACCCTCGGTCTGGAGCGTCCACAGATACTGCTGGTACACGGCGGCGGAACTCGGCGACGGGCTTTGCGCAAGAAACGAAAGCTGTTCACCGAAGCGTGGCACATCGCCGGTGACATAGCCGTAGAACGCCGGTCCGGCCGACATGAACAGCCCGGCCAGGATGTTTCCGACGACCACCCACACCACCATGAAGGACAGCACATAGCGTCTCTTCAGATGCGTGGTGCGTGGTGACGTGACCATGAAAAACAGCATGCTGTAGCAAATGATGAACCACAGCATGTCGTAGTTCCATCCGACGGATTCCCGTACCCAGTCATGCTTGCCGATAACGTAGAGCCATCGCCACGGATCAGTGCCGAAATGCAGATAGGCATCGATATCCGCCAAGGCGCGATCATAGGGGAAACCTTGCCACAGGACGGACATGCCGTTCTTGACCGAGGTGAAGGTGCTTTGGAAAATCATGATGCCCATCAACAGACATATGCCGGAAAAGAGAACCGCCATCCGCTCGGCTGAGAACATCTTGCCCGCAGCAAATTTCCGCCGACGCTCAAATCGATGCAAAAGCCAGCCGGTTTCCAGGAGAAGCGATACCGCCGGCAGCACGAAACCGAAAACCATAAGCCATATCGGCACGTAGGTCTGGTATGCGGTGCGATGGAGCGCGCCGACCCAAGCCAGAAACCCCAGCCCCGTTGCAGTGTAGATGCCAATGAACAGGTAGAGCGATGCATCCGAGCGGGCGATCGAAACCGTGCGCCATGCGGCATTTCGAATGTAGCGCCAAATCACTTCGGATTCGATTTCGAGCATGGTATCCACACCGGGAATGATGACGTTTTGGCGCAGACTAGCGGCCGAAACCTTAAATTCCGTTAGGGACTTTTCATTCGCAAGGTCAGTGGTTCAGTAAGTGCAAGAATGCACTCTCACCTCTTCAAGGCAAGGTCACCCGCCGCAGCGTCAGATTGATCCTGCCGCCATTTTTCAGCAGCGCCGAGGTCGACGGATAGATTCGGTCGACGCCGTGGAAGCAGAGCCGGCCTTCGCCGCCGAGCACGACGACGTCGCCGCTTTTCAGGCGGAACGATTTGGTACCGCCGTCGCGTGTGGCCCCCCTGCCCGTCACTTGGCCGACCCGGAACAGGCAATCGTCGCCAAGTGACACCGAGACCACTGGGGCCGAGAAATCGGCTTCGTCGCGATCCTGGTGCAGACCCATTTTGGCGTCCTGCGTATAGAAATTGACCAGGCAGGCCTCCGGCGGATTCGGATAGGCGGCGACCTCCCGCCACAATTGCAGCAGCGCGTCCGGGATCGGCGGCCATGGCTCTCCGGTGAGTGGGTGCGTTGGCTGGTAGCGATAGCCCAGCTCCTTGTCGGTGACCCAGCCCAGCGTGCCGCAATTGGTCATGCGCACGCTCATCTCCTTGCCGGTCCGCGGCATCGCCGGCACGTACAGCGGCGCCCGCTGTACTATGGTCCTCACCTCTTCGACCAGCGCTTCCTGCGCCGCGCGGGACAGATAACCAGGCATGTGGCGGACGCCTTTGGGCAGAACGAGCATGACTTCGCCTCCGGTTGATACTGAAACCATGCCACCGCCAATCAGAAACGGCGACCCGAAAGCCACCGTTGTCGGCCTCCCTTGCTGTGGCAATGGTGAAACCTTGCGGCTGCGGCAGGGGAGGCCGCTTTATGCACGCAGTCGGCGCGGTCCTTAGTCGTTCTCTACCCGGCCGCGCAGCTTTTTGATCGTGCCGCGCCCTGCCTTGCTTTGCAGCCGCCGCTCTACCGAGCCTTTCGACGGCCTGGTCTTCTTGCGCGGCGGCGGCGGCGGTTCCGCGGCCTTGGCGACCAGCGCCGTCAGCCTTGCCCGGGCATCGGCCCGGTTCTGCTCCTGGGTGCGGAAGCGGCCGGCCTCGATGACGATGACGCCGTCCTTAGTGGCGCGCTGGCCGGCGAGCTTGATCGTGCGCGCGCGCACGCGTTCGGACAGGCCAGCCGCATTGGCGGCGTCGAAGCGCAACTGGACCGCGGTCGCCACCTTGTTGACGTTCTGGCCGCCGGGACCCGACGAACGGATGAAATCCTCGTGCAGGTCGCCCGGATGGATTACGGCTTCGTCTGATATGATGATGTCGTCGATCGGCATGCCGCAGTCATGGCGCGGCGGACCAAAAAAGAAAAGGCCCGATCGAGACCGCGCCTTTCAAGGATGCTTCGGTGAAGACGCCTCGACTATTCCGCAGCTTCCTGCAGGCGGGGTGCTGCGCCGAGCACGACGGCATCGACATGGCTCTCGAATTTCTCGAAGTTGACGGCGAACATGCCGACCAATCGCGCTGCCTGCCGGTCATAGGCTGCCTTGTCGGCCCAGGTCGAACGCGGGTCGAGAATGGCGCTGTCGACGCCAGGCACAGCAACCGGCACCTCGAAGCCGAAATTGGCGTCGGTGCGGAAACCGGACGCCTTCAGCGAACCGTCAAGCGCTGCGGCCAGCAAGGCGCGCGTCGCCTTGATCGGCATGCGCTTGCCGGTGCCGTAGGCGCCGCCGGTCCAGCCGGTGTTGACCAGCCAGCAATCGGCGCCGTGGCGGGCGATCAGCTCGCGCAGCAGATTGCCGTATTCCTTGGGGTGGCGCGGCATGAACGGGGCGCCGAAGCAGGTCGAGAACGTCGCTTCCGGCTCGGTAACGCCCTTCTCGGTGCCGGCCACCTTGGCGGTGTAGCCGGAGAGGAAGTGGTACATCGCCTGCGCCGGGGTCAGCCGTGCGATCGGCGGCATGATGCCGAAGGCATCGGCGGTCAGCATGATGATGTTTTTCGGGTGGCTGGCCCGTCCGCTCTTCGAGGCATTGGGGATGAAATCCAGCGGATAGGCGCAGCGCGTGTTTTCGGTGAGCCGGCCGTCGTTGAAGTCCGGCACGCGGTCGGCGTTGAGCACAACATTTTCCAGCACCGTGCCGAAACGCTGCGTGGTGGCGAAAATCTCCGGCTCGGCCTCGGCCGACAGCCGGATCGTCTTGGCGTAGCAGCCGCCTTCGAAGTTGAAGATGCCGTGCGGTCCCCAGCCGTGCTCGTCGTCGCCGATGAGCGTACGTGACGGATCGGCCGACAGCGTCGTCTTGCCCGTCCCGGAAAGCCCGAAGAAGATCGCTGCGTCGCCGCCCGGGCCCTCATTGGCCGAGCAGTGCATCGGCATGACGCCCTTTTCCGGCAGCAGATAGTTGAGCATGGTGAACACCGATTTCTTCATCTCGCCGGCATAGGAAGTGCCGCCGATCAGCACGATCTTGCGGGTGAGATCGACCGCAATCACCGTTTCGGTGCGGCTGCCGTGGCGGGCCGGATCGGCGCGGAAGGACGGCAGGTCGATGATCGTCATCTCCGGCACGAAATCCTCGAGCTCGGCGGCCTGCGGGCGGATCAAAAGATTGCGGATGAACAGCGAGTGCCAGGCGAATTCGGTGATGACCCGCGTCGGCAGCTTCAGCTCGGCATCGGCGCCGCCGACGAGGTCCTGCACATAGAGATCGCTATTCGCGGCGTGGACAAGGAAATCGGCGAGCAGCATTTCGAACTGGCCCGCCGAAATCGCCTTGTTGTTGTCCCACCAGACATGGGGCTCGGTGGCGCCATCGCGGACGACAAACTTGTCCTTGGGCGAGCGGCCAGTGTGCTGGCCGGTCTCGGCAAGCAGCGCGCCGCCGGCGGTCAACCGGGCCTCGCCACGACGGATCGCTGCCTCATAAAGGGCGGCCGCACCAAAATTATAATGCACCCTGCCGGTGGTTTTCAGGCCGATACGATCGATCGCGCAAGCAGAATTGCGTTTGCCGACTTCCGACATCAAGGGTCCCTTCTTCTGGATTCGCCGCACTTTGCCGGCGCGTTTCCGGCGAGCCCGCGTTAGGGGCTGAGACGGTGAGAACCAGAAAACTCGAACGATATCAAATCATTAATCGATTTAAAAATTTTAAAAGTTGTTTAAATCGTTTATATGTGCAAAAAATCACGGTGGTTGCCCAAAGGATTGGCACACAGTGTTCGTCCAACCCGTGTAGAGGTTCCGATGGGGCCGCCGGCAAGCCGTCCGCCACAGCGGGTGGAGCCTGTGCCACATTTTGTACCTAATTTGTCCTGCAAAAGCCCCTTCTCTAAGACAGAAGGGACAGCTCATGAGGGAGCCGCTTGAAATGGCAACAATCGCGCTTGTCGATGACGACCGCAACATTCTGACATCGGTGTCGATCGCCCTCGAGTCCGAGGGGTATCGCGTCGAGACCTACACGGATGGTGCGTCGGCGCTTGAAGGCCTGGCGGCGCGGCCGCCGAATCTCGCCATCCTCGACATCAAGATGCCGCGCATGGACGGCATGGAGCTGTTGCGCCGGATGCGGCAGAAGTCGGACCTGCCGGTGATCTTCCTGACCTCGAAGGACGATGAGATCGATGAGCTTTTCGGCCTCAAGATGGGCGCCGACGATTTCATCCGCAAACCGTTCTCGCAGCGCCTGCTGGTCGAGCGGGTGCGCGCCGTGCTGCGCCGCGCCAGCGCCCGCGAAGCTGCGGCAAAGGCGCCCAGCCAGCAGGCCCGTTCGCTCGAACGCGGCCAGCTCGTCATGGACCAGGAACGCCATACCTGCACCTGGAAGGGCGAGCCGGTGACGCTGACGGTCACCGAATTTCTCATCCTGCACTCGTTGGCGCAGCGCCCCGGCGTGGTAAAAAGCCGTGATGCGCTGATGGATTCGGCCTATGATGAGCAGGTCTATGTCGACGACCGCACCATCGACAGCCACATCAAGCGGCTGCGCAAGAAGTTCAAGGCCGTCGATGACGACTTCGAAATGATCGAAACCCTTTACGGAGTCGGATACCGGTTCCGCGAAGCTTGAGTTGATGCATGTCGCCCAAAAGTGGTCGTGGTTTTTGGGACGACGACATGCATAAAACCAAAGACTAGGCGGGAGCTGCTATTCGATGGCAGTGGATGTACAGCGGAGCAGACGACCGAGCGCTGTCAGGCGGCCGCGGATTCTACCCGCATTCCTGTCGAGGTTGACGGTGCCGATGCGCCGCTTCCTCGGCCACCACATCTTTTCCAGCCTGACCCGGCGCATCCTGTTCCTCAACCTGGCCGGCCTCGCCGTGCTGGTCACCGGCATCCTCTATCTCAACACCTTCCGCGACGGGCTGATCGACGCCCGCGTCGAAAGCCTGATGACGCAGGGCGAGATCATCGCCGGCGCCATTGCCGCGTCGGCAACGGTCGAGACCGATTCGATCAGCATCGATCCGGAAAAACTGCTCGAACTGCAGGCCGGTGAAAGCCTGGGGCCGGGCTCAGACCAGCTTGAGAATCTGGATTTCCCGATCAACCCCGAGCGCGTCGCGCCGGTGCTGCGGCGGCTGATTTCGCCGACGCGCACACGGGCCCGCATCTATGACCGCGACGCCAATCTGCTGCTCGATTCGCGCCATCTCTATTCGCGCGGCCAGATCCTGCGCTACGACCTGCCGCCGGTCGAGGACGAGCAGCCGGATATGCTGGAGCGCGTGCAGAAATTCGTCTTCGACTTCTTCCGCAACAAGGACCTGCCCGTCTACCACGAGCAGCCCGGCGGCAACGGTGCGGCCTTCCCGGAAGTGGTCAAGGCGCTGACCGGCAGTCCATCGACGATCGTGCGGGTGAGCGAACAGGGCGAGCAGATCGTTTCAGTGGCGGTGCCGATCCAGCGCTTCCGCGCCGTTCTCGGCGTGCTGATGCTGTCGACGGAAGGCGGCGACATCGACAAGATCGTCGCCGCCGAGCGCAAGGCTATTTTGCGCGTGTTCGGCATCGCCGCCCTGGTGACCGCCATCCTGTCGATGCTGCTCGCATCCACCATCGCCAATCCGCTGCGCCGGCTGTCGGCGGCGGCAGTGCGGGTGCGGCGCGGCGTCAAGAGCCGCGAGGAGATCCCCGATTTCTCCGATCGCCAGGACGAGATCGGCAATTTGTCGGTCGCGGTGCGCGACATGACCAATGCGCTCTATGCCCGCATCGAGGCGATCGAAAGCTTCGCCGCCGATGTCTCGCACGAGTTGAAGAACCCGCTGACCTCGCTGCGCAGCGCGGTGGAGACCTTGCCGCTTGCCAAGAACGACAATTCACGCGGCAGGCTGATGGAGATCATCCAGCACGATGTCCGGCGTCTCGACCGGCTGATCACCGACATTTCCGATGCCTCGCGCCTAGACGCCGAACTGGCGCGTGAGGATGCCGCCACGGTCGATTTGAAGAAATTCATCACCGATCTCGTCGCCGTGTCGCGCGAAGCGACGCGCAACAAAAAGGCTGTCGAGATCGAATTCAAGGCCGCCAAGCTGCCGCAAGGCGTCAAAGGCTATTTCGTCACCGGCCATGATCTGAGGATCGGCCAGGTCATCACCAATCTGATCGAGAATGCCCGCTCCTTCGTGCCGGAGGACCACGGCCATATCGCCATTTCCCTGGCACGCTCGGGCAAGGTCAACATCGTCACCGTCGACGACAACGGCCCCGGAATCCGCGCCGACGCCATCGACCGCATCTTCGAGCGCTTCTACACCGACCGCCCGGCGGGCGAGGCGTTCGGCCAGAATTCGGGGCTTGGCCTGTCGATATCCAGGCAGATCGTCGAAGCCCATGGCGGCACGCTGACCGCCGAGAACATCCCCGGCACCAAGCCCGGCGACATCAAGGGCGCGCGCTTCGTCGTTACGCTGCCGGCCGAAGGCTGATCGCGGCTGCGCATGCCCGATCCCACCGCGGAACCCGAGAACATCCATGCCACCGCAGTCCTGATTGGCGAGCGGGGCGTCCTGATCACCGGGCCGTCCGGCTCGGGCAAGACAACGCTGGCGCTGGCGCTCATCGACCATTTCAGCCGGCTCGGGCTGTTTGCGCGGCTGATCGGCGACGACCAGCTGTTTGTCGCGGCGCGTTTCGGGCGGCTGGTCTGCCATGCGCCCGCCAGCATTGCCGGCCTCGCAGAGGTGCCTGGACTTGGTCCGAAGCCGCTTTTGTTCCAACCTGTGGGAGTCATCGACCTTACGATCCAGCTGGTTGCCGCTAACGCTGTGGAGCGTTTCCAGGAAGAGTCGAGCGCGACCATTGCCGGCTGTGTGGTGCCGCGCATCGACCTCGTTCAGCGCAACGTCACTGCGGCTTTGCCGGCGGTAATGGCGCGGCTGGCGATTGCGCCTTTCGTATGATCCGCCGCCGGTTTTTTGCTGCAATGCGTCAAATTGGCCATGGCCGACGCAATTTTGGGCTTGTCAACGCGCCGCGCGTCGACAAGATAGCGCTCCCGCCGCCTGGGATGGCCGGCGAGCATAAAAAGCGCCTGTGAAGCGGCGATGACGGGAGCCACCATAGAATGATCGGACTCGTGCTTGTAACGCACGGTCAACTGGCCGCCGAGTTCCGCCATGCCGTGGAACATGTCGTGGGGCCACAAGACAATTTCGAAACCGTGGCAATCGGCGCCGATGACGATATGGAGCAGCGTAGGCGCGATATCGTCGACGCCGTCGGCCGCGTCGACACCGGGACCGGGGTCATCGTTCTGACCGATATGTTCGGCGGCACGCCTTCCAACCTCGCCATTTCGGTGATGGAATCCGGTCGCACCGAGGTCATCGCCGGCATGAACCTGCCGATGCTGATCAAGCTGTCATCGATCCGCAAGGGCGACAACATGGCGACCGCGCTCGACGAGGCGCAGGCCGCGGGGCGCAAATACATCAACGTCGCAAGTCAGCTGCTGAGCAGCAAATGAACGCGCTGTCGCCCGGTGAGATCGTGCGCGAGTTCCCGATCGTCAACCAGCGCGGCCTGCATGCGCGCGCCTCGGCGAAGTTCGTCCAGGTCGCCAGCGGCTTCGACGCCACCGTCCATGTCGAGAAGGATGGTCTCAAGGTCGGCGGCACCTCGATCATGGGGCTGATGATGCTGGCGGCGAGCCCCGGTTATTCGATCCGCGTCACCGCCAGCGGCGCTGAAGCCGCAGCGGCGATGGACGCGCTGGAGCAGCTGGTCGCCTCGCGCTTCGGCGAAGAGTGCTGAAGTTTTTGCTTTGGACGCCGTTGTCCCAAAACCGCGGGATACTTTTGGGCGGCATGCATCCCCGTAAACACATACGCGCATAAAGATTTCTTTATATCCCATTGTCGTCTTGGCGGCGATCTGCTAGTCAGGCCGGCATTCCGCGCCCTTCGACGCGCCGTGTGGCGCAGGCGCATTCTGAAGACAAATCACACCGGAGCACTGCCATGACAGGTAGCAAGGACTATGTGGTCGCCGACATCTCGCTTGCCGGCTGGGGCCGCAAGGAACTCGATATCGCCGAAACCGAAATGCCGGGCCTTATGGCCTGCCGCGAGGAATTCGGCGACAAGAAGCCGTTGAAAGGTGCGCGCATCACCGGATCGCTGCACATGACCATCCAGACCGCGGTGCTGATCGAGACGCTGAAGGCGCTTGGCGCCGATATCCGTTGGGCATCGTGCAACATCTTCTCGACCCAGGACCATGCGGCCGCGGCCATCGCCGAGGCCGGCATCCCGGTGTTCGCCGTGAAGGGCGAGTCGCTCGAGGAGTATTGGGAGTACACCGACAGGATCTTCCAGTGGGCCGATGGCGGCCTCTCCAACATGATCCTCGACGATGGCGGCGACGCCACCATGTACATTCTCATCGGCGCCCGCGCCGAGGCCGGCGAGGACGTGCTGTCCAACCCGCAGAGCGAGGAAGAGGAATACTTCTACGCCCAGGTCAAGAAGCGGCTGAAGGCTTCGCCCGGGTTCTTCACCAAGCAGAAGGAAGCCATCCGCGGCGTCACCGAAGAGACGACCACGGGTGTCAACCGACTCTACCAGCTGCAGAAGAAGGGCCTGCTGCCCTTCCCGGCGATCAACGTCAACGACTCGGTCACCAAGTCGAAGTTCGACAACAAATATGGCTGCAAGGAATCGCTGGTCGACGGCATCCGCCGCGGCACCGACACCATGATGGCCGGCAAGGTTGCGGTCGTCTGCGGCTATGGCGACGTCGGCAAGGGCTCGTCGGCTTCGCTCAAGGGCGCCGGCGCCCGCGTCAAGGTCACCGAAGTCGATCCGATCTGCGCGCTGCAGGCGGCGATGGACGGCTTTGAAGTCGTCACGCTGGAAGATGCCGCACCGACGGCCGACATCGTCATCACCACCACCGGCAACAAGGATGTCGTCACCCTCGACCACATGCGCTCGATGAAGGACATGGTGATCGTCGGCAATATCGGCCACTTCGACAATGAGATCCAGGTCGCGTCGCTGCGCAACCTGCAATGGACCAACGTCAAGCCGCAGGTCGACATGATAACCTTCCCGGACGGCAAGCGGATGATCCTGCTGTCCGAGGGGCGCCTGCTCAACCTCGGCAACGCGACCGGTCATCCGAGCTTCGTGATGTCGGCCTCGTTCACCAATCAGGTGCTGGCGCAGATCGAACTCTACACCAAGCCCGGCCAGTACCAGAACCAGGTCTATGTGCTGCCCAAGCACCTCGACGAGAAGGTGGCGCGTCTGCATCTCGACAAGCTCGGAGCCCGCCTGACCGAACTGTCCGGCGAACAGGCCGCCTATATCGGCGTAACCCCGCAGGGTCCGTTCAAGCCGGAACACTACCGCTATTAACAGAAGCGGCGTTTATCACTAGATATTGAAGCCGGGCGATTGACTTTTCGCCCGGCTTCTTTTTTGCGCGGATGATTCTTCACGCCGATTCCAGCACGCGCTATTGTGCTGATTCGTGGGCCGGGGACGAGGGCCGGCGTACGCATCGAGAGCATGATTCGAACCGAAGGACCGCGTCAGGGAAAAGTGGGAAGCGGTTTTCGGAAAGATCATGCTCTTCAAGAGAGAGTTAGGTCAGAAGGGCGTTTCTACCAACGTGATCCTGATCTGGGCGGTCTTGCATTCAGGCGGCGAAGAGGACCAAGACATGCCGGGGGAAAACCCGCCTCGCGCGGGATCGGCCGTTTCCGGCGGCCATGACGATTCCGATAGCACTGGCTCCGTCACGATAGGCGGTGGCCTGAAGAGGCGCGTCGGCGCCCGCACCGCCGGCTTTCTTGCCACCTCAGCTCTTGCCGGCCCGCTCACCTCGTTTGCCGCCCATGCCGAGCCGGCCATTGCGCAGAAGGCCGGACTGTCGGTCAGCGCGGTCGAAGTCATCCAGCTCGCCATGTTCGTCGGCGTCATGGGCGCGGCACTGGTCTCGGCCATCTTCCTGATCCGCGAAAGAGCCCGCACCTCGGCGCAGAATGTCGAACTCAGAGCCCGCATTGCCGACATCAATGCGGCGCTGCAGCGCTCCGAGGCGCTGCTCAATCTGCGTGACCAGCGCGTCATCGTCTGGGCGTCGGAGAACAAGAAGCCGGAGCTCATCGGCACACTGCCGCTGGAAAGCGGTGCGCCGGACGACCGTGCAGCCTTCCTCGCCTTCGGCCGCTGGCTGATGCCGCGCTCGGCGGCGGCGCTCGAAAATGCCGTCGCTGGTCTGCGCGAGAAAGCGAAACCCTTTGATCTCGTGATCGAATCGCAGGCCGGGGCGCCGCTTGAAGTGCATGGCCGCAAGAGCGCCGCGCATGTGCTGGTGCGCTTCGTCTCGCTGTCGGAAACTCAGAGGAGCCAAGCCAGGCTGAAGATCGAGAACCAGCGTCTGGCCGCCGACTACGAGACCATGATCGGCCTGCTCGACGCCTTGCCGATGCCGGCCTGGCTGCGCGCCACCGACGGGCGGCTGAAATGGGTCAACCGTGCCTATGCCGGAGCGGTCGAGGCACCGAACGCCGAGACCGCCGTGCGCGAAGCCAAGGAATTCCTCGGCGCCCAAGCGCGCGAACAGATCGCCGCGCAGCACAAATCGCGCCCAATCTTCGAACAAACGCTGTCGACGGTGATCGAGGGCGACCGCCGCGTGTTCGCCGTCACCGACTTCGCCGGTGCCGACGGCTCGGCCGGCCTTGCCTGCGACACCAGCGCCACCGAAACCATTCGCGGCGAATATGAGCGCACGGTGCGCAGCCATGCCGACACGCTCGACCAGCTCAACACGGCGGTGGCGATCTTCGATGCCAACGAGAAGTTGCGCTTCTTCAACCAGGCGTTCCAGAAACTGTGGGGGCTGGACCCGGGCTTCCTGCACAGCGCGCCCGACAATGCGCTGCTGCTTGACCGGCTGCGCAGCGAAGGCAAGATCGCCGAGCAGCCGGAATGGCGGCGTTGGAAAGAAGGCCTGCTTGGCGCCTACCGCGCGGTGGAATCGCAAGAGCATTGGTGGCATTTGCCCGACGGCAAGACCATCCGCGTGGTCGCCAACCCCCAGCCGAAGGGCGGCGTGACCTGGGTGTTTGAGAACCTGACCGAGAAGATGGACCTCGAAAGCCGCTACCAGACGGCGGTGCGGGTCCAGGGCGAAACGCTCGACAATCTGGCCGAAGGCGTCGCCGTGTTCGGTCCCGACGGGCGGCTGCGCCTGTCGAACCCGGCCTTTGTCGCGCTGTGGGGACTGAGCCAGGATGTGATCAAGCCCAACGTCCATGTCTCGGCGATCCGCGATCTCAGCGACCAGCGCGCCGTCGACAGCCCGTGGGGCGGGTTCGTCGCCGCCATCACCGGTTTCGACGACGAGCGCCGCGACCGCCATGGCCAGACCGAACTGAAGAACGGCACAGTGCTCAGCTACGCCGTCATCCCGCTGCCCAACGGCCAGGTGATGATGACCTTTGTGGACGTCACCGACAGCGTCAATGTCGAGCGCGCGCTGAAGGACAAGAACGAAGCGCTGCAGAAATCCGACCAGCTGAAGAACGAGTTCGTGCAGCATGTCTCCTACGAGCTGCGCTCGCCGCTGACCAACATCATCGGCTTCACCGAGCTTCTGTCGCTGCCGGCGACCGGGCCGCTCAGCCCAAAGCAGCGCGAATATGTCGAGCATGTCGGCTCGTCATCCTCGGTGCTGCTCACCATCGTCAACGACATACTCGACCTCGCCACCGTCGACGCCGGTATCATGCAGCTCGACATTTCGGAAGTAAGCGTCGAGCGCACCATCGAGGCCGCGGCCGAACTGGTCGCCGACCGGCTGCAAGAGCATTCGATCAAGCTCCGGATCGACGCCGCTGCGGCGCCGAAGAGTTTTCACGGCGACGAGACCCGGGTTCGCCAGATCCTCTACAATCTGCTCAGCAACGCCGCCAATTACGCGCCGGAGGCGAGCACGATCACGCTTGCCTGCCGGCATTTGGAGCAAGGTGTGGAATTCTCCGTCCATGACAACGGCCCCGGCATGCCGCCGGACCTGCTCGATTCGGTGTTCCGCCGCTTCGAGCCGCGCACCAATGGCGGGCGCCGGCGCGGTGCGGGCTTAGGCCTGTCGATCGTCAAGAGCTTTGTCGAGCTGCACGGCGGCAGCGTGCGCATCGAGACCGGCAAGGACAAGGGCACCACCGTCATCTGCACCTTCCCCGATGCACCGTCGGGCATCCGCGCCGCGGCCGAGTAGCGCGCTCGATGACTGTTGTTGTGCTGGAGCGTTTTCTCGCCGACGAGGCTGCGACCGCAAGGCTCGGCGAAGACCTGGCCATGGCGCTGCGGCCGGGCGACGTGCTGGCGCTCAAGGGCGATCTCGGCGCCGGCAAGTCGACGCTGGCGCGGGCCCTGATCAGGGCGCTGGCCGATGATGCCGGCCTCGATGTGCCGAGCCCTACCTTCACCTTGGTGCAAAGCTACGACACGCGCATCCCCGTGCACCATTTCGATCTCTATCGCCTGTCCTCGGCCGGCGAGATGGACGAGCTGGGTTTCGACGAGGCGCTGCTGCAGGGCGCTGCCCTTGTCGAGTGGCCGGAACGGGCGGAGGCCGCTCTTCCGAGAACGTCGATCTGGATCGAACTCGTCCATCAGGACGAAGGACGATTGGCGAAACTATCGGGCCAAGGCGTTGCCTTCGAACGCGTGGCGCGATCGCTGGCGATGCGCGATTTCCTCAAAACGGCCGGTTGGGGCGACGCCGCGCGGCGCCATTTCGTCGGCGACGCCTCGGCGCGCTCTTACGAGATTGTTTCGCTCGCCGGCCTTGCGCCGCGCGTGCTGATGAATTCGCCGCGGCTGGTGCTGGGGCCGCCGGTGCGCGACGGCAAGCCCTATGCCGTGATCGCCCACACGGCGCAGTCGGTCACCGCTTTCGTCGCCATCGACAAGGCGCTGCTGGCGCAAGGTGTCAGTGTCCCAAAAATCCATGCCGAGGATCTCGAACGGGGCTTTCTGCTGCTGGAGCATCTGGGCTCGGAAGGTTTTCTCGACGGCAATGATGAGCCGGTGGCCGAGCGCTACGCGGCAGCGGCCGAATTGCTGGCCATGATGCATGGGAAGACCTGGCCGCAGCGCATGGAGGCCGTGCCGGGCGTCTTCCACGAGGTGCCGCCGTTCGATCGCGACGCCATGCTGATCGAAGCCGATCTCTTGGTCGATTGGTATGTGCCGATGGTGACCGGCAGCCCGGCAAGCGAGGCTTTACGCGCCGGCTATCACAGGGAATGGAACGCGGTTCTCGATCGGCTGGACACACAGGAATACACGCTGATGCTGCGCGACTTCCATTCGCCCAACATCATCTGGCGCGGTGACCGCAAAGGCCACGACCGCCTCGGCATCGTCGACGTCCAGGACGCGCTGATGGGTCCTGCGGCCTATGACGTTGCGTCGCTGGCCATGGATGCCCGCGTCACCGTTTCGCCCGATATCGAGCAGCGGACCGTGGACGCCTATGTCGCTGCGCGCCACGCCGCCATCGGCTTCGACGAGCTCGCTTTCCGTGAGGCCTATGCCATCATGGCGGCGCAGCGCAATTCAAAGATCCTCGGCATTTTCGTGCGGCTCGAAAAGCGCGACGGCAAGCCCTATTATCTCCGACACCTGCCGCGCATCCGCGATTATCTCAGGCGGGCGCTGGCGCACCCGGCGCTGGCTCAGCTGAAGGAGTTTTACATGGCACATGGCCTGCTGGAGGAACGGCTCCCGTGACCTTGACCACAGCGATGGTGCTGGCGGCTGGTCTTGGCAAGCGCATGCGGCCGATCACCGACACCATGCCGAAGCCGCTGGTGCGGATCGCCGGCAGGACCTTGCTCGACTGGGGGCTGGACAGTCTCGAAGCGGCCGGCGTCGAGAAAGCCATCGTCAACGTGCACTATCTGCCGGACCAGATCGTCGCCCATATCGCCCACAGGCGGGCGCCAAAGATCGTCATTTCCGACGAGCGCGACGCACTGCTGAATTCGGCGGGTGGCATCGTCAAGGCATTGCCGCTGCTGGGCAGCGACCCCTTCTACATCATCAACGCCGATACGTTCTGGATCGACAGCGGCCAGCCCAGCCTCGAGCGCCTTGCCCTTGCATGGGACGGCGCGAAAATGGATATTCTGCTGATGCTTACCGATCTCGACTCGGCCACCGGACACGGTGTCGGCACGGATTTCCTGATGGCGCCGGATGGCGGCCTGCGGCGCTCGAAAGGCGATCCGGCCGGGTTGATCTATGCCGGAGCGGCAATCGTCAATCCCGCCATCTTCAGGGATGCGCCGGCCGGGGCGCATTCGCTCAACACCCATTTCGACAAGGCAATCGCCTCTGGCCGTCTGTTCGGCATGCAGATGCGCGGAAGCTGGATCACCGTCGGCACTCCCGACGCCATTCCGCAGGCGGAAGCGGCGGTCGCCGACGCTCTCGCGAAGGTGGTATGAGCGGCGCGCGCCGCGTTCTTTCGATCCCGCCCGGAGCGCCATTCCTGCCGACTCTGGCCGAGGCCTTGCTGGCCGGACGGCTGGTGCCCGGCTTCCGGTTCGACGGCGATCCGCTGGCGCTGGCTGATGTCACCATCTATGTGCCGACACGGCGCGCGGCCCGTGCGCTGCGCGGCGCTTTTGTCGACGCGCTTTCGGGACCGGGAGGGAGCCGCCGTTCGGCGATCCTGCCGGTCATCCGCCCGCTCGGAGAGTTCGACGAGGACGAAGCCGCCTTCGACGCCGGCACGCCGACCGAGCTTGAAATGGCGCCGCCGATCGCAGCCATCGAACGCCTGCTGCTGCTGGCGCCGCTGGTGCGGGCCTGGAAGCGCACCTTGCCGGCGCATGTCCTTGATATGTTCAACGAAGAGATCGTCGTGCCGGCCTCCGCCGCCGATGCGATCTGGCTAGCGCGTGACCTCGCCCGGCTGATGGACGAGATCGAAACCGAAGGCACGGACTGGACCAGGCTTGCCGATCTGGTCACCGGCAATCTTGCCGGATGGTGGCTTGTGACGCTCGATTTCCTCCGTATCGTCACCGAGGCCTGGCCGAAATTGCTGGAGGAGCGCGACCGCTCCAACCCGGCCGCGCACCGCAATGCGCTGATCCGGCGCGAGGCGAAGCGGCTGGAACGCAACCCGCCCAAAGGCCCGGTGATCGCCGCCGGCTCGACGGGCTCTATTCCCGCCACGGCCGAACTGCTTGCCACGGTCGCCAGCCTGCCCAACGGCGCCGTGGTGCTGCCCGGGCTCGATGGGATGCTGGACGAACCGTCTTTTGCCGCGATTGGGGCGCCCGGTGCGCTGCTTGGCCACCCGCAATACGGCATGGCCAAGCTGATCGGCAAGATTGGCGTGCTGCGTGGCGATGTCGAGGAAGTGGTCTCCGCCGAGCCCGCACTGGCGCTCCGCGCGGCCCTTGTCGGCGAGGCGCTGCGGCCGGCCGAGACCACGGAATTATGGGCCGAGACCCGCATATGCTTCAACGCCGTAGACATCGCCGAGGCCTTCGCCGACGTGACGCTGGTCGAAGCCGCCAGCGAACGCGACGAGGCGGCGGCGATCGCCATCGCGCTGAAAACCGCCGTGGAACAGCCGGGGCACAGGGCAGCGCTCGTTACCGGCGACCGCGGGCTGGCGCGGCGCGTCTCGGCCGAGCTGTTGCGCTTCGGTGTGATCGCTGACGATTCCGGCGGCACGCCGCTCGCCAACACGCCTGCAGCCAGCCTGCTGCGGCTCACACTTCAAGCGGTATTCCGGCCCGGCGATCCCGTCGGCCTTTTGTCGCTGCTCAAGCATCCGCTGCTCGGGCTCGGACTTGAGCGCACCGGCGTGCGCCATGCCGCCGAGCTCATCGAACTCGTGGCGCTGCGCGGCGGCACCGGACGCCCCGACATCGCCGCCTTGCCAGCACTGTTCGAGGAGCGTCTCGCCGGGCTGAGCGGGGACAAGCGCCAGCCCTTCTGGTTTTCGCGCCTGAGCGTGCGCGGCATCGACGATGCCCGCGATATGCTGAGCCGGCTTGTGACGGCACTGGCGCCCCTGACCGCCTTTCGCGGTGAAGAGAATGCCGATCTTGTCGCGTTGACCAGAGCGAGCGTCGCCGCGCTGGAAAATCTCGGCCGCACGGCGGAGGGCAGCCTGGCTGAATTTTATGCCGGCGACGCCGGCGAGAAACTCGCCGAGCTGCTGCGCGGTGTGGTCGCGGCCTCGGCGTCGTTCGACTTCCCGGCCGACGAATGGCCTGATGTGATGGACGCGCTGGTAGCACCGGAAACGGTCAAGCCCGGGCAAGGCACCGACCGCAACATCGCCATTTGGGGGGCGCTGGAAGCGCGGCTGCAGAATGTCGACACGCTGGTCATTGGCGGGCTGAACGAGGGCGTGTGGCCACGCAAGCCGGAAAGCGATCGCTTCATGTCGCGGTTGATGAAGACCGGCATCGATCTCGAGCCGCCGGAGCGCCGTATCGGCCTTGCCGNTTGCCGCCCACGACTTCCAGATGGCGATGGGGGCGAAAAAGGTGGTGCTGACGCGCTCCGCCCGAGCCGGCGACGCACCGGCGGTGCCGTCGCGCTGGCTGCAGCGCATCCTCACCTTCATCGGCAAGGATCCGGCGGCCGCATTGCGCGGGCGCGGCGACGAATTGCTTGCCTGGGCGCGCGCGCTCGATGCCGGCGAGCGGCAGCATTTCGCGCCGCGACCGCAGCCGAAACCGCCGCTGAGCATGCGGCCGCAGCATTTCTCGGTCACTGAGATCGAGACGCTGCGCCGCGACCCCTATGCAGTCTATGCCAAGCGTATTCTGAGCCTTCTGCCGCTCGAGCCGGTGATCCGCGACCCCGGCGCGGCCGAGCGCGGCACGCTGTTTCATCACATCCTGCATCTGTTCTCGACAGAGGTGGCGGATCCCCGCGCGCCCGAAGCTCTGGAACGCCTCATCGCTGCCGGCCGGACCTGCTTTGCCGAGATCGCCCTGCCCGCCGATGTCGAGGCTGTGTGGTGGCCGCGCTTCGAAAAGCTTGCCGCCAACATCATCGAATGGGAGCGCGGCCGCGCTCCCGCCGTCGCTCGGCGGCATGCCGAGGAGCGCGCCGAAAAGACCGCCGTCGGCCGCACCGGCGTGACGCTGTCCGGCTATGCCGACCGCGTCGACCTTTTGGCCGGTGGCATGGCCGACATTCTCGACTACAAGACCGGCTCGTCCCCGTCCAAGGCGCAGGCCCACACGCTGCTGGCGCCACAGCTGGCGCTCGAAGGGGCGCTGCTCCGGCGCGGCGCCTTCAAGGGGCTTGGCGCGCGCGAGCCCTCCCAGCTCGCATTCGTGCGGCTGAAGCCGAATGGCGAAGTGTTCGAGGAATCCATCCTTGACTACAACCGCCAGCCCCGGACCGCCGAAGACCTCGCCGAGGAGGCCTGGGCGCGGCTGGAAAAGCTGCTGGTCCATTATGCCGATCCAACGACCGGCTACCTGTCGCGGGCGCTGCCGTTTCGCGAGGGCGAGAGCGATGGCGATTACGACCATCTGGCACGCGTGCTCGAATGGTCGGCCGGCGGCGACAGCGATGACGAGGCGGGGGAGGCATGAAAAAAGCCTATCCCATCCCCAGCGAAACCGCCGCCAGCCAAGCGCGCGCCTCCGACCCGAAGAACTCGGCCTGGGTGTCGGCCAATGCCGGATCGGGCAAGACGCATGTGCTGGCCCAGCGCGTCATCCGGCTGCTGCTCAACGGCACCGATCCGTCGAAGATCCTGTGCCTGACCTATACGCGGGCGGCCGCCGCCAACATGTCGAACCGCGTGTTCTCGACCCTGTCGGAATGGACGGCGCTCGGCGATGCCGAGCTTGCCACAAAGATTGAGGCGGTGGACGGCCGTCGACCCGACCGCGACACGATGCGGCGGGCGCGCCGGCTGTTTGCCGAAGCGCTGGAAACGCCGGGCGGGCTGAAGATCCAGACCATCCACGCCTTCTGCGAATCGGTGCTGCACCAGTTTCCGCTGGAGGCCAACATCCCGGCGCATTTCGAAATGCTCGATCCGCAGATGGAGGCCTCGCTGTTTGCTGGCGCCCGCCGCGACATGATTTCGGGCACGTCAGCCGGAGACACCGGACTGGCCGAGGCCTTTGCCACCGTGCTGGAGCGCGGCGGCGAACACGGACTCGATGCGCTGCTCGCCGAAATCGTGCGCAAGCGCGACGGCTTACGCGGCTTCATCGATGCGGTCCGGCGCGACGGCGGCGGCTTTCAGGCCCTGTTCGACGAATTCCATTTTCGCCCCGGGCAGAACGCCGAAGACATCGCGGCATCGGTATGGCCGCTGCCGGGTTTCCTGCCGGACTTCTTTGCAGTGTTCGCCAGTGCCGCCGAGGCCGCCGACGCCCGCACCGTGCTCAACAATCTCCTGCCCTATGCCCGCTTGGCCTTTGCCGAGACGGACCCAATCCGCCGGCTGCAGATGCTCGGCAAAGCCTTCCTCAAGGCCGATGGCGAGCCCTATGATCCGGCAAAGGCATTCAAGAAGGCGCTGCTCGAGCGGCTGCCCGACCTTCCCGAGCGCTATCTGGCGGCCGTCAAGGCGATATCAGAGGTTTCCGACCGGCTGGCGCTGTTCCGAATGCTGGAAGGCACGGTCGCGGCGTTGACCATAGCCGACTGGCTGATCGTGCGTTACGAGCGCCTGAAGCGCGGCCGCGGCTTTCTAGACTTCAACGACCTCATCACCCGCACGGTCAACCTTCTGGCGCGGCCGGATGCCGGCCCCTGGGTGCAGTACAAGCTCGACCAAGGCATCGACCACATCCTGCTCGACGAGGCGCAGGACACCAGCCCCGACCAATGGGAGGTGGTGAAGCGGCTGGCGGAGGAGTTCTTTGCCGGCCACGGCCAGCGCGGCACGGCCAATCGCACGGTGTTTGCCGTCGGCGACGAAAAGCAGTCGATCTATTCCTTCCAGGGTGCCGCACCGGATTCCTTTGCCGACAGCCGGCTCTTGTTTTCCGGACGCGTGAACGCAGCCAATGCTTCGTTTGCCGACCTGAAACTGACCTGGTCGTTCCGTTCGACCGACGACGTGCTTGCCGCAGTCGACCGCGTCTTTGCCGATCCGGGCGTGCGGCGCGGCATCAGCCACGACCCCGATCCGCTCGACCACAAGGCGATCCGCAACGACGCGCCAGGCTATGTCGAGGTCTGGCCGTCGCTCGGCGCCGACGCCGTCGAGGAACCCGACGACTGGACGCTGCCGGTCAACCACGCCAGCGCGCCGGCGGTGCGGGTGGCCGAGCATGTGGCGGCGACCGTCCAGGCATGGCTCAAGGACCGCGAGATCATCGAGGGCAAGGGACGCAGGCTGAGAGCCGGCGACATTCTTGTGCTGGTGCGCAAGCGCGACCGCTTCGTCCATGCGCTGTCGCGCGCGCTGAAGGACCGCGATATTCCCGTCGCCGGCGCCGACCGGCTGAGCCTGCCCGGCCATATCGCGGTCAAGGACCTGATCGCACTCGGCCATTTCCTCATCCAGCCGCAGGATGACCTGTCGCTCGCCGCCGTGCTGCGCAGCCCGGTCTTCGACGTGTCGGAGCAGACGCTTTTTACGCTTGGCGCCGGACGGCCAGCCGGAACATCACTGATCGCGTCACTACGCCAGCATGCCGGCGACAATACCGCACTGACCGCTATCGTTGCCCGGCTCGATGGCTGGGCCAACGAGGCGGCGTTCCGGCCGGTGTTCGAATTCTACGCCGGGGTGCTGGCGCGCGACGGCCTGCGCAAGAAGATGATCGCCCGGCTCGGCCCGGAGGCCGGCGATATTCTCGACGAGTTCCTGAGCTTCTGTCTGGCCGAAGAACGCACCGGCTTGCCGGGGCTGGAGGCTTTCCTGGCGACGCTGGAAAACACCGGTCCGGAGATCAAGCGCGAGATGGACCAGACGCGCGACGAGGTCCGCGTGATGACCGTGCACGCCGCCAAGGGCCTGGAAGCGCCTGTTGTCTTCCTGGTCGATGGCGGGTCGGCGCCGTTCAGCGACCAGCATCTGCCGCGGCTGATGCCGTTCGACGCTTCGGGCCGCAATTTCGACGGCAAGGGCTATCTCTGGCGCTCGGCCGCCGATGTCGCGAACGGCTTCTCCAAGGCGGCCTCGGCCAGGGCGCGGGAGCTTGCCGACGACGAATACCGCCGGCTGCTCTATGTCGGCATGACGCGCGCCGAGGACCGGCTGATCGTCTGCGGCTATCACGGCAAGCGTTCGCCGAGCACCGGCACCTGGCATTCGATTGTCAGCCGCGCGCTGCTTGCCGCGCCGGAAAGCACGGAGCGCCATCATCCCGCCAGCGGCGAGCCGGTGCATCGCTTCGTCATCACCAAGCTGCCGCCGGTGGCGCTGGCAGCCGCCGACGAGGCGCGGCTGCCGCAATCGCTTTTGCCGTTCTTGCCGGCAAACCTGTTTCGCCCTTTGCCGCCTTATGAAGAACTGCCGCGCCCGCTATCGCCCTCTGGCGCTTCGGCGCTGATCGACGAGGGCAAGGAGGCGGTCGTCGATACGCGTTCGCCGGTGCTGGACAGCGAAGCGGAGCCCGGTTTTGCCGTGATGCGCGGGCTGGCGCTGCACAAGCTGCTGCAGATGCTGCCCGGTTTTGCCGAAGACGAACGGCAAGGCGCGGCGGCGCAGTATCTCATTCGAGCCGGCGCCGACTGGCCCGAGGCCGAGCGTAACAAGGCGCTGGCCTCGGTGATGGCGATCCTCGGAGATTCTCGCTTTGCCGGGCTGTTTTCGCCCTCGTCACGCGCTGAAGTCGCGGTCATGGGCAGCCTCGAAGTCAAAGGCAGACTGCGCTCGATCTCGGGCAAGATCGACCGGCTGGCGGTGACGCCCGAGCGCGTATCGATCGTCGACTACAAGACCAACCGGCCGGCGCCCGCAGGCCTGGCCCAGGTGCCGCCGGCCTATGTCCTGCAGCTGGCGCTCTACCGCGCGCTGCTCCAGCCGCTTTACCCCGGCCGCGCGGTGACGGCAGCACTGCTGTTCACCGAGGCGCCGAGGCTGATCGAACTCCCGGCGCAGGCGATGGACGACGCCCTTGCCCGACTCACGGGAGCGTGACACAAGTTCTGCTTGAAGAAGGGCAGCTCAACCACCACATTTGGTGCGAGATAAGTTTCGAAAGGATTTTCGCATGGCCACCGTCAAGGTCGACAAGAGCAATTTCCAGGCCGATGTGCTCAACGCCTCGCAGCCCGTCGTCGTGGATTTCTGGGCCGAATGGTGCGGCCCCTGCAAGATGATCGGTCCGTCGCTGGAAGAGATCGCCAATGAGCTCGGCGACAAGATCAAGATCGCCAAGCTGAACATCGACGAGAACCCCGAGCTGGCCGCGCAGTTCGGCGTGCGCTCGATCCCGACGCTGATGATCTTCAAGGGCGGCGAAGTCGCCGACATGAAGGTCGGCGCCGCCCCGAAGACCGCGCTGTCGCATTGGATCAATGGCAGTCTCGCCTGATCCTGTAGGAAATTTTAATATCTAAGCCCGGCCCTCGCGCCGGGCTTTTCTTTGGCGCCATCGCCCGACCGCCTCTGGCCCTCGCATGCGCGCACTCCATGTCGTCTGCTTGAGGCAGGACAGGGAGAGACAGAATGACCGGATCCGCCAAGGCCACCGTCTTCATCGACAATGAGCGCGTCATCGTCACCGAGTATCGGTTCCAGCCCGGCGACAACACCGGCTGGCATCGCCACGGCCACGACTATGTCGTGGTGCCGCTGATGGACGGCAAGGTGAAGCTGGTGACCAAGGAGGGCGAGAGTTTTGCCGAGATGAAGAAGGGTGCGCCCTATTTCCGAAAGGAGGGCGTCGAACACGACGTCGTCAGCGCCAATGACGGCGAATACGCCTTCATCGAGATCGAGCTAAGGTGATGGCTTGCCATCCTCTGCCATCTTGATGGCTCGTCCTAAATGGGGGATATATTTTCTCGAAGGTATTTTGAAATGGCCGAACCCCGGCTTTCCGTCCGCGCGCAAAAGCACGAGATCTTGCGCATCGTCTTGCTCATCGCGAAAACCGCTCGATAGCGGATATCGTCGAACGCGCGCTTGAATCCTATGAGATTCGGGAGGCGGGGCGAGAACCGCGTCCACCTTCTACTCCCGCCTGACGGCAAGCAGTGGCGCGGATATCGATCTGGAAGAAATCATCCGGAAAAGCCGCAAGGTCCATACAGGGCCGGAGCTTTGATCCTCGTCGACACCAACACAGCTCACCAGTCGGCGATGCGGTCGCCGCCGGCGAATTGCGCGCTTTTGGCGGTGTATTCGAACAGCTCGATCTTCACGCCGTTGGGATCTCGGATCCAGGCCTGAAAAGTGTCTTCGCAGGCATGCTTCTTGGCGGTAACATCGATGCTCTTCGATTTGATATGGGCGATCGCCGCGTCGAGATCTTCGACTTCCAGGCAGAAATGGTTGATCTGGTTCTGCTCGCTGTATGCAGTGCCGTCCTTCTGGAACACCTCGACATGGCTGCGGCCGCCGCAATTGAGGTAGAAGCCGAAGACCTTGTCGTCGCGCAGGAAATTGAACTGCGTGTCGAGGCCAAGCACGTCGCGGTAGAAGCTTCGCGTCGCCTATGCGCGAAGATGCAGACATGGGCGAGTTGCTTGACCTTGATCATGATGGGCTCCTCGCAGTGAAATGGCTTCAGGTTGGCGGCGTGCCGTTTTCGGCCAGCACCGCGCCGGCGAGATATAACGACCCGCCGATCAGGATGCGTGGCGCCGGCCCGTCCCAGGTGTCGCGCAGCAGCATCAGCGCACTGGCGACGGAACTGACCGGTTCGGCCGTGAGGCCGGCTTCGGTCGCCCGCACCGCCAGCTCGTCATTCGGCACGCCGGCATCGCTCATGCTCACCGGCACGGTGTAGACATGCCGTGCCAGGCCCTTGAAGGCGTGGAAGTAGCCGCTCTGGTCCTTGGTGTTGATCATGCCGGCAATCAAAAACAGCGGCCGCGGGTTCTTTTCCTCCTGCTCGGCCAAGGCTTCCGCCACCACCACGCCGGCGCCCGGATTGTGACCGCCATCGAGCCAGATGTCGGCGCCCTTGGGAGCGAGGTCCGCCAGCCGGCCCTGTGCCAATTTCTGCATGCGGCCCGGCCATGCGACTTTTGCCATCGCCTTTTCAGCGGCGCGATGGCTGATCTCGAAGCCGGCGGCCTTGACCGCGGCAATCGCCGCCGCCGCATTGGCGAACTGGTGGCGCCCGGGCAGGCGCGGCGGCGGCAGGTCCATCAGGCCGTCCTCGTCCTGATAGACCATGCGGCCGTTCTCCTCGAAGGCGAGAAAATCCTGGCCGTAGACGAAGGTCGGGCAATCCAGCCGCTCGGCGGTTTCGATCAGCACTTGCAGCGCCGTCTCGCTCTCCTGCGCGCCGATGACCACCGGGCAGCCGCGCTTCATGATGCCGGCCTTTTCGGCGGCGATCAGTTCGACCCGGTCGCCGAGATAGGCTTCGTGATCCATCGACACCGGCATGATCACCGACACCGCCGGCCGGGCAACGACATTGGTGGCGTCGAAGCGGCCGCCAAGGCCGACCTCGATGATGGCAGCGGCGGCCGGATGCTCGGAAAACAGCACGAAGGTGACAGCGGTGAGGATCTCGAAGACGGTGATCTTCTGGCCGGCATTGGCCCGGGCGACGCGGGCAATAGCCTCGGCGAAGGTCTCGTCGTCGACCAGCCGGCCGCCGCCCTCGGCCGCCAGTCGGTAGCGCTCGGCCCAGTTCACCAGATGCGGCGAAGTGTGGACATGGACAAGGTGGCCGCCGGCTTCGAGCAGCGCGCGCGAAAAGGCCGCGCACGAGCCCTTACCGTTGGTGCCGGCGATATGGATGACCGGCGGCAGCCGCTCCTGCGGATTGCCGAGGCGTTCGAGCAGCCTTGTGATGCGGTCGAGCGAAAGGTCGAAGCCTTTCGGATGCAGCGCCATCAGGGCTTCGATTTCACGATCTGCGGCAAGCGTTGTCATGAGCGAATCCTACGCATGCGCGCAGGTGCACGCAATCGCGGTTTGCGGCCAGAAATGTCGCGTCAGGCCTGCGGGCGGGCTTCCGTCGGGATGACCGACGGCGGCAGGATTTCCGGCTCCAGCGGCTTTTGCTCCTGCGGCAGTTTGAGCAGGATTTTCAACAGCCGTGAAATCGTCTCGCGCAGTTCCAGCCGCGACACCACCATGTCGACCATGCCGTGCTCCATCAGATATTCGGAGCGCTGGAAACCGTCCGGCAGTTTCTCCCGGATAGTCTGCTCGATGACGCGCGGGCCGGCGAAGCCGATCAGCGCGCCGGGCTCGGCGATATGCACGTCGCCCAGCATGGCGTAGGAGGCGGTGACGCCGCCGGTGGTCGGGTTGGTCAAGACGACGATGTATGGGAGGCCGGCTTCCTTCAGCCGATCGACGCCGATCGTGGTGCGCGGCAACTGCATCAGCGACAAGATGCCTTCCTGCATACGCGCGCCGCCGGAGGCGGCAAACAGGATCAGCGGCCGCTTGCGCTGCAAGGCGACCTCGAAACCGTGCACAATGGCGTCACCCGCGGCCATGCCGAGCGAGCCGCCCATGAAGGCGAAATCCTGCACCGTCACTACAACCGGCAGGCCCTCGACCGTGCCCAGCGCATTGATGATGGCGTCTTCCAGGCCGGTCTTGGCCTTGGCGTCCTTCAAGCGGTCGGTGTAGCGCTTCTCGTCGCGGAACTTGAGCGGGTCCTGCATGACCTTGGGGTTCTCAAGCTGCTCGTATTTGCCGTCGTCGAGGAAGAATTTCAGCCGTTCCTTGGCCGAAATCTTCATGTGATGGCCCGATGACGGGATGACGAACTGGTTGGATTCCAGGTCCTTGTGAAACACCATCTCGCCGGTCTCGGGATCCTTGATCCAGAGATTCTCGGGCATGTCGGTGCGCCGGCCGAGCATCGAATTGATCCTCGGGCGAACGTAATTGGTGATCCAGTTCATCGCTTCGGCTCCTGTCCTGACGAAGAGTTGGCTCGTGCATGTCGCCCAAAAGTGGAACCGGTTTTGGGATAACGACTTGCACAAGGCCTAAGTAGGGAAACTATTCGGCAGCAGCAAGGCGGGCCGAACGCACGCCCTGAGACAGTCCGCTGACCAGGGTGGCGACGGCCTCGGCCGGGTCGGCGGTCTTCTCGCCCTTCGGTCCCAACACATTGGCGACCGCGTTGACGATCGCGGTGCCGACGACGACGCCATCGGCATTGGCGCCGATAATGCGCGCCTGCTCGGCGGTCTTGACGCCGAAGCCGACGCAGACTGGCAAGTTGGTGTGGCCCTTGATGCGCTTGACCGCGGCGGCAACCTTGCCGGTGTCGGCCAAAGCCGAGCCGGTGATGCCGGTCATCGACACGTAATAGACGAAGCCCGACGTATTCTGCAGCACCTTGGGCAGGCGCTTGTCGTCGGTGGTCGGCGTTGCCAGGCGGATGAAGTTGATGCCGGCCTTCAGCGCCGGAATGCAGAGTTCTTCGTCCATCTCCGGTGGCAGGTCGACGACGATCAGCCCGTCAATGCCGCTGGCGATGGCGTCCTTGAGGAAGCGATCGACGCCGTAGATGTAGATCGGGTTGTAATAGCCCATCAGCACGATCGGCGTTTCATTGTCGGTGGCGCGGAAATCAGCCGCCGTCTGCAGCGTCTTGACCAGGGTCTGGCCACCTTTCAGCGCCCGCAGGCCAGCGGCCTGGATCGCCGGTCCATCGGCCATCGGATCGGAAAACGGCATGCCCATTTCAATGATGTCGGCGCCGGCCTTGGGCAGCGCCTTCATGATCGACAAAGCGGTGTCATAGTCGGGGTCGCCGCTCATGAAATAGGTGACGAGCGCCGGGCGGCCCTCGGCTTTCAGTTTTGCCATGCGGCGGTCGATGCGGGTCACCATGATCAGATCTCCATGCCCAGCATCGAGGCCACTGTGTGCACATCCTTGTCGCCGCGTCCCGACAGGTTGACGATGACGATCTGGTCCTTGTCCATATCAGGCACGATCTTCACCGCATGCGCGATGGCGTGGGCGGATTCCAGCGCCGGGATGATGCCTTCGACGCGCGTCGTCAGCTTGAAGGCTTCCAGCGCCTCGTCGTCGAGGATCGGCACATATTCGACGCGGCCGCTGTCGCGCAGCCAGGAATGTTCGGGGCCGACGCCGGGATAATCGAGGCCGGCCGAGATCGAATGGCCGTCCAGGATCTGGCCGTCGGCATTCTGCAGCAGATAGGTGCGGTTGCCATGCAGCACGCCGGGCGCGCCGGCGTTCATCGAGGCGCAATGCTCGATGCCGTCGAGGCCGCGGCCACCTGCTTCGATGCCGATGATGCGGACTTCCTTGTCGTCGAGGAAGGGATGGAACAGGCCGATGGCATTCGAACCGCCGCCGACGGCGGCGATGATGGTGTCGGGTAGCCGGCCTTCCTGCTCGAGGATCTGGGCGCGCGCCTCGGTGCCGATCACCGACTGGAAGTCGCGCACCAGCTCCGGATAGGGATGTGGGCCGGCGGCGGTGCCTATGAGGTAATAGGTGTCCTCGACATTGGTGACCCAGTCGCGCAACGCCTCGTTCATGGCGTCCTTCAGCGTGCCGTGACCGGCGGTCACCGGCCGCACTTCGGCGCCGAGCAGCTTCATGCGGAACACGTTGGGGCTTTGGCGGGCGACATCGGTGGCGCCCATATAGACGACGCAGGGAAAGCCGAAGCGCGCCGCGACCGTGGCCGCGGCAACGCCGTGCTGACCTGCGCCGGTCTCGGCGATGATGCGCTTCTTGCCCATGCGCTTGGCCAGCAGGATCTGGCCGAGGCAGTTGTTGATCTTGTGCGAACCGGTGTGGTTCAGGTCCTCGCGCTTGAAATAGACCTTGGCGCCGCCCCCGAGGCCCTTCGCCGAGGAAACCTCACGAAGATGTTTGGTCAGGCCTTCGGCGAAATACAGCTTTGACGGCCGCCCGGCATAGTGGGTCGAGAGGTTGGTCAACTCAGCCTTGAAGTCCGGATCGTCCTTGACCTCGTTCCAGTGCCGCTCGAGGTCGAGGATCAGCGGCATCAGCGTCTCGGCCACGAAGCGGCCCCCGAAGATGCCGAACATGCCCTGTTCGTCGGGTCCCGTGCGGAAGGAATTGGGTGTCGCCGGCTTGTTCATCGCCGATCTCCTGGTCTTGGTTCTGAGCATGTCTTATCGGAAAACCGGTTCCCACTTCTCCGGAACATGCTCGGGTTCGAAAGAAGTGCCTCAGGCAGCGCGGTCGTCGCGCGCGGCCCTGACGGCCCGGAAAAACTGCTCGATCAGCGCCGGATCCTTGACGCCCAGGCCGCTTTCCACCCCCGACGAAATGTCTATCGCGGGCGGATTGGCGGATCTCAGGGCGTCGCCGATATTGGCGGCGTTGAGCCCACCGGAAAGCATGTAATCGAGCCCGGCGTCAAGGCCGGCCAGGATGCGCCAGTCAAAGGCGACGCCATTGCCGCCCGGAAGTTGCGAGCCCTTTGGTGGCTTGGCATCGAACATGAAGCGATCGGCAACGCCGATGAACGGCTTTAGCCGCTCGAGATCGGCTACCTCACTGACGGAGAACACCTTCATGACAGGCAGGCCGTAGCGAGCTTTCACCTCGGCCACCCGCTCGGGCGTCTCCGTGCCGTGCAACTGCAGCATGTCGGGGCGCATCTTTGCGACGATCTCATCCAGGAACGCGTCATCGGCATCGACCGTCACGGCGACCGCCCTGGCCTTGCCGATTGCCGCCTCGCGCAGGCGGCCGGCTGCCGCAGGCTCGACATAGCGCGGGCTTTTAGCAAAGAAGATGAAGCCGACATGGCTGGCGCCGCCGGCCAGGGCCGCGGCCATTGCCTCATCGGTCTTCAATCCACAGATCTTGATATCGAGCGCCATGGCGCGGGGATTGGCACGAAACCGGCCAAGAGTCGAGAAAAAGCATGCTGTTTGCCGGCAACGCCAAAGGCGCTACCTATTGATGGGAGAAGCAAGGCGGAGCAGACGAATGGCCGACCAGAGCATAGCCGAACTCAGGCAGAAGATTGCGCAAGCCCGCGACGTCATCGCCCATCTGATGCAAAAGGCCGCCTTCGACGGGGCAGAAGCGCACCGGGTCCTGGATTATTTCGGCAGCGATGCGTTCGAGCAGAATTTCCTGCCATGGCCGCGCCATGGCGACGAAGGGCTGCGGCCTGAAGAGCTTAATGCGGCCAATGATGATTGAGCGCGGCGCCGGCGCAGGCTAATCGAACACGATCGCCTGCAATGCCCCACCATTCCGCTTCAGCCAGTCCTTGCAGCGGTCGGTATCGGGACAGAGCTGCTCGCACAATTTCCAGAATTTCGGGCCGTGGTTCATCTCCTTGAGATGCGCCACCTCATGCGCGACCAGGTAGTTTATCACCGGCGTCGGCGCCATCATGATGCGCCAGGAGAAGGACAGATTGCCATCGGAAGTGCAGGAACCCCAGCGGCTCGACGTGTCCTTGAAGCGGATCGCCTTGGCGCGCTTGCCGATGGCCTCGGTATGCTTGACCACCAGCTTCTCGATGTCCTTCTTGGCCTCACGCTTGAGGAAATCGGCGATGCGGCGCGGCAAATGTATCCGCTCGCCATGGACGATCAGCAGCGGACCGCGGTCGTCGCGCGACACGGTGACGGTGCCGCGTTTCGACGGTTCGTGGACGATGCGATGCGCGACGCCGCGTATCGGGATCTTGATGCCGGGGCGCACTTGCGGCCGTGTCGGCACCTTGGCCAGACGCTGCTCCAGCCAGTCCTGGTGGCGGTGAAGGAATTTCTCCACCTCGCCGCGGCGCAGGCCCGGCGGCACGGTGATGCGCAGCCCCTGGCCGCCCGAATCGATGCGCAGCGTCAGCCGCCGTGCGCGGGCGCTCTCGACGATCCTGAGCGGCAGTGTGCGGCCGGCAACGACGTGCTCTCGCTCTTCGACAGGCGAGGGTTTTGGTTTGGTCAGGTTGCGGAAAAAGCCGAAGGACATGGCTGAACGATACGCGATTCGAGGAAAACGACCAGAACAAAAAAGAAACGGCGCCGCTCGCGCGACGCCGTCCATCATGCCAAGGCCTGTCCTACAGCGCCGCGCGTCTCTGACGCGCAAAGGACGCTGTAGCACTCTAATTTGGCGCATGAACCTCTCCGAAAATCGGTTCCGATTTTCGGGGTCATGCGCGCAGCCTCAGTCGTCAAGCAGGTTCGGGCCCTTGCGCTTGGGGGTCGCGGGCTTGGCCGTTTCGGCCGAGCCTGTTTTCGCAGGCGCCGTCGACTTGTTGCGGTTGGCCATGAAGCGGTCGAACTCGTCCTGGTCCTTGGCGCGGCGCAATTCGCGGGCGTACTCGTCGAACTCGCTCAGCATCTCGTCGAGCTTGCGACGCTCTTCGGCGAGGCGTTCGAGTTCCTTCTCGCGCCAGTCGTCGAAAGCGACATTGCCGGTGCGGGCCGAACCGTGGCCCCAGCGCGCGGCCTTGTCGGAACCGCGGCGGCAGCCGGCGAAGATGCCGTCCGTGGCGCGGTTGACGTCGCGCTTGAAGCCGTCAAGCCGGTCGCCCCAGATGATGTAGGCGAGCATGGCGAAGCCAAGCGGCCAGAACACCATGAAGCCGATCACCATCAGCGCGATAGTCGCCGGCGTCCAGGCCGGGCGGATCAATGCGGATGTGTTCATTTTCTCCCATTCCTTCGGTTGGAGACAGCCAAGAGTGGCTGCGTGGATTCGAAATGGGATGAGAAAAACGGCGATTCAAGACAACGTCCGCCAAAACCGGACAAGGGCCTGAAATGATTATCGCTTTTTGAGCGCTTCGAGGGAAAGCACGACCAGGCCAGCGACCAGACCCCAGAAGGCGGCGCCAACGCCGAACAAGGTCAGCCCCGACGCGGTGACAACGAAGGTGACAGTAGCCGCCATGCGCTGGTCCTCGTCCTTGAGGGCGATCGACAGCGCGTTGGCGAGCGATCCCATCAGCGCCAGGCCGGCTACCAGAACGATCAGGCTCTGCGGCAGGACGGCGAAGATCGCCACCAGCGAGGCGCCGAAAACCGCGAAGATCAGATAGGCAAGTGCATAGAAGGGTCCGGTCTTCCAGCGCTCGGCCGGGTCGGGATGGACGTCCGGCCCGGTGCAGATCGCCGCAGAGATCGCGGCCAGATTGGTGGTCGAGCCGCCAAACGGCGCCGACAGCAGCGAGAACAGGCCGGTGACGCCGATCAGCGGGCCGGGTTCGGGGTGATAGCCGGCGGCGCGCAAGACGGCGAGACCCGACAGGTTCTGCGACGCCATGGTGACGAGGTAGAGCGGCAGCGCCAGGCCGATGACAGCTGCGGCGCTGAAATGCGGGGCAATCAGCGTCAGCGTCGACAGTTCCGGCGCCGGCAGTCCGCCGACGCGGCCTGTCAGGAATGCGGCGATGCCGCCGCCGATCAGCACCGCCAGCACCGACAGCGCCGGGTTGAACAGGCGAATGACGAAGAAGGCCGCGATCAGCGGCAGGATCAGCCAGGGATCGACCGGAATGGTCTTGACGGCATTGAGCGCGAAGGTGACGACGATGCCCGCCAGCATGCCGGACGCGACCGACGTCGGTATCCTTGATATCAGCTGGGTCAGCGGCTTGAACAGGCCGGTGGCGATCAACATCAAGCTGGTGACGATGAAGGCGCCGACCGCATCGGCCATGGTAAACCCGCTCGATGCCGCCATCAGCGCCAGGCCCGGTGTCGACCAGGCGGTGATGATGGGTATTTTCGTGCGCCAGGACAGCCACAAGCATTCGATCGCCATCGCCACGCACACTGCCGTCACCCAGCTCGCGGTTTCGGCTTGCGTGGCGCCAACCGCCTTGGCGGCGGCAATGACGACGGCCAGCGTGCCGCCGAAGCCGACGATTGCCGCGACAAAGGCGGATATCGGGACGGAAATGCGCATTCTCGCCTACCCCGCCCGCTGAACCATGTCGCCCACCGCCCTCAGCAGCATGTCGAGATCCTGCGGCCGCGACAGGCGGTGGTCGCCGTCGGGAATGAGCGACAAGGTGACGTCGTCGGCCGGCAGCAGCGAGACCAGCTTCAGCGCATGGCTTGCCGGCACGTCGGCGTCGGCCAGGCCCTGCAGGATGTGGACGGGGCAGTGGGTATCGATCGGCCCGGTCATGACCCGGTTCGCCCTGCCGTCCTCGATCAGCGCGCTTGTGTAGATGTAAGGCTCGTCGGAATAGTCCGAAGGTTCTTCGAAAAAGCCTTTCTCCCGGAGGTCGCGCCTCTGTTCCTCCGTCAGAGCCGGCTCGACCAGCTCGGCGGTGAAATCCGGCGCCGGCGCGAGCAGCACCAGGCCAACCACATTGCTGTCGCCCGCCTTGCGCAGTTCCTGCACCATGCGCAGCGCGATCCAGGCGCCCATCGACGAGCCGACCAGGATTTGCTTGCCCTCGGTGAAACGCCGGAAGACGGCGAGGCTCTCGCCAAGCCATTTCGAAATGGTGCCGTCGGCAAAGGCGCCGCCGGATTCGCCATGACCGGAATAATCGTGGCGCAGATATGCGCGGCCTTCCCTTGCCGCCCAATCCGACAACGTCTGCGCCTTCGTGCCCAGCATGTCGGATTTATAGCCGCCGAGCCAGACGATGCCGGGCGTTGCGCCCGAGGAATGGCGAACCGCGATATCAATGCCGTCGACATCCAGCAGGGTTGGGGTGGTCGCGGTCATGGCTGTGGATCAATCCTGGTTCTGGGGGCCTGATTGCGGGAGCCTGATTTTACTCGCCGGTCTTTTGACACAGGCACAGGCGAGGCGGAAAGTGCTCGCGACATCCTTTGTTTGGTGCAGGCCTGCGATCAGGGTGATTTTCTGTCAGCGCTGTGCTATTGACTCCGCCCGCGCGCTCACCACATTGGCGCGTCCCGAACATTTCTAGATTTGAACCCTGAACGAAACGGCCAAGGAGACCACGACCATTCGCAGACCTTTCAAAGCAGCGGCGCCCACCAAGGATGGCCCGCGCTCAAACCGTGATATCCGGGTTCCCCGGGTCCAGCTGATCGACGCCGATGGCCAGAACCGCGGCGATATTTCCATCAACGACGCATTGCTGCTCGCCGAAGAGGCAGGGCTCGATCTGGTCGAGATCTCGCCCAATGCGGTGCCGCCTGTCGTCAAAATTCTCGATCTCGGCAAATTGAAATACGCCAACCAGAAGAAGGCGGCCGAGGCGCGCAAGAACCAGAAGGTCATCGAGATCAAGGAGATCAAGATGCGCCCGAACATCGACAGCCATGACTACGAAACCAAGATGAAGGCCGTGCGGCGCTTCTTCGAGGAAGGTGACAAGGTCAAGCTGACGCTGCGCTTCCGCGGCCGCGAGATGGCGCATATGGAACTCGGCATGCAGCTCCTGAACAAGGTGCGCGAGGAGACGGCTACCATCGCCAAGGTCGAAGCCGAGCCGAAGCTGGAAGGCCGCCAGATGATGATGGTGCTGGCCCCGCGCTAGATCAGTTCGGGCGTTGCGCTCTAAATCCGCCTGAATCCTGTCTCATGGCGTCCCGGCGATCGGCGGGACGCCGATTCTCCTGTCCAGACGCCGCGATCGCCGGCAAAGCTTCTCGACGATCGGATTCCCGACATGGCCAATGAAATCAACCCTGCGCCCATCAAGGAGCTGGGCGGCTACCAGCACATGCGCCGGATGGTGCTTGCGGTGCTGGTGGTGGTGCTGTTTGCGGCACTGCTGTTCGGCCAGTCGACCTTCCCGCCCGATACCCCGGTGCATGAAACGATCGAGATGGTCGGCGTGCTGCTGATCTTCCTTGGCGTCGTCGGCCGCTTGTGGTCGACACTCTATATCGGGGGGCGCAAATCCTCCGAAGTGGTCACCGGCGGACCCTATTCGATCACCCGCAATCCTCTCTACGTGTTCTCGACCGTTGCCGCCGCCGGCGTCGGGGCGCAGATCGGCTCGTTCTCCGGCATCGTCCTGTTTGCGCTTTTGTGCGCCGGCGCCTTCCACATCGTCATCCTGCGCGAGGAACGGTATCTGAAGGAGGTTCTCGGCGCGCCCTACACAGCCTATCTGGCGCGGGTGCCGCGTTTCTTCCCCAAGCTGTCGCTCTACCAGGAAGGCGACACTGGCAGCTTCAAGCCGCGCCTCTTGCTGACCACCTTGCTCGACGGGCTGGTGTTTCTGGTGGCGTTGCCGGTGTTCNGGCAGCTTCAAGCCGCGCCTCTTGCTGACCACCTTGCTCGACGGGCTGGTGTTTCTGGTGGCGTTGCCGGTGTTCGAGACCATCGATGGCGCCCAGCAATCGGGCATTCTGCCGGTGCTGTTCAGGCTGCCCTGATCGCGGACAGAGCGTCGCAGCCGCTCGGGTGTTGCGCGCCAGCCCGCTTTGACGTATAGGACCGCCGTTCCAAGAAAACCGCCCGGCAGGGCATGCCGTGGCGGTTTCATTTGCTTTTCGGGCTTATGGTCCGCCCGAAGCGAACAAGAAGCGCGATTGTGCGCCACCAATACGGAGTAGCAAAATGCCCAAGATGAAGACCAAATCGGCCGCCAAGAAGCGGTTCAAGATCACAGGTACGGGTAAAGTCCTGTCGGCTGCGGCCGGCAAGCGTCACGGCATGATCAAGCGTTCCAACAAGTTCATTCGAAATGCCCGCGGCACGATGGTTCTGGCTGAACCGGATGGCAAGAAGGTCATCAAGAATTTTCTGCCGAACGGCCTCTGAGCATTCGGTTTCAGGAACAGCGTTTAAGGAGATCATGACATGGCACGCGTAAAAAGAGGCGTCACCTCGCACGCCAAGCACAAGAAGGTCCTGAAAGCCGCGAAAGGCTTCTACGGCCGCCGCAAGAACACCATTCGCATCGCCAAGCAGGCGGTCGAAAAGTCGATGCAGTACGCGTATCGCGACCGCAAGAACCGCAAGCGCTCGTTCCGCGCGCTGTGGATCCAGCGCATCAACGCCGCGACGCACGAGCATGGCCTGACCTATGGCCGCTTCATCGACGGCCTCAACAAGTCCGGTATCGAGATCGATCGCAAGATCCTGTCCGACATGGCCATCCATGAACCGCAGGCGTTCGCCGCACTCGTGGCCAAGGCCAAGGTCGCGCTCGAATATCTGAAGAACACCACCCCGAATGCTTTTGAAAGCGCTGTCGCCTAGAGCATGATGCCAAAAAGTTGCTGACTTTTTGGACAACATCATGCTCAGGGAAATTTAGCGAGGAGCGCGATCTTTCCGAAAAGTCTGCAACTTTTCGGGATCGGGCTCCGAGCCCAGCGCTTCCCAGCATTCGCAATTCTGATTGGGGAACCCGCGCTGGCACGGCTGGCGCGGGTTTTTCTTATGGCTGAACTTTCAACTTGAAAGTGACTTTCACCTCAAAGTTGACTCCCAACACAGCGAGTTTGACCGTGAACGACATAGCTACCGGCTTGGATACTCTCGAAAACTCCCTGATGGCCGACGTCGCGTCGGCCGCCGATGAGGCTGCTATCGAAGCCGTGCGCGTCGCGGCTCTCGGCAAAAAGGGGTCGATCTCGGAATTGCTGAAGACACTGGGCGCGATGAGCGCCGAGGAGCGCCAGGTCAAGGGCCCCGCGATCAACGGCCTGAAGAACCGCGTCACCGAAGCGCTGACGACACGCAAGGCCGAGCTGAAGGATGTGGCGGTCACGGCGCGCCTTGCCGCCGAGACGGTCGACGTGACGCTGCCGGTGCGGCAATCGCCGGCCGAGCGCGGCCGCATCCATCCGATCAGCCAAGTCATCGACGAGATCGCGGCGATCTTCGGCGATCTCGGCTTTGCCATCGCAGAAGGTCCCGATGTCGAGAGCGACTATTACAATTTCACCGCGCTGAATTTCCCCGAAGGGCATCCGGCGCGCGAGATGCACGATACCTTCTTTTTCCAGCCGGACGAAAAGGGCGAGCGCAAGCTGTTGCGCACGCACACCTCGCCGGTACAGATCCGCACCATGGAGAAGCAGAAGCCGCCGATCCGCATCGTCATTCCCGGCAAGACCTACCGGCAGGATTCCGACGCTACCCACTCGCCGATGTTCCATCAGGTCGAGGGGCTGGTGATCGACAAATCGGCCAATGTCGCCAACATGAAGTGGGTGCTGGAAGAATTCTGCAAGGCTTTCTTCGAGGTGCCGCAGGTCAAGATGCGCTTCCGGCCGTCCTTCTTCCCGTTCACCGAGCCCAGCCTCGAGGTCGACATCCAGTGCGACCGCTCGCGGCCCGGCGAAGTGCGATTCGGCGAAGGCTCCGACTGGATGGAGATCCTCGGCTGCGGCATGGTCCACCCCAATGTGCTGCGCGCCGGCGGGCTCGATCCCGACGAATATCAGGGCTTTGCCTGGGGCATGGGCATCGACCGCATCGCCATGCTGAAATACGGCATGCCGGACCTGCGCGCCTTCTTCGACGCCGATGTGCGCTGGCTGTCGCATTACGGTTTCAGGCCGCTCGACATGCCGACGCTGTTCGGAGGTCTTTCCGCATGACGGCGCCGCACGCCGGTGGCTGCCGCTGCGGCGCGGTACGGTTCGAGGCCTCGGTCGAACCGCACCATATCAGCTATTGCCATTGCGGCGATTGCCGGCGCGCCAGCGGTGCGCCGGTGTCGGCCTTTGTCGGCTTTCTGACCGAGCAGGTGGCTTTCACCGGCAAGGCACTGAAGATGTACGAGAACGGCCCGGTTACACGCTCGTTCTGCGGCATTTGCGGCTCGCCTATCGCCTATGTCGACGAGCGGCTGGAAGACCACATCTATTTCATGCTGGGCGCCATGGACATGCCGGCCTATTTCCGGCCGACGCACCATGCCTATGTGCGCGAGCAGCTGCCCTTCGTGCATATGCCCGACGACTTGCCGCGCCATTTGAAGACAAGCGTACCCAGACCCGATGGACAAGTTCCGGGCGGGTACAGACAAAACGGAACATAGTGATGAAACTCACCCTTTCCTGGCTCAAGGATCATCTCGACACCGACGCCACGCTCGACGAGATCGTCGAGAGGCTGACCTCGATCGGCCTCGAAGTCGAGCATGTCGACGACAAGGCCGGCCTGAAGCCGTTCGTCATCGCCAAGGTGCTGACGGCGGTGCAGCATCCCGACGCCGACCGGCTGCGGGTGCTGACCGTCGACACCGGCAATGGCGCAGCCCCTGTCCAGGTGGTGTGCGGTGCGCCGAATGCCCGCGCCGGCTTGATCGGCGCCTTCGCCGCGCCCGGCGCCTATGTGCCCGGTATCGACGTGACGCTGACCGTCGGCAAGATCCGGGGCGTCGAGAGCCATGGCATGATGTGTTCCGAGCGCGAGCTGGAGCTGTCGGATGAGCACAATGGCATTATCGACCTGCCGGCCGATGCGCCTGTCGGCACCAGCTTCGCGGCTTACGCGCATCTCGACGATCCGGTGATCGAGATCAATCTGACGCCGAACCGGCCGGATGCGACCAGCATTTACGGCGTCGCCCGGGACCTGGCGGCAAGCGGGCTTGGCCGGCTCAAGACCGCGCCGGTCGAAGCGGTCCTTGGCAAAGGTGAAACGCCGGTCAAGGTGACCATCGAGGCGCCGGAGCTCTGCCCCGGTTTCGCGCTGCGCCTGGTGAAAGGCGTGAAGAACGGGCCGTCGCCGAAATGGCTGCAGCAAAGGCTGATCGCCATCGGCTTGCGCCCGATCAGCGCGCTGGTCGACATCACCAACTACGTCACCTTCGACCGTGGCCGGCCGCTGCATGTGTTCGATGCCAAGAAGGTCGCCGGCAATCTCGTCGTGCGCCGCGCACGCGACGGCGAGAAGGTGCTGGCGCTTGACGGGCGCGAATACACGCTGACGCCGCAGATGTGCGTGATCGCCGACGACAATGGCGTCGAATCGATCGCCGGTGTCATGGGCGGCGAGCATTCCGGCTGCGACGAGAACACCACGGACGTGCTGATCGAATCCGCTCTTTGGGATCCGATCACCACGGCCCGCACCGGCCGTACGCTCGGCATCATCACCGATGCCCGTTACCGTTTCGAGCGTGGCGTCGACCCGGAATTCATTGTGCCCGGCGTCGAGCTGGCGACAAAGCTGGTGCTGGAGTTCTGCGGCGGAGAGCCGACCGAGACGGAGGTGGTCGGCTATGCCGGCTACAAGCCGAAGATCGTTTCCTTCCCGATCTCGGAAGTGAAGCGGCTGACCGGCATCGAGGTGCCGAAGGCGGAAAGCCTCGACATCCTGACCCGCCTCGGCTTCAAGCCGTCAGGCTCGGGCGACGTCGTCGATGTCGCTGTGCCGTCCTGGCGTCCTGACGTCGACGGCAAGGCCGACCTGGTCGAGGAAGTGATGCGCATCCACGGCGTCGACAACATCGCGCCGCAGCCGCTCGGCGCGCATGACGCGGTCAACTCCAAGATACTGACGACGCTGCAGGTTCGCACCCGCACTGCCAAGCGCTCGCTCGCCGTGCGGGGCATGCTGGAGGTTCTCACCTGGTCGTTCATCCCGGCCAAACACGCCGAACTGTTCGGCGGCGGCCAGACGGCGCTGAAGCTCGCCAATCCGATTGCAGCCGACATGTCCGATATGCGGCCCTCGTTGTTGCCCGGCCTGATCGTCGCCGCGCAGCGCAATGCCGACAAGGGCATCGGCGATGTCGCGCTGTTCGAGGTCTCCGGTACCTATGAGGGCGACGGCCCCGACCAGCAGCGGCGCGTTGCCGCCGGTGTGCGCCGCGGCACCGCCAAGCTCGACGGTTCCGGCCGCAGTTGGGCCGGCAATTCCGGTCCGGTCGGCGTGTTCGACGCCAAAGCCGACGCGATTGCAGCGCTGGAAGCCTGCGGCGCGCCGGTCGACAGGCTGCAGATCGAGCCAGGCGGTCCGGCCTGGTATCATCCCGGCCGCTCCGGCACGATCAAGCTCGGCCCGAAGACAGTGCTCGGCACCTTCGGCGAGTTCCACCCGAAGACGCTGGAGGGGTTGGACGTTTCCGGACCGATCTGCGGTTTCGAGGTCTATATCGACGCCGTGCCGGAGCCGAAGGCCAAGCCGACGAAAACCAAGCCGAAGCTGGAGCTCTCCGCCTTCCAGGCAGTGAAGCGCGACTTTGCTTTCGTCGTCGACAAAGGGGTCGAGGCCGGCACGCTGGTGCGGGCGGCGCTCGCCGCCGACAAGAAGCTGGTCACCGGCGTCTCGGTGTTCGACGTCTTCGAGGGCGCTTCACTCGGTGCCGCCAAGAAGTCCATCGCCATCGAAGTGTCGATTCAGCCGGTTGAAAAGACGCTCACCGACGAGGATTTCGAGGCGCTGGCCAAGCGCATCGTCGACAATGTCGGCAAGCAAACGGGCGGCATGCTGAGAACGTAGAGCGGCTAACGCCGCCCTACGTATTTCGACTTCACGCAATTCTTAGGGAAAGCGCGTCTTAGGGAAAGCGCGGCGCGCTTTCCCAGTAAAACCGCTACACACTTTTCCTGGAATTGCTTCTGAGGATTGCCGGCAGTTGCGAATCGCTCTCCAAAGGGCGATGGACCATCTGCGCTATTCCGGTCTGCCGTTCGAAGCCCAGCGCGAAGCGTTTCTCGCCATGGTGTTGGCGGATGCGCTCGTCAGCGACGCGCTGGAGCGGGCCCGCACGCTGGCGTTGCCGGACTGGCTGGTGGTGTCCGGCGCGCTCTACAACAGCGTCTGGAACCACCTGACCGGCAAGGCGCCGGGCTACGGCATCAAGGATGTCGATCTCTTCTACTTCGATGACAGCGACCTGTCCTACGAGGCCGAGGACGCGGTCATCCGTCGAGCCGCGCAGCATTTCGAGGGGCTGGCTCTGCCGGCCGAGGTGCGCAACCAGGCACGGGTGCATCTGTGGTATCCGCAGAAATTCGGCCAGCCCTGCCCGCGCTATACGAGTTCCAGCGAGTCGGTGAGCTATTTCGCCTCGAAGACGCATGCGGTCGGGGTGCGATACGATGCCGATGGGCAGCTTGAGGTCGTGGCGCCGTTCGGGCTGGATGACCTCTTCGCGTTTCGCATCACGCCCAACCGGCTGATGGATAACAGGCGCACGCATGAGGCCAAGGGGGCGAGGGCGAAGGCGTGCTGGCCGGAGATTACGGTGGTGCCGTGGTGAGACTTACCCTCCCCGTTGTGGGGAGGGTCGGCTCGCTGTCGCAGCGAGGCGGAGACAGAGAGACGGGGTGGGGGTGCGCCTCACGAGGACCCCCACCCCGATCCGCTTCGCGGATCGACCCTCCCCACAAGGGGGAGGGTAAAGGCACTCACCCATTCACCAGCGCCAACAGCTCCTCCGTATAGCGCTTGCCAACCACCTTGTCCGGCGACAGCGCATCGCCGATCGCCGCGACCTCAGCCGCGCTCAGCTCGATCCCGACCGCCGCCGTGTTCTGCTCGAGATGGCGTATCTTTCTTGCGCCGGGGATCGGCACGATGAAGTCGCCCTGGTGCAGCACCCAGGCCAGCGCCAGCTGGGCCGAGGTGACGCCTTTTTCCACCGCCAGCTTTTCCAGCGTCGCAACGACCTTGGCATTAGCGGCCATGGCGTCGGCCTGGAAACGCGGCAAGGTCCGGCGCCAGTCGTCGTCGCTGAGGGCCTCGGGCTTGGCGATGGTGCCGGTGAGCAGGCCGCGACCGAGCGGGCTGTAGGGGACGAAGCCGATGCCGAGTTCGCGGCAGACATCGAACACTTCGTCTTCGGGGTCGCGGCTCCAGAGCGAATATTCACTCTGCACGGCAGCGATCGGATGCACGGCGTGCGCCCGGCGGATGGTGGTGGCACTGACCTCCGACAGGCCCAGCGCCCGCACCTTGCCGTCGCGCACCAGTTCCGCCATGGCGCCGACCGTGTCCTCTATCGGCACGCCGGGATCGACGCGGTGCTGGTAGTAGAGGTCGATGACATCGGTATCGAGCCGTTTCAGCGAGGCTTCCGCCACTGCCTTGACGTGCTCCGGGCGGCTATCGACGCCAACCATACGTTCGAGGCCTGAGCCTTCCTCGGAAATCTTGAAGCCGAATTTGGTGGCGATCGTCACCCTGTCGCGCACCGGCTTCAACGCCTTGCCGAGAAGGATCTCGTTCTCAAAGGGACCATAGACTTCGGCGGTGTCGAAAAACGTCACGCCGATCTCGACAGCGCGGCGCAGCGTGGCGATTGCGTCCGCCTCGGCCTGACCGCCATAGGCGAAGCTCATGCCCATGCAGCCGAGGCCGACGGGGAAGACTTCGAGTTCAGTACCAAGTTTGCGGGTTTTCATGGCGCGTCTCCTTGTTGCGATGAAAGAGAGATAGCGCTTGGCTTTACGTTCGATAATTGGCTGTCATTCGCACGGGCTGTTCTATAAAATAGAGCAATGAACCGAGCGCATCTTTCTCAACTCGCTGTACTGGCAACAGTCGCCCAATGCGGCAGTTTTCGTGGCGCGGCGCGCGAACTGGCCATAGCGCCCTCGGCAGTGAGCCATGCCGTGTCCAGCCTGGAGGCGCGGCTCGGCGTGCGGCTTTTGGCGCGCAGCACCCGCAGCGTAGCGCCAACGGAAGAGGGCGCGCAGTTGCTCGAACGGCTGCGGCCGGCGCTGTCCGAGATCGATCTGGCGCTGGAAACGGCGATCGAGGCGCGCGACCGGCCGGCCGGGAACCTGCGGCTGACCGTGCCGCGCACCGCGGCCCACCTGGCATTGACGCCCAGGCTCGGCGGCTTTGCCGCGGCCTATCCTGACATCGTGCTGGAAATCGTCATCGAGGATCGCTTCACCGACGTCGTCGAAGGCGGCTTCGATGCCGGCGTGCGGCTCGGTGAGAGCCTGCAGCGCGACATGATCGCGGTGCGCATCGGACCGGACCTTCGCGGCGCCGCGGTCGGCGCGCCATGCTATTTCGCGACCATGCCAAGACCCCGCCATCCGCGCGATCTTGCCGACCACCGCTGCATCCGCTTCCGTTTTTCCAGCGGCATTCTTTACCGCTGGGAATTCGAGAAGGATGGCGAAGAGATCGAGATCGCGGCGCAAGGGCCGCTGATCCTCGACGAAGACCATCTGATCGCCCAGGCGGCGGTCGACGGCGCTGGGCTCGCCTTCGTCTTCGACGATTATGTGCGCGCGCCGCTCGCCGACGGTCGCTTGATCCGCGTGCTGGAAGACTGGTGTCCGCCCTTCGACGGTTTCTTCGTCTACTACCCCAGCCGCCGCCAGATGCGCCCGGCGCTGCGGGCGTTTGTGGATTTCTTCAAGGTCGGTGCTTAGCCACCTCCCCCTTGTGGGGAGGGTCGATCCGCGTAGCGGATCGGGGTGGGATCTTCGTAGGGCGCTACCCCCCACCCCGTCGCTTCGCGCCGACCCTCCCCACAAGGGGGAGGGTGGAAGAAAGCCCAGCTGCCATTCGTTCACCAACCATGCCGGCATTCATCACCAACAACTCAACCCGCTACGGCTGGGCGGCGATCGTCCTCCACTGGCTGATCGGCATCCTGTTCATCGGCCAGTTCATGCTCGGCTTCATCATGGTGCGGTTGACCAGCCAGCGCACCGCCTTCGAGCTGATCCAGCTGCACAAATCCTTCGGCTTCCTGCTGCTCGGCCTCCTCATCCTGCGCATTGCCTGGCGGCTCGGCAATGCGGCCCCGGCCTTGCCGGCCTCGGTCGGAGGGCTGGAGCGTCGGACGGCGCCGCTGGCGCATCTGGCACTTTATGGCTTCCAGCTCGCGGTGCCGCTGTCCGGCTGGGCACTGGTTTCGGTGTCGATGCTGGAGATCCCCAGCATGCCGTTCAACCTTTTCGTGATGCCGAACCTGCCGCTCGGCGTGTCCGATGCGGCGGAAAACTTCTGGGCGGTAGCACACTGGTATCTCGCCTATGCCGGCATTGCCTTGGTCGCGCTGCATGCGCTGGCGGCGCTGCGGCATCATTTCTGGCTGCGCGACAGCGTGCTCACGCGCATGATCACGCCTTCGTCAGATCAGGACATGGAATAGGGCGCGCCGCGCATTCGTTCATTGGGGTGAGGGCGCAACACTTCGCTTGCCCCAGAAGGACAAAACCCATGTATGCGCGCATCTTCGGATTGGCGGCTGTTGCCGCTTGCCTTGCCATGCCTGTCTCCGCCGCTGTGGACCTCGGCGACGCCGCCGGCAGCTACACGGTCAACCCGGCCAGCTCCAGCATTCGCTTCTCCATCGGCAAGGTCGGTGGCGGCGGCCTCGACGGCGCCTTTGGCCGCTTCAAGGGCTCTATCCGCATCGACAACAGCGATGTCGGCCGTTCCGCGGTCAACTTCACCATCTATCCCGAAAGCGTCGGCACCGGCCAGGGCCGCATCGACGCCTTCCTGCGCTCCGATGCGGTGTTCGACGTGGCCAACAGCCCCGAAATCCAGTTCCGCTCGACCAGCGTAACCCGAACCAGCGACACCACGGCGCTGGTCAGCGGCCGGCTGACGGCGCGCGGCAAGACGTTTGCGGAAAAGTTCACTGCCGAGCTCGGCGGGCTGAAGGGTGGCGTCATTAAATTCCACGTCACCGGCAAGGTGCTGCGCTCCCGCTACGGCATGGATGTCGGCACGCCGATCTATTCGAATATTGTCGATTTCGACATGACGCTGACGGGCAAGCGAGGCTAGCAGGACCAGCGATCCGCATTGGCTTTTCCCGCAATTTCGGGCAAACCTCTTCGCCTGTAAATCGATAGGAGAAGCCTGATGTTCCGATGGGGTGTTTTGTCGACGGCCAAGATCGGCCGCGAGCAATTGTTGCCGGCAATCGTCGAGGCCGAGAATGGCGTTTTGTCCGCGATCGCCAGCCGCGACCTGTCGAAGGCCGAGGCCCTGGGCGAGCGGTTCGGCGCCAGGCATGCCTTTGGTTCGTATGAGGAGCTGCTCGCTTCGAAAGACGTCGACGGCGTCTACATCCCGCTGCCGACCTCGCAGCATGTCGAATGGACGGCCAAGGCCATCGAAGCGGGAAAACATGTGCTGGTGGAGAAGCCGCTGGCGCTCGACGCCAAGGACATCGCGCCGCTGATCAAGCTGCGCGACAGCAAGAAGGTGCTGGTCTGCGAGGCCTTCATGGTCATCTACCACCCGCAATGGATCAAGGTGCGCGATCTCATCGCCGATGGCGCCATCGGCCGGCTGCGCCATGTGCAGGGCGCCTTCTCCTATTACAATGTCGATCCCACCAACATGCGCAACCAGCTCGATCTCGGCGGCGGCGCGCTGCCTGATATCGGCGTCTATCCGACGGTGTCGACGCGGTTTTCGAGCGGCAAGGAGCCGCTGCGCGTGCAGGCGACGATCGAGCGCGACAAGAAATTCGGCACCGACATCTATTCCTCGATCCGCGCCGATTTCGGCGATTTCGAACTGTCCTTCTATCTGTCGACGCAGATGGCGGCGCGGCAGGTGATGGTGTTCCACGGCGAGAAGGGTTTCATCGAGGTGTTCTCGCCGTTCAATGCCGGGCTCTACGACCATCACCGCATCGAATTGCACAACCAGAACCACACCGAGGCGCAGGTGTTCCGCTTTCCCGGCACGCAACAGTACCGGCGCGAGGTCGAGACGTTTGCCAGGGCGGCACAGGGCGGCAAGGAGCGTATCTTCACGCTGGAGGAGTCCGTACTCAACCAGAAGGTCATCGACGCCATCTTCCGCGCCGGTGCCAAGGAAGGCTGGGAGGCCGTCTGATACACCAATCTTAGCCGGTAATTTCATGGGAGAAGGGCATTGTGCATGCGGACGCTCCTTTCCTATTGGACTGACGATCTCACGCGCCTCTGAGCGTCAGGTGCAAGGTCTCGGCGAAGCGATCGGGATAGGGCGCAAAGCCCATATGGTCGCCGGGGAAGGCGGCGCGCTTGCTGCCGAGCCTGTCGGCCAGCGCCTTGCCCATGCCGTCGATCGGCTGGCCGATGGACTCTTCGCCGATGCCGACCACGACCGGGCGGCCGCGCAGCGCCTCGATATCAGGACGGTAGAGCGACAGCGGCATGACGCCATGCGCCAGCCAGTATTCGAAATTGCCGCTGACCCTGGCAAAGGTCTCGGCCTCCTCGGGCGACGGTTCGAACGAAGGCGGTCCGTCCTGCGGCCCGGCTTCATCCTGACCCGGCCCTTCCGACAGGCTGTTCTCGCTGAAGAATTTCTGCATCGCCGCCTCGACACCCTGGCTGCGATAGGTGTCGTGCAGGTCGCGCATGCCGGCCAGTGACGGCGACGGGTCGTGGAGCAGCATCATGCTGGGCGGCTCATGCGCCACCAGTGCACGAACCCGGCCGGGATGGCGGGCGGCGAGGTTGAGCCCGATCTGGGCGCCGCCGCTGGTGCCGAACACATAGGCCGGTCCGGCGGCAAGCGCCTCGATCAATCGCGCGGCATCGTCGCCATGGACATCGAGGTCCTGCTCTTGCGGCTCTCCGTCGAAGGTGCTGCGCGAATTGCCGCGCGGATCATAGGCGACCACCGTGTAGCGGTCGGCGAGGTGGCCCGCGACATCGGCGAAGACGCCGGCGTCCTGCGGTCCGCCGGGGATTATCAACAGTACGGGGCCGGAACCGCGCATCTCATAATAGAGGCTGGCGCCCGGTACTTTCAGCGTCGACGTTTGGGGGGTCATGTCCATCTCTCCTGTTGTTCTCATGTCAAAGTTCGGCTTTGCGCCGGGTCCGATCATTTGCTGGCGACAACCATGCGGTTGCCCTCGCTGTCGCGGAATTCGGCGACCGTGCGGCCCGGCTGCCAAGGCGCTTCCTGCGGCTCGGTGATGATTTCGACGCCGCGCGCCTTCAGGCCCGCGACCGTTGCCTCGACATCGCCATCAACGAGCACCAGCACGGGCTCAGTGCCCGGCGTGTCATCGGGGCGTTTGACGAAATGCAAATTGGTGACGGCGCCGGGAAATGTCAGCTCGATCCAGCGCCAGCCGCTGTCGCCCATCAGCTGGTCCTCCGCCACCTGGCAAGCAAGATGTCCGGTGTAGAAGGCCTTGGCGCGGTCCTGGTCGAACACCGGCAATTCGGCAAACTGGATGTGCATGATGGGTCTCTCCTGCTCCTGGACGGCTGCCGCGCAGCCGTCGACGGGAAAGACGATCCGGACGATCGAAAAGATTCGCCGGGCGACGAATCTTTTCGAGGCCGCGAAACGTCTTCTCTGTGCAGAGTTGAAAAACAGGAGACGACAATGGGCTGCAATCTCATCCGCTACGGCGTGAAGGACGAAAGCATCGCCGAGAACCGTATGCTGGTTGCACAGGTGTTCGACGCACTCGACGACACGAAGCCGCAATCTGTGCGCTACCTCGTCCTGGAACTGGAGAATGGCGAGTTCATCCATCTTGTCAGCCAGGATGGCGACGGCCTGACCGGGCTCGCAGCCTTCAAGGCCTTCAGCGCCGATCATGCCGGACGCCGCTCGACGCCGCTTGCCAGATCGCCGGCAAAGATCGTCGGCAATTATCGTATGCTGGCCGGCGAGGTCGTGCCGGCTTGAATGCAAAGACCGGCATTTAGGGAACGGACAGGATGAACACAGCAAAACTCGACCGCGTTGCCCTGGAGGCGATGCTCGGCTCCTTGCGACCGAAGCTGCACCGCTACTGCGCCCGCATGGCCGGCTCGGTGATCGATGGCGAGGACATCGTCCAGGAGACACTGATCAAGGCACTGCAGGCCATCGACGGCGACGCCGCCGTCGAGCGTCCGGAGCAATGGCTGTTCCGCATAGCCCACAATGCCGCGCAGGATCATCTGCGCCGGCGCCAGCGGGAGCAGGCGCGCATGAGCGAGACCGACATGACGACGATCGAAGACCCCTCCGCAAGCGCCGATGCGAGGCTCGCCACCGCCGCCAGCCTGCGAAGCTTCATGCAGCTGGCAACAGTGCAGCGCAGCGCCGTGATCCTTGTCGACGTGCTTGGCCTCAGCCTGCACGAAACCTGCGAAGTGTCCGGCGCGACCCTGGCCGCGACCAAGGCAGCGCTGCATCGCGGGCGGTCGCAGCTGCGCCTGCTGGCGTCACAGGACGAGCAGGCGCCTGCCCCAAAACTCGACACCGGTGACGAGCGGCGCCTGCGCCGCTATGTCGACCTGTTCAACGCGCGCGACTTCGACGCCGTGCGCGCGTTGATCGCCGAGGACATCCAGCTTGAAGTCGTCAATCGCACCCGCATGCGCGGCAAGGCGCAGGTTTCCAACTATTTCGGCAATTACGACCGTGTCCAGGATTGGGCGCTGTCGCTCGGCTTCGTCGACGGCAGGCCGGCCATCCTGATCCGCAGCCCGCAAGCGGGAGATGACGCCGTGCGCGGCTTCATGCTGGTCGACTGGCAGGATGGAAAGGTCAGCCATATCCGCGATTTCCGCTACGCGCCCTATTGCCTTGCCGATGCGGACATCCGCTTCATCGACGAGTAAGCATCGGCCAGAGAGCGCGGGCTTCGCGCCTCAGGCGAAGCTTTGCAAATTGGCGTCCTGCAGCTTGGAGCCGGCGAGCAAGGCCTCGAGCACCTGCTTCTTGAGCGACAGGCACTGCGAGCGGGCAAGCTTTGCGATGGCCGAGACTTCGGCCAGCTCGCAGGCAAGCACCAACTCCTTCTGCTGGCCGATGATCGCTTGCGTGAAGTCGCGCGATTTGAAGCCGAGATGGAGGACACGCTCCGACTGGTCGAGCGTTTGGTCGAGCAGGCGAACCAGGCGCAGATTGCCGGAGAGTTCAGCCAGGGCCAGGCGAAAGGCGCGGTCGGCTGCCAGAAAGGCGACATGGCTGCGCAGCGTCTCCGGCTTCAGCACCTTCTGCGCCGCCAGCCTGATGTCGTCGAGCCCGCGTTCGGTGAGGTTGGCCGCGGCCACCCGGAACACTTCCGGCTCGATCAGGCTGCGGACGTCGAAAATCTCGTTGACGTCGCGCAGGCTAAGCGGTGCGATGACATAGCCGCGGCGCGGCTCGCTCTTGATCAGCCCTTCCTGCGTCAGGCGGGCCAAAGCCGAGCGGATCGTCGCCTTCCTGATCTGGTAGCGGTCGCCGATCTGCTTTTCGGTCAGGCTTTCGCCGGGTTGCAGGACGCAGGCGACGATGTCGCTCTTCAGCTGCTCATAAGCTTCCTCGCTGCGCAATATGTCGGCGGTCGACGGCGCCTTGACGGCGGACGGTGACACTGATTTCGGAAGAGCCATATCTGCCTGCCCGTGTGGTCTGCCCGCGTGGTCTGCCCGCGTAGTCTGCCCGCGTAGTCTGCTTGCCGGTTTCGACCATCCGGTTGACGGGTCTGCCGGCATTCGCTACCTGAGCATCTCAGTTGTATTGATTGAGCTTCCCAATGGAGATGACGACAAATGTCTCTTGCCGCCAACTCGCCTCTCTACGCCGTAACCGCCGATATCGTCAACGCAGCCAAAGGTGCTCATGCCTTCGAACGGGTCAAGGCGGTGCTGCGCGAACACACCGATCGCTTCCATGCATCAGGCGTGCTCGCGCATGAGGAAGACGACGATGAGGTGCTGCTGCATGCCAGCCCTGACTTGACCATCTACCACATCACGCTTTCGCCCGGCCTGCAGTACCCGCCGCACAACCATCTGATGGATGCGCTGATTGGCATCTACAAGGGCAGCGAGACCAACTTCATCTATCCCGTCGACGGCAGCGAGATCGATGCGCCGGAACGCCACGACGTCGCGGCGCCCGCGGTGGTGCATATGAACCCGGATACGGTGCATGCGGTCGCCAACACCGGCAGCGCCCGCTCGGGCGCACTGCATGTCTATCTCGGCAATCTGACGGAGACCCACCGCCACATGTGGAGCCCGGACAGCACCCACGCCGAGCCGTTCGACAATGAGCGGTATCTGGCTGGGGCGAGGCCGATTGGGCCCTGACCGGGAAAGGCGGAATAACGGTCGCCGCATACCGGCCCATTTCAAGAACACCACAGCGCGTTGATTAGCGCAGTTAGTGCGGCAGGCTGATGCTGGCGACTGGGGTAATACATGAAGAAGCCTGGAATAGGCGGCATCCAGTTCTCCAGCACTCGAATGAGGCGGTGCTCGGCAACGTGTTCCGCGACCTGCTCTTCATATGTGAGCTCAAGACCGGCTAGCGGATCGCAGGAAATCACAGTTTCGGCGGAAATGGCGCGCCCGAAGAGATTCGAACTCCTGACCCCCAGATTCGTAGTCTGGTGCTCTATCCAGCTGAGCTACGGGCGCGCAACAGGCCATGCTTTACATAGCCCCGCTAACCGATCCTGACGACCGGCCGCGACAAGACGTGTTCCCTAGCGACTGAATTTCCGAAAAGCAAGCCAATCCGGCAAAAGTTTTGTCGCAGCTGCTTTCGACGGTGCCGATCAAGGGGTGCTGAGATTCAGCTCAGTCCGGCTTCGGCTGAATATCAAATACAGCTCAGGCAGGGCGGCGCAGGCCGTTGCGGGCCTGGTCGAGGCGGACCGGCTGGTCGGGGATGGTGACGGCGAAGGTGGTGCGGCCGCCGATCGATTCGACCAGTTCCACCGTGCCGCCATGGGCGCGGATCAGCTCGTGCGCGATGGCCAGGCCAAGGCCGGTGCCGCCGCTGCGGGCCGAGCCTCGAAACGCCGCGAACAGGTTTTCTCGCGCCTTCGCCGGCAGGCCGGGACCGGTGTCGGTGACAATGATGCGGCTTACGCTGCCTATGCGCTCGGCCGATACGGCGAGCCGGCGCACCAGCGCGCTCTCGGCGTCGGCCGCCATCGCCTGCACCGCGTTTCGGCACAGATTGGTGAGCACGCGAAACAGCTGGTCGGAATCGGCATCGACCTCGAAGGCGAGCTCGACGGCATTGACGAATTCGATGCCGCCCTCGATGTCGAGCAGGCCGTGGACGTCGTCGACCAGCTGGCGCAGCCGCAAGCGGCGGCGTGAGGGCGCCGGCTCCTGCGTGCGACCATAGTGGAGCACGCCTTCGGAATAGGAGACGGCTCGGTCGAGCGCGCGCAACAGCTTTGGCGCGAAGGCCTGCACCGTCGGGTCCTTGACCAGGCGCAAGCGGTCCGACATCAGCTGCGCCGAGGCCAGGATGTTGCGCATGTCGTGGTTGATCTTGGAGACGGCGAGGCCAAGGTCGGCAAGGTGCTTCTGCTCCGACAGCATCTTTTGCAGCCGTTCCTGCATCTGCGACAGTTCGCGCTCGGCAACGCCGATCTCGTCGGCGCGGGCGGCCGGGTGGATGATGCGCCCTGGATCGTCGGGCGCCTCGGAGAAGGACAGCATCGAGCGCGTCATGGTGCGGATCGGGCCGATCATGATCAGGTCGATCGCGGCATAGACCAGCATTGCGGTGAACAGCGAGATCAGCAGTGAGACGAAGGCGACGTTGCGCGAATAGCGCAGCATGGCGTTGCGCAGGGAATAGTCGGGCATGATCAGCTCGAATTCCTTGTCGCTGTCGCCGACCGGGCCGAACACCCGCAGCATGCGCTTGCCGCCGAAGAACAGCGTATCCAGCGCCCCGGTCATGCCCTTGATCATGCCGACATTGGCGATGTCGATGTGCTCGTCGACCTGCGGCGGCATCTCGGCCACCACCAGCAGGCGCGATACGCCGCCGTCGCGCACCGCGATCGCCTTGGCGCCGATTGCCATCAGCACGTCGTTCTGGGCGGCGCGGGAGAGCGAATTGGGCTCGCCCTGCACCAGCACGATCGACACCGCGGCAGCGGTGCTTAGCCGCTCCTTCAGCCAGGCCAGGCGGTAGCTGGCGATCCAGGGCAGGAAAATGAGGACTTCGGCCAGGAGCACGAAGACAATGGTGAGCAAGAGCAGCTTGGTCGACAGGCCGCGCGCCAAGGGCACTGAACGATTGGGCACCGAACGGCTCGCAACCGGGCGAACGGTCGCCGGGCTGGCATCGGCTGTCGCCGGGCCGCTCCCTTCATCCGCTGATGCAACTTCGCTCATTAAGGCCTGTCTTCACAAACGCTTGATCGGTTGAGATTAGGTGATTGCGGCTTTTTTGCCAATTTCATCCTTCGTTGGACGATGGTGCCAGCAATAAAGATAGCCTCGAGCTGGGTGTTCGCGCCGCGACGAACGGGGTGTCGCGTCGTGACGAACTGGCAGTTCGCACTGCGACGAACTGGCGTTCGCGCTGCGACGAACTCATAGTTCGCGCTGGATTGACTCCCAAAATCCTTCTTTCTATAAGCCGCTCACGCTCGGGCCATTCGTCCCGGCGCGGTTTCGATCGCGCCAATGCCGGCCCGGCAAAGCTCCTGTTACACAGTGACAGAATCAAGAAGGGCCGCACCCCGCGGTATTAAAACAAATGAAGCGTACCTACCAACCGTCCAAACTCGTCCGCAAACGCCGGCACGGTTTCCGTGCTCGCATGGCCACCAAGGGTGGTCGCGGCGTCGTCGCAGCTCGCCGCAACCGCGGCCGCAAGCGGCTCAGCGCCTGAACGGAAGACGAGATCGTTGCCCGCAACCGGCAAGCCAGTGGGACCAAACCCCAAGCGGCTTCTGAAACGTGCGGAATTCCTGGCCGTCCGCCGCGGTGAAAAGCGGCGCGGGCGGCTTTTTCTCGTTGAAGTTCTCGACCGCAAAGACGGTCTGCCGCCGCGCGTCGGCTTCACCGTCACCAAAAAGGTCGGCAATGCGGTTGTGCGCAACCGCGTCAGGCGGCGGCTGAAAGAAGCCGTGCGCACCCATGCCGCAAGTGACATGGCGCCCGGCAATGACTATGTCATTGTCGGGCGTGAAGACGTGCTCACCATTCCGTTCGGCCACTTGAAGGCCGAACTCTCCCGCCGTCTCAGCGGAACACGATAGGCCAAGGGCTTTCGATGGAAAATAACCGGAACTTCTACATCACCATCGTCTTGTCGGTGCTGATCCTCGGGCTGTGGCAATATTTCTATGTGCTGCCGCGGAGCGAACAGCAGCGCGAGGCGGCCCGCATCGAAGAGCAGCGGGCGGCGGAGCAGAAGAAGGCGGCCGAGGCCGCCAATCCCGGCGGCACGCCGGCGCCCGCGGCGCCCGGCGCCATTCCAAACGCGCCCGGCACCTATGTCACGACGCCGGAAGGCCGCGCGCAGGAAGTGGCCAAGACGGCCCGCGTCAACATCGACACGCCGAGCCTGTCGGGCTCGATCAACCTCACCGGCGCCCGCCTCGACGACCTAAAGCTCAAGCACTACACCGAGACGGTCGACAAGACATCGCCGCAGATCCAGCTGCTCAATCCGCAGGCGCTGCCCACCGGCTATTATGCCGAGATCGGCTTTGTCGGCAGCGACACGACCGGCACGGTGCCGGGCCCGGAAACGGTCTGGAGCGTCGACGGCAATGCGACGCTGACGCCGGCGACGCCAGTGACGCTGACCTTCACCAACGACAAGGGCCTGACCTTCAAGCGCACGATCTCCGTCGACGGCGACTACATGTTCACCGTTTCCGATGCGGTGCAGAATTCAGGCTCGACCCCCGTCACGCTGTCCAATTACGGCCGCGTCATCCGTTTCGACAAGCCGGCCGTCGCCAGCTCCTATGTGCTGCATGAAGGCCTGATCGGCGTCACGGGAACCGAAGGCCTGCAGGAGCACAAATACGCCGACATCGAGAAGAACAAGCTCTATACGCCGAGCAAATCGACCGATGGCTGGCTTGGCATCACCGACAAATATTGGGCGGTCACCCTGGTGCCGACCGAGAAGCAGCCCTTCCAGCCGCACTATGCCTATTACGACAATGGCCGCCCGCGCTACCAGTCGGACTTCCTCACCGACCCGATCACCATTGCCGCCGGCCAGTCGGCGACGGTCGAGACCGAGATCTTCGCCGGCGCCAAGGAAGTCAACAAGATCAACGCCTACGCCCAGGATCGCCAGATCAGGCTGTTCGACCGGCTGATCGATTGGGGATGGTTCATCTGGATCACCAAGCCGATGTTCTACCTGATCGACACGCTGTACAAATTCTTCGGCAATTTCGGTCTGGCCATCCTTGCCACCACCGTCGTCGTCAAAACCCTCTTCTTCCCGCTCGCCAACAAATCCTATGCGTCGATGGCGAACATGAAGAAGGTGCAGCCCAAGATGCTCGAGATCCGCGAGAAATACGCGGACGACAAGATGAAGCAGCAACAGGCGATGATGGAGCTGTACAAGACCGAGAAGATCAATCCGCTCGCCGGCTGCTGGCCGGTGGCGCTGCAGATCCCGGTGTTCTTCTCGCTCTACAAGGTGCTCTACATCACCATCGAGATGCGGCACGCGCCGTTCTTCGGCTGGGTCCAGGATCTGGCCGCGCCCGATCCGACCTCGGTCTTCAACCTGTTCGGCCTGCTGCCCTTCGCGCCGCCGGCATTCCTGCCGCATATGGGCGCCTGGGCGGTGGTCATGGGCATCACCATGTTCCTGCAGATGCGCATGAACCCGACGCCGCCGGATCCGACGCAGGCGCAGATCTTCACCTGGATGCCGGTGATCTTCACCTTCATGATGGGCAGCTTCCCGGCCGGCCTCGTCATCTACTGGGCCTGGAACAACACGCTGTCGATCCTGCAGCAGGGCGTGATCATGAAGCGCCAGGGCGCCAAGATCGAATTGTGGGACAATCTGACGGCATTGTTCCGAAAGAAACCCTCGCCAGCTGAATAAACAGCGTGGCAATCAAAGCCCCGGCTCGTCCGGTGTTTTTTGTGGACGAGGCGCGCATCACGTTCCCGTGAGGCGCGAAACTTGCGGCGTGCAACCGGCGTGGCTGCTGCTTGTACCGCCAAGGCCGATCAACACCGATCAGCTCTAATCCGAAGACCGCTGTTTTTGATCCGTGACCCCGTCATGTCCATCGCGGGGATGCGGCGCGCGGAATGGGCATTCGCCTTTAAATATTTGTTATCATTATCCTTTTTTACTCTGCACCGAAACTTTCCCGCAATCGCCGCGTAACTCTTCCCGACAATCGAATCAACAATTGTCGCACCAGAAGGGTTCTCCAATGGCAAAGTCCATCCTCAAGGCATTCTGCTTTTCCGCCGGCCTGGCTCTATCGGGCCTCGCAGCTACGACGGCCTATACGCTCGCCAATCCCGCCGTTGGCGGCGCTGCGATGCTGACCTCGAAGAACATCGTCGAGAACGCCCTCAACTCGCCGATCCACAAGACGCTGGTTGCCGCCGTCAAGGCCGCCGGCCTGGTCGACACGCTGGAAAGCGCGGGACCCTTCACGGTGTTTGCGCCGACCGATTCCGCCTTCAAGAAACTGCCGGCCGGCACCGTCGCCACGCTGGTGAAGCCCGAAAATAAGGACAAGCTGACCAAGATCCTGACCGCCCATGTCGTGGCCGGCAAGATCTCGGCCAAGGATATGATGACCAAGGCCAAGGCGATGGGTGGCAAGTATGAAATGAAGACCGTCAGCGGCGACACGCTGATCGCCGAGGTAAAAAAAGGCGCGCTTTATATCGTCGACGAATCCGGCGGCGCCGCCAAGGTAACGGTCGCCGACGTCAACCAGTCGAACGGCGTCATCCACGTCGTCAACAAGGTGCTGTTGCCGAAGTAACGGCTTTACGCAACGGGGAATGACGGCGGGCTGCGACGGGCTTTCTCGGTCTGCCTTCCCCACCTCACGAGCATAGGCGCTAAGATAGCTTTGGCATGGACTGAAACTTGCGCTTTCGTGGTGGTTCGCGCCAGCGATATCGC
>NZ_AYWZ01000019.1:0-95866 GCF_000502335.1 Mesorhizobium sp. L2C066B000
CTCCAGTTCACAAACTCACACTGCCGCGCAACGCGACACCGGCCAAAATTCGATCTATCGCAATTCGCTGCTGCTACGAATGTGCTCGGCAGATTTGGCATTGCTGCAACCTCATTTCGAAAGCGTCTCCCTTGGGCTGAAGACGCATCTCGAAGTGGCGGGGTCACCAATCAGCACCGTGTACTTCTTCGAGAGCGGTCTCGGGTCAGTGGTGGGCGAGCTGCGGCCTGGTATCGAAGCTGAGATCGGAATCATTGGTTGTGAGGGCATGACCGGCTCAGCGCTCGTCATGGGCGATGACCGGTCAACGCACGATTGTTACGTCCAATTAGAAGCCCGAGCCTTTGCTATCGACGCGGGCCTCTTCACCAAGGCGTTTTTGACAAGCCCAACCCTGCGAAGTTTTCTGCTCCGCTACGTTCACTACTTTCACCTCCAGGCAAGCTTCACCGCGCTCAGCAATGCCCGGATGAACATAGTCGACAGGCTCTCAAGATGGCTGGTGATGTGCGATGATCGCGTCGACGGGAACAGCTTTGCGATTACGCACGAGTTCTTGTCAGTTATGCTCGGTGTCAGGCGGCCCGGCGTCACCATAGCGCTGCAAACCTTGGAGGGCCAAGGTCTGATACGNTTTTCTGCTCCGCTACGTTCACTACTTTCACCTCCAGGCAAGCTTCACCGCGCTCAGCAATGCCCGGATGAACATCGTCGACAGGCTCTCAAGATGGCTGGTGATGTGCGATGATCGCGTCGACGGGAACAGCTTTGCGATTACGCACGAGTTCTTATCAGTTATGCTCGGTGTCAGGCGGCCCGGCGTCACCATAGCGCTGCAAACCTTGGAGGGCCAAGGTCTGATACGCTCAATGCGAGGAGAGGTAGTCATTCTTGATCGCGCGCGTCTAATTGCGCTGGCTGATGGGTCATATGGCAGGGCTGAAGCCGAATACGCTCGGCTAGTCGGCAAACTGCATTGACGGCAGACGCCGCGCCCGTGCACAGTGCCCCTGAAACAGAGCCCGCCGGCTGAGCCACGGGTGTTTTTGCGTCAGGCGGGAACTTTCCCGCTCTGAGGCTGTTTGGCCACAGCTGGCTCGTTCTTCAGCGGTCCGTGCCGGTGACCAAGATGTCCTCTCCACTCGTCATGGTCGGCCCGCGCAGCCTCCGAAGCAGGCGCGGGCCATCCTGCAGCGTCGCCAGACGTCAGCGGGCTTTTTATCATTCGCCGTTTATCATGGAAGATTTGCAAGTTCGCGCCTGCGACGTTGCGCCATTGGATCAACACGTCCATGGGACGATCATCAGGCCTCCGCTCGAAAAGCCGGGTATAGAACTCCTCCGCTTTGTCCATCCTTGGCGAGCACGGCGTAAATTCCTTGGATTTGCATTCATAAATTGATTCCACCCATAATGAGCAAAGGGCGGGTCCCGTTCCGAAATGGGGTGTTTGCGGCAACCTGCTTTGTACGTTTCCGGCTCTTGCCTTTTTCGGAAAGTGACCCACAGAATAGCTGGTGAGGTTCTATCTCTCTGGGAGGATGGGATGGACGTTCAAGCACCTGTTCGCCCTGTGCAGCAAACGGCCAAGGAGCTGGTCCGCGAGGTCCTGTTGGGTTCTCAACCGGGCAATATAATTTCCCTGAAGGCGACCATTGCAGCGGTGCGCGAGCGCGGCCATGATCTTCGTGAGACTGACTGCCAGTTGGTCGAAATGATCGTCAATTCAGCCTCCGTTTGGAGACTGTTCATCGCCTTCGACGTTCGGGAAGCGTGATGCCCCACCGTTGGTTCAACCCTCCAGTTTATGTGAAGACCGAGCGCCCGGGACTTCGCCTTGGCGTCAACCGCGTTGATGCCGCCGCCGAGGAGCTCCTAAAGTGGTCCAATCGTGGCCCCAAGTGGAGGCTGGCGGCCGAGGCTTGCCTATCTGCGATGGATGGCAAGATGCCGGGTAATGACTTCCGGCTGCTGTTCGAAGCCGCGGCCGATGAAGAGGAGATGCTACTGCCGGATTAACAACGCTATACGGACGGGACCATGCGCGTCTGTTCGCGTTGGCGGTCGGCGAATTAACTTGAATAATCTGACGCAAACGGCTGTGGCCATTGCTCTGTTTTGACCTTTTGTGTTACCTATTGTGCTACCTAACGTGCTACAAATGGGGGCGCCAAAGCCAGCATCCCGACGTAGGTGGCCTCGCACTGCGGGCCAGCAGAGGTGTCCCCGATCAACATCGTAAATCCGCGTTCCCGAGCCTCCTTTTCGATCCCTTGAAGAATACCGGAAAGAACGGGTTCGCGATGTCCGACACCAGAACAATAAGCGAATCGGAACGACCCCGGCGAAAATCAATTGCTTGTCGATTGAACTGAAATCCGATCGACCTTGCAGCCTCGTTCACGCGGCTTCGGGTATCCTCCCTCACGTCGCCTGTACGCTCGAATTTCTTCTTTTGGGATCCGCTGGGGCCAGCTCAAAGACCGACGAGGCGCTTAGCCGACTGGCGGCTCATCACGAGAGCGGTCCGGCAGCTTTAGGAGTAGTCGATTTGCAATATGGGTGCCAACTATTCGTCCCAATTGGGACAGGCTGCGGCCGGCAAGGTGCGCCTAGGTCTCACAAAAGGCTCAGGCGTTGGCATCGGAAAAGAGGCGGCTGCTGTTCTGAATGACCGATATGAGGCGCATGCGGTCCGGCAGTATATGGAACGAGAGCAGAAGGTCTGCTTCTGGTGCAAACCAGCGGAAAGGTGCCATTCCGCTGGTGGCGCGATCTTGGCCGCAACGACGTTGGTTGCCGCTGCCTGAAAGCAGACACGGTGGTACCGCGTTGGCAGCTTTGGCGCCTCAAAGCGATATTGAGGCTCAGGACGGTTTTAATCTCACCTCGACAAATCAGCTTGGAAAAGCGGCGATAGTCCGGATGCTCGTACCGCCAGCGGCCGGCGGAGATCGCAGGATGCTCGCCAGCTTCCTGCGCCGCCTCCAACACCTCCTCCGTGCTGTTGTCCTTGTCGGTGCAAACGAGCCAGCCTCCGCTTCTATGGTCTCCGAACGAACTAAAATGATCTTGAGAAAACCATTATCAAATGCGCGTCCCGAAATGGGGGCGAAGGCGATGCGAGCGCATCGGAGCGGAAGTTCTATGCCGGCGACCCTCCGCGGAAGTCGGTGCGAAACTCCTGCCACAGCCCGCAACCGGAACATCAGATGTGCTGGTGCATTGCTAGTGAACGCCAATTCGACTGGGGCGCAAAATGCATCGCGCGATCACAAATGCATGGGCAATGGTGCGAGAAGCCGTCGTTGGGTTCGTCAACGACAACGCTCTCAGCCATGGCGCAGCAATCGCTTTTTATGCCACAACATCGTTGGCGCCAATTCTGCTCATCGTGGTTGCAATTGCGGGTCTCGCATTCGGTCACGAGGCAGCCCAAGCGGCATTGTCCGCCCAAATCACAGGGATGATGGGTACAGAAAGCGCAAATATCCTGCAAACCGCACTGAAGAGCGCATCCGAGAAGCCATCCGGCGGCACCTGGGCGGCGGTGATTGGCATCATCACCTTGCTTGTGAGCGCTTCCGGGGTCTTCGGCGAAATACAGCAGTCTTTGAACATAATATGGAAGGCCGAAGCGCAGGGCAGTTCGTTGTCGCGCCTGGTGCGCGCACGTGCGGTAAGTCTGGGACTTGTCACCGCACTTGGCTTCATGTTGCTCGTCTCTCTAGTCGCGAGCACGGCGATTTCGGCCCTAGGCAACCTCATCAACGCACAGTTGCCGTTCGGGACACTTGTCCTGGCCGTTATCAACGCGGTCGTTTCTTTTGTCCTCCTCGCAGCTATTTTCGCCGCTATCTTCAAGATCTTGCCTGATCGAACCCTGGAATGGCGGGATGTCTGGATTGGCGCTGTTGTAACCGCTGCCCTGTTCACGCTCGGGAAATCGCTTATCGGTTGGTATATAGGCTCCAGCGCGGTCGCGGCCTCATATGGGGCCGCCGGTGGGCTCCTCGTCATCCTGTTGTGGGCTTACTACTCGGCGGAAATTTTTCTTTTTGGTGCGGAAATCACTCGCGCCTATTCCATTCGACACGGCAGCAGGTCCGATCTGGATGCTGTGCTTCACAGTGCTTGACTTGCAACACACGCCACTATCGCCGGCTGATCCCCTGTCCTGATCGCGTACTCTGATCAGGTCTAGGCTCGCCGGGATCGAGGTGGTTCTGAGACTCTGTCAATCGCCCGTCGGGCCCGCTGCCCTCCCTGGCGAGCCGGAATGCATAACGGTTCCGGATGTGGCTGTTAAAATAGACGCCCTTGGCAAAGGCAGCTTTGAACGCGGCAAACGCCTCAGCAGGTACGTCCAAAAACTCGAATTTCTTCCCGCTCGCTACAAACCAAACCGAGAGAACCCTGGTGTTCGGGTCATAGTCGAACTTGCGTATCGAGGTCGACGGCATGGTATGCCATTCAAAAACTCAGTAGCCGAGTTGGATCGCCACCTACAGGCTGAAACTGTATTCGAATATGTGGCCGCGCTTTTCGTCGGCAACCCTGATCCAGATGGGCTCGCTGGTGCGCAGAGTGACGTCGCGCTCTGTCGCTTCCCGCGCCGCCCTGATCGGCGTTGTCGCGTGGACGATGTGGGTAGCCGTTACGGTATCGCCGTCCATTTCCTCAACGTGGTATTTCGGCACTTTTGGTCCTAAGCGTCCAGTTCGAGCGGCTCGTGCTCCGGATCGGCATGATAAGTGACCTGGCGAAAATCGCGCATATCAATCTGTTGCCCGCAAACAGGGCAAGGGAGGAAATGCGCGAGTTCGCTCGCGGGCGGGCCTTCATGTCGGTGCCCGATCAGTGGTCTGCCGAGATCAGACAGCCTGGTCATTGTTTCCGCAGCGCCTTGGCTACCCGCTCCAAAGTCTCGCGTTGGTTGCCGTGCTTCGCGATCAGCTCTTTGACCTGCTGGGGTGTGATGCCGGTCTTTGTTGCGAAATATTCGACTTCATAATCCTCATCGGCCGAGACACGGTCCCGATCGCGAAAATCCCGCTTGCTCTTGTCGTCGGCCATATCGATTCCTCCTTCGCTCATCCCGCAACGCCGAGTTGACGTGTTTGTTGCACCCAAGAGGCTGATTCCGGTTTCGGAACTATTTTAGCTTCATCTTATTTGAATCGCCGGAGGGTGGTCAGTACATGCGTTTGAAGTTCATCGAGCCGTTGATGCCGACCCTTGTGGAGAAGCCTCCCGAGGGTGAAGGCTGGACCCACGAAGTCAAGTTCGACGGCTACCGATCGCAGATGATCATTGATGAAGTCGGCACGCGCATTTATACGCGCAATGGCCACGACTGGACGGCAAAATATCGCGACATGGTGAGAGAGGCCAAGCGCCTTGGTGCCGAAAGCGCCATTGTCGACGGCGAGATCGTCGTTCTGAACGACAAGGGCCTTTCGGACTTCGCAGCGCTGCGCAGAGCTATCACCCGCCGGCAGCACGACTTGTATTTTGTTGCCTTTGATCTGCTTCACCTTAACGGCCATGATCTGCGAGACATGGCGCTGGAGGAGCGGCGCGAGATCCTGTCCAGCATGATCGGGCCCGGCGGGCGTATTCAGTTCAGCGAGCCCTTGCCGGGGGAAGCCAAGGCCATCTTTCACTTGCTCGACCAGGCCAGACATGAAGGCATGCTGTCGAAGCGGAAGGGCAGCAAATACCGAATCGGTCCGTCGACCAACTGGCTGAAGGCCAAGTGCTATGCGATTGACGAGTTCGATCTGCTCGGCGTCGAGCGTGAAGCTGGCAAGCCGGCTTTCGCTCTCATGGCCGAGCGGGGCACAGGGCGCTATGTCGGCAGCGCGTTCGTCACCTTGAACCGGGAAATGCGCGAGAGGCTATGGAAACGCGTCCAGGAGCACCCAGGCACGGCGCCCAAGGGCATCATGAAGCGGCCAGCGACGCAATGGATCAAGCCAGGGCTGATCGGTCGTGTGAAGCACCTGCGCGGCGAGGATGACCTGCGGCATGCATCGCTGCAGGACTTCCGCGAGGAGAACAAATAGCAGCTCCACAACTGGTCATCGCTTTTGCGAGAGGCGCGCATCCTAACGCCGCAAAGGCGGAGCTGAACGCGATACCGCAGGAACTCGCCTCACGCTTGTCAACGGTTAACACGGCTAAGAACACCTTAACACAATTCACTTCGTCACTGTCATTGCCAAGAATAGGTATGGAGTTTTTAGACATTCATTCATCTATTCGTGCTTCTAATGAGCTATGTCTTTCAGCATCTTCACCCGGATCTGGTTTGGAGGATGTCGTGGTCACGATCATAATTAATGCCGACAGCGGAGGTTTCCGCATGGCACATCTTACGGCCGATACGCGTATCTGATCGCGTTCCCGTTTTTCGATCAATACCCAATCAATCACTCAACGACCACGCCGTCCCGCTGGTTGCGAGCTAAAACACCGCCGGCCTTGGTTTGAAAAATGGGCTGACAGCCTTGGAGGCGCATTATGACAAAGATCTTTGATATCCTGGTGGGAAGCATGGCCATTGGAGCCGTTCTCGCAAATCTTTGCATGCCGGCGAACGCCGCAGTTGGCGACGACGGAACCACTGCACCCATTGGCACGAGCGGTGCCACTGTCGGAACCGAGTCCCCCGACAATCCGACCAATACGGATCTGACTCGCATTGTCGACGCTATGTCGAGCGCCGAAATCACTCGGTTCAAGAAGCGCTGCATCGACGTGATCGAGAGCCGGGGCGTTTATGATCGTGACCTGCGCCAGCTCTGCCTGCTGATCTGGCGCCACTAACCAATCGTTCGCAAGTGCCGGAGCTGTCGACATGACACTCTCCAGTTCCGACACTGGAGGCCCGCCCACCGAAAGGTTGGCGGGCTTTTAGATAGCGGCCCTTACCCTACGGTTGGGTAAGTGTTTCCGCCCGATTACCGCGCCGCATCCCGCTCCATCGCGATCTTCACTGCACTTCCCAATCAATCCCACCGTCTGAGTCCGAATGCTTGGCCCTGAAGGTTTCAAGATAGTCGACTATTTGAGGGTCGTTCGGGTCCAATGCTTGCCAATGTGGATCATCGTCGACGTTGGCCCGATCGAGAAATTCGGTGATGTCCACCCGCCATTGAGGGCGGCAACGCCAGAGTTCAAAACCAAATATCTCAGGTTGAAGTCAACGCGAAAATCGGGTGACCGGAAGAACTTGGCCCTGCCGCAATTCGCGAAGGGCCGGGCTCGGAAGTGGTCCATCAGGCGCTGCTTTTCAGCAATACCTTCAGTCACTGAAAGCACGTATATTTCCGGCCGTGACAGGCTTTCGTTGATCGGGCCGGCCGGCTTTCTCATGGCGCCCCAGAGATGAGGCAAGCCAATCGCAGAGAAGAAATCCTGGCCGATCGGTTCGCCGGGCCAAAATTTGGCGTTGTATGGTCGAACGACAACACGATCGCACCGAGTGCCGCAACAAACGGTCGCAGGATTTCCTGGAAATCGAGTTGATATTCCGCGACTTCGATGGGGCCCGTTAGGTAGTCTTTGACGCATGCGAATACACGCTCTCAAGCAAGTGATCGAAGCGCCGCAGATAAAACACCACTTCACCTCGGCGCGACTGAGCGCCCGGGGCTTCGCCTTGGTGTCAACCGAGTTGATGCCGCCGCGGAGGAGCTTCTAAAGTGGTCCAATCGTGGCCCCAAGTGGCGGCTGGCGGCCGAGGCTTGCCTATCTGCGATGGATGGCAAAATGCCGGGTAACGACTTCCGGCTGCTGTTCGAAGCCGCGGCCGATGAAGAGGAGATGCTACTGCCGGATNGGCAAAATGCCGGGTAACGACTTCCGGCTGCTGTTCGAAGCCGCGGCCGATGAAGAGGAGATGCTACTGCCGGATTAACAACGCTATACGACGAGACCATTCGGGTCTGTTCGCGTTGGCGGTCGGCGAATTCACCAGCGCAACGGGCATTTATGCGTCCGGCTACCGAGCGACGCCCCAGATGGACAGTTGTTCGCCGGTGGGCGTACCATAGGGCCGGGGGGTGACCGATGGAGGTCACATGGTTGATGAAGAGCATCGCCGCGAACGGAGGCAGCGGGTGCTGAAAGGCGCCTCAATCATCAGCGGAATTACAAATTCCGAGATCAGTTGCACCATTCGGAACCAAAACAGTGGCGGAGCCGAGCTCAACGTCCCGGTGGAATCGCGTGTCCCCGAGCGGTTCGTGCTTTACGTGCCGACCGACGGCGTTGCCTACCAAGCAGTTCTGCGGTGGCGCAGGAACGACCGAATTGGGGTTCAATTTATAGGAACATTGCCAAAGCCGCGTCTCCACTATGGCTAAAGCGGATGCCGAGTTATGAGCTGCCGAGCTGGGCGGTCCTCTCGCGCATTCCGCAAGCTTGCGGCGGCGCCTGGGATGTGGATGTTCTGCGTGGGCAAGGTGCAAAGCAAAAGCCCGGTGCGGATGAGCAGACTTCTGGTCGGATAAATCTCGGAGTGATTAGAAACGGTAGTTCAGACCGACGCGGACAAGTTGCCCATCATTGCTGAACTTGTAGGTCCCAATTCGGCCTTGCGGGTTACCGACGCCATAAGACAAGGTGGTCATCGTGGAGTCGGCGAGGTTGTAATAGAGGTATTCGCCTTTCACCGAGAGCTCGTCCGTCAGGGCGTATTCTGCACCGCCGCCGACCGTCCAGCCGAACCGCGTCGAACGTTCCTCGTTGCTGAAGACGTAAGGGTCTACGCCTAAATTAACATTGAGATAATTGCGGACGTTTCCAAAGGCCATTCCTCCCGTCGCGTAGATCAGCGTGCGGTCGAATGTGGCTCCGATGCGCCCTCTTGCGGTACCCAGCCATTCGATTTCGGACGATGCGTTTGCGGTGACAGGAAGTTCGCAGCCAAGTACGCTAATACAGGAAGCGTCGGTTCCTCCACCCGATCCGATCTGGAAATCAAGCTCCGCACCAACCACTAAAGTACCGGACTGGAAATTGTACCCGATCTGGCCTCCACCGATGAAGCCACTTGGGTCGGATTCGGCCACCCAGTTGAGATCAGTTAATGCGCTATTTGCTATCAGGACGCCGAGCCCGCATCCGATCTCTTCACAGATCGCGACATCGACGTTGCTGTTCAATCCCCGATAGTACCCTCCCTGAGCGCCGACATAGACGCCTGACCAGTTGTGGACGCTGTTGTTGACGACGATCTCAGCGGCGTCATCCGCGGCAATTGCTGGAGATACCGCCCCGAAAACCAAGGCAGCCGCAAGCAGGTGAGTTTTCATCGAGCCCCCAGATGATGCGGTATGTGTATCATGCTGGGCGTGTGACGCAAAGCCGGGGCGTCACGTTCGACTGCAACGATCCTGGAGGGGCAGCTTGGCAATCATGTTCCTCGCAGTTGTCGGCTTGGTGCTGATCAGGCTGGCGGCAATTTTTCCGATCGCCCTTGCCGGTCGCGCCCGTCCGGGGGTGACAAGGCGTGATCGACTAGCCATCGCGCCCGCTCGGGACAACTCTCGATAGTGCTGCAAGATGCTGTCTCGGCGGTTTGGAACCTTGGGCCGCGTTCAACATTATCGGGCATGGCTGACCAAAACGCACATCTGCTGGGCGTTGCAACCACGGCGAAGATCAGCGGGCATCCGATTCACCCAATTCTGATCCCTTTCCCGATCGCATTGCTCGTGTCGGTATTCTTATCGGATTTGATGTTTTGGTCGACCCGCAATGCATTCTGGGCCGAAGCGTCCGTCTGGCTACTCGGCTTTGCGCTGTTAATGAGCGTTGCCGCGGTCGAGGAGGTAAAATCCCACCCGGGCCGATCCCAACAGGTTTGACGAATGGCCGACCTGCTGGGCGCCGTAGTCGTGGTCACCGGCGCCTCTAGCGGAATCGGCAGGGCGGCTGCTCTGGGTTTTGTACGCAAAGGCGCACGGGTAGTGTTGGTGTCAAGAAGCGCGGATGCCCTCGGGGAGGTCGCGAACGAATGCGGCGGCTTGGGAGGGCAGACGCTCACCTTTGCCGTCGATATGGCGGACGAAACGGCGGTCGAGAGAATGCGCAGCTTCGCCGTCGCCCGTTTCGGCAGGATCGACGTATGGGTGAATTGCGCGGCAGTCCTGCATTTCGGCCGGTTCGAGGAAATCCCGCCGCGGATGTTTCGCCGCCTGATGGACACCAATCTGTTTGGCTATATCAATGGATCGCAAGCCGCGCTCAGGCAATTCCGGTTGCAGGGAAACAGCGGCACCTTGATCAATGTCAGCTCCATGCTCGGTGTAATCCCGGAGCCTTTCGTCAGCGTCTATGTCGCCAGCAAGTTCGCCATACGCGGGCTTACGGCCAGCATCCGGCAGGAGCTGCGTGCCACGCCCCACATTCATGTCTGCTCGATCCTTCCGGCCGCCATAGACACGCCGATCTATCAGAAAGCGGCAAATATGTACGGGCGCAAAGCGCGGTCGATCATGCCTGTTTATCGGGCCGAGCGAGCGGCATCGGCAATAATCGGCGCGGCAACTAATCCTCGTCGCGAGATCCGGGTTGGGGGCCTTGCACTCGCGCTGGAGCTAGGCTGGCGGATCGCGCCGTCACTCCTAGAGCGGCTCATCGCCATTGTCGGGCCCCGCCTGCAGTTCGAGCCAGAGCAGGAGCAGCCGCACGAGGGCAATTTGAGTGCCGGCGGATCCCAACAGAGAATTTCTGGTGGATGGCGTCGGTATTGGGCACAGCGAGTGATGCGTCGGATGGGTGAGTAGATGGGCTGCCCAGGTTTGTTTGAAGCGCACGGGACTCAGCGATGTCCAATATTACCTGCACGCGAACCGCATGATTGATGGCTTTGGCATCTTATCGTTTCCGTTGCACGGCCAAGGCGCGGGCTTGCGTCGGGGTGATCGCCTGGAGCCGCGATGCAGAGACCCCGAGCTAAGAGACTATGGCTCATCCACAGCTCGTTTGTTCAATGGTGATGTGCCGGACATCGGGCGTGTTGTTGCGTGCAAGAAGTCGGTCTATTAAGCAGGGCTTCAATAGGGACGAAGATATGACTGACGAACACGACCACGCCGCCGAACTCATGGGAACTGACGGCCAACATCATCGCGGCATTCGTCAGCAATAATTCAGTGCCGGTTGCTGGGCTTCCTGACCTGATCGCTTCAGTCCATACATCGCTTTCAAACTTGGCCAGCGGCAAGATTGCACCGCCGGCTGAGCCAAAAGCTCCCGCGGTGAACCCGAGAAAATCAGTGTTTCCTGATTACATCATAAGCTTGGAAGACGGCCGCAAATTCAGGTCGATGAAGCGCCACCTCGGCCTACTGGGCATGACTCCGGACGATTACCGCACCAAATGGAATCTGCCTCACGATTATCCCATGGTGGCACCCAACTATTCGAAAAGCGATCCGCACTGACCAAGGCTGCGGGGCTGGGTCGGAAGGGTGTCCCGACCAAGGGGCGCGCGAACGGAAGGTAAATAGCCGACGGCAGCAAGAGACTCGTCGTCGCGTGATGGGTCGGCAAGCCTCCCCCGTGCCCTGACCCCAACTACTGAAGAGCAATTCAGTGCCGGTGATCCCGCGCGGACGAGGTGACCCTACGTCAAGAATCGGCTATGGCTAAAAACGTGGCGGACCTGATTACCGTCCGGCCGGCGCTGATCAGGCAACCTCCCATAGCAGCGCCGGCCATTTTCTATTCGCCGAGGTCGTCAAGCACGCCCTTACGGAGGCGAAGCTCGGCCCGACTGCCTGTTTGGCGGGGCCGCTATGGTCCCACATGCGTCGTGGTTGCGGCTAGTCTAGAGCCGACGTTTACTTGCGGAATCGCAACGCACAATCAAAGCGGGCGCTTACAAAATAGGCCACGAGCGGGAGTGGGTGCTCGCTGCTGGTCGAGATCCGAGACCCGGCCGGGCTCGCATCGCCATCGCACACAGCTCTCGCCAAGGCGCACGTGCTCGGGGTCGACAGTCGACCTCCTCGCCAACTTTGATGTTACCCCTGGGCATGCCCAAGAGTCTGGAGCAGCCAGCGCTGGCATCAAATGAGCGGAACCTAATATGGGCGGGCGTCTTTATCTGCTCATGAGCACGCGCGGCGCAAACTTTCTGCAGAAGTGGATTTCGAACAAGGTCCCCAATACCGTCGGTGCCACCCGGAAAAAGAGTCCCGAAATCCGTGGCGATATCGGATCGTCGTCGTTCTCATTCCCGTCTTGTAGAGATCGGCCATTGTGGGGGAGTGGTTTGTTCGCATCGTAGCAACAAACGGTCAAACGTATTCCCGAGCTTTCCAGATTTGTAGATCTGGGCGACAAGGAGCTCAAAAATATCGCACGCCCAGTGCGGACCTATGGTCTACGTTTGCGCGACACAGTCCCAAAAACCGATCTGGCTGCGACTGCCGGGTCCTCCGAACAGCTGGCGCTGCCGACAACCCTTCGATTGCTGTCCTGCCATTCCAGAACATGGGCGGCGACCCCGAACAGGAATACTTCGCCGACGGCCTTGCCGAAGACATTATTACTCGGCTGTCGCGTCTTCGTTGGCTCTTCGTGTCTGCCCGCAACTCTTTGTTCACCTACAAGGGAAAAGCGGTCGACTTAAAACAAGTCGGTCGAGAGCTTGGTGTGCGGTATGTGCTGGACGGAAGTGTAAGGCGCTCAGGTCATCGCCTCCGGATAAGCGCGCAAGTCAGTGACACATCGACCGGGGTCCAAGTGTGGGCTGAACGATACGATGTGGAATTGTCGGAATTCTTCGCGCTTCAGGATCAGATTGCCGAAAGTGTCATCGCTACGATCGAGCCGCGGCTCTACACGGCGGAACAGCAACGCTTTCAGAGCAGGTCCCCCACCAATCTTGACGCTTGGGGATTCGTCATGAAGGCGATGCCATATGTCTGGACCTGGAGTTCGGCTACGGAAATCGAGATTGCACAGGGATTTCTGAAGCAGGCTACGGACCTCGATCCTGACTATCCCCGCGCCAACAGCCTGTTGGCGTGGGCTCACGCGGCCCGCGTTCTGTCAGGGTGGGCGAATGCCGTAGACATTCTGCCCACCTCTCGCGCCCTCGCGCAGCGGGCAATCCAAGGCGACCCCGAGGACCCGTGGACGCATTTAGCGGCAGGGTTTGTGCACATGATTTCGCGCGGCTTCGACTCTGCTGTGCGAGAACTAAATGAAGCGATCGAGCTAAACCCGAGCTTCGCCTTTGCGCATTCGATCCTGGGCTCAACTTACGGATATGGGGGCATGCCCGCCGAGGGGCTCGACCATCTTGAAATCGCGGGTAGGCTAAGTCCTCGCGATCACACATATGCTGCGAATTTCTCCATCCTTGGCTTATGTCATTTCATGGCTGGACGATATGCAGACGCGGTCGAATGCGAATGTCGCGCGGTTGAACTCCGGCCCCATTTTGGGTCTGCATGGCGGACTTACGCGGCGGCCGCTGGGATGGCCGGGGAAATGGACATCGCGGTTCATGCGCTTTCGCAGGCCAAGCGCCTTCAACCGTCCCTATCCCTTCGATGGGTAGACAAGTTTCATCCGATCGTTCACGAAAAGCACCGGGCTCTCTATGTAGAGGGGCTGCGCATTGCCGGGCTTCGATAGTTGCGGATCGTGCCGTGCTCGTAGCTCGCTATCGGACCTACTATACCGCACGAGTGTGCGCTCAGCGCCTCAACTCGGTTGTTAAAGCTTCGGTGGGTTTCTTCCAACAGCAGACGTTCCTCACGATGAATCCGAAGAGCCGCCCGACTACTTGGAAGTATGCATCCGAATCGCTTCGGCGCGCTAGATCTCTGAAACCAAGGCGCTACTGGGGATGGCCCTGAGTTCGGCTGATTAATTGCCGCCGTCAAAACGGCTTCCGCTCCCGGGGCTCTCCCTTCTCACCAATTTCCCGTGCGGTTCTGCGCTGCACTCTGGAGCGCGCGAGAGGCGGACCTATCGAAGCTGTCGGCGCAGGCCGCTTCGACGTCCGCTTCGGTCAAGGCAACGTCCCGCAGAAGGAAGTTGGACACGTGACCGAGCCCGCGCTCTATGTTGCGGCGGGTCCTCCACTCACGGACAAGGGCCAGCAGGCGTTCGAGCGGAGGGTCAAGAAAAGTGCCCGCCAAGCGCCGTGCGGTCTGGCCTGTTGTCGTTTGCGTCATGTTACGCCAAGTCATGGTGAACCTCCGTTGATCGGGGATGCGAATGACGATCACGTGACGGCAGAAGGCGAGAAGGCACCAGGGCAGCTTCGGAAGCGTTCCGCTTCAGATTGTGAACTGGCCTCAGACCTCCGAAAGGCCTAACCTTCGGCAAAGGAGCGGTCAGCCATGACGCGACGGCCTTACGGACTGGTCTGCCCGATCTCGCACGCCTGCGAGTTCCTGGAGCCACGCTGGACAATCCAAATCCTGACCGAGCTCTGGAACGGCTCGACCCGCTTTAATGACATTCGCAAGGGGGTGGGCAACGTCTCGTCCGCCCTCTTGTCGAGGCGGCTCAAGGAAATGGAAGCGTTGGGCCTGGTCGAGCGCGTCGAGGACGAGGCGACGGGCACCATCAGCTATTTCCGTTCCGAAAAGTCGATAAGGCTCGAGCCGGCGATGAACGCGCTGGCGGAATGGGCGCAATGCAACATCGAGGCGGAGATCGCGCTCGCCGACGTGGATGTTTCGACCCTCATGTGGGCCGTGCGGCGAAAGATTGACCTCGCTGAACTGCCGCGGCGGCGCGCCGTCATCCGCTTCCATTTCCGCGACGATCCCCCACCGAGGTGTCCCCATTACTGGTTTGTGGTCGAGCCAGGCTCAGACTTGCCCGAGCTATGCTCGCTCGACCCCGGCCGGGACGTCGATCTTTACGTCGAGACCGGCGTTGTTTCGCTGGGAGCCATCCTGGAGGGCCGCTCCAGCATCGAGCGTGAGAAAGAGAGGGGCGGCCTTTTGCTCATCGGCGACCCCGGCCTCGCGCGAAGCATGGACCGTTGGCTGCGAATCTCGGTCTACGCGGCGCTTGGGGGAATCGTCCAGCTTCCTTGAAAGCCATGTTTGGAGTGCAGCCTTATGCAACCCGCCCAGTCCGAAAAAGCCATTTGGCTGGCCTCAAAAGCTATGGTGCAATCGTCCGTTGTTGATTGCTGCTCACTGAAAGCCGCCAGTCCGCATTCGGCCCAATTTCGGCCACTCGCAAACGTGGTTTCAACGACCGGTTTGTGGTTAGCGGGCGAATTGCAATCGCTTTGCGCAGATCAAGCGGATAGGAAGGGCTTAAGGGGAAAGGCCAATTTTACAGACCGAATCGACCGTTCGATCACCAAGACACCTTGTCGATGGCGATCGCGACAAAGTGCCTAGCGATGATAGGAATCATTTTTGCGCTGAGATTTTCGCATCAACGACACGCCTCGCTTCCGTCAAAGTCGCTGAGGTTGAGGCGGGAACCGTCATCTCAATGCAGCTGATTCCGGTGATTTCCACCCCGCTCCATCGTTTTCCACTTGACGGATATTAGACGAATTTTCCTGATGCGCACCTAAGTGCTGGATTTTGCTGGTACGCCCATGGGGAATCGAACCCCTGTTACCGCCGTGAAAGGTGCATCTGTTTCGTTTGGATAACGACAACGGGGGCAATCAAACAGCAAAATTAAATCGGGGCTGAGCCAAGCGTCGGGGCTTCGAGACGTTCAAGGTGGTTCGCCCACAGATCCATTGCCTGTCGTTTTTCATCTGCGAACGAGTGCTTTTGGTAGACGCCAACAATGCCGCCGAATGAGCCTGAGGTGTGGTTTAGCAGCTTTTCAATCACCGGAAGGGAGACACCAAGCCTAGCCATCCCGCTGGCCGCCGACCGGCGCAAGTCGTGCAATGTCCAATGGGGAATCGGAGTGACTTTTTCAGGGTCATCCCCGCGCTTTGTCGCCTCTCCACGCCGAGTTTCTTGCATCTTCGCGCTGATACGTTCTACCGCTCTCGAAAAACCCGAGGCCGGCGTCTCGCCTGTCGTCGTGAACATCAACGCACTCTCTCCAATTTTGGGGAGGGATCCAAGTATGGAAACCGCCGCCTTGGATAACGGAATCTCATGCTCTTTGCCGTTCTTTGCCCGCTCGGCCGGAATAGTCCAAAGCGGCATAGCGCCCGCCGTTGCAAGCTCACCTCGGCTCATGCTTCCAACTTCCGATTTCCGTTGCGCGGTGACCAGGAGAAGCCGAAACATTGGGCCGAACGGGTAGCCAAGACCGTGGGTAGCTTTGAGAAAAAGGCGCACCTCGTCGTCGTCAAGCACCCGGTCGCGAGACTTCTCGGATGAGGGCGACCGGAGGCCCGCGCATGGCGAGACTTTCAGCACGTCGCGCTCGACCAGCCATCCGAAAAACTTTCGAATCGTTGCGAACACCCGGTTTGCCAACACAGGTGCGTCACGGTCGACCATCGCATCTAGCAAGTCGGTAACGTCTCGCTTCGTGATGTCCTGCACCCGCCGCGCGCCCCACGACGGGTTTATAGCAGTCTTGAACTGGCGTTCGACTTCCGGCCAAGACCGATTTCGCGGTTTGCAGTAGCGGGTGATGAACGCATCCGCCTGCACTTCCACCAAGTTCCGGTTCCTGTCAGGTAGGGCGCCCTTATGGGCACTTGAGCGCTTAGCAGCTGCCGCCGGGTCTTTTCCTTCGGCGAGCACCTGTAGCGCCTCCCGACCGGCGGCGCGCGCTTCCGCCAGGGTCATAGCTTCGCCGATGGTTACGAGCCCCGGAACGTCGTCACCCTCGCGCTCGAAAAGTACCGGCCCAAGCGTGAGCTTCGCCGTCTTCCCATGGCGGCGATAGCGAAGCGCCCATGACTTTGCCCCGCTGGGTTGGATCACTAACCGCAAGCCGGGTAGGAGACCATCGCCGATTTCAACCCGTTTGTCGGGGTTCGGTTTCGCCGCCGTAACTGACTTTACATTGAGTGCTTTAGCCAAGTCGAAAGCTCCTTGGGGTAACAGAGGGTAACGGAAACACGTCGGTAGGAGCCGATACCTTACGTTAGCAAGCGCGAGGCAGGAAGTCTAAAAATGATTTGTATTCAATAATTTATGATCTGAAAAAGTTATGGCGAGTGAGGGAGCGTTGGGCGCGTTATCTTGACTTTTAATCAGTAGGTCTCGGGTTCGAACCCCGACGCGCTCACCAGAAATATTTCGTGCGGAAGTTGCCCTGTCAGCAGCCCCCATCGCCCCCTACAATCGCCGCCCGGTCTTGACGTCGAACAGATGAGCGCAGGCGCGGTCGATCTCGATGCGCATCTGCTCGCCCTGTTTCAGTGCCAGCCGCTCGCGGAAAAGGCAGGAGATTTCTTCTCCGGCGCAGTCGACCCTGGCAAAGATTTCCGAACCCGTTGCTTCCAGAAGCACGATCGTGCCGGGGATTCCTTTGGCGGTCGTCGCTCGGATGTGTTCGGGGCGGATGCCGTAGATGAGGTCGCCGCCGGGTATGTTTGCCAGGTCGATGCCTTCCGGCAGCGGCAAGATCAGTCCACCGGCGCTGCGGAAAACACCTTCCTCGACATGGCCGCGAATGAAATTCATCGCCGGCGAGCCGATGAAGCCGGCAACGAAGAGGTTGGCCGGGCGATCGTAGAGATCGAGCGGCGCGCCGATCTGCTCGACAAGGCCGTCATGCAGCACGACGATCTTGTCGGCCATGGTCATGGCCTCGATCTGGTCGTGGGTGACGTAGATGGTGGTGGTTCCCAGCCGCTGGTGCAGCGCCTTGATCTCGCCGCGCATCTGCACGCGCAATTTGGCGTCGAGATTGGACAGCGGCTCGTCGAACAGGAACACCTGCGGGTCGCGCACGATGGCGCGGCCCATGGCGACGCGCTGGCGCTGGCCGCCGGAAAGCTGACGCGGATAGCGGTCGAGCAGCTTGTCCAGGCCGAGAATGCTGGCGGCCCTCCCGACGCGGCCGGCGGTGTCGGCCGGATCGGCTTTCTTGATCTTCAGGGCAAAGCCCATATTGTCGGCCACCGTCATATGCGGATAGAGCGCGTAGTTCTGGAACACCATGGCGATGTTTCGGTCGCGCGCCCTGAGATTGTTGACGACGCGATCGCCAATGGCGATCCTGCCGCCCGTGATCGTTTCCAGTCCGGCAATCATGCGCAGCAGCGTAGACTTTCCGCAGCCCGACGGCCCGACCAGGATGACGAATTCGCCATCGGCGATGTCGACGCTGACATCGTGGATGATCTTGGCGGCTCCGAAAGCCTTCTGAACGTTGTTGATTGTTACCGATGCCATTGGATTTCTCCCGGAAATGAGTCATGTCGGGGCCGTGCCTCAGCCGCCCTTGACGGCGCCTGCGGTCAGCCCGGCGACGATCTGCCTTTGCGCGAACAGGGTCAGCACCAGCACCGGCAGCGTGACCACAAGTGCTGCGGCGGCGAGCGGACCCCAGCTCACCTGCTCGTAGGAAAGCATGTTGTAGACGGCGACCGGCAGCGTGCGGGTCTCGCGGCTGGCGAGCACAATGCCGAAGACGAAATTGTTCCATGAGAAGATGATCGACAGGATGAAGGCGACGACAATGCCCGGCTTGGCGATGGGCAAGGCGACCAGCCGGAACACCTGCCAGGAACTGGCGCCATCGATGTTGGCCGCTTCTTCCAGCTCCATCGGCGTGGTCTCGAAATAGCCGATCATCACCCAGACCACGATCGGCACCGTCACCACCAGATGGATGATGATCTGCGGCCACAGCGTGCCGAGAATGCCGACCCACTGGAACAGCAGGAACAGCGGAATGAGATAGGAAAGCCCCGGCGTCATGCGGGCGATCATGATGACCACCGCCGAGCGTTCGGCCTTGAGACGCGCGATGCCATAGCCCGCCGGCACGCCGATCAGCAGCGCCAGCAACGTTGCCGTGCCCGTCACCAGAACCGAATTCCAGAAATAGAGCAGGAAATTGTTCTCCTCGAATACCTTCACATAGTTCGACCAGGCGAGATGTTCCGGGATCAGGATCGGCGGGTAGGCACCGTTGTCGATCTCGAACTTCAGCGACAGCGAGATCATCCAGAGGAAGAACAGGATCGCCGGCGAGACGAAGACCAGAGCCGCGAAAAACAGCCCGATCCGGTTGAGCAGCCGTGAACTCATCTATTTGCCCTCCACCCCGATCCATTGGGAGCGCTGGCGCAGCATCAGCAGGATGAAGGACAGCGCGACGATGACGATGAAGAACACCACGGCCATGGCCGAGCCATAGCCGATGTCGTAGTAGGAGAAGGCGGTGTTGTAGAGATAGATGTTGATGGTTTCCGAGGCCGTGCCCGGTCCGCCCTGGGTCATCGCGTAGATGATGTCAAAACTCTTCAGCGCATCGATGGTGCGGATGATCATGGCGATCATCAGGAACGGCGCGATCATCGGCAAGGTGAGATAGCGGAACTGCTGCCAGGCGTTGGCGCCGTCGATCTCGGCGCTCTCGAAGGGCTCGCGCGGCACGGAGGCCAAGCCGCCCAGCACGATCAGCATCACCAGCGGCGTCCACTGCCAGGTCTCGACCGCAACCAGGGACGGGATGACCGTCCTGGCGTTAAAGATCCATTCCTGCGCCGGAATGCCGACCAGCGACAACAGATAGTTGAGCACGCCAAGCTGGGGATGGAACATCATCGTCCAGACCAGCGCCACGGCGACCGGGGTCGCCATCATCGGCATGACGAAGACGCCACGCAACAGCCCGCGCAGCGGAAATTTGGCGTCGAAGATCAGCGCGGCAAGAGTGCCGAGGAACATCGGCGCCGCGACCGAAAGCGCCGTGTAGGTCAGCGTATGGAAAAGCGATTCCCAGAAGCGTTGGTCGACTGCCAGCCGCAGGTAATTTTCCATCCCGGCAAAGCTTCGCGCCTGTCCGAGGGTCCAGCGGTTGACGCTCATCCACAGCGTGAAGGCCCAGGGAAAGACGATCACGGCGCCGACGACGACGAGCGCCGGGACGACGAAAGGCCAGTAGTTGGGAGCCAGACGGATGGTCTGGCCCCCTTCGATGGCTTGCGTCGTCACCCCGGTGCGTTCTGGGGTGATGGCGGACATCAGCCTTGCTCGCTCCGGTCGAGCACCGGCTGGAACTGCTCGGTGGCCTTCTTCAGTTCCTCTGCCGGATCGGCGCCGGCGATCAGATTGGTCAGCGCCACGCCATAGATGTCGCGGAACTCGGTGACCGGAATGATGACCGGCAGCGACAGCCGGCTGACATTGCCCGAGCCGACCACGGCATCGAGCCAACTCGCCGGCATGGTGACGCCTTCGCGCACCTTGGGATCTTCCAGCACCGACTTGCGGAACGGCACGCCGGCACCCGCCTGCAGCAGGCGCGCGCCCATGGCGGGCGAAATCGCCCACTGGCAGAAGAGGTAGGCGGCCTCCTTCTTCTCGCTGGTGGCCGTCACGCCGAGGCCGTCGCCAAAGGTGCCGGCGGCATGCGCCTTGGGCCCTTTGGGCATGACGCCGTAGCCAACCTTGCCGACCACTCGTGACTTTTCCGGATTTTCCATTGGCGGGGCAAAGCCGACGCCATCGAACCACATCCCGATCTTGCCTTGCAGGAAGGCGGACTGGGCTTCGGCCCAGTTGAATCCGGTGACGCCTGGAGGCGCCGACTTGGTCATCAGCCGCTGGTAGAGGCTGGCCGCCTCGACCGCCTCGGGCGAGGTCGTGCGCAGCTTGCCCTTGTCGTCGAGCGGCGTCATGTCGTAGCCGAGCATAAGCGACGTCCACACCGGCGTGTTGGCGTTCTTGAGGCCGCGGGCGACAAATCCATAGGTGTTGGTCGACGGGTCGGTCAGCGCTTCGGCGGCCGCCACCAATTGCTCGAAGGTTTCAGGGTATTTGAGGCCCTTGGCCTCGAACAATTCCTTGTTCCAGTAGACGATCCAGTAGTCGACTGAGAACGGTAGCGAGCGCAGCACGCCCTGGCCGTCCTTGGCAAACAGCATGCCGGCATCAGCGAAATCGGTTTCCACCAGCGCAGGATCGGTCAGGGTCGAGTCAGCGAGATAGCCTGATATGTCGGCCAGCCAGCCGCCCTTTTCGAACTGCCGCTTCTGCACGTGGTAGCTCAGATGCACGACATCGAAGCTCGGCTTGCCGGAGCTGAGTTCGATCACCGTCTTCTGGCGCTGCTGCTGTTCCGGCGTCGCTTCGGCATTGACCTTGATCCCGGTCAGTTCCTCGAACTCGGCGATGTATTTTATCAGCGTGTCGCTGCGCGGGCTTTTCACCAGATTGACGTCAAGCGTCGTTCCCGCAAAGCGCTTCCAGTCGACACCGGCGGCAAAGCTTGGGCGAACACCGGCAAAGCCGGCGGCGGCAAGGGCGGCGGTTCCCTGGAGGAGTTGCCTCCTGGTTGGGTTGAACAGATTGGACGACATTTTCTTCCTCCCGGTTGTTGTCGTTGTCGATTGCGCCGCAGCGACCGCGGCGCGGCTCATGCTTCCTCAGATTTGCAGCGCCAGCCGGCGCGCCTTATCGATATGCTGGCTAATGGCCTCGACCGCCTTGCCAGGGTCGCGGCTCTGCATCGCATCGATCACCGCCAGGTGCTCGCGCATGACCGGCACGACGCGCCCGTCGATACGGAACCGTTCCTGGTGGATCAGGCGGATCTTCACCGAATTGACCAGATAGGCCTTGGCGATGATCTCGTTGCCCAGCGCATCGATGAACGTGTCGTGCATGGCCCAGTCGATGGTCTGCGCCTTGGCCTCCATCTCCGGCGTCGGGGTCTGCTCCAGCGCCCGGGCAAGCATGTCCTCATGCTCGCGCCGCAAGCGGGCAAGCTCGGCGTCGGAGGCGCTGACCGTAAACAGCGCCACCGCTTCACGCTCCATGAACAGGCGGAACTGAAAGGCCTCGCGGATCAGGCTGATGTCTATATGGGCGATCTGCATGCCGCGCTGCGGAATGGTCGTCAGCAGTCCTTCCGCCTCGAGACGCGGCACGATCTCGCGAATGGCGCCGAGCGGCAGTCCGGTGAAGGCAACCAGCTCACGCTGCGACACGAACTGGCCTGGCTTGAAGTCGCGCGCCAGCAAATGCCGCGTGAAGCTGGCATAGGCCTTCTCCCTGAGGGTGGTCGGTTCGTTGCCGTCTTCCATATCGGCGCGCTTCTCTTTGCCGGTCAGGCCGGTTCCCTGGCAAACAAGCTGTCATAGGCTGCGGCAAGCTGCTGCTGCCCTTGCAACGCGATCGGCTCCAGCGGCGGACGGACCGCCAGCCAGCGCTCGTCGCCGGTCTTGCGCGCCACCATCACCTTTACCGCCGGGGTGACCGGATGTTTGAGCAATTCGAGCACAAAACTCTCGACGCGAGGATCGTCGCGCCCGTCCTCGGCCATGGCGCGGATTTCGCCCGGGACGAAATTGGCCATGCCCGAGATTGCGCCTTGAGCACCCATTCGCACCGCACGCGCCAGATGCCTTTCATCGCCGATCAGGATCACCAGATCGCCATGGGCGGCAAGCAGCGCCTCGCTGTAGCTCCAATTTCCACCGGAATCCTTCACTCCGGCGACCACGTCGGGAAAAGCAGTGCGCAACCGGCCGATCAGGCCAAGCGAAAGCTGCACCATGGTAACCGAAGGGATGTTGTAGAGCAGCACGTCACGGGCGAGGGGGCCGAGCGCGGCAAAGACGGCGGAAAACCAGCCGAAAAGGCCGTCGTCGCCGACATTCTTGAAGTAGCTTGGCGGGGCCAGCAGAATGTTTCGGGCGCCGCGCTGCAAGGCATGCTGTGCCTGTTCGGCGGCGTCTTCGGCGGCGTCGACCAGCACGCCGGCAACGAGTTGATGCGGCAGGATTCCAGCAGCCAGCATGGCTTCGGTCACCGACCGCCGCTCCGTCGTGCCCACCGATGCGCCTTCCCCTGTGGTGCCGAAAAGCGTCACGCTGCCGCAACCCTGCGCCAGGCAACTTTCGGCCTGAGCGATCATGGGGGCGGTGGCGATCTGCCCGCGGGCATCGAAAGGCGTGGCGAGAGCGGCCGAAAGGCCAAAGCGTGATGTCACCGGAAGGTCTCCGAAGCAGGTATGTATGCTGTGCTAGCACACTAACATGTTAGTCGTAAATTGGGGTGGTGCGCTTTTTAACAGCGGAGGGCCCCCACCTTTTTTATCGAGAGGTTCACGGGTTCAAGCCATGGCGGATCGAGACCATTGGCGAAACAACAAGATAGCCTAGTGTTCGGGCGCCGAGCGGCAGCTCCAACCTTGTCCCCATCCCAGTCGATGGCTAAACTCAGCCTTTCCCAGGGGAGGTTCTGACATGACACTTCAGCTTTCGGCGGATGCTGTAGCCCCTCAGACGGCGACCGCTCAAAAATACCTCTTCGGCCCGCTCGCCGATTTCCTCATGCTGGGCGGCAGCGCCTTTCTCATCCTGCCGGTGCTGTTTCTCGTTCCGCTCGAATATGAAGGTCCGGTGGCCGCAACGATGGTCTTCGTAGCCTATCTCGTGAACTATCCCCACTTCGCCCACTCCTACCAACTCTTCTACCGCAATTTCGGGCGCAAGGTGACGGGCGACGGCTACGACAGGAGCCTGCAGCTCCGCTACATCTTCGCGGGCATTGTCGTGCCCCTGGTCATGGCCGGGTTCTTTGCCTATGGCGCCGCGGCGGCGAACACGCGCCTGCTCGGCTATGCCACCAACGCCATGTTCTTTTTTGTCGGTTGGCACTACGTCAAGCAGGGCTACGGCATGCTGATGGTGGATGCGGTGCTGAAGCGCAAATTCTTCGACGACCGCGACAAGAAGGTGCTGCTGGTCAACTCCTATGCCGTGTGGATCCTGGCGTGGCTGCAGACGAATACGGCGGTCACCCAGGGCAAATATTATGGCCTGGACTATTACACATTCGCGGCCCCTTCCTGGATCACCGACATTGCCCTGTTGGCGGCCGTTGCGTCGACGGCGGCCACGCTTTTGATGTTGGCCAATCGCTGGCGAAAGAACGGCGGCGGTCTGCCCTATAACGGCTTGGTGGCCTATGTCGCGTCGCTCTATCTCTGGATCCTGATTGCGCGCGTAAACCCGCTTTGGCTGTTGATCGTGCCCGCGCTCCACTCGCTGCAGTATCTCGCCGTGGTCTGGCGCTACCAGACGAACGTCGAGCGCGACAGTTCCGATGCCGAAGGCGATCCGCAGCCGAAAATCCTGTCCTTTCTTGGCCCCCTCTACAGGTTTCGGCTCCTCGGCTTCATCGTCGGCGGCACGGCCCTTGGCTATCTCGGCTTCTGGCTGATCCCATCCGCGCTGACGGCCTTGATCCCGTATGACTGGGATCATCGCTGTTCTTCTTCATCGTGCTCATCTTCATCAATGTGCACCATTATTTTCTGGACAATGTGATGTGGCGCCGTGGCAATCCGGAGGTATCGAAGTATCTGTTCCGCTGACTGATGCGCAGACTGTCGAGCCCGGGTTTCGTCAGCTGTCGAGTATGCCATTGCGAGCGTGATCGTCAGTGCATCGGAGAGCCCTGTAATGGCGGAGCGCTTTTCCGAGAGCCGCCTGGAAAAATACCCTGCGGTGGCATCTGTACCGGCGTTGGCGCCGCCGGCGTGCCATCGATCATGAAGATGGACATTGAGAGCAGCGAAGCCGAATGCCTCGAAGCATCCCGCGAAGCTGGGCTGCAAGATGCTATCGGCGCCATTCTGGTTGAAACGCACGACCGGGTGTCGCCAGACATAGCGCGTCGGGTGGAGCGCATTCGCCAGCGCATCGCGCAGGAAACATCCGAAACATCAATCTGGAATGGATCTGACTGCGCGCCGTCGTTGCCCGGCAACCGACGGCCCCAGTTTGCTTGATCGGCTAACTTTAGGACAACCCGGCTAGGGAAAGCGCCTTGCGCCGGACCCGCTTTGCCAGCAGGCGCGCGAGTTCTGCCGTCGACTGGATTGGCGGCTCGACATAACGGGACCTCAACGGGGACCACCACGGTCTCTCGTTCCGGCGTCGTTTGGTGCGGACGGAAACATTGCGTGGCGTTTTTGCCGCACGTGGATCGGGAAATGCTAGGCCGGCTTGCGCTATAGGACGTTTTCCGGCAATGGAAACGCAACATCGGGGCGTTAGCGTAGAAATGATTGATGGATTGCGTGTGGCGGTGATCATGCCCGCCTATAATGCGTCGGCTACACTGGAGAAGACCTACTTCGCCTTGCCGATGCAATTGATCGACGACGTTATTCTCACGGACGATCTGTCGAAGGACGATACTGTCGGCATTTCGCGACAGCTCGGCATTCACACAATCGAGCATTCGATCAACAAGGGCTACGGTGGCAATCAGAAGACTTGTTACGATGCGGCGCTGCAGCGCGATGCCGATATCGTCGTGATGCTTCATCCCGATTATCAATATTCGCCCAGGTTGGTGCCGGCCATTGCCTCGATGGTCGCCTCTGGCGAGTATGATTACGTCTTTGGTTCGCGCATCTTGGGCAAGGGTGCCCTGCGCGGCGGCATGCCGGTCTATAAATATATCGCCAATCGCTTTCTGACCCTGGTTCAAAACATTCTGATCGGTCAGAAAATGTCGGAGTTTCACACTGGCTTTCGGTGCTGGAGCCGGAAAGCGTTGACCGAGATTCCTTATCACCGGTGCTCGGACGACTTTGTGTTCGACAATGAGATGGTCTGCCAGGCCGTCTATCTCGGCCTGCGTGGTGGCGAGATGTCCTGTCCGACGAGATACTTCCCGGAGGCGTCGTCGATCAACTTTCGGCGTAGCGTCGTCTATGGCCTGGGTGTCTTGAAAACCGCGGCGAAGTTTCGCCTCAGCAAACTGGGCATTCGACAAGATCCGTTATTCGTCGGGAGCAATATCTGATGAGGCGCCGGACACGAATGGCCCTCGGTGTGGCGGGCCTTGCGATGGTTCTCGTCCCCGCGGCGCTGTCGGGCTATCTCGACGATATCTTGCGGATCGCCAAAGCGAGCGTTCAGCAGACAGGGCTGTTTGGTTTCGTTGCGCTGGTCGTGATGCAGTTTCTAGTGGCCGCCACCGGCATATTGCCGGCGTCCCTGCTCGGCATCGCAGGCGGAGCGGTTTACGGATTCGCCGGTGGCTCGGCAATGGCGCTCGTCGGGACTTTGGCCGGCGGCATCGTCGGCTACTACGTAGGCCGAAAGGGTCTCCAAAACGTTCCTTTTACCAACACGAAAATTGTTGGCGGCCTCGACAAGGTCAAACAGTTCCTTGCCGCTGACGGCTGGCGATCGGTTTTTCTGATCCGCCTGTCACCGGTCGTTCCCTTTGCCGCCACAAGCATTGCGCTGGGCGCGAGTGGAATTCGCCTCGCCGACTACGTGATAGGAACCGCAGCGTCGCTTCCCGCCCTTTTTGGTTATGTCTATGTCGGTTCATTGCTCGGCAATGCGGCGTCTCTCGAATCGCCTGAGTTTCACCAGGTCTTTTTGCTGATGCTGGCGGGAGGTGTTATTGCTGGCGCGACTTTGGTCGGCAGGTTCGTCATGTACCATCACAATTCCGAAACAACCTGATGTGCTTGTTAGCAGTGGTATTCTCCACAGTCCGGTAGCTGCACTCTGCCTGCTTCGGGGTAATTTACAAGCGTTTGCGACGGTGACGTGAGATGGGTCGTTGCCTGCGAGGACCAACTGGTGTGGGACGGTGTGAAGAACAAGCCGTCGACCATGGCGTTGTAGTCTCGATTTGCGAGGACCGCGCATAGGCAAATAGCAACCGCCGCGACCCTTGTAACCGACCTCCACGAAGACGCCCAAATCGCCAGAACGATCAGGAGTGTTGCGACTGGCGCGAAGTAATACCTGAAGCCAGATCCCGATTGGAGCAGTGACTCGGCACCTCCGACGGCGAGAATCGCAGTAGCCGAAAATTGCAGCGCAACGATCGGAACGAGCAGCAGGATGGGCTGGCGGGGGGCGAGGAAAACTGCAGCTCCAAGCACGCCAAGGAAGACGATGGCAGCTGCTATCAGTTCAAGCGTACCCGGTGTCAAGTTGCTGAAAAACAAGGCCGGCCAAAGGATCGCACCACCCACCTTGAGCAGGAACAGGTCTGGCAAGCTTGCGAAACCGAGAAACGTGAACGGCCGTACGGCCAAGCCGGTATTCGTAGCCGGCAATAGTGCGCAGCCGATCTGCGTCGCCAATCCAGGAATAGACCAAACCAGAGGTCGGACAAGATAAGGCTGCCGTAGCACAAAGCCGGCAGCCGCCCATATGATAAGCGCGAAAGCTGCGGGGGTTCCTGTGAACGGCAGCACTAGAAGAAGACCGATATGAACGCGATTGAGCGGCTGTTTGAACGCCAAAGAACCAAAAACAAGCGCGGCATAAACAGGTGCCCAGCCTTTGATGTGCAGTGCCGTTCCGAATGTTTCCGATGCGGTGACGCAATAGAGCGCGGTCGCAACCGCCAACAGGATTCCGGTTCGCCACGATATCGATTGCGTTGTGCCGGCGACAACAAATGGAAACAGCAAAGCCACCAGAAGACCAGAGCCGGTGTCAACGACCGGCCACCACTGAAGTCCGGCCGACACCGCAACGGCTGAAGATAGGTTTGCTGATAGATCGTAGTAATTGCTTGCCGGGTTGAACAGAGCGGCTAACGGACCGTTCGCATAGGCATAGCCGAAGTACAGAGGGCCAATTTCAGCCCAAACCTTGTAGAAGGTAAGCAACGCCGGGGCTCTTGCCGCGACCAGGATCGCAAACAGTATCCCTGCGACGATCGTACACTCGGTCTTGCCCCTGGGGGATAACGAATCGTCTGCCCGGACATAAAGGAAGCTCAACCCTGCAAAGGCGAGAAACTCAACCAAAGTAAATGCATTGAACGGTGTCGACATCTGCCCCCCGGCTGGATGGCGTGGCGCCCCACGCGGTCTGGGGCGGTGATACAGACGGGATGGCGAAGAGTAAATGGCTACTTTTGCTACCCGCTCAGCAGCACTCCAGACAGCCCGAAGACGAATTCTGCGGAGCTAGATCAAATCCAGGATGTTCGGGTCGCCGCGCTCTGCCCGGAAGCGGTCTGCCCATTCGAGGTTTGATGCATCCCTTTGCAGCTCAACGGTCACGTTGCCGGGGTCCAGCTTAGAGGGCGGCTTCAGGCCCATCAGCTCGGCGACCTGACTGACGGCGTGGCGAGGGTCCTCGATCATTGTCCCGTATTCGAACCGCAAGGGCTCGATACCGGTGCGCGCAAAGAACATCTCCCAGCGGGCTCGTTCACGAGCAAGGGCGTTGAGCTGGCTCTGGATCAGTCCAGCGTCGAAGACCGGCTTCTGGGCCATCGGTTGGCTCGATCGGTTTTGTCCTGTCTGCAGCGCGCGTGCCCAGGAAATCGCTTGGCCAAGCAAGTCGCGTCTGGTGAGCAGAACGAAGCGAAGATTGGGAAGGGCATCGACCCAGTTCACCTCGCCCGAAATCCAGTCGTGCTGGTGGGCAAATAACTTCAAGCCGTAGATGCCGTTGGGAGTGGCGCCCATGGTAAGGATCTTCCAGACCTGGCCGGCGATATCCTTGGGGTAGTCCGGGTCATCGAAATAGCGCCGCCCGCCCCAATTGAAATATTCCAGCGGATGTCCGAGCAGGCCCGTGCCGCTCAGATGCTGGCACAAGAAATTGCTGCCGGATCGTGGCGAGGTGCAGATGCTGTAGCCACTCAATTTATCGCGGTCCAAGCCGTCGAGCCCTGTCAATGTCCGGCCCCTTTACGCGCCCGAAGGAGAAGCTTTCTGATGAACAAGGGGATCATACCGTTGTACAGCCGCTTTATCTCGTCCACAAAATTTGAAAGGTTCGAAAGCTGTTCCTCCACCCGGCTCAGCACAGCCGGGTTGTCGCCCAGCGCGGCGGCTCGCGAGACAGCCTCGTCCAGAACAAGCTGCTGGGTTCTGGCGTTCTGTTCGCCAAGCTTCTCCAAAACTCGCGAGTTCGCGTGGGACTGAGCCAGAAGCGTCGCCAATTCGGGCGCATCCGGCCAGCCGTGCAATTCTTTCACGATATGAAACCATCTTCGGCGTGGATGCGAGACCCCGATCTCTTCGATCCACACGGCGGTCGCAAGCGCGCGCTCATCGGGATCCAGCCCCCTGTCGGATCGCAGCACCTGATCATAGATGCGCAGATGTTCCTCGATAAAATACGCATCGCCGGCCGCCTTCCGAAAATAGGTGGACACCGCCGCGGCATCGTTCGCACCGAAACCGGATATCGCGCCCAGAAGATTTTCGACCGTGGTCGGCTTGGTCAAAAGCCCAACGCCCAGATTGAAGCGACGCCATGCCTCCATGTTTGCGCTGCTGAGCAATCCCGCGAAACCGCGCGCGTCGCAAACCACGACGGAACAGCCGACCGCAGCTGCCTCGATGGCCATCCGGGCGGTTGCGAACACGATGTCGTAACCAAGCAGATCCTGTTCCAGCTGCTGCGAAAACCGCCCGGTGGCTGGACCTAGCTCATCCAGCTGGATGCCACTTCTCGCACAGGCCTCACGAACCGCCGCCTGGTGCTCGAAATTCTTGGTCAGCAGCAGGCCTCGCGCGGGTCTGGCGGGGAGCGGTGGGCGCTGTTTGAAGCGATTGAGATCGACCGCGTTGTAGACAAGGCTCATCTGGTCGGCCGGTATGCCCCTCGACAGGCATTTGGCTCGGCACGCCTCGTCGACCGCAATCCAATGGCGTATCTGGGGATGCAGCATCGGCGCTTCGACTTCAAAGAAGGCGCTGTGACAGGAAAATACCGCTGGCACGTCGGGAAACCTGGCGAGCGCAGTCAGGCAGGGCGTCAGATGCTGGGCGTGAATGACATCGGGCCTTTCGACGATCTCGGCAATCCGATCGACGACATGATGCCCGCGCCGACGCATTCTATCGGCCATGTCGCCCAGAGTGGGAGCCAGCAGCATGGTCTGATGGCCGGCGTCGCGAAGCCCGTCGGCCAACAGTTCGACGACCGCTTCCGATCCGCTGTTTCGCGACAGGGAGAGATTGGTGATAAGAATTCGCAACGGGCGATTCCTTGCTTGCGCACTACATCTGATATGAGAGAGAAAGGCGCATGAGTTTCTGGCAGCGTCTTAAGTTGAAGCCGCTGACCAAACAAGCTTCGTCAGCATTGTCGCGGCCAAGGTTTGCTCCTGAATTTGTCCCTAGGCCATTCGGCTCGATCGGACCAGAAACTGGATTGGAGCCATTGTTGCCTGAAAAGTCAGGAGAAAAACTGGAAAACGTGCTGATTCTCGCTCACCCCGGGCACGAACTCAGGATCCACCATTGGCTCGAGATCGCCAAACCAAGGGTCTATCTTCTGACCGACGGATCAGGCGGCAAGGAAACATCGCGAACCCGCTATTCGCGCGATCTGGTCGAAGCTGCGGGCGCGACACGCGGCGCGGTGTTTGGGGAAATTCCGGATGGCGCCTGGTACGAAGCGCTGCTGGCCGGGAACCATGATTTCCTGATCGACGTGTTTTCGAGAGTGCGCGCCGATCTAACGACCGCAAAGAATGTCCAGATCGTATCGGATGCGGTCGACGGCTATAATCCCATACATGATCTTGCCTTTGCGTTTGGCCAGGCCCTCTGCCGAGGACTGCGAAAGACGGCACAGGTCGGCTAACAGCTTTGTTCCGCTGCGGTTCCAAATGTGGCGGGACGTGTCGAATCGGCAATTCAGCTTTCCCCGGCCGCGCGGGCGCGGAAGATAGCGGCTGTTGAAAACTATAGTCCCCTCGCCGATGAAGCGCGTCGGATACTCGAGAGGGATCCGCAATGCTTCGACAGGGAAAATCTGATGTCCCAGGATTTTGACTGGAATTCCTCCCGGACACCGGAGTGGGAGCGCATTGGTAAACAGCGCGTTGCCGATGGCCGCTACCGCCAATGCATTACATACAGGGATAATGTCCAACCCGCCGCGCGGCGCCTCATGTCTGAAAGTGCTGCGGTATTTGCGGCCGCAAACTAAGTCTCAGGCTTTCACGAAACCAGTGAGACATTGCCGCCGGCATGGCGCTCGATGCGGCCGGCAAGGTCGAGTTCCAGCAGCACCATGGAGACTTGCGCGGCGTTGAGGCCGGTGTGGCGGATGATCTCGTCCACGCCCACCGGCGTTGGGCCCAGCGCCTCGAGCACGCCGCTGCGTTCGTCCTCACCGGGCGGGGGTGTTGCCGAAAAATCGGGTGCCTTTTCTGGCGGCGCAATGCTTCGCGTTCGCGTGCCCGCCAAGGGTGCGATCGCACCGGAAACGTCGGCCGCCTCGGTGACCAGGGTGGCGCCATCCTTGAGCAGCCCGTTGGAGCCGGCGCAGCGCGGATCGAGCGGCGAACCCGGTACGGCAAAGACCAGCCGGCCCATCTCGCCGGCCAGACGCGCGCTGATCAGCGAGCCGGAGCGTTGCGCAGCTTCGATGACCACCAGTCCGAGGGCGGCGCCCGCGACAAGCCGGTTGCGGCGCGGAAAATCCTGCGCCCGCGGCTGCCAGCCGAACGGCATTTCCGAAATAACGGCGCCGCCACGCTCGGCAATGTCTTCGCACAAGCCGATATTTTCGGGCGGGTAGGGGACATCGAGCCCACCGGCCAGCACACCCACTGTACCAGTCGAGAGACTGCCCTGGTGTGCTGCCGTGTCGATGCCGCGCGCCAGGCCGGAAACGATGACGTAGCCGTCGCGGCCAAGATCCGCCGCCAGCATGCGCGCCATCTTGATGCCGGCGAGCGACGCGTTGCGGGCGCCGACGATGGCCACCGCCGGCAGGCGAAAGACGGCTGCCTCCCCCTTCACGGCAATCAGTGGCGGCGGATTGTCCATGTTTTTCAGCATCGGCGGGTAGTCGGCCTCGCCGATGCCGACGAAGCGGTCGCCGTTTTCACTGGCTGCGTCGAGTTCCGCTTCGGCTTCCTCCACGGAAGGAATGCGCATGATCCTTTTGGCTCCGCCCGAAATCATCAGCTCGGGCAGCATCTCCAACGCCGCCTCCGCCGAACCAAAGCGGTTGATCAATTCGCGAAACGAGGCCGGGCCGACATTTTGTGTGCGGATCAGCCGCAGCCAGCTCAGCCGCTGCCGGTCGCTGAGGCGCGGCCCGGCGGCGGGCTTGCTCAACCCTTGGCTCCGATCTTGCCTTCGGTGCCGGCAAGAAGGCGCGAAATGTTGGCGCGATGTTTGAAGATGACGATCAGGCTCATCACCAGGAACAGCCCGGCGGTCTCAGGTGTGCTCCAGAAATAAAGCGCGATCGGCACGATGGCCGCCGCCGTCAGCGCTGCCAGCGAGGAATAGCGAAACAGAAAAGCCATCGCCAGCCAGACGACGATAAAAATCAGCGCCACATGCCAGCCGAGCGCGATCAGCACGCCGAGATAGGTCGCCACGCCCTTGCCGCCCTTGAAACCGAGCCAGACCGGAAACAGATGGCCAAGGAAGGCGCCAAGGCCCGCCCAGAGTCCAAGGCCGGCCCACAATCCGTAGTCGTGTCCAAAATGGCGCGCGATCATCACCGCCGCCGTACCCTTCAACGCGTCGAGCACCAGCGTCGCGGCGGCGAGGCCCTTGTTGCCGGTGCGCAGAACGTTGGTGGCGCCGATATTGCCGGAGCCGATTTTGCGCACATCGCCGAGGCCGGCCGCGCGGGTGATCAAGAGGCCGAAGGGAATCGAGCCGAGGAGATAGCCGAACAGCAATGCCAGGATAACGTTATAACTCATTGTTTGCCCCCGCATTTCCCCAGCAACATATCGGTCTGCGACGTGGCGCGATCGCTCTAGCTCGAAAACACTGTGCGGCCCGCCACCAGCGTTTGCAAGACCATGCCTTGCAGCCGCGCACCTTCGAAGCAGGTGTTTTTCGAGCGCGAGCGGATGCCGCTTTCACTCACGATCCAGGGTTCTTCAAGGTCGATCAGCGCAAGATCGGCCGGCGCTCCCGGCTTCAGCGTGCCGCCCGGCAGGCCGAACAGCCTTGCTGGTGCGGTGGACAGTGTTTCGACCAGCCGAAGTAGCGGCACGTCGCCATTGTGGTAGAGCCGAAGCGCTGCTCCAAGCAGCGTCTCCAACCCGATCGCGCCGGCAGCTGCATCGGCGAAGGGAAGGCGCTTGGTGTCGACATCCTGCGGGTCGTGCGAGGAGACGATGATGTCGATCGTGCCGTCTTTGACCGCTTCGATCATGGCCAGCCGGTCTTCCTCTGCGCGCAAAGGCGGCGTCAGCCGGAAGAAGGTGCGGTATTCCCCGACATCGTTCTCGTTCAGCGACAGATTGTGGATCGCCACGCCCGCCGTGACATTGGCCTTGTCGGCTTTCGCGCGTGTCATCGCTTGCGCTGCCATCGCCGTCGAGATCTTGGCCGCGTGGTAGGCGCCGCGCGTCAGCCGTGCCAGCGCCAGGTCGCGCTCCAGCGGGATGGACTCGGCCTCGCGCGGAATGCCGGCAAGGCCGAGCCAGCTGGCATACAGGCCTTCATTCATCACGCCTGCCGAAGCGAGGTCGCCATCCTGTGTCTCATGTGCGATGACGCCGCCGAAATCGCGGGCATAGGTCAGCGCCCGGCGCATCACCAGCGCGCTGGATATTGTGTGCCGCCCATCTGTGAAGGCGACCGCGCCGGCTTCGCGCAGCAGGCCGAACTCTGTCATCTCGCGGCCGGCCAGCCCCTTGGTGATCGCCGCCGCCGGAAAGATGTTGACGCTTGCCGTGTCCTTGGCGGTGCGCAGCACGAATTCGACCAGCGCGACATTGTCGATCACCGGGTCCGTGTCGGGCATCATAACGACGGAGGTGACGCCGCCGGCCGCCGCCGCAACGCTGGCCGAAGCGATGGTCTCGCGATGTTCGCCGCCCGGTTCGCCGATGAAGACGCGCGCGTCGATCAGGCCGGGAATGATTGCCTTGCCGGCGCAGTCGACCACGGTGGCTCCCGCCGGCAGGCCCTGGTTCAGGGCAGCCTTGCCGGCGGCAACGATCTTTTTCCCCTCGACGATCACGGTGCCGACCTCGTCGAAGCCGCGTGACGGGTCGACGATGCGGGCGCGTTCAAAGACCGTCGTGCTCATGCGCTCCGGCCCTCGTTGCGGCGCGGGTCGAGCAGCGCTTCCATCACCGCCATACGCACGGCGACACCCATCTCGACCTGTTCCTGGATGACGCTTTGCGGCCCGTCGGCGATTTCGGACGCAATCTCGACGCCGCGGTTCATCGGCCCGGGATGCATGACCAGCGCGCCGTCCTTGGCGGCCTTCAGTTTTTCGGCATCGAGGCCGAAATAGCGGAAATATTCGCGCACCGAAGGCACGAAGGCGCCTTCCATCCGCTCGCGCTGCAGGCGCAGCATCATCACCACGTCGGCGCCCTTGAGGCCCTCGGCCATCGAGCGCGAGACGATGACGCCCATTTTCTCGATGCCGGACGGCAGCAGCGTCGACGGCGCCACGACCCGCACCTGCGCGCCAAGCGCGTTCAACAGCATGATGTTGGAACGCGCGACGCGCGAATGCAGGATGTCGCCGCAGATCGCTACGATCAGTTTCGACAGCGGCCCCTTGGCACGGCGGATGGTCAGCGCGTCGAGCAGCGCCTGCGTCGGGTGTTCATGCGCGCCGTCGCCGGCATTGACCACCGAGCAGCCAACCTTCTGCGCCAAAAGAGCAGCGGCGCCCGCAGACTGGTGGCGGATGATCAGGATGTCGGGGCGCATGGCGTTCAGAGTCATGGCCGTGTCGATCAGCGTCTCGCCCTTCTTCACCGAAGAGCTCGCCACCGACATGTTCATGACGTCGGCGCCGAGCCGTTTCCCGGCCAGTTCGAACGACGACTGCGTGCGCGTCGAGGCTTCGTAGAAGAGGTTGATCTGGGTGCGGCCGCGCAGCGTCGAGGTCTTCTTTTCGGACTGCCGCGAAATGGCGACGGCGCGATCTGCCCGGTCGAGCAGAAGCTCGATGTCACCGGGGGAAAGATCGCGGATGCCCAGAAGATGGCGGTGAGGATAAAGCGGCAGGGACGAAGCGTCGGTCATCTCAAGGCGCTGCTATAGGGGGGAGAATTCCTTGCCGCAAGCGTCAGCTTGGCATTGCGGCCTTTCTCCCCGGTATTTTCGTCGCGCGCGCCGCCTGCCTTGGGCTATATCTAGCCGATTGCTTCGGATTCGAAGCCTTATGATGATAAGTGCCTTTCTAGCGTTAGAAGGCCCTTCTACTTTCAGAAGGATTGGGCGTGACCGACGACGTGACCAACCAGCCGCCGCCGCTGACGGGCGGCAACGCCTGGCGGGGCGATCCGTTGCTGATCCAGCTTGCCGAGCGTTTTTCCGATCCGGTGCGCAAGGACCTCGACGGGCTTGGCCGGTTCGTCCTGACGCAGGAGGCGCAGGAGCTGGCGCGCCTCGCTAATGTCGAGACGCCGAAGCTCCGCACGCATGACCGTCAGGGCCGGCGCATCGACCTCGTCGAATTCCATCCGGCCTATCATGCGCTGATGCGCCGCTCGGTTGCCGGCGGCCTGCATTCCTCGATCTGGGAAAACGGCGATAGCGAGATCGGCCGTCGCCATCAGGTGCGCGCCGCGCGTTTCTACCTGACCGCCGAACTCGAGACCGGGCATCTCTGCCCCATCACCATGACCAGCGCTTCGCTGGCCGCCCTGATGGCCAGCCCAAAGCTGTTTCGCGAATGGGCGCCGCGCGTGACGACGCGCAAATACGACCAGAGTCAGAAGCCGCCGGTCGACAAGACCGGGCTGACGCTCGGCATGGGCATGACCGAAAAGCAGGGCGGCACCGACGTGCGCGCCAACACCACACGGGCCGAACGCGCCGGCAGCGGCTTTTATCGCCTCACCGGCCACAAATGGTTCATGTCGGCGCCGATGTCGGACGCTTTTCTCGTGCTTGGACAGGCGCCTGAAGGGCTTTCCTGCTTTCTCGTCCCGCGCATCCTCGGCGACGGTTCCGGCAACGGCTTCCGCTTTCAGCGGCTGAAGGACAAGCTCGGCAACCGCTCCAACGCCTCATCGGAGGTAGAGTTCGTCAACGCCATCGGCGAGATGGTCGGCGAGCCCGGCGCCGGCATAAAGACGATCATGGACATGGTCACGCTGACCCGGCTCGACTGCGCCGTCGCCTCGTCGGCAATCATGCGAGCGGGGCTGGCTGAGGCCGTGCATCACGCCCGTCACCGCCAGGTGGCCGGCTCGACGCTGATCGAACAGCCGCTTATGCAGCGCGTGCTGGCGGACATGGCGCTCGATGTCGCCGCCGCCACGGCACTCTCGTTCCGACTGGCGCGCTCCTTCGACGAGGCTGCCGGCGACCGCGGCGAGGCTGCTTTTGCCCGCGCCATGACCCCGGTGGTCAAATACTGGGTCTGCAAGATCGCGCCGCCACTGCTCTATGAGGCGATGGAGTGCCTCGGCGGCAATGGCTATGTCGAGGAAGCGCCGCTCGCCCGCTACTACCGCGAAGCCCCGGTCAATGCGATCTGGGAGGGCTCAGGCAATGTCATGGCGCTCGACGTGCTGCGCGTGCTCGGCCGCGCGCCCGGCCTGTTCGAGGAGGTGCTGGCCGGCATCGACCGCGATCTCGGCGCCGGCGGACGCGGAACCATTGGCGTGCTCAAGGCGGCCATGCAGGTCGCCGGCACCGATGAGGGGTCGGCCCGCCTGCTGACCGAACAGCTGGCGCTGTCGGCGGCAGCTGCGGAATTGCGCCGGCTGGGGGCAGGGCGGATTGCGGACGCCTTCGTCGAGACGCGGCTCGCCGGCCAGTGGCGCAACACCTATGGCATGCTCGATTCGCGCCACGATGCGCGCATGATCATCGACACGCTCTATCCGCCGGTGAATTGAGGGCCTTCCGCCAGGCCGTGAACGAATTTGCCTGCCTGTGGACAGCCGTTAACCTTAACGAATGGTTTCCGTTGCAGCCGCAGGCCGCAGACCCCACTGTCTTTGTCACCAAAGCAGGAATGCCATGCGGCACATTTTGACGTCCTTTCTGGCCTTGCACTGGGCGCTGGTTTTCGCCCTGCTGGCGTTCATCTGTGTCGATGGAAACCGCGGCGTTGCGGGCGCTCTGGGCGTGCTCGGCGTCGTCGTGGAAAACACTCGTCTGGCCGATCTCGACAATGCTGCCGTCGTGGCGCCGCTGGCCATCGCCTTGCTGGTCGTGGCGGTGCTGTTTTGCTGGGTCTTCGTCGAGAGCCTGGTTAACGCCGCGGCGAGCCCGGACGGAGCCGACAGTGTGGCGCGGACCGCCTTCATTTCGGCATCCGCGGTGTTGTCGCTCATCCTGATCGGCGGCGCAGCGCGAGGCATCAACGGCCTGTTTTTGGTTGTCGCCGTGCAATTGGCGGCACTTCTGGCCTCCTATGTCGCCATGCTGGCCGAGCGGAGGTCGGTCTTCGCTGTCATGGTTTCTCGGGAGGCAGAGAGCCGCGCCACCGCCCATGCCATAGCCAAGGGTGCCGCGCACGGCTCCTTGCTGTCGCGCATTTCCGGCCGTCCGGACATTGGTCCCAGCGGTCGCAGAGGCGGCTCCAGCCGCAGGGACGGTCACTGATGCGCACGCTGTTCGCATTGTGGGCCGCGCCACTCGCTCTGTTCTGGGGCTGGTTCTTCCTGTCGCTCAACGACATCAATTTCGGCTACGTCATGCTCAGCCGGCAGCTGCATGATTTCGTGTTCCAGCTCTACGGGCAGATGCTGGGCATCGATCCGGCGATCATTCCGGGCATGGTGGCAAGGGCCTGCATCTTCGACGGCTTCCTGCTGATGGCATTGTGGGCGTTTCGCCGCCGCCGCAACATCATGGCCTGGGTCAGGCGGCAGGCGGGGAATCCGGTTCCGTCCGATCGCGTGGGTCAAGCGACTGGAGCCGGTCCAGAACTCCCTGCAGAATAAAGGCCGCAGCCGCCGAATCGATCTTGTCGGCGCGCTTTCGGCGCGAGAAATCCATCTCGATCAGCGTCCGCTCCGCCGCCACCGTCGACAGCCGCTCGTCCCACAGCACGAAGGGCAGGTCGGTTATGCCTGCCATGTTGCGCACGAAGGCGCGCGACTTCTGGGCGCGGGGACCTTCCGACCCATCCATGTTGATCGGAAGACCGAGCACAAACGCGCCGACATTGTCCTTCTGCAGTTGGGCGAGCAGCGCTGCCGCATCCAGCGAAAACTTTTTGCGCAGGATGACCGGGCGCGGATGGGCAAAGGACAGGCCGCGGTCGGAAACGGCGACACCGATCGTCTTGTCGCCGAGGTCGAGCCCGGCCAGCGTCCTGCCGCCTTCCAGGCGTGACGGCAGATCCTCGATTGCTATGATGCCCAACGGCTTTCCCCACCAGCTTTACCGTGACCCAGTCTTAACCGTGACCCAGACTTACCGTGACCCAGACTTGCCGTAACAAAGACCGCGACACGTTCTTTTGAACCGCGAGCACACTATGTCACTTTAATTTTGCTGCCGGCGTTCTATCTTCCGGCGCAACCAAAATCGAGGAACACGATCGATGAAATTGACCTGGTACGGACATTCCGCCTTCCGCGTCGAGACATCAGGCGCGACCATCCTGATCGACCCCTATCTCGTCGGCAACCCATCATGGACGAGCGGCTGGGAGGGGCCGGCGGAAGGCGTCACCCATGTGCTTTTGACCCACGGCCACAGTGACCATGTCAGCGGCGCGGTGGAGGTGCTGAAGAAGAGCGGCGCCCAGCTGGTCGCCAATTACGAGATCTGCATGTACCTGGTCGGCAAGGGCGTCGACGGCAAGAAGATCAATCCCGGCAATCATGGAGGCACCGTCGATTGCGGTGCCTTCACCACCACCTTCGTGCAGGCACTGCATTCCTCGTCGTTTGGGCTCGATGGCGGCCAGAACGTCTACCTCGGCAATCCCAACGGGCTGGTCCTGCATTTCCCGGAGGACAAGACGCTCTACCATATGGGCGACACCGACATCTTCTCCGATATGGCGCTGATCGAGGAACTGCATGAGCCGAAGATCGGCCTCGTGCCGGTCGGCGACCGCTTCACCATGGGCGGCGCGGTGGCGGCCCTGGCCTGCCGGCGCTTCTTCCACTTCGACACGGTCGTTCCCTGCCATTTCGGCACCTTCCCGATCATCGACGCGACGGCGGAGAAGTTCGTGGCCGGCCTCGAAGGGTCAGGTGTCGACGTAGCCTTGCCAGCGATCGGCCAAACGATCACACTATAAAGCGATCGTTTGAACGATCCCTTGTCGCAAAGGGGAATCAAACCATGGGCTTGAGAGTGACTCTTTGCGTGTCGATGCTGGTTGCGGCGTCGCCCGCATCCGCCGCCGAGGACTTCATCAAGGGCGTTTACCTCCAGACCCAGGAGCTTTGCGCGCAAGCCAAAAAGGACACGCTGCAGACGCTGATCGACACCGGCAATGTCATCTTGTCGGCGGACGGCCTGCAAGGCGTCGAGTATAATTGCGAGTTCGTCCAGGTCACCAAGGCGACGCGCTCGCCGAGCTGGGCGGTCACTGCCATCTGCCAGGAGCCGGGCTTTCTCTTTCCCGATATACTGTCGATCACGCAGATGAACGCGACCCAAATCGACATCGTCTCGGTGCGCCCGACCGCCGACGAAGGCGAGCAGGCCGGCAATGGCGGCAGCTATTATCTGTGCGAGGGTGTATCGCTGCCCTAGGCTGAAATGCCGCCCTGGCATGAACGGGCTCTATCCCCAAGCACGATCGATGTTGCGCGGCACGCGCCACGCCGCTATAGCGCCATCTGGTTTTCCCAAAGGCTAAAGACATGTCCGTTGATCTGCAAACTGTGAAGCGCGTCGCGCGTCTCGCCCGCATTGCGGTGAGCGAGGAGGATGCCGAGCGCATGACCGGCGAGCTGAACGCCATTCTGGGCTTTGTCGAGCAGCTGAACGAGGTCGATGTCTCCGGCGTCGAACCGATGACATCGGTGACGCCGATGGAGATGAAGAAGCGCCAAGACATCGTCACGGACGGCAACAAGGCCGCCGATATCGTCGCCAATGCGCCGGCCACTGACGAGAATTTCTTCCTCGTGCCGAAGGTCGTGGAGTAGGCGGCCGATGGCAATCGAGATCGCGATCGAAACGCCGCTGCAGGACGATGTCCGCGCTTTGGTAGAGGAGCTCAACGCGGCTCTGCTCGAACTGACGCCGCCGGAGCATTGCTACCATCTGACGGTCGAGCAGATGGCTGGCGACGACACCACCGTCTTTATCGCCCGCGACGACGGGCAAGCCATCGGCTGCGGCGCGCTGAAGCGCCATGATGCCCGCGTCGGTGAGGTCAAGCGTATGTACACGCGGCCTTCGCATCGGGGCAGGAAGATCGGCGCCAAGATCGTCGAACATGTCGAAACGCTGGCGCGCAGCGAAGGGCTGAAGCGCCTGGTGCTTGAAACCGGCGACCGCCATCCCGCCGCCTGGACCGTCTACGAACGCGCCGGCTTCTCGCGCTGCGGGCCGGTGCTGGATTATCCCGATTCCGAGTGGTCGGTGTTTTACGAAAAGAGCCTTTGATGAGCGAACTGACCCATCTGACAATTTCGCAGGCGCGCGCCAAGCTGCGCGCCAAGGAGATTTCGGCCGTCGAAATCACCGAGGCCTATCTCGGTGCCATCGAGCGCGCCAATCCGGTGCTCAATGCCTACATCGTCGTCACCGGCGACAAGGCGCGCGATATGGCCAAAGCTTCCGACGCCAGGCTCGCCAAGGGCCAGGGCGGTGCGCTGGAAGGCATCCCGCTCGGCATCAAGGACCTGTTCGGCACCGAAGGTATCCACACCCAGGCCTGCAGCCATGTGCTGGACGGCTTCAAGCCGCGCTACGAATCGACCGTCACCGCCAATCTGTGGGCAGACGGCGCCGTCATGCTGGGCAAGCTTAACATGGACGAGTTCGCCATGGGCTCGTCCAACGAGACCTCCTATTACGGCCCTGTCGTCAATCCGTGGCGGCGTTCGCGCCTCGACACGGTGGTGATGCCGACCACGCATCAGGGCGATGGCGGTTTCGTTTCGGCCGGCGGCACCAAGACCGCGCGCACGCTGGACAATGCCCAACTGGTGCCGGGGGGCTCGTCGGGGGGCTCGGCTTCCGCCGTCTCGGCTTTCCTGTGCGCCGGCGCCACCGCCACCGACACCGGCGGCTCGATCCGCCAGCCAGCCGCCTTCACCGGCACCGTCGGCATCAAGCCGACCTATGGCCGCTGCTCGCGCTGGGGCATCGTCGCCTTCGCTTCGTCGCTCGATCAGGCCGGCCCGATCGCCCGGGACGTGCGCGATGCCGCGATCATGCTGAAGTCCATGGCCTCGGTCGACGCCAAGGACACCACTTCCGTCGACCGGCCGGTGCCGGATTACGAGGCGGCGATCGGCAAACCGATCAGGGGCATGAAGGTCGGCATTCCCCGGGAATACCGCGTCGACGGCATGCCGGAAGAGATCGAGGCGCTGTGGCAGAAGGGCATTGCCTGGCTCAGGGATGCCGGCGCCGAGATCGTCGACATCTCGCTGCCGCACACCAAATACGCTTTGCCGGCTTATTATATCGTTGCGCCCGCCGAAGCGTCATCCAATCTGGCGCGCTATGACGGCGTCCGCTACGGCCTGCGCGTGCCGGGCCAGGACATTGTCGACATGTACGAAAAGACCCGAGCCGCCGGGTTCGGTCGGGAGGTCAAGCGTCGCATCATGATCGGCACCTATGTGCTGTCGGCAGGCTATTACGATGCCTACTATCTGCAGGCGCAGAAGGTGCGCAATTTGATCAAGCGCGACTTCGAGACGGTTTTTGCCGACGGCGTCGACGTCATCCTGACGCCGGCGACGCCGTCGGCCGCCTTCGGCATCGCTGACGAGGACATGGCCGCCGATCCGGTCAAAATGTACCTCAACGACATTTTCACGGTGACCGTGAACATGGCCGGACTGCCGGGCATTGCCGTGCCTGCCGGCCTCGATGCCAAGGGCCTGCCGCTCGGCCTGCAGCTGATTGGCCGTCCCTTCGACGAGGAAACCCTGTTCCAGACAGCCGCCGTCATCGAGCAGGCGGCGGGAACCTTCCAGCCGGAGAAGTGGTGGTAGCATGCCGCCTCCGTCTCGCATTTCCATCGTCGAGACGGGAAACGAACTGCTGATCACGAACCCGCCACGCACCTCGGATTTCAGGACAGTCTTTGTCCTGATCGGGGCCGCGATCGTCGCCTACACCGGCTACATGGGATTGACAGATATGTCGTCCGCAACGCTCACCAGCGGCACGCTCGGCCTGCTGTCCTTCGTGGCGGTCATTGCCCTCTTCACCTATTTCCTGGGCAAGGATTTCATCTGGCGGGTGTTCGGCAGGGAAACCCTGCGGCTGACCGACACCGCAGCCGTGCGCTCGGTGAGGGGTTCTTTGCGAAATCGGTGGTCACTGCCTTTGAAAGGGCATCTTAGGGTCGAAATCCTCGACCACACCTATCCCACGGACGAAGTGGAACTGTCGGAAGTCATCAGCTTGACCAACGCGAACGGCGTCCTTGTTTTCGGCAGGGAGTTAAGCCGCATCGAAGCGGAAGCGGTGGCGAGTGCGGTCGAGCACTTCATCGGCCGTCACAATTTGAGCTGGAGATAGGCAGGCAATGTTCTTCTATCTCTCCAAGATCTTCTGGTTCTTCGTCCAACCACTCAACCTGGCGATCTTCCTGCTGTTTGCCGGCTTGCTCGCGGCGCTGATCGGCCGCCGGCGATCGGCGGCGACGGGCAGTGTGTTCGCCTTCCTCATTCTGGCGCTGTCGGCCTGGACCTTGCTTGGCGCCATGATGCTCAATCCGCTCGAAGAGCGCTTCCCAAAGCCGCCGCTGCCGCGGAAGGTCGACGGCATCGTCGTGCTCGGCGGCGGTTTCGAGGGCGCCATCAATCTGGCGCGCGGTGGCTATGAGCTGAATTCCGGCGGCGACCGCATGGTCGAGACGGCGATCCTTGCCCGGCACTTTCCCGAGGCGAAAGTGGTTATCTCGGGCGGCACCGGTGAACTGTTCATCGATGGCGAGGGCGATGCGGCCACCGCGCCGCGCCTGCTCGGTGCGCTTGGCGTCGACGCGGACCGCCTGATGCTCGAGAACAAATCCCGCAACACCTATGAGAATGCCGTCTTCACCAAGGAACTAGTAACGCCGAAACCGGGCGAGACCTGGCTGCTGGTGACCTCCGCCTTCCACATGCCGCGCGCCAAGGCACTGTTCGACAAGGCCGGCTTTCAGACGGTCCCGTGGCCTGTCGACTATCGCACCTCGGGCAATGAAGGCTTTGGCCTGTTTCGCGACAACGCACCCGATTCGCTGCAGACCACGACCATGGCGATCCGCGAATGGATCGGGCTCGCCGCCTATTGGCTATCGGGCCGGATCGACCAGCTTTTCCCCGGCCCGGGCGGCTGACCGATCACCGCTTGCCTTGCGGCGGAAAAGAACTGACGCCGCACCAGCACCGCCAGAAGCAGCAGCGTCGACAGCACGAACACGATCGGGTCGACGAACCAGCCGAGATAGCCGATCGAGAAGAACACCGCGCGCAGCCCTGAATTGAAGTGCTTGCCGGCCAGCATGTTCATGCGCGCCGCGCGCCACACCGCCGTTTCGCTGACCGGGTTGCGTGACGCCTCGCCATAGGGGATCGGCACCGCGCCGATCAGGATCGTGCAGTAGTTGAAGAGACGGTAGGCCCAGCCGAACTTGAAGAAGGCGAAGGCCAGGATCAGCACCAGGCCAAAGACCTTGATCTGGAAGGCGGAGCGCGATGAGGTCGCGTTCAACGGCAGGTCGTTCAGCACGGCAAGGACCTGATCCGAGGCGCCAAGCAGCGCGAAACAGCCACCGAGCGCAATCAGCGAACTGGAGGCGAAAAAGGCGGTGCCTTGCTGCAGGCCGCTCATGATGGCGGTGTCGACGATGCGGATTTCGCGCTCGGCCATGGTGCGCATCCAGGCCTCGCGCTGCACGTTCATGGCCATCGTCAACGACACCCGGCTGACCAGTCTGCCGTCGGACGCCAGCGTATGCAGCAACCATGCAAGCAGGAAAAAAGCCAGCGCCGCCAGATCAGCCGTCGACAGATGGAAGGAATCGCCCATGCCCCCTTTTACCACAGGCAAAGCGGTCAGTTCGATGCTCCAAAGCATGTCGCCCAGAAGTGAGCTGCGGTTCTGGGACAACCACATGCATTAAAACAAGAACTTAAAGCGCGTCGCATGAACCCGTTTCAGCGCGACGCGCTTTCAGCCGGGGATGTCGCTGCCGGAGCAAACAAGGTCGGCAGGTGCAGCGCCGCAATCCGCAAAACAGCACAAACATCATGGAAAGTCCTATATGTAGGTCTTGATCCCATTCCCGGAGACGGCGCAGCGTGTTTCTTTCGGTTTTCGACTTGTTCAAGATCGGCATCGGACCGTCGAGTTCGCACACGATGGGACCGATGACGGCGGCGCAGCGGTTTCTCGACGAGATCGCCGGCGATGACTGGCCGCGCCCGGCCGGCGTCAAGGTCGATCGCATTGGCGCCAGCCTGCACGGCTCGCTCGCCTATACCGGTATCGGCCATGGCTCGGATCGCGCCGTTGTCCTCGGCCTTGCCGGCCTGACACCGCAGACGGTCGATCCCGATCAGGCCGAGGGCATCGCCACGCGCGTCGCAGCCGAGAAGCGGATATCGCCCCGCGGCCATCCCTCCTATCGCTTCGACCCGGCGACGGATCTGGTGCTCGACCGCAAGACGCCGCTCACCGGCCACGCCAACGGCATGGCCTTCTACGCTTACGATGCCGGCGACCGGCTGCTGCTCAAGCGCATCTACTATTCCATCGGCGGCGGCTTCGTGGTGTCCGAGGAAGAGCTGCAGCGGATGAAGGTGAAGGGCTCGGTGACCACAGAAGGCAAGAAGGTGCCCTATCCCTTCAAGAACGCCGTCGAGATGCTGAAGATGGCAGGCAAAAGCGGCCTGTCTATCGCCGACATGAAGCGCATCAATGAAGAGACGCATATGTCGCGCGAGGAGCTCGACAGTGGCCTTGATGCGATCTGGGGCGCCATGAAGGGCTGCATCGACCGCGGCCTGTCGCAGGATGGCATCATGCCGGGCGGGCTGAAAGTGCGCCGTCGTGCCCGCATGCTGCACGACAAGCTGCAGGAGCAATGGCAGCAGAACAAGCCCAACCCTTTGCTGGCCAATGACTGGCTGTCGATCTACGCCATGGCGGTGAACGAAGAGAACGCCGCCGGTGGACGCGTCGTCACCGCGCCGACCAATGGCGCGGCCGGCACATTGCCGGCGGTGCTGCGTTACTGGCTGCATTTCCACCCCGAGGCCGACCAGCCGAGCATCCGCGACTTCCTGCTCACGGCGGCCGCCGTCGGCGGCATCATCAAGACCAATGCCTCGATCTCCGGCGCCGAGGTCGGCTGCCAGGGCGAGGTCGGTTCGGCCTCGGCGATGGCTGCCGCGGGTCTCTGCGCCGTGATGGGCGGCACGCCCGAGCAGGTCGAGAACGCCGCCGAAATCGCGCTCGAACATCATCTCGGCATGACTTGCGATCCGGTCGGCGGTCTGGTTCAAGTGCCTTGCATCGAGCGCAACGCGCTCGGCGCCGTCAAGGCGGTCACCGCCGCCTCTCTGGCGATCAAAGGCGACGGCGTCCATTTCGTGCCGCTCGACGCCGCGATCGAAACAATGCGCCAGACGGGCCTCGACATGAACGAGAAGTACAAGGAAACCAGCCTTGGTGGGCTCGCCGTCAATGTCGTGGAATGCTGACCGCGCAACGCCACTGGCACTGTGGAGAAGTCGGGCAGGGCCGTTGACGCAATCGCGCGCCGGACTAAACCTTAAGCGATGGCACTCAATCTCCTAAAACTGTGCGTCGGTTGCGACAGCGTCGAGGACCTCGAAGAATGGATCGCCTTCCGCCTCGATGAGCGCCGCCGCGCCGGCGAACCCGCCGAGCACTGGCACACAACCCGCATGGTGCCGACGCGCGGCGCCGAGGTCACCGATGGCGGTTCGCTTTATTGGGTGATCAAGGGCAGCGTGCAATGCCGCCAGCTGATCACTGATATCAGGCCCTTCACGGACGACGAAGGCATCGGCCGTTGCCGCCTGATGCTCGACCTCGACGTCGTGCGCACCGACTGGCAGCCGCGCCGCGCCTTCCAGGGCTGGCGTTATCTCAAACCTTCGGATGCGCCCGCAGACATCGGCAAGGGCAAGGCCGGAATGGTCGAGATGCCGCCGAAACTAAAGCGCGAGCTCGCCGATCTGGGCTTGCTGTAGAGCCAAGGGCGCGGCCGCTTCTCCCAGAGCGTCGAGCGCTGGCCCTTCATCTTGTCCAAGGCTGGACTTGCAAGGGGGCCGACAACGCCACATCTTGCTTCTTATGAGCGACAAGAAGCAGCGTGTGCCCGCAAGGGCCGATCCTGCGCCGGTCAAGCCTCAATCCAATGCCGGCGAGATCGACGCCTTTATCCGTAAGGCCCGGACGCTTGTCGCGACCGGCACGGGCCGGCTGATCCTTGCCCTCGACGCAACGATGAGCCGCCAGCCGACCTGGGATCTCGCCATCAAGCTGCAGGGCGAAATGTTCGACGCCGTCGGCAAGGCCGGAACTCTCAGCGTCCAACTGGCCTATTTTCGCGGGTTGGGCGAGTGCCGCTCGTCGGCTTTTGTCGCCGACACCAATGCCCTGAAGCAGCTGATGACGCGGATCGACTGCCGTGCCGGCCACACCCAGATCGGCAAGGTGCTGGCGCATGCGCTGAAGGAAACGGCGGCGGCCAAGGTCAATGCTCTGGTCTATATCGGCGACGCCATGGAAGAGGATATCGACGACCTGGCGCAGAAGGCCGGGGGCCTCGGTCTGCACGGCGTTCCCGTCTTCGTCTTCCAGGAAGGCCATGATCCCGGCGCAGAAAAGGCGTTCAAGGAGATTGCGCGGCTGTCCAAAGGGGCTTGGTTCCGATTTGATCGGCGGGCTGCCGCGACCTTGGCCGGGCTGCTTTCGGCGGTTGCCGTCTATGCGACGGGTGGATTGAAGGCGCTCGAGGCAAGGGACAGGCCGGGAGATCGGCTGCTGATCGAGCATCTCAGGGGCGGCGGGAATTGATGGGCGCTATCATTGCACTTGTTGCACTGTTTCTGGTGCTGCTCGGCGCGGCGACGATCTTTGTCCGTGCCGATGCGCAAAAACTGGCAAGCGGCATGCGCACGCTCGGGCCGGTGCTTCTGGCGCTGGTTGGCCTTGCCGTGCTGGTGGTCGGGCGCGAAGGCATTGCCGGCCTCATCCTGGCCGCGGCCCTTGCCTGGTACGGTTCGATGCGAATGAAGCGGCCGTCGGTCGGGCCGGCGCCCGGCAAGCGCTCGACGGTGCGGACCGCCGCACTGGAAATGGAGCTTGATCACGATACGGGCGGGCTTGAAGGCCTGGTTCTGGCCGGCCGCCATGAAGGCAAGATGCTGGGCGCGATGGGCCTGGCCGAGCTGCAGCAGCTTTACCGCGAACTCCCCGGCGACCCGGAGAGCCGCCAGCTCCTAGAGACGTATCTTGACGGCCGTTTTCCCGTCTGGCGCAAAGACGCTGAGGCGAACGGTGGCGAAGGGCTGGGTGTTGCGCCAGGTGCGGGCGCCATGACTAAGGAGGAGGCCTACAAGATCCTTGGTCTTGAAGCGGGGGCCGCCGCGGCGGATGTCCGCAAGGCGCACCGCCGCCTGATGCAGCGCCTGCACCCCGACATCGGCGGCACGTCTTTCCTGGCGGCGCGGATCAACGAAGCCAAGGACGTCTTGCTCTCCAATCACAACTAGTCTCCTTCGACGCAGTAAATTTCCGGGAGATGGTTCCGACGCCGCCCTACTGTTGGACGGCGTAGCAGGCGATTTTCTTTTTCTTCAGGGCATTGCAGGCATTCCAGGCCGCGTCCTTCGAGCGGAAGCCGCCGAACCGGGCGCGGTAATAGGTCTCGCCATCCTTTTCGAAGGCGACGGTGAAACCGGAAGCAGCCCCAAGAACTTTGGGCGCCTGCTTGGCGGTCTTGTCGAGGAAAGCCTGGGCTTCGGACTGCTTGGGCGACGACGCCACCTGCACCGCCCAACCAGCCGGCACCGAGGCCGTGTTGACCGGGTCGACCGCCTGTGGGGATACAGGCGTGGGTTCGGCATAGGCAGCCACAATCTGCGCAGTTTCGACCTTCGGCGCCGTCACGATGACGGTCTTGACCTTCCTGGTCTTGACGACGGGGGCGGGCTCTTCGACCGCGGCCACCGTCTGTTCGTCGGCAGACTGGCCTTCAGCAGACTGCTCGTCAGCGGATGTCGGATCGTCATTGGACGCTACGGCATCGTCTTCAACGATCGGCTTGCCATCCGGCGTCGGCGCGTCATGCTTGGGCAGGAAGACCTTGGCCAGCGCCTTGACCGGATTGTCGCCGCCGGCCTTGGCGACCAGGGCGCCGCCGCCGCGGGTCGATGCGCGCGGCATGTAGGCGTTGATCAGGCCGGCCATCTGGTTGTCGCGGCTGCGCCCCGAAGTGCCGCCCATGACGACGGCGACGAGGCGGCGGTTGCCATCCGAAACCGACGAGACGAGGTTGAAGCCGGAGGCGCGGGTATAGCCGGTCTTGATGCCGTCGACGCCCTTGATGCGGCCGAGCAGACGGTTGTGGCCATTGATGCGCTGGCGGCCGTAAAGGAAGGAGCGCTGCGAGAAATAGCCGTAATACTGCGGATAATGTTCCCTGAGCGCTATGCCGAGCATCGCCATGTCGTGGGCGGTTGTGAACTGGCCGGGATCGGGCAGGCCGTTGGCATTGCGAAACACGGTGCCGTCCATGCCGAGCGCGCGCGCCTTGGCGGTCATCATGCGGGCGAAATTGCTTTCGCTGCCGCCGAGCAGTTCGCCGAGCGCGGTCGCCGAATCATTGGCCGACTTGGTCACCATCGACAGGATGGCGGTTTCGACCGAAACCGCTCCGCCCGCCTTGACGCCGAGCTTGGTCGGCGGTTCGGCCGCCGCTTTGGCCGAGAACGGCACGGGCGTGTTCCTGCTGATCCGGCCCTTCGCCATGGCCTCGAAGGTCAGATAGAGCGTCATCATCTTGGTCAGCGACGCCGGGTAGCGCCGGCCGTTGGCATCGGACGAATAAAGCACCTTGCCGGTCTTGGCGTCGACGACGATCGCCGAAGACCTGGCGGCCATCGAGGACGCGGCATCCGCAACGACAAATGACATCGCCAAAGCGAGGATCATGATCGTTTTGAGGGAAGATGCGGATTTTGAACCGAAGACCGACAACGCCTGACGCACTGATAGTTCCTTTGAAACTCATTGCCCTGGAGGCGGCAAAGGGATCCGACCTCACTTGTCGTCAAACTATCGCGGCCAGCGTTACCAATCCGTTTATGGTAACCGGCGCGTTCACCATTTTCCTCGGGCTTGAGCCTTTCTTTATTCGAATTTTAGCTGTTACCGGCGCAGCGCGGCCTGATGCCGCTGAAATCTTGACTTTTGTGCAGCGCACAATATATTCTCGTGCATTGCACAATCGCGCTCAGGCAAGGGCGCTTCAAAACGCCAAGGGAAACGTCAAATGACCCAGACCTACGAGGACTTCTCGAAATACGGCAAGGAGTTTGCCGATACCGGATTGAAGAGCTTCACCTCGCTCTCCAAGGGGGCGCAGGCGATCGCCGCTGAAGCTGGCGAATACACCAAGAAGAGCTTCGAAGCCGGCAGCGCCGCGGTCGAAAAGCTGTTCTCCGCCAAGTCGCTGGAAAATGCGGTCGAGATCCAGTCCGACTTCGCCAAGCAGAGCTATGAGAGCTTCGTTGCCGAGGCGACCAAGTTCGGCGATCTCTATGCCGATCTCGCCAAGGAGGCTTACAAGCCCTTCGAATCGATTGTCGCCAAGGCGAAGTAATTTCGCTCGAGAATACCAGGCACGGCCTTTCGGGCTTGCAAAACAGACCCGGTCGCGGATGCGCGGCCGGGTTTTTTCATGCCGGTTTCAATTCCGGGGCTTTGGCAGTTCACGATTTTGAAAATCCCCTCGGTTTGCCCACCTAGCCATATTGTCAGCTAACAAGAAGGGCTTAAAATCGTCCATCGAACACCTACATATCGAACTCGCATGGGGATTCGAAAGAGGCAGGACTACGTGACTTCAGGTTTGACTGCCACGACAAGCGTGGTGCGGATGCAAAGTGACGGCGACGGCAATGAGGCCGGTCGCGGCACAGCCGTCATTACGCGCACGAAGACCAAGACCAAGAAGCCCAGCCTTTACAGGGTCCTCATCCTCAACGACGACTACACGCCCATGGAGTTCGTGGTTCACGTCCTGGAGCGTTTTTTTCAAAAGGACCGCGAAGCCGCCACACGCATCATGCTTCATGTTCACAATCATGGGGTGGGAGAGTGCGGGGTCTATACATTCGAGGTGGCCGAGACCAAAGTGTCTCAGGTCATGGATTTCGCCCGACAGAATCAGCATCCGCTGCAATGCGTGATGGAGAAGAAGTGAGGTAACATGCCGGCTTTCTCCCAAGGCCTGGAAAAGGCGCTTCACCAGGCGCTGACGCTCGCCAATGAGCGGCACCATGAATATGCAACCCTAGAACATCTGCTGCTCGCCCTCATCGACGACACGGAGGCGGCCGCCGTCATGCGCGCCTGCAACGTCGATCTCGACGAGCTGAAGCACACCGTTCTGACCTATATCGACACCGAGCTCGATAATCTCGTCACCGGCTACGATGAGGATTCCAAGCCGACCGCCGGCTTCCAGCGCGTCATCCAGCGCGCGGTGATCCATGTGCAGTCGTCGGGCCGCGAGGAAGTATCCGGCGCCAACGTGCTCGTCGCCATCTTTGCCGAGCGCGAGAGCCATGCCGCTTATTTCCTGCAGGAACAGCAGATGACCCGCTACGACGCGGTCAACTACATCTCGCACGGCATCGCCAAGCGCCCCGGCGCATCGGAGACGCGCTCGCCGCGCGGCGCCGATGACGAGCAGGGCGGCCAGAACGGCGCCGAGCCGCAGGAGGAAGGCGGCAAGAAGAAGCAGCAGCAGGATGCGCTGACGGCTTATTGCGTCAACCTCAACAACAAGGCCAAGGCCGGCAAGATCGATCCGCTGATCGGCCGCGAGAGCGAAATCAACCGCACCATCCAGGTGCTGTGCCGCCGCTCCAAGAACAACCCGCTCTATGTCGGCGATCCCGGCGTCGGCAAGACGGCGATTGCCGAAGGTCTGGCCAAGCGCATCGTCGAAGGCGACGTGCCCGAAGTGCTGCAGGACGCCACCATTTTCGCGCTCGACATGGGCACGCTTCTGGCCGGCACCCGCTACCGTGGCGATTTCGAAGAGCGGCTGAAGCAGGTTGTCAAGGAGCTAGAGGATTATCCCGGCGCCGTGCTGTTCATCGACGAGATCCACACCGTCATCGGCGCCGGTGCGACGTCCGGCGGCGCGATGGATGCGTCGAACCTGTTGAAGCCGGCGCTGTCTTCGGGTGCCATCCGCTGCATCGGCTCGACCACTTACAAGGAGTTCCGCCAGTTCTTCGAGAAGGACCGCGCTCTGGTGCGGCGCTTCCAGAAGATCGACGTCAACGAGCCGACCATCGAGGACGCCATCGAGATCATGAAGGGCCTCAAACCCTATTATGAGGAATTCCACAAGGTGAAGTTCACCAACGAGGCGATCAAGGCTTCGGTGGAACTGTCGGCCCGCTACATCAACGACCGCAAGCTGCCGGACAAGGCGATCGACGTGATCGACGAGACGGGCGCCTCGCAGATGCTGGTGCCGGAAGCCAAGCGCAAGAAGACGATCGGCATCAAGGAGATCGAAGCCACGATAGCCACGATGGCCCGCATCCCGCCGAAGACGGTTTCGGCAGACGACGAGAAGGTGCTGCAAGGCCTCGACATCGAGCTGAAGCGCGTCGTCTATGGCCAGGACACCGCCATCACCGCGCTGACCTCGGCGATCAAGCTGGCACGTGCCGGCCTGCGCGAACCGGAAAAGCCGATCGGCTCCTACCTGTTCTCAGGCCCGACCGGCGTCGGCAAGACCGAAGTCGCCAAGCAGTTGGCTGCCTCGCTCGGCGTCGAGCTGATCCGCTTCGACATGTCGGAATATATGGAACGCCACACCGTCTCGCGGTTGATCGGCGCGCCTCCCGGCTATGTCGGCTTCGACCAGGGCGGTCTGCTTACCGACGGGGTCGACCAGCATCCGCACTGCGTGCTCTTGCTGGATGAAGTCGAGAAGGCGCATCCGGACCTGTTCAACATCCTGTTGCAGGTCATGGACCACGGCAAGCTGACCGACCATAACGGCAAGCAGATCGACTTCCGCAATGTCATCCTTATCATGACCACCAATGCGGGCGCATCCGATGCGCAGCGCGCGGCGATCGGTTTCGGATCGACCAAGCGCGAAGGCGACGATGTCGAGGCCATCAACCGGTTGTTCACGCCGGAGTTCCGCAACCGTCTCGATGCGATCATCCCGTTCGGTTCGCTGCCGGTGCCGGTCATCCATCAGGTGGTGCAGAAGTTCGTCATGCAGCTCGAGGCCCAGCTCTCCGAGCGGGGCGTCACCTTCGACCTGTCGCCGGACGCGATCGCCTGGCTGGCCGACAAGGGCTATGATGAGCGCATGGGTGCGCGGCCGCTGGGCCGGGTCATCCAGGAGCACATCAAGAAGCCGTTGGCCGACGAGGTGCTGTTCGGCAAGCTCAAGAAGGGCGGCACGGTGCGCGTCACCGTCGAGAAGAAGGAAACCGGCGAAACCGGCCTGAAGCTCGAATCACTGGCCGACGAAGCCCCGGTGCAGCCGAAGCAGGAGCCGGAAGAGGCGCCGAAAGCCCGCAAGGCGGTGGCCAAGAAGCCCGTCGCCAAGAAGGCGGTGGCGCAGAAGCCTCAGCCCAAGGGCAAGGACGAGCCTGAGCCGAAGGGCAAGGACGGCGGCAAGCGCAGCCTGGTGCCGCAACTGCCGCGCAAGAGCTAAAAAGTTCGCCTATGAAAAAAGGGCCCGGCGACGGGCCCTTTTTCATCGGCTGGCCGGTTTACCGACACAGCGCCCCTGCTTTTCAGGTCAGATGTTGTTAGGTCAGGCGGCGACGCCCTCGGGTGCAAACTTGCCCAGGAAGTACCCGCACGCCTTCCAGATGGCGATCGAAATCAGAACGCTCGCATAGCCATCCACGGCATAATGCCAGCCAAGGACGACCGAGCCGACCATGATGATTGCGGCGAATGCCCACATCAAAAGGCCGGCCAACCATGAGCGGCGTGTTGCATAAAGCGCGAAAAGCACCGCCATCGCTACATGCATGGACGGGAAGGCGGATATGCCGAGACTGCCTGGCGTCGCCCCGATATAGCCGCTCCACACAATGTCCTGCGTGCTGAGCGCCCAGATCGGATAGATGCGATCGGCGGCGGCGAGTGCTTGCATCAGGGAATGATAGTCGCTGCCCAGCCCCAGTCGCTCGTAAAAGCACGGCCCTGCCGAAGACAGGCCCATCGCCAGGAAAAAACCCGCCAGTATCCACACGAGCATGAAGCTCATCAGGAACTGGTGACGCAGCTTCGTGTCCCTGCGCGTGACGCAAGCGATGAAGACCGAGGCGATAAGGACGACGAACCAGGAATTGTAAGCCAGGTTGAACGATCTTACGGCGAGCGGCGACTGGACGATAAACCATAGCCATTCATGGGGCGCTCGGCCGAAATGCAGCACCCGGTCGGCCTGAGCCAATGCGTGATCCCATGCGAATGGCGAAAGGATCGCGACCGCGCCTTTCAACACACCGAAAGCGGATATGAGCGCAATGCACGCGGCCAGACCATTCAGGCTGTTGGCGTTGCGCTCGGCGTCGCCGAAGACGCCGCCGATCGATCGCAGGAAAGTGCCGAGCGGCTCAGGATCCCGTTTGATGAGTGCAAGGTGAAAAAAGCTGCCGAGTGCGAAGGCGCAGCCACCGATCCAGAAAGCGAAAAGAAGGTATTGGGAATAGTCTTCCAGCACGCCGAAATCCGGCATGTTTCCGGTGCGCAGGCCGACCGCGGCTGCCAAAAGCAGGGCAGCGATGGCCATCGCGTGCAGCAGGCGGTGTCGCCGGTACGCGTCCGCCAAGGTGCGCAGAAAGGCCCGCCCGGCAGCTGCTTTTACCAACGGCTCTGATGTCGCAACCGAATGTTCCACGATTTTGAAAACCCAAACGCATCCCGGTACGGAGCACGTTATCACGGCGTGGTTTGATATTTTCCTAACGGACGTGGTGGATTGTGGCTGAGCGCATCTCCCCGAGGCGCGCGCCACCTCAACCGTTCAGCGCTGCTCGGATCTTCGCCGCGTTCTCCGTCAGCACTTCGGGCTTCTCCATCTGCCCCGTATGCGGCTTGAGCGCGATGCCTTCGAACCGCGGGATGACATGGACATGTAGGTGGTAGACGGTCTGGCCGGACGCCGGTTCGTTGAACTGCAGGATGGTGACCCCGTCAGCGCCGAAAGCCTTTTTGACCGCCAGCGCGACCGTTTGGACCGTGGTGAACAGCCGGCCGAGCGTCGCGGGATCGGCATCGAGCAGATTGCGCGACGGTGCTTTGGGCACTACCAGCGTGTGACCGGGGCCTTGCGGCATCACATCCATGAAGGCGACCACGGCATCATCCTCGTAGATGCGGTGCGAGGGGATTTCGCCGCGCAGGATCTTTGCGAAGATATTACTGGGGTCGTAGGCCTCGGTCATGGCGGCGCTCCGGGAGTATGCTCCCGGTGTAGCGAAGCTGTCCCGGACCGGCAAGATGGTCAGGTAAGATGGTCAGGTAAGATGGTCAGGTAAGATGGTCAGGCGAGGGCAGGGGCGGATCGCTATTCCTCAAGATCCTTGCGGAACGGCGTATGCTCTTCCAGGATTTCGCCCATCCGCTCGACCTCGCGGCGTTCCCGCCGGAGATAGTCGGCCACAGCATTGCGCAGGCCGGGATGTGCGATGTAGTGCGCCGAATGCATGGTCACGGGACGATAGCCGCGCGCCAGCTTGTGCTCACCCTGCGCGCCGGCCTCGACCACCTTCAGCTTACGCTCGATGGCGAAGTCGATGGCCTGATGGTAGCAAACTTCGAAATGCAGGAACGGGTGGTCCTCGATGCAGCCCCAATTGCGGCCGTAGAGCGCATCGGAGCCGATGAAGTTGATGGCGCCGGCGACATAGCGGCCATTGCGCTTGGCCATTACCAACAGGATATCCTGGGACATGCGCTCGCCGATCAGCGAGAAGAACTTGCGGTTGAGATAGGGCCGGCCCCATTTGCGGCTGCCGGTATCCATATAGAAGGCGAAGAAATCGTCCCAGGCCCTTTCGGTCAGGTCCTTGCCGGTCAGCCGGTCGATCGAGATATCGTTGGCGAGCGCCTCGCGCCGCTCCTTCTTCATCGCCTTGCGCTTGCGCGATGCCAGCGTGGCGAGGAAATCGTCATAGGTTGAAAAGCCTTCGTTGAAGAAGTGGAACTGCTGGTCGGTGCGGTGCAGGAAGCCGGCTGCTTCCAGCGTTGCAACGTCGCTTTCACTGGCGAAGGTGACATGCGCGGACGACACGCCGAGCTTTTCCGTCACCGCCTTCAGGCCCGCTGCGAGACCGGCCTTCACAATGGCGCTGTCCTCGCCTTTGCTGACCAGCAGGCGAGGGCCGGTGACCGGAGAGAACGGCACGGCGCATTGCAGTTTCGGATAGTAGTTGCCGCCGGCGCGTTCGAACGCATCGGACCAGCCGTGGTCGAAGACATATTCGCCCTGGCTGTGCGATTTGAGATAGCAGGGCACGGCGCCCAGCAATCTGCCTTGGGCATTTTCCAGTCTGAGATGATGACCTTGCCAGCCGGTACGCCGCACGGCGCAGCCGGAATCTTCAAGCGCGCTCAGAAAAGCATATGAAACGAGAGGGTTATAGCCATTTTCTGTGTCGCTGCGGGTTGTGCCGGTAAAGCCGTTCCACTCGTCGCAGGTGAAGGCATTGATGCCGGCGGCAACGCGGATGGAAAACTCCGCATTCGCCGTTTGCCCGTCACCTTCATCACCCTGATCCATGGGGCTTATTTAAGCTCTGTCGGGGCCGCTACAAGTCACGTTTCAGGCACTTCCATCAGGCGACATTGACCAGATCGGGTTCGAACCCTTCGAACGTCATCTGGTCGGCGTATTTGAAGGTGAGATCCACCGCCGGCTGGTCATGCACCGTCCAGGTGATGACAGGCATTTTAAGCCTTTCGCGCACGAAGCTGACGAACGGGTTCGGCAGATCGCCCGCGGCATAGGAGGTGAAGGCGAGGTCATGTGCCAGCATGGCAAAATGCGCCTCGATCAACTGGTTGTCCTGGCCATAGGCCGTGAGCCCGCCCGGAATTCCAGGCGCATCCCTGGGGAAGTCGCGGACCAGCCAGTGGTCGAACGACATGATCGCCGCCTTGCCCTTGTAGCGCTCCAGCATCTTGCCGACGCTCGCCACTAGGCCCTCGTCGTAGCCGGGCACGCCCTTCAATTCGATAATCATCGGCACACGGCCATCGACCACGTCGAGCACCTCCTGAAGTGTCGGCACATGGTCCTTGGTGCCGCCGATCCTGAGCGCCGTCATTTCCGCCGCCGTGCGCTGCCAGACGAAGCCGTCCTGGCCGGTCAACCGCCTGAGATCGCCGTCATGAATTATGACGGGGACGCGGTCGGACGACAGATGCACGTCGCATTCGATCGCATAGCCGCGCTCGGCGGCAGCCGCGAAGGCCGACAGCGTGTTTTCCCAGCGCGTCTTGTTCATGTCGTGAAAGCCGCGATGCGCCACCGGGCGGGCGGTCAGCCAGGAAAGGTCGGTCATTGTCTTGGTCCTGCTCATGCGACCTCGAAGACGGCTTCGATTTCCACTGCGGCATTAAGCGGCAGACAGGCGGTGCCGACGGCGGAGCGGGCATGCTTGCCGCGCTCGCCAAGGGCGGCGACCAGGAAATCGGAGGCGCCATTGGCGACCAGATGCTGCTCGACGAAATCCGGCACTGATGCAACAAAGACGGTGATCTTGACCAAACGCTGGATTTTTTCGAGATCGCCAAGTGCTGCTTTTGCCTGGGCCAAGACATTGATTGCGCAGTACTTTGCGCCTTCCTTGCCGGTTGCGGTATCGACGTCGCGGCCGAGCAGGCCGCTTGCCTGCAGCTTGCCGTCCTTGAGCGGCAACTGCCCGGCGGTGAACAAAAGATTGCCGGACCTGCAATAGGGCACATAGTTCGCGGCGGGCGCTGCGGCGGCAGGTATCGTCACGCCGAGATCGCTTAGCCGCTTTTCGATTGTTTCACTCATCGTATTTCCCTATTGCTTGGAGACGCCGCGCTGGCCGGGCCGAAATTGCTATTTTTGCCTCGCTTCCGCCACGACTTTTTTTAAGCTGGACCATCTTTACCTGCGGCCTGCCATCAGCTGCGACGATCGGAGCCCCTTATGCGCGCAACGCGCCTTGCCTTCCACGCCGTTCTCGTTCCGGTGCTGTTCTCGATGGCTCCAGCCTTTGCCGTGCCGGCGCTGCAGGCGCATCGCGCCGTCTACGATCTTACCCTCGACAAGGCGTCGGACCGCTCGGGCATCACCGGCATTTCCGGCCGCATGGTCTATGAGTTCAACGGCTCGCCCTGCGAGGGCTATACGGTAAAATTCCGTTTCGTCACCCAGATCGCCACCGGCGACAACACCAGGCTGACCGACCAGCAGACGACCACGTTCGAGGACGCCGAAGGCAAGACCTTCTCGTTCGTGACCAAATCCTTCGTCGACCAGAACCTAGACAAGGAGGTCAAGGGCACCGCCACGAAAGAGACCAAGGGCCTCAAGGTCGACATCGACAAGCCCGAGAAGAGCAGCCTGGAACTCGCCGCCACCCAGTTCCCGACCCAGCATCTGGTCGAACTGATCGGCAAGGCCGAGAAGGGCGAGAATTTCTACGAAACCAGCCTGTTCGACGGTTCGGAGGATGCCAACAAGGTGATGACCACCACCGTCATCGTCGGCAAGAAGGCCGAGGGCGACAAGGCCGACCCCGAAGCGCCGGCGCTGGCCAAGCTTGCCGGCGACAAATACTGGCCGGTCGACATCGCCTATTTCGACGAGACCGACAAATCGGGCGAAGAGGTGCCGGAATACCGCATCAGCTTCAAGCTGCACGAGAACGGCATCACCCGCGACCTCACAATGGACTATGGCGAGTTCTCGATGACCGGAAAGCTGGTCAACCTGTCGCTGTTCGATCAGACCAAGCCTTGCCCGGTCTCGAAATAGCAACAATGCGGCGCTGGCCACGGCAGGCTTGATGGCAGTTCCCGATGGCGGTCTATGTCGATGCGGCAATCTGGAAATGGGCCGGCCATCGCTGGTGCCACCTGATGGCCGACGATACGGACGAACTGCATCGTTTCGCCGCCGAGCTTGGCGTCAAGCGTTCGTCCTACCAAGGGCCGCCCAGGACATCGGCGCCGCACTATGACATAACCGGCTTCGAGCGCGACCGGGCGGTGCGGCTCGGCGCCATCGAATGCAGCCGCGAGGAGATCGTTGCGATCTTCAGGCGCGTACGGGTACCCAACGGAAAGGGCCGATCGTGACGCTAACGGCATTCCTGGCTTATTGCCTTGCCATCACACTTGCCGCCGCCACGCCGGGACCGGCGATGTTCACGGTGATCACCAACGGCGTGGCACGCGGCTTCCTGCGTGCGTTCGTCGCCGGAATGGGCATTGCCGCCGGCGATGCCGTGCTGGTCACCCTGGCACTGCTCGGGCTGGTGGCGCTGGCCCAGACCTTCGAATGGGTGTTTCTCCTGTTGAAATACGCCGGTGCGGCCTACCTGATTTTCCTCGGCATCAAGATGTGGCGGGCCGCGGCCGCGCAATCGGCCGCGCAAGGAATCCCCCAAACCGGATTGTCGCGTTCGTTCTTGCTTGGCGCCTCCGTGGCGCTCGGCAACCCGAAGGCGATCCTGTTCCACGCCTCGATCATGCCGCTGATCCTCAACCTCGACACCATGACGTTTGCCGACGGCCTGCTGGTGGTGGCAGTCGTCGTCGGCGCCAATATTCTCACCATGGGCATCTACGCCGCGCTGGCGGGCAGGGCATCCGGCTGGTTCAGGACGCCCGAACGCATGCGGCTGATTAACCGGTTCGCCGGCAGCGCCATGATCGGCACCGGAGCGCTGATTGCCGCACGCTGAGCGATGAAGCACCTCACCGCTTGCGTTTGCAGCGCTTCCCCTCTATATGCGCGCTCATTCCACACACGGACTTTGGTGTCTGCCCGGGAGAAATCCGGCTGAAACCTCCGGTGGCGTTCGAGGACAAAGTCCAAAAATGCCTGTGTCCGTGGAGGCTAACCGGAAAAGGAACTAAGAATGGCACTGCCTGATTTCAGCATGCGCCAGCTTTTGGAAGCTGGCATTCACTTCGGCCACCAGACCCACCGCTGGAACCCGAAGATGGCGCCTTACATCTACGGCGCCCGCAACAACATCCACATCATCGACCTGTCGCAGACGGTGCCTTTGCTGCACCAGGCTCTGAAGCAGGTTTCCGACACCGTTGCCAAGGGCGGCCGCGTGCTGTTCGTCGGCACCAAGCGCCAGGCGTCCGACATCGTCGCCGACGCCGCACAGCGTTCGGCCCAATACTATGTCAACTCGCGTTGGCTCGGCGGCATGCTGACCAACTGGAAGACGATCTCGAATTCGATCCAGCGCCTGCGCAAGCTCGACGAGATGCTGGCCGGCGAAGCCCAGGGCCTGACCAAGAAGGAACGCCTGAACCTCGACCGCGAGCGCGAGAAGCTCGACAAGGCGCTCGGCGGTATCAAGGACATGGGCTCGACGCCCGACCTGATGTTCGTCATCGACACCAACAAGGAAGCGATCGCCATCCTCGAGGCCAAGCGCCTCGGCATCCCGGTCGTTGCCATCATCGATTCGAACTGCGATCCGGACAAGATCGACTTCCCGATCCCCGGTAATGACGACGCGGCGCGCGCCATCCAGCTCTATTGCGACCTGATCGCCAAGGCTGCCATCGACGGCATCGCCCGCCAGCAGGGCGCGCTCGGCGTCGACATCGGCGCCTCGGTCGAAGCTCCGGTCGAACCGGCGCTTGATCCGGCTCCGGCCCCGGCTGCGGACGCTCCGGAAGCTTGACAATCGAAGGCCGGTTGCGGCCTTCATCATTCTCATATTTGGCACGCTAGACAGACGCATCACCGAGTACCGGTGGTGCGTCGGTGCATTTAAAACAAAGAGGCGACAATGAGCATTTCGGCTGCACAGGTCAAAGAACTCCGCGACTTGACCGGCGCGGGCATGATGGACTGCAAGGCGGCGTTGACCGAGACCAACGGCAACATCGAAGAGGCCGTCGACTGGCTGCGCAAGAAGGGCATTTCCAAGGCCGACAAAAAGGCTGGCCGTACTGCCGCCGAAGGCCTGATCGGCGTCGACTCCGGCGTCCGCGAGGCCGCCATCGTCGAGGTTAACTCCGAGACCGATTTCGTGGCCCGCAACGAGCAGTTCCAGGAGATCGTTCGCAATGTCGCCAAGGTCGCGCTTGCTTATGGCACGACGGAGGCTGTCTCTGCCGCAAAGTATCCGGGTTCGGACAAGTCGGTCACTGACACCATCAAGGACGCCGTTGGCACCATTGGCGAGAACATGAGCTTCCGCCGTTCGGCCAAGCTCACCGTCCCGCACGGTGCTGTCGCAACCTACGTCCACAATGCGGTTGCCGATGGTCTTGGCAAGCTCGGCGTTCTGGTCGCGATCGAGACGACGGGCAATGAGCATGCCGCCAACGCCTTTGGCCGCCAGGTCGCCATGCATGTCGCCGCCACCAACCCGCTGGCGTTGACCGCCGAGCAGATCGATCCGGCAGCGGTCGAGCGCGAGAAGGCGATCTTCGCCGACCAAGCGCGCCAGTCCGGCAAGCCGGAAGCGATCATCGAAAAGATGGTCGAAGGCCGCCTGCGCAAGTTCTACGAGGAAGTCGTGCTCCTCAAGCAGGCCTTCGTGCTCAATCCCGACATCACTGTCGAGCAGGCGCTGAAGGATGCCGAGAAGGACATCGGCGCTCCGGCCAAGATCTCCGCCTATCTGCGCTTTGCGCTGGGCGAAGGCATCGAAAAGGAAGAGACCGATTTCGCGGCGGAAGTCGCGGCGGCGGTGAAGAAGTAGTTTTAAAAATAGCCCCGAAAAGGGCTTCTCAGCTCAGGCAACTCGGCCGGGTGTCCGCAAGGATGCTCGGCCGATTTCTTGTGCGGTGTCGATGAAGGCCCTGAGCTTTGGCGCCATCGACGCCCTGCGCGGGAAGTAGAGGAAGAGGCCGGGCTCCTCGATCGCCGTTTGCGGCAGGATCTGAACGAGGCGGCCGGCGGCCAATTCCGCGCGCACCAGCGGCTCGAACACATAGATCAGCCCGACGCCGGCAAGCGCAAGGTCGATCGCGGCCAGCGAATCGGTAACGATGACCGTACCCTTCGTCTCGGCCACGACATCCTTGCCGTCCTCGGTCAGGTCCCAGCGATAGAGTGCGCCGGAGCGCACAAGCCGGTAGCCGACGCAATTGTGGTCCGAAAGATCCGTCACACCGCGCGGACGGCCATGCCGGCCGACATAGGCGGGGGAGGCGACGATCACGGCGTTGAATGGCGGCGTCAGCCGGACCGTGACCATGTCCTGTGCGATCATCTCGCCCAGCCGGATGCCGGCATCAAAACCCTCGCCGACAATGTCCACCAGCCCCTGGTCGGTGAGCAATTCGATGGTCACATCAGGATAGCGTTCAGCCATCGCGGCGACCACGGGAGTGACGGCAAGTGGAACGGCGATGTTGGGAACGTTCAACCTGAGCAAGCCGGAGGGCCGGCCCTTGATGGCTCGGATGCGGTCCATCCGGTCGGCGATATCCTGGAGAGCAGGGGCTGCCGTGTCCACCAGCGCCTTGCCGGCTTCCGTCAGCGAGACGCTGCGCGTGGTGCGCGCAAACAGCGGCTGGCCGATCCGCTCCTCCACGAGGCGCACCGCATGGCTGACGGCGGATGGGGACATGCCCAGTTCGGCCGCGGCAAGCGCAAAGCCGCCGCGTCGGGCAACGGCGACGATGACAGGCAGATGACTGAGCAGATCCCGGTCCATTCATGCATGATATCGCATAGTCCTTGCAAACACTTCAATCTTCTCGATGCCGACAGGCTGACCCATATTGCCATCACCGATGCACAAAGGAGAAGAGAGATGGATGCCTTGAAACACGCTACCTTCGCCGCAGGCCTTGCCCTAGCGCCGGTCGATGCCGGCGGCGCCGAGCCGTCCGGTTGGCGCGCGCTCGCCGACGAACGCGCCGTCATCCGCATCGCCGATGCCATCGACCGTGCCGTCGATGCGCAGGACTGGAAGCTTGCCCGCTCCTATTTCGCCGACCGTGTCACCGTCGACTTCAGCAGCCTGTCAGGACAGCCTGCCGCCACCATCCCCTCCGACAATCTGATCGGTACCTGGGCCGGCAACCTCAGGGGCAGCAAGACCAGCCTGCATCTGCGCACCAATCACCAGGTGATCTTTGAGGCGGACGCGGCGACCGTCTCTTCGAACGGCTATGCCTGGAACCGGATGGAAGGCAATGGCGACCCGCTGTGGGAAGTCTGGGGCACCTACGAGCACCATCTGGTTCGCTCCGGGACCGGCTGGAAAGTCGACGGCTTCGTTTTCCGCGCCACGCATGAGCGCGGCAATCCCTGGGTCAAGATGACGCCTGGCCAGTGAGCCGGCGTCAAGAAATCAGGATAGGAAAAACACCATGACCATGAGCTATTACACACTGGGCAACAGCGGCCTGCGCGTCAGCCGGTTGGCACTGGGCACCATGACCTTTGGCACCGAATGGGGCTGGGGCGCGGACAGGGAAACCGCGCGCGCCATGGCCGACGCCTATGTCGAGGCCGGCGGCAATTTCTTTGACACCGCCGACCTCTACACCGGCGGCACAGCCGAAACCTGGCTCGGCGAATTCATCGCCGAGCGAGGCTTGCGCGACAGAGCGGTGATCGCCACGAAATTCACCTTCAACGCGGAGCCCGGCAATCCGAACGCCGGTGGCAATGGCCGCAAGAACATCTTGCGCGCCGTGGACGCCTCGCTGAAGCGGTTGGGCACTGACTATATCGACCTCTACCTCCTCCATGTCTGGGACGGGCTGACGCCGGCCGAGGAGGTCATGCGCACGATGGATGATCTCGTGCGTGCGGGCAAAATTCGCCATGTCGGCCTGTCCGATGTGCCGGCCTGGTATGCTGCCCGCGCGCAGACGATCGCCGAGTGGCGCGGCTACGAGCCGGTGTCGGCCCTGCAGCTTGAATATTCGCTGGCGGAGCGTTCGATCGACAATGAGTTCGTGCCCTTCGGCATCCGCCATGGCGCAGGAATCATGGTGTGGAGCCCGCTGGCCAGCGGGCTGCTCAGCGGCAAGTACCGGCCGACGCAGGACGGCCATGTCGGCCGGCTCGACGGCTTTCGCAACACCACTCATCCGGGGTTCCAGAAGTTCACCGAGCGCAACTGGGAGATTGTGGCGGAACTCGAAAAGTTGCCGCCGAACTCGGACGCACCATGGCGCAGGTCGCGCTCAATTGGGTGGCAACGCAACCGGGCATTGCCGCCGTGATTCTTGGCGCCACCAAGCTGGCGCAGTTGCAGGACAATCTGGCGGCGTTGGATTTCACGTTACCCGCCGAGCTTCGCGCGCGGCTGGATACGGTCAGCAAGACACCGCCGCCATTCCCGTACGCCTATTTCGGGTCCGACATACAAGCCCGGGTTACCGGCGGCGCCGTAACCGGCGACAAGCCGTTGGGTTATGCGCCGCCGCTGCTGGTCGAGGGCGACGCCGTCAGCATCACCAGCAACTGACGGGCCGCGACGGGAAGGCGGAATTGGGCGAGGGGCGCCGCGTGACATCGCGGCGCCCTTCGTGTATCGGAACTCGGCATCGCGCCAGCGGCGGCGCCCGCGCGAGGGCGGCCTGCCCAGGCTGCCACACGCAATAATGACGAGGTCCAGATGACGGCAAAGCCCCTCTATCGACGTGTCCTGCTGAAAGCGTCGGGCGAAGCGTTGATGGGCGAGCAGCATTTCGGCATCGATGTCTCGGTGGTCGACCGAATCGCCGCCGACATCGCCGAAGCCCGCGCACTTGGTATCGAGGTCGGCGTCGTCATTGGCGGCGGCAATATCTTTCGCGGCGTGGCGGTGGCATCCAAGGGCGGCGACCGTGTCACCGGCGACCACATGGGCATGCTGGCCACCGTCATCAACTCGCTGGCGCTGCGCACCTCGCTGAACAAGATCGGCGTCGACGCCGTCGTGCTGTCGGCCATAGCCATGCCCGAACTTTGCGAGAGTTTTTCCCAGCGCCAGGCCACCGCCTATATGAACCAGGGCAAGGTCGTCATTTTCGCCGGCGGCACCGGCAATCCGTTCTTCACCACCGATTCGGCCGCGGCCTTGCGCGCCGCCGAGATCGGCGCCGACGCGCTGTTCAAGGGCACCCAGGTCGACGGCGTCTATTCGGCCGATCCCAAGAAGGATCCGAATGCGACCCGCTTCGAGCGCATCAGCCATGCCGAAGTCATCAACAAGGGCCTTTCGATCATGGATACCGCCGCAATTGCACTTGCGCGCGAAAACAACATCCCGATAATCGTCTATTCGATCCACGAAAAAGGTGGTTTCGGCGATATTCTGCGGGGCGGCGGCCGTTGCACGATCGTCGCCGACGAATAATCCGGAGTATACTCTCCTAAAAAGGCTCAGTTTTCGAAAGAGGGTCCGGATATAGGCCCTAAGCAGTGAACCCGGATCAAACGGGTCGAGGAGACTAAGATGAGTGGTGAGTTCGACGACCTCAAGCGGCGCATGGATGGCGCGATCGCCGCCTTCAAGCACGATCTGGCTTCGCTGCGCACCGGCCGTGCCTCCAGCAATCTGCTCGACGCCATCCAGGTCCAGGCCTACGGCACCACCATGCCCATCAACCAGGTGGCGAACGTGTCGGTGCCGGAGCCGCGCATGATCTCGGTTTCGGTATGGGACAAGTCGATGGTCGGCGCGGTCGACCGTGCCATCAGAGAATCCAATCTCGGCTTCAATCCGATCGTCGACGGCACCAATCTCAGAATTCCGCTGCCCGAGCTCAACGAGCAGCGCCGCAAGGAACTGGTCAAGATTTCGCATGGCTACGCCGAGAACGCCCGCGTCGCGGTGCGCCATGTCCGTCGCGACGGCATGGACTTCTTGAAGAAGGCGGAAAAGGACGGCGACATCAGCGAGGACGATCAGCGCAAGCGCTCCGATCAGGTCCAGAAGCTGACCGACGAAACGATCAGCACCATCGATCACCTGCTTTCCGATAAGGAAGCTGAAATCATGCAGGTCTAGGGTCGGCCCACACCGGCCCGAAAGCGAGACAATGGCAACGCCCGCGCATGTCGCGATCATCATGGATGGAAACGGACGCTGGGCCAAGGCGCGCGGCATGCCGCGGCTTGCCGGCCATCGCGCCGGCGTCGAAGCGCTGCGCAAGACGGTGCGCGCCGCGCCCGGTCTCGGCATTTCCTTCCTGACCGTCTACGCCTTTTCGTCGGAAAACTGGTCGCGGCCCAAGGCCGAAGTCAGCGACCTGATGGGGCTTTTGAAGCTGTTCATCCGCCGCGATCTGGCCGAACTGCACCAGAACGGCGTGCGCGTCAGGATCATCGGTGACAGGGCGGGGCTGCAGCCGGACATCAGGGGCCTGCTCGAAGAGGCCGAATCGCTGACTGCGCGCAATGAATCGCTGACCTTGGTCATCGCCTTCAACTATGGCGGGCGCGACGAGATCGTGCGCACGGCACGCAAGCTCGCAGCCGCAGTGGCGCGCGGCGAGATCGACGCAGAGGCGATCACGGCAGACACTTTTGCCGGCGCCCTCGACACCGCAGGCATTCCCGATCCGGAGCTGGTCATCCGCACCAGTGGCGAGCTTCGGCTGTCGAACTTCCTTCTGTGGCAGGCAGCCTACAGCGAACTGGTTTTTCTGCCTTGCTACTGGCCTGACTTCAGCCGCGAACACCTGGCCGACGCATTGCGCGATTTTGCTGGCCGCGAGCGCCGTTTTGGCGGGCTTGCCGCTCAAGATGTCGCTGCCTCGTGATCGGCGGCGGGATGAACAATCTTCAGCTTCGCATCGTCTCGGCGCTGGTGCTGGCCGCAATAGCGCTTGGCCTGACCTGGTTGGGAGGGCTGTGGTTCCGCCTGCTTTGCGCCGGGATATCGGCGGTCATCTTCTATGAATGGGCGCGCATGTCGCGCCCCTTGGCCGGTGCGACCCTCGGCTTCATTCCCGAAGCGCTGCTTCTGGTTTTCTTCGTCGCCCTGGTTGCAGGCGTGCCGGCATCGTGGCTTCTGTCTCTTGTCCTGGCCATGGTTGTGGTCGCTGCTGTCGGCGCCCTTATGCGTGGAGCGGCGCAATGGGATGCAGCCGGTCTTGCCTACGCGGCTTTGTCCGGCTTATCGCTGGCGCTGCTGCGCGGCGGCGACCATCCCGGCCTGGTCGCAATCCTGTTTCTGTTCGCCGTGGTCTGGGCGACCGACATCTTCGCCTATTTCGTCGGCCGCTCCGTCGGTGGGCCCAAGCTCGCGCCATCTATATCCCCCGGCAAGACGCAGAGCGGCGCGCTTGGCGGCGCTGTCGGCGGCGTGGCCGCCGGCGTGCTTCTGGCTGCCGCCGCCGGGGCCGGCAATCTTGGCGTCCTCGCCTTGGTTGCGCTGGTGCTGTCGATTGTTGCCCAGGCTGGCGATCTCTTCGAATCCTGGGTCAAGCGCCGCCACGGCCGCAAGGATTCAAGCGCGTTGATACCCGGGCATGGCGGTGTCATGGACAGGGTGGACGGGCTTGTCGCGGCGGCTTTTGCCCTATACGTGATCGGCTGGATTTCGGCGGGCGCCGATCATCCGGCGCAGGGGCTGTTTCCGGCTTGAGTGATATTTCACGGCGAAGAAATGGCGCACGCCACGGATTCGCCTGGATTGATGTCACAGTCGCGGCGACACCTTTATGCCGCAGGTGAATTTGAGGGCATGACTTGAACGAAATTCTTCACGCGTTTTTCAGCACTGAAGGCTTTGTCCTCGGCACGCTGGTGCCGTTTCTGTTCGTGCTGACCGTGGTCGTCTTCATTCACGAAATGGGACATTACCTCGTCGGCCGCTGGTGCGGCATTGGCGTGAAGGCCTTTTCGATCGGCTTCGGCCCCGAACTTCTCGGCTTCAACGACAGCCACGGCACGCGCTGGAAGCTCTGCGCCATACCGCTCGGTGGTTATGTCAAATTCGTCGGCGACATGAGCGCCACGTCGAGCCAGCCGAGTTCGGAAGATCTGGAAACGCTGACTGACGCTGAACGCAAGGTCGCCTTCCACACGCAACCCATCTGGAAACGCGCCGCCACGGTGGTGGCCGGACCGCTGTTCAACTTCCTTTTGACCATTGCCGTCTTTGCCGTGCTGTTTTCCCTCTATGGCCGCCCTGTGTTTGAGCCGATGGTGGCGGCGGTCACCGCCGGCAGTCCAGCCGAAAGGGCCGGCATTTTGCCAGGCGACCGATTCGTCGCCGTCGACGGCAGCAAGGTTGAGACCTTCGCCGACGTCCAACGCCTGGTCTCAGGCCGCGGCGGCGACGCCATCACCTTCACCATGTTGCGCGACGGCAAGGAGGTCACCGTCGTCGCGACGCCGGAGCCGATGGAGCAGCTGGACGCGCTGGGCAACAAGGTCAAGGTGGCCGTCATCGGCGTCGTCAACAACAAGGATGTCGGCCAGCCCAGGCTGATCACCTACAGCCCTGTCGGAGCAGTCGGCGCCGCGGTCGAGGAGACGGGGCACGTCATTCAGCGCACCGGCCAGTTCCTGCAGCGATTCGTTGTCGGCCGCGAAGACAAATGCCAGCTGGGCGGCCCGATCAAGATCGCCAAGATGTCGGGGCAGGCGGCAAAGCTGGGCTTCCTATGGCTGGTGCAACTCGTCGCCGGGCTGTCGGTCGGGATCGGAATTCTGAACCTTTTGCCGATTCCCCCCCTCGACGGCGGCCACCTCCTGTTCTACGCACTCGAAGCCGTTTTCCGGCGTCCGGTATCGGAGCGGATGATGGAAATGGGATACCGGGCCGGCCTCTTTCTGGTGCTGGGATTTATGGGCTTCGTCTTCTGGAACGATCTGTTTGGGTGCTGAAATCATCAAGAAATTTGGCTTCAGCACCGGCAATGTTGAGACGCCGTTTACCATGCAGGGGGGTATGCGTGACGCGAAAGCCACGCATCAGGGTTAAGTAATTACAAATTAACCAGAAGCCTTGCGTGTAGGGAAAATCCGGTTAATACGGTAGGAGAAATTACCGCACGTCCGGTTTTCTCGCCGTGGGGACTTCGAGAAAAGGTACAAAAGCCCGATGAAGGCAGCATCCAAATTTTTGAGCGCCGCGTCCGCGGTGGCTATGTCCGCCGCTCTGGTTGTACCAGGTGCGCTCGCCGTGCAGTTCGTTGCCACATCTGCGGCGCAGGCAGCCGTTGTCTCGAGAGTCGAGGTCAGCGGCAACCAGCGTGTCGACGCCGACACCATCCGCAACTACATCACGATCAAGCCGGGCAAGGCGTTTTCCAGCGCCGATATCGACGATGCGGTCAAGGCGCTGTTCGGCACCGGGCTGTTCTCGGACGTGCAGATCAATCAGGTCGGTTCGACGCTGGTGGTCAAGGTTGCCGAATATCAGGTCGTCAACCAGGTTCTGTTCCAGGGCAACAAGAAGCTCAAGGACAATGCGCTGGCAGTCGCCGTGCAGTTGAAGCCGCGCGGGACGTTCTCGCAGGCAACGCTGGACTCCGATGTCGAGGCGGTGAAGGCTGCCTACAGGCGGATTGGCCGCGATGACGCCACTGTCACGACGCAGATCATGGATCTCGGCGACAACCGGGTGAACGTGGTCTTCAACATCAACGAAGGCGGCCGCACCAAGATCGCCGCTGTCAATTTCGTCGGCAACAGCGCCTATTCGAGCCGCCGCCTGTCTGACGTCATCGCCACCAAGCGCTCGAGCTTCCTGTCCTTCGTGCTGCGTGACGACGTCTATGACGAGGACAAGCTCCGCGCAGACCAAGAATCGCTGCGCCGCTTCTATTACAATCACGGCTATGCCGACTTCCAGGTGGTCTCAGCTGTCGGCGAGCTCGACGACACGACCAACCAGTACACCGTTACCATTACCGTGCAGGAAGGCGACCGCTATACGTTCGGCGACGTCAGCGTCGAGAGCACCATTCCCGAAGTCGACTCGAAGGCGCTGGAATCGGTGGTTCAGACCCACAAGGGCGACGTCTACAACGCCAAGGATGTCGAAGACACCATCATCGCGCTGACCGAAAAGGTCGCGGGTTCGGGCTATGCCTTCGCCCAGGTGACGCCGCGCGGCGATCGCAACTTCGAGAACCACACCATTTCGGTCGTCTATACGATCGACCAGGGCACCAAGGCCTATATCGAGCGCATCGAAATCCGCGGCAACGACCGCACGCGCGACTATGTCATTCGTCGTGAGTTCGATGTGAGCGAAGGCGACGCCTTCAACCAGGTTCTCATCCAGCGCGCGAAGAAGCGGCTGGAAAAGCTGGATTACTTTGAGAAAGTCGACGTTTCGACTGTCCCGGGTTCTGAGCCAGACCAGGTCGTGCTCGTGGTTGACGTAGTCGAGAAATCGACCGGCGAGTTCTCGGTTGGCGCAGGATATTCGACCGGTGGCGACACTGCCGGTCCGTCCGTCGAAGGTTCGGTCGCGGAGCGCAACTTCCTCGGTCGTGGCCAGTACATCAAGGTTTCGGCCGGTGGCGGCAAGAATTCGCGCGACTACAGCCTGTCCTTCACCGAACCCTATTTCCTCGGGCGCCGTATCGCTGCCGGCTTCGACATCTTCCAGCAGACGCGCAACTACGACCACTATGACAGCGAGACGCTGGGTGCGACGGTGCGCTTCGGCCTGCCGATCACCGACAATATCTCGACGCAGCTGGCGTATAATATCGCCCAGGAGAAGTACAAGTTCGACGACGACTGCGATGACAACGACGACGGCACGCTGGGCGATTGCGACGTCTCGGAAGCGATTAAGCAAGGTATTGCGGAGAGCCCGTGGATCAAGTCGTCCGTCAGTCTTGGCTTGGTCTACAACACCATCGACGACATGAAGAGCCCGCATGAAGGCATTTACGCCACCACGACTGTGGAAGTGGCCGGCCTTGGTGGTGATGCCAAATTCGTCAAGGTTACCGGTCGTGGCACTGTCTATCAGACCTTGTCCGAACAGTTGGATCTGGTCGGCCTGATCTCGGGCGGCGCCGGCCACATCCAGGGCTTCGGCGGTGACGGCTTGCGTATCTTCGATCAGTTCCAGAGCAGCGACCGCATGATCCGCGGCTTCGAGTATGGTGGCATTGGCCCTGTGGACCTCAACACAGGTGACCACCTCGGCGGAACCACCTATTTCAATGCGTCGGCGGAAGCCCAGTTCCCGATACCGGTCATTCCGGAAAGCTTTGGTGTGCGCGGCGCCGTGTTTGCCGATGCCGCAACGCTGTATGGCAGCAAGATTAACACTCCTTTGGTCAATCAGGGGTCAGTCGACTTGGAACTGCGCGCTTCGGTTGGTGTCGGCTTGTTGTGGTCATCGCCTTTTGGCCCGATCCGCATTGACTACGCGATGCCCGTCAAGAAGGAAAAGACCGACGACGTGCAGGAATTCAACTTCGGCATGTCGAGCCGCTTCTGATCTTGCGGTAACGATGCTTCCGGGCCGTTGGGGTCCGGAAGAGAATTGATCCGACCTAGCTGGATATTGCTTCTGGAATGACCGATCCGGTGTTCTTCGCGCCATCACGCCGGTATACGGCCGGCGAAGTCGCGAATCTGACCGGCGCATCGCTCGTCGATTCCGATCTTGCCCACATATCGATCGACGCTTTGGCGCCAGCCAATGAAGGCGGCGAGGGTGCGCTCGTCTTCGTCGACGGCAAGCGCAATTTCGCGCTGATGCAGTCGCTGAAGGCGGCGGCCGTGTTTTGTCCCGCCGAGTTCGCCGGCAAGGCGCCGGCCGGCATTGCGGTTCTGGTGCATCCGCGCCCGCAGCAGGCCTTCGCCATGATCGGCCGGCTGCTGTTCCCGACGGCGGCGACGCCGGGACCGATGACCAGCGAAACCGGGGTCTCGCCGCAAGCTCATGTCGATACCACGGCGCATATCGAGGCAGGCGCGATCATCGAGGCCGGAGCCGTCGTCGGCCCGCGTGCTTCCATCGGCAGCGGAACGGTCATTGCCCCCCACGCCGTTATCGGTCCGTCATGCCAGATCGGCCGCGACGGCTATATCGGACCAGGTGTCAGCGTCCAGTACGCGCTGATCGGCAACCGCGTCATCATTCATGGCGGCGCCAGGATCGGCCAGGACGGCTTCGGCTTTGTCGGCGGCGCCAAAGGCCCTGAGCGTGTGCCGCAGGTCGGCCGCGTTATCATTCAGGACGATGTCGAAATCGGCTCGAACACGACCGTCGATCGCGGCGCCATGTCGGATACGGTCATCGGTCAGGGGACCAAGATCGACAATCTGGTGCAGATCGCCCATAACGTTCGCATCGGCCGCAATTGCATTATTGCCGGGCTCTCTGGTATTTCCGGCTCCGTCACCGTCGGCGACGGTGTCACCATGGGGGGCGGCGTTGGCCTTGCCGATCATTTGACCATCGGATCAGGGGCCAAGCTTGCTGCAAGAAGCGGGTTCATGAGCAACGTGCCGGCGGGCGAGATCTGGGGAGGCTATCCGGCGCAGCCGATGGCGGAAGCCATGCGTGAGATCGCCATGCTGAGGAAGCTTGCCAGGACGCGCAAGCAGGGCGAAGGGGGAAGTAGCTGAGATGGTGCCGGCGACGCTCGAAGCGGTCGATATATTGGGGTTGATGAAGCTTTTGCCGCATCGCTATCCCTTCCTGATGATCGACCGCATCATCGATATCGACGGCAATGATTCTGCCATCGGCATCAAGAACGTGACCATCAATGAGCCGCATTTCCAGGGCCATTTCCCGGATCAGCCGGTGATGCCGGGCGTGCTCATCGTCGAGGCTATGGCGCAGACGGCCGGCGCGATCTGCATCCGTAACCTCAACACGGAAAAGCCGTCGCTGGTCTATTTCCTGACCATCGACAACGCGAAATTCCGCAAACCGGTCGTCCCGGGCGACCAGTTGAAGATCCACGTCAAGAAAATCAAGATGCGCGGCAACCTGCTCAAATTCGCCTGCGAGGCCATGGTGGAGGGCACAAAGGCCGCCGAAGCCGAGATCTCGGCAATGATGGTTACCGGCTGACGGTTCGAAATGCTCATGAAAATACAGACTTCAATCCACCCCTCGGCCGTCATCGAGGCCGGCGCGCAGATCGGCGAAGGCGCCTCCATAGGACCTTTCTGCTACGTCGGCGCTGACGCCGTGATCGGTGACCGCGTCGAACTGGTCAGCCATGTCTCGGTGCTGGGCGCGACAACCATTGGCGCCGCGACCAAGGTCTATCCGATGGCGACACTGGGCGGACCGCCGCAGAACACCAAGCACAAGGGCGGCCGCACCACTTTGGTCATCGGCCAGAACTGCACGATCCGCGAAGGCGTGACCATGCATCTCGGCACCGATTCCAGCCGCGGCGAGACGACCGTCGGCGACAACGGCAATTTCCTTGCCTATGCCCACATTGCCCATGATTGCGTCGTCGGTAAAAACGCCACCTTCGCCAATGGCGCGACCCTGGGCGGCCATTGCGAGGTCGGTGACAGCGTTTATATTGGCGGCCTCAGCGCCGTTCATCAGTTCGTGCGTATTGGTGACAACGCCTTTCTCGGCGGCTGCTCGGCTTTCGTCGGCGATGTCATTCCCTACGCCATTGCGGTGGGCAATCGCGCCAGCCTGCGTGGACTCAACATCATCGGCCTGAAGCGCGCCGGGTTGCCGCGCGCCGAAATCTACCTGCTGCGCAAGGCTTACAAGACCATCTTCGACCGCTCCCGCACTGTCGGCGAGAACATCGAATTCGCCAAGGCCGAGTTTGCGTCGTCGCCGACGGCCATGAAAATCATCGATTTCATCACCAGTCGCGGCAAGCGGCATTTTGCCGTCCCGTCGCTTAAGGGTGGCGACGGCGACGATGCCGATGACGAAGGCTGAGGCCACTTCAACGGGCCTCGATCTTGCGCCGGACGCCAGGGTCGGCATCATTGCCGGCGGCGGTAGCTTGCCGGTCGAAGTTGCCGCCGGCCTGGCGGAGGCCGGACATCCGCCCGTCATCATCCTGGTCGAAGGTCAGGCCGACCGTCAGTCCGACCTCACAATCTATGAGCATGAAAGCCTTGCGCTGGAAGACATCGGCTCGCTGGTTGCGTTGCTGAGGCGCCGGCGGATCACCCATCTTGTGCTTGCCGGCGAGATCAGGCGCAGGCCGCGGTTGGTCGACATGCGTCCGAACCTTGGGCTACTGGCACTTATACCCTCGCTCGCCATGGCGCTTGCCCGCGGCGATGACGGGCTGTTGAAGATATTGACCCGCGGCCTGGAGGCACGGGGCGTCAAGGTTGTCGGTGCGCATGAAGTCGTGCCCCGGCTCGTCGCGGCCGAAGGGCCGCTGACCAAAGCAGTGCCGCGAAAGTCCGACTGGCGCGATATCGAGGCGGCACATGCGGCGGCAAAGGCCATCGGCGCGCTCGACATTGGTCAGGCGGCAATTGCCATCGGTGGCCGCACTGTTGCCCTGGAAGGCGTCGAGGGCACCCACGGACTGCTCGAGCGGACGCAGCAGTTGCGCGGCCATGGCAGGCTGGCCGGCAAGACGCGCGGTGTCCTGGTCAAATGCGCCAAGCCTGGCCAGGAATTGCGTGCCGATCTGCCATCTATCGGCCCCCGGACCGTCGAGGCGGCGCATGCCGCGGGGCTCGCCGGCATTGCCGTCGAAGCCGGCCGTTCGCTCATCCTCGAAGGCCCCGCCGTTGTCGCGCGCGCCAATGCGCTCGGCCTGTTCGTGTTCGGCCTGCCGGCTGCGGAGTCTGTCCATGGCAGCTGAGAAGCCGCTGAAGATTGCCATCGTCGCCGGCGAAGAATCCGGCGACCTGCTGGGCGCCGACATCGTGCAGGCGCTGAAGCGCATAACCGGGCGCGAGGTGCAACTCGTCGGCACTGGCGGGCGGCATCTGCAGGCGCTCGGACTGGCGCCGCTGTTCGACGGCGCCGAGATCGCGCTGATGGGGCTCAGCGCCATCCTGCGTGACTTGCCGCGCCTGATGCGGCGGATCAGCCAGACGGCAAGTGCTGTCGCCGCCGAAAAACCCGACTGTCTGATCACCATCGACAGCCCCGATTTCTCGCTGCGCGTCGCCAAAAAGATCCGCGCCGCCGATCCGTCGATCCCGATCGTCCATTATGTCTGCCCGAGCGTCTGGGCGTGGCGGCCGGGTAGGGCGGCCGCGATGAAGCCCTATGTCGACCACATACTGTGCATCCTGCCTTTCGAGGTAAAGGAGCTCAGCCGTCTCGGCGGCCCGCCCGGCACTTACGTCGGACATCGCCTCACGCATGATCCAGGCGTGCAGGGCGCGGCCAGGGCGCAAGCCCAGCCACGCGATCTCTCTGCCGATCACGTCAAGACGCTGCTCGTCCTGCCAGGGTCGCGGCGCGGCGAGGTGAGCCGGCTTATCGGTCCGTTCGGCGAGACGGTGTCGGCGCTGCGCGCGCGTGGCCACCGGCTGCGGCTGTTGCTGCCGACGGTGCCGCATGTCGCCGAACTGGTCAAAACATCGGTGGCGCGCTGGGATCAGGAGCCGGAAATTATCCTCGATCCCGAGCGCAAATGGCAGGCCTTCGGCAAGGCCGATGCGGCGCTGATCGCGTCTGGAACGGTGTCACTGGAACTGGCGATGTCGGGTGTACCGATGGTCTCTTGCTACAAGTTCGATCCGATCATGCTGATGGCGCAGAGCCTGATCACGGTGTGGAGCGCTGCTTTGCCCAACCTTATTGCCGACCGGCCGGTCGTGCCGGAAAGCTACAACCAGTATGTGCGGCCGCACTATCTGGCGCGGCAGCTGGAGGCACTGTTCTCAGACACCGCCTACCGCGCTTGGCAAAAGGACGGCTTTGGCGAGGTTGCCAGACGCATGGCCACCGACAGGCCCTCCGGCGACATCGCCGCCGATGTCGTTCTTCGCCACATCGGGAGAGCGAATAGGGCTTAGTAAGGAGTGAACGATGAATAGTGAATAGCGAATAGTGAATAGCGAATAGTGAATAGTGAATAGTGAATAGTGATTAATGCGCTCTCGCTATAATCAAGCTGCTACTTACTACCTGCTACTTACTACATGCTATTCACTACTTACCATTCACCATTCACTCTCTTTCACCTTTTCGCAATCGGCACGTAGTCGCGTTCCGGGGCGCCGGTATAGAGCTGGCGCGGGCGGCCGATCTTCTGGTGCGGGTCCTCGATCATTTCCTTCCACTGCGCGATCCAGCCGACGGTGCGGGCGACCGCGAACAGCACGGTGAACATGGTGGTGGGGAAGCCCAGCGCCTTCAGCGTGATGCCGGAATAGAAATCGACGTTCGGATAGAGCTTCTTTTCGATGAAGTAGGAATCGGTCAGCGCGATCTTTTCCAGCTCCATGGCGATGTCGAGTAGCGGATCGTCCTTGATGCCGAGTTCGCCGAGTACCTCATGCGCCGTCTTCTGCATGATTTTCGCACGAGGATCGTAGTTCTTGTAGACGCGATGGCCGAAGCCCATCAGCCGGAACGGATCGTTCTTGTCCTTGGCGCGGGCGATGAATTCCGGGATGTGGTCGACATGGCCGATTTCTCCCAACATGTTGAGCGCCGCCTCATTGGCGCCGCCATGCGCCGGGCCCCACAGGCAGGCGATGCCGGCGGCGATGCAGGCGAACGGATTGGCGCCCGACGAGCCTGCAAGCCGCACGGTCGAGGTCGAGGCGTTCTGCTCGTGGTCGGCATGCAGGATGAAGATCCGCTCCATGGCGCGCGCCAGCACCGGATTGATCTTGTATTCCTCGCACGGAACCGCAAAGCACATATGCAGGAAGTTGGCGGCGAAGTTCAGCTCGTTCTTCGGGTAAATGAAGGGCTGGCCGATATGGTATTTGTAGGCCATGGCCGCAATCGTCGGCATCTTGGCGATCAGCCGCATCGAGGCGACCATGCGCTGATACGGGTCCGAAATGTCGGTGGAGTCGTGATAGAAGGCCGACAGCGCGCCGACCACGCCGCACATCACAGCCATCGGATGCGCGTCGCGGCGGAAGCCGGTGAAGAAGCGCGACATCTGCTCGTGCACCATGGTGTGGCGCGTCACCCGGTAGTCGAAATCGTCCTTCTGTGCCTTGGTCGGCAGTTCGCCGTAGAGCAGGAGGTAGCAGACTTCGAGGAAGTCGCCATGCTCGGCCAGCTGGTCGATGGGATAGCCGCGGTGAAGCAGGATGCCGGCATCGCCGTCGATGAAGGTTATCGCCGACTCGCAGCTCGCCGTCGAAGTGAAGCCGGGATCGTAGGTGAAGGCGCCGGTGGTGTTGTAGAGCGCACCGATGTCGATGACGTCGGGCCCGACCGACCCGCTTCGCACCTTGAATTCATGCGTCTTGCCGGCCAGTTCGAGCGTGGCAGTCGACGGGTGCGTCGTCTTGCTGCCGGTTTCCAGTCTCGTCGCAGCTTCGCTCATTCTCAAACTCCTTCATGTTCCTCATGCCGGCAAGGCAATTCCTGCAAACGACACGTCGAAATCACCGGAATGCGCGAACTCGCCACCGCATTTTGGGAGGTGCGTGCCTGATTGGGCCAAGGCCTAATGTTGCACTGCGAAACCCGCCTTTCAATGCCAATCTTTTTGGGCCAGCTCGCTCCTAATCGATTTGATCCGCAATCCGCGCCAGGCTTTCCTCGCGGCCAAGCACGGCAAGCACGTCGAACACGCCGGGCGAGGTGCTACGGCCGGTAAGGGCCGCCCGGAGCGGTTGGGCCACGGCGCCGAGCTTGTGGCCGCCGGCCGCTGCGAACTCGCGCACTGCGGCTTCAGCCGCGGCAGCCGACCAATCGCCCGAAACAGTCTGCAAAGCGGCATGTGCGCCGCGCAGGATCGCGCGCGCGTCGGCACTGAGCAGTGCTGCCGCCTTCTCGTCGATCGGCAGCGGCCGCTCGACGAACAGGAAGGCCGCGCCATCGGCCAGTTCCACCAGCGTCTTGGCGCGCTCTTTCAGGCCCGGCAAGGCGGCCAGCAGCTGCGCCTTCCTGGCGTCGTCGAGACGGGCGGCGATAGCAGATCCGCCTTCGAGGTATGGCAGAGTGGCGACGAAAATGTCGAACAGCTCGGTATCGGCCATCTTGCGCATATGCGCGCCGTTGATTGACTCGAGCTTGGCGAAGTCGAAACGCGCCGCACCCTTGTTGACATCGCCGATGTCGAACCACGAAATCATGTCCTTGATCGACATGATCTCGTCGTCGCCATGGCTCCAGCCGAGCCGCGCCAGATAGTTGAGCAGTGCCTCGGGCAGATAGCCCATGGCGCGATAAGCCTCGACACCGAGTGCGCCGTGCCGCTTCGACAGCTTGGCGCCGTCGGCGCCGTGGATCAGCGGGATATGCGACATCGACGGGACGTCCCAGCCCATCGCGTTGTAGATCACCGTCTGGCGCGCGGCGTTGGTCAGATGGTCGTCGCCACGGATGATGTGGGTGACGCCCATGTCATGGTCGTCGACGACGACGGCATGCATGTAGGTCGGATTGCCGTCCGAGCGCAGGATGATGAAATCGTCGAGGTCCTTGTTGGGGAAGCGCACCTCGCCCTGCACACGGTCGTGCACCACGGTTTCGCCCTCGGTCGGCGCCTTGATGCGGATGGCGCCCTTGACGCCGGGAGGCGCCTCCGAGGGGGCACGATCGCGCCACGCGCCATTGTAGCGCGGCGGCAAGCCCTTGGCGCGTGCGGCCTCGCGCATCGCCTCGAGCTCGGCAGGGGTCTCGTAGCTGTAATAGGCCTTGCCCAGGCGCACCAGCTCCTCGGCCACCTCACGGTGGCGTGGCGCGCGCTCGAACTGCGATATGGCCTCACCGTCCCAGGAAAGGCCGAGCCAGGTCAGCCCATCCAGAATGGCCTGTGTCGCCGCCTCGTTGAAGCGTTCGCGGTCGGTGTCCTCGATGCGCAGCACCATCGTGCCGCCGGTGTGCTTGGCGTACAGCCAGTTGAACAGTGCGGTGCGCGCGCCGCCTATATGCAGATAGCCGGTGGGCGAGGGGGCAAAACGGGTGACGACCGTGTAGGACATGGAACTCTCGGGAACCTTGGAAAGCGGGGCGTGATCGCGCGGGCTTTCGCGCTTTGCGCGTTCATGTAGCATAGGAGGTCTGGGGCGCAAGGGGCAGACCCGATGGCTGGATGAGGCCGGGGCACGTCGCCAATTATCGGTTGCGTCAACGGGCGCCGGAGCCTTGTAGCACAAAATCTGTTCGCACCTCCGCGCAACCTCATTTGGCAGCAGCGTCAATGTCTGGGTTTCATTCGGCTGCAGCGTCCGTCACAGTGCCTGGAACATCGCTGCGACGGTGGTAGTCTCCTCTGACGAGCGGACATTTCTTCACGGAGGCGGCACTGCCCGACTACAAAGCCGCCGTGACAGCGTTGGCTTGGTCACGCATATTGACCTTTCTGCAATCATTATCGTGAACACCGCAACTGTGTGCAGTCCGGTCTCGCCACTAAGGAAGCATGATTGAAAGAAGGACTACCGATGACCAGAAACGCTGACCATACGGAGGGTGATCCGTTCTACCATGGCACCCGGGCGGATTTGAAACCCGGGGATCTGCTGAGCGTCGGCCACCCTTCCAATTTCAGAGGTAAACCACTGTCATGGATCTATTTCACCCAGACACTGGAAGCCGCCATCTGGGGAGCAGAGCTTGCAACGGGTGACGGTCGTCAAAGGATTTACATCGTAAAGCCGACGGGGTTTTTCATGGATGACCCTAACCTGACCGATAAAAAATTTCCCGGTAATCCGACGAAATCCTACCGCTCCCGTGATCCGTTACTCATCCTGGGGGAGCTCGCTGAATGGCAGGGTCATACACCCGAACAATTGAAGGCAATGCACGATGGGCTTGCTCGCCTGAGGGCGGAGGGCCGGGATATGATTGAGGATTGAGCGTCCTTGGCGAGTGATGGTCAATTCCGGCGCGGTGGACGCGACCGCACGGACTTTCGCGCTTTGCGCGTTCATGTAGCATAGGAGGTCTGGGGCGCAAGGGGCAGACCCGATGGCTGGACGTGGCCGGGGCACGAAGGAAGGCGAAGGCGCCGAGGCAAGCGTCAGCGAACGCTCGCTGTTTGCCGATAGTCCCTATGCCGAGCCGCTGCCCCTCGCGCTGCCTGAGCCGCATCCCGGCGTCGCGCCTGCGCTGCCCGGTCACGCCTTGCCGGCGCAAGTCACAGCGCCCGGATCTATCGCCCGCCTGCGCAGACGGCTTCGCCGTCCGTCATGGCCCGCGCTCCGCCGCAGCCTTGCCGCGGCCGCCAACACGGAGCTCGACCGGGGCGTCGCCTTCCTGCTGGTGCCGGTTTTCCTGGCGGCCGGCGTCATCATTTATTTCTCGCTGGCCGGCGAGCCCGGCTTTGCGCAGCCAATCGCCATTGTGGTGCTGGCGACATGTTGCGCTGTCGCCACGCGACCTCGGCCGAGGACGCATCTGTTCTGCATGGCCGCGATGCTGTGCGCGCTCGGCGTCGTCGCCGCCAAGGTCGAGACCTGGCGCGCCGGAACGCAGATGCTCGGCTCCGAGATCCAGACACGGCTGACCGGCCGCGTCGTCAGTCTCGAACAGATGGAGAGCGGGCGCATCAGGCTGACGCTTGACGTGGTTTCGACCGCTTACCCCGAGTTGCGCTACGCCCCGAAGCGGGTCAGGCTCTCGGCGCGGACCGTTCCCGCCGATATGACCGCCGGCTCCCTGATCACCGGCTATGCCAGGCTGTTGCCGCCGACCGGTCCGGTGCGGCCGGAGAGCTACGATTTCTCCTTCGACAGCTATTTCACCGGTATCGGCGGCAGCGGCTTCTTTCTCGGCAATCCGAAAACCATTGCTACGCAGGGACCGCCGCCGCTGGCCGCGCGGCTCTCCTCGGCAATCGAGAACGCGCGCGAAAACATTGCCGACCATATCAGGGGCAAGATCGGCGGCGCCGAAGGCGAGATTGCCGCGGCGTTGATTGTCGGGGTGCGCGCCGGCATCCCGGACGAGGTCAACGAAGCGATGCGGCGCACCGGCATCTACCACATCATCTCCATCTCCGGCCTGCACATGGCGCTGGTTGCCGGCACCATCATGGCGTTGCTGCGTGGCGCCTTTGCGCTGTTTCCCGATTTCTCATCGCGCCGGCCGGTGAAGAAATATGCGGCCGCGGCAGCGCTTGTCTCGATCGCCGCCTATCTCGTTATTTCAGGCGTCGTGGTTGCCGCCGAGCGCAGCTTCATCATGCTGGCGGTCATGCTTGTCGCCGTGCTGTTTGATCGCGCCGCACTCACCATGCGCAATCTGGCGATCTCCGCCATTGCCGTCATCCTGGTGTCGCCGCACGAGGTGGTCGGTCCCAGCTTCCAGATGTCGTTTGCCGCCACCGCCGCCCTTGTCGGCGCCTATGCCGGCTGGGCCGATTACCGCGCCGACAAGGTGAGAACGCCGCCGGCAAAGCGCTCCTTCGTCGGCTTCCTGTCGCGAAAATTCGCGCTGGCCATGGGCGGCCTCGCCATGACCTCGATCATCGCCGGCAGTGCAACCTTGCTGTTCGCCATTTGGCATTTTCAGCGTGTGTCGCCGCTCAGCCTGATCGCCAATCTGGCCGTGATGCCGATTGTTTCGTTGATCGTCATGCCCTTTGCCGTGCTCAGCGCACTGGCGATGCCGTTCGGCGCCGACGGGCCGTTCCTCTATGTGATGGGCAAGGGTCTGATGGCGATGATCGCTATATCGGCCTGGATTTCCGAGCGCTCGCCGGTCGACGCCGTCGGGCTGATCTCCATCCGCTCGGTGCTGTTGGTGGCGGTCGCCCTCGTCATCGCCACCATGGCCACCACCTGGCTCAGGCTGGCGGCCGTGCCTTTCGCGCTGGCCGGCCTGTTGACGGTGCCGCAGGTGCTTACGCCCGACGTGCTCATATCCGAGGATGCGCATCTGGTGGCCATGCCGATCGGTGGCGGCGAACTCGCCCTCAACCGCGAAGGCTCCAACGAATTCACCACGGACAATTGGAAACGGGCGCTGCGGGCCGAAACCATTATCCCGCCCGAGATTTTCGAGGCAACAGATACGCGGTTCGATCTCGATCCGCTCGATCTGCCGCCCGGGTCGCCCTTCTATTGCATGGGCGATCTCTGTATCGCCCGACACCCTTCCGGAGCCATTGTAGCCCTTGCCAAAGACCGCAAGACGGCGCGGCCGGCCTGTGCCTTCGCTAGCCTGATCGTCATCGATGACGCCACGGCCTACAATCCGTGCCGCGACCCGCTGGTGCTGGTCGTGACGAAGAAACAGCTGGCCCGCGACGGCAGCGCCGCCGTCTTCTTCGATCCGCAATCGGCAGCTGCAGCGCCAACCATCCGCTTCGCCGTCGACAAGCCGTATCGCCCCTGGCACGAGCAGCGCCGCTTCTCCCGCGAAGCGCGCGGCCTGCCGCCTTACAACCAGCGTGAAAAGTACAAACCCAAGCCGGCTCAGTAGCGCCGGATCAATCCGACAAGCTTGCCCTGCACCTTCACCCTGTCCGGTCCAAAAATGCGGGTCTCGTAGGCCGGGTTGGCGGCTTCCAGGGCGATCGAGGCGCCCTTGCGGCGGAAGCGTTTCAGGGTCGCTTCCTCATCGTCGACCAGCGCCACCACGATCTCGCCGGGGCTGGCTGTGTCGGCATTGCGGATGATGACCGTGTCGCCATCGAAAATGCCGGCCTCGATCATCGAATCGCCCTTGACCTCGAGCGCGTAGTGTTCGCCGCCCATGATCATGTCGGGCGGCACCGAGATCGAATGGGTCTGATGCTGGATGGCGTCGATCGGCACGCCGGCGGCGATGCGTCCCATCACCGGGATTGAAATCGAGGAAACGGCATCGTCATTGCCGGCAGACATCGAACGCGACGGCGAGCCCGGCTTGATCTGGCGGCCGAGACCGCCTTGGCCCATCCCGCCTTGTCCCTGGCCGCCTTGCCCTTGGCCGGCTTGACCAAGACTGCCCTGAATGACGCTCGGCGAAAACTTCCTCGCCGCGTTGAGGCCTGGTGCGATCGAGTCGGGTAGCCGCAGCACTTCCAGCGCGCGCGCCCGGTTCGGCAGCCGGCGAATGAAACCGCGCTCCTCAAGCGCTGTGATCAGTCGGTGGATGCCGGACTTGGAGGCGAGGTCGAGCGCTTCCTTCATCTCGTCGAAGGACGGCGGGATTCCGCTCTCCTTCAGGCGTTCATGGATGAACATCAGAAGCTCATGTTGTTTGCGCGTCAGCATCGCGGCCCCCAAGGGTTCTGAAACCAGAATCGGAAAAAACAAACCCAGAACAAACACTATCTGTTCCAGTTGTGTTCCGCAACCTTTTAAAGTTTAATGAATGTGTTGACGTTATGTTCAGCGTAACGTTCGGCGCTGCGAGCGCCGCCTGCGCCCAGTTGCCAGCAACGGGGTGAAACGAAGACAAAGTGCCCTGCGTCGTCGGTTACGATCGCCGCTTCCCTTTCGGACGGGGCTGCGCAGCATCCGCGCCGGGTTCGCTCTGGGCATAGACCTGCAGCGTGGAGCCGATGTGAGCGGTCATCAGAGTTTTCGCACGTTCGACGTCGCGATCGAGGGCCGCTTCCATCAGGGCGGTATGGTGTTCGATCGCCACGGCGTCGCGCAGGGCCGCCACGGCCTTCCGGTGCCCATCCGTGCGGCCGGCGGCGGCGCGCAGCGTGGGGGCCAGACCCAGAAAGCGGTGATGGCGATGCAATTGGTCGGAAATCGTTGCATTGAAGCGCAGCAGCCAGCTGGATGTCGCGGCACTGAGCAGCGCCGCATGGAAGGCATCGTGTTTTTCGTACCACGCGTCGACCGCATCATCCGATGGATCGTCGAGAACAGACCCGCACCGTGAGAGACGATAGTGGGCGGCAACGACCGCGTCTTCCCACTCGCGGTCGCCCTTCTCGACCGATTCCACCAGCAGGGGCAGTTCGACCACGAGCCGCGCACGCGCCAAATCCTCGAGCTCCGCCCGAGAGACGGGAGCGACCGCAAACCCGCGGTTGCTGATGGCGGTCACAAGCCGTTCCGCCTCCAGCCGCGACAGCGCCTCGCGCAACGGCGTCCAGCCGATGCCGTAGGTGTTGCGCAGCGTGCTCAGCTTCAACGGCGCGGCAGGCGCCAGCCGGGTCGCAAGAATATCGCGCCTGAGCAGGCGATAGGCCACTTCCGTCTTCGAGGTCTGCTCGTCATCCAGCATCGTGATCCATCAGACAAAACGCTCGGCTGAGCATTATATATCAAAGCCTTTCAATGGGTGAATTATATATAATGTTGACAGTTCAAGGGCGACCACTCAAAGTCGACGGCATGTTTGGGCGGGCAGGCTCCGCCGCGCGCGTTTGTCCATGGAGGGGCGCCGGATCATGATGACACCCGATCTCGCTGCAATCGAAGCAATGGATGCCGCCGATCCGCTGCGCTCCATGCGCGAACGCTTTGTCTTGCCGCAAGGCGTGATTTATCTCGACGGCAATTCCCTGGGCGCCGCGTCAGCGGTCGTCTTCAGCGAACTGCAGCAGGCCGCCACGCAGGAATGGGCGCACGACCTCATTCGCGCCTGGAACACCGCCGGCTGGTTCAACATGCCGGTGGAACTCGGAGATCAGCTCGGGCGACTGATCGGCGCGGCTGATGGGCAGACGGTGGTCTGCGACACAACCTCTATCAACATCTACAAGCTGCTGCACGCAGCGCTCGGCATGCGGCCGGATCGGTCGGTCATCGTTGCCGAGGGCGACAGTTTCCCGACCGACCTCTACATGGCCGAAGGCGTCGCCTCGACCCGGCCGGGAACGCGGCTGCGGCTGGAGGGCGTCGACGCGGCCGCAATCGAGGACCTGATCGACGACAGCGTTGCCGTCATCCTAGTCAACCATGTCAACTACAAATCCGGCCAGTTGCGCGACATGGCGGCGCTGACGCGCAAGGCACATGACGCCGGCGCGCTGATCATCTGGGATCTCTGCCACACCGCCGGTGCCTTGCCGGTCGAACTCGACCGTGCCAATGCCGATTTCGCTGTCGGCTGCACCTACAAATACCTCAATGGCGGCCCGGGCTCGCCGGCCTTCATCTACGCGGCCGAGCGCCACCATGGAGATATCAGCCAGCCGCTCAGCGGCTGGTGGGGCCATGCGCGGCCGTTTGCCTTCGAGCAGGGCTTTGCCGTTGGCAGCGGGATCCGCCGCTTCCTGTGCGGAACGCAGCCGGTGCTGTCGATGCGGGCGCTCAAAGGCGCGCTCGATATCTGGAACGACGTCGACATGGCGGCGGTGCGCAGAAAAAGTATCGCGCTGACCGACCTGTTTATCCAGCTCGTCGAAGCCAGATGCGGCGCCTACGGGCTTGAACTGGAAAGTCCTCGCGACGGCAGCCAGCGCGGCAGCCAGGTGTCGTTCCTCCATCCGCATGGCTATCAGGTGATGCGCGCGCTGATCGAGCGCGGCGTGATCGGCGATTTCCGGGCGCCGTCGACCATCCGTTTCGGCTTCACGCCGCTCTATGTCGGATATGGCGATGTCTGGCAGGCGGTCGAAGTCCTGGAGGATATTCTGCGCACCGGCGCCTGGCAGGACGCCCGCTTCGCGGTGAAGACCGCGGTTACGTGAGAAACCAGAGCAATTTCAGGAAAAGTGTGAAGCGGTTTTCCGTCCGCAATTGCGTCAAATCAAAGAGCTAGAGCATTTCGCCGTTTACGTTAAACGGTGAAATGCTCTAGAGCCGGGTGCGGACCGTCCAGAGCTCCGGAAACAGCACGACCTCCAGCATCTTCTTCAGATAGGAGGCGCCTGAGGTGCCGCCGGTGCCGCGCTTCAAGCCGATGATGCGTTCGACCGTTGTGACGTGGTTGAAGCGCCAGCGGCGGAAGTAATCCTCGAAGTCGACCAGCTTCTCGGCCAGTTCGTAGAGCATCCAGTAGCGCTGCGGGTCGCGGTAGACGGTTTGCCAAGCAGCCAGCACGTCTTCGTTCTCACCGCGCGTCTCGCGCCAGTCCGTGCGCCCGGCATCGGCGCCGATGTCGAAGCCATTGCGCGCCAAAAGCAGAAGCGCCTCGTCGTACAGCGACGGCGTGGCCAGGATCGCTTCCAGCCTGTCCGTAAGATCGCGCCGGTGCTTGTGCGGCCCGAGCATGGCTAGGTTGCGGTTGCCGGCCATGAACTCGATGGCGCGGTACTGCCAGGACTGGAAGCCCGAGGATTGGCCGAGCGCGTCGCGAAACTCGGTGTATTCGCTGGGCGTCATCGTGCGCAGCACGTCCCAGGCATTGTTGAGCTGCTCGAAGATTCGCGCGACGCGAGACAGCATCTTGAAGCTCGGTTCGAGGCGGTCGGCGCGGATAGAGCGGATCGCGGCGCCGATCTCGTGTAAAGCGAGCTTCATCCACAATTCCGATGTCTGATGCTGGATGATGAACAGCATCTCGTCATGGGCAGAAGACAGCGGCGCCTGCGCATCGAGCACCTTGTCCAGCTGCAGATAGTCGCTGTAGGACATCCGCTCCTTGAAAGACATCTGCGCGCCATCGGACGCCGGATCGTGCGGCTGGCTCAATTGCTCTTCTCCGCGCGCAACCGGAAGCGCTGGATCTTGCCGGTCTGGGTTTTGGGCAAGGCGTCGATGAACTTCACCGAACGCGGATATTTGTAGGGCGCGATCGTTGCCTTGACGTGGTCCTGCAGGCGTTTGACGGTCAATGCGTCCGGCGAAACACCTTGCACAAGCACGATATGCGCCTCGACGATCTGGCCGCGCTCGCGGTCCTCGGCGCCGGTCACCGCGCATTCGGCGACGTCGGGATGCGAGAGCAGCGCCGCTTCGACCTCGGGGCCGGCGATGTTGTAGCCGGCGCTGACGATCATGTCGTCGGAACGCGCGGCGAAGTGGAAGAAGCCATCCTCGTCCTGCGTGAACGTATCGCCGGTGAGGTTCCAGCCATCGCGGACATAGTCCTTTTGCCTGGCATCGGCCATGTAGCGGCAGCCGGTCGGGCCGCGCACCGCCAGCCGGCCAGTAGAGCCGCGCGGCAACTCCCGCATCTCGTCATCGACGATGCGTGCCTGATAGCCGCCGACGGGTTTGCCGGTGGAGGCCGGCTTCATGTCGTCGAAGCGGTTGGAGATGAAGATATGCAGCATCTCGGTGGCGCCGATCCCATCGAGGATCGGCTTGCCGGTCTTCTCAGTCCATTCCTCGAAGACAGGCGCCGGCAGCGTCTCGCCCGCCGAAACCGCGACGCGCAGCGAGGAAAGGTCAGCGCCTTCATCCATGGCCTTGAGCATGGCGCGATAGGCTGTCGGCGCGGTGAAGGAAATGGTCGCTTTGTAAGTCTCGATGATGTGGATCATGTTGGGCGGCGTCGCCTGTTCCAGCAGCGTCGCCGCGGCGCCGAAGCGCAGCGGGAAGATGGCGAGCCCGCCAAGACCGAAGGTAAAGGCAAGGGGCGGGGAGCCGACGAAGATGTCGTCGGGCGTCACCTCCAGGATTTCGCGGGCATAGGCGTCGGCGACGATCAGCAGGTCGCGGTGGAAATGCATCGTCGCCTTCGGCACGCCGGTGGTGCCGGAGGTGAAGCCGAGCAGCGCGACATCGTCGCGGCCGGTGTTGACGGCAGTGAAGGTGACCGGCTTGTCGAGGGCGGCTCGGTCGAGTTCCGCGTCATGGTTGGCCGTGCCGTCGAAGCCAATGACCTGCTTGAGATACGCATTGCCCTTGGCGCAGGCGGTCATCTCGTCCATCAGCCTTGTATCGCAAAGCGCAACCGTGATTTCCGCCTTGTCGACGATCTTGGCGAGTTCGCCGGCGCGCAGCATCGGCATGGTGTTGACGACCACCGCGCCAACCTTGGTGGCGGCCAGCCAGCAGGCGACCATGGCCGGGTTGTTGGCCGAGCGGATCAGCACCCGGTTGCCCGGCTTGACGCCATAATTCTCGACCAGGGCATGGGCGAGCCTGTTGGTCCAGTCGGACAGTTCCTTGTAGGTGCGGCGGCGGCCATTGCCGATCAGCGCGGTGTGGTCGCCGAACCCTTTTTCGACCAGCCTGTCGGTCAATTCGACGCCGGCATTTATGTGGTCGGGATAGTCGAAGCCGTCGAGCAAAAACTCCGGCCATTGCTCCGGCGGCGGCAGGTTGTCGCGCGTGAATGTGTCGATATGCGCTGATGGCCCAAGCATTTTCGACTGCCCCTGTCTGCCTCGCGCCCACGGCTGAACAAGGCGCAGGATCGCACCAGTCGAAATTTGTTTCAAGCCTAAAATGTTTTTAGGTCGCAGGATTGACGCCGCCCTGTTCGGCGGCCATTCCTGTCGACTGAACTGAAGCCATCCGGGAGGGATGCAGATGCTCCAACATCGTGTTGCCGATTGGGACAATGCCTACGCCAACGGCGACAACATTGCCGGCAGCAATCGCTGGCCGGCCGCGTGGGACACACCGGCACAGGCTTTTCGCGACACAATGTCGGCGTCCGGTCGGGCCAAGCTCGACATCGCCTATGGCGACAGCCCGCGCAACAGGCTCGATCTGTTCCTTCCCGATGTCATGCCCAAAGGGCTCGTCGTCTTCATCCATGGCGGTTACTGGAAGGCGTTCGACAACAAGCCATGGTCGCATCTGGCCAACGGCGCGGTTGCCAATGGCTTTGCCGTGGCAATGCCGACTTACACGCTTTGTCCCGACATACGCATTTCCGGCATCGTCAGGGAAATCGCGGCGGCGATCGGCAAGGCGGCGACGATGGTCGGCGGGCCGGTGATCCTGACCGGGCATTCCGCCGGCGGCCATCTCGCCTCCAGGATGGTGACGACAACGACGCCTCTGGCCGCCGATGTGGCCGGCCGCATACGCAATGTCGTCTCGATCTCCGGGGTTCATGATCTGCGGCCGATCATGCGGACGGGGATGAACGCGACACTGGCCATCGATGAAGCGGAAGCACTGGCGGAAAGCCCGGTTCTGCTGCGCCCCATGCAGGGCGCGCGCATCACCTGCTGGGCCGGCGGCGGCGAGCGGGCGGAGTTCCTGCGCCAGAATGCGCTGCTTGCCAACATCTGGATCGGCCTCGGCGCCACGACCAGCACAGTGGTCGAGCCGGACCGGCATCATTTCAGCATCGTCGACGGGCTTGCCGATCCGACACATCCGCTGACGCGGACATTGCTGGCGGAGTAACAACCAGTCTTATCTCTTGGAATTAACGGCTTGGATCCGCGACCTTCAGCGCAACATCAGAACGCTGCAAGCGGCGCCTGCTTCTGCCGCCGGAGCGAAGGGCTCGCGCACGATCAGGCCGTTGGCGTCGGCCAGCATTCTCAGCATCGAGGAATCCTGGATGCCGAACGGCGTCGCCACCAATGCGCCGGCTTCTTCCCGGACCACGGCGCGCACATAGTCTTGCCTTAGATCATTGGCCGGCATCGCGGCGCCAAGCTCAGCCTGGCGGATGTCCTGCCGGTGGGGACGGCCGCCGAGCTGCGCCAACAGCGGCTTCAGGAACAATTGCGAGCAGACCAGGCTCGCCACCGGATTGCCGGGCAGGCCGATGCACCTGATATCGCCCAGCCGCCCGAACATCAGCGGCTTGCCCGGGCGCATGGCGAGCTTCCAGAAGTCGAGGTTCATGCCTTCGCCGGTCAGCACGTCATGGACGAGATCATGGTCGCCGACCGAGGCGCCGCCGAGCGTGACGATGACGTCGGCTTTCGCATCGACCGCCTTTTTCACCAGCGCCGCGATCGCTTCCTTGCGATCGGCCGCTATACCGAGATCGAGCGCGCGAGCGCCGACCGACTGCGCCACAGCAGCGACGCCATAGGCGTTGGATGAGATGATCTGGTCGGGGCCAGGTTCGCTGCCCGGTGGCAGCAATTCGTCGCCGGTGGCGATTATGGCGACCAGCGGCCGTTGCACCACGTTCAGCCGGGAATGATTGGCCGACGCCGCCAGCGACAATGCAGCCGGATCGAGCACGCGGCCTTTTTCCAGCAGCACGTCGCCTTGCGCAAAATCCAGTCCAAGGCGGCGGATATTGCGGTTCTTCGCCGTCGGTTCGGTGACCTCGATCCGGCTACCGCCGAGATCGCGGACATTTTCCTGGATGACGATGGTGTCTGCGCCTTCAGGCAGCGGCGCGCCGGTGAAGACGCGCACGGCCTCGGATTTACCAACTGTGCCGTCAAAGCGGCGCCCTGCGGGCGCCATGCCGATCACCGAAAGCCGCGCCGGAGCGGACGCCACATCCTGCGCCCGTGCGGCATAGCCGTCCATGGCAGATGCATTGAAAGGCGGCTGGGTACGCAGCGCCACGACCGGCTCCACCAGCACCCGGCCGGCCGCATCCGCCAGCGCGACGCTTTCACCGGGCAACGCCACAGCGCCGTCGAGGAGGCGTTGAAGCGCCTCNGGCCGCATCCGCCAGCGCGACGCTTTCACCGGGCAACGCCACAGCGCCGTCGAGGAGGCGTTGAAGCGCCTCGGCGACCGGAACCAGCACCATTTACGAACCCGCCTTGTAGTCGCCGGACTTGCCGCCGGTCTTTTCCACCAGCTTTATACCGGAAATCACCATGGCGCGGTCGACCGCCTTGGCCATGTCGTAAATGGTCAGGCACGCGACAGATGCCGCGGTCAGCGCCTCCATCTCGACCCCGGTCTTGCCGGTGACGCGGGCAAGCGCGGTGACCCTGAGGCCGGGCAGCGTGGTGTCCGGTTCGATGTCGACCGACACCTTGGTCAAAAGCAGCGGATGGCAGAGCGGAATCAGCTCATGCGTCTTCTTGGCCGCCATGATGCCGGCAATGCGCGCGGTACCCAGCACATCGCCCTTCTTGGCGTCGCCGTCGAGGATCATCTTCAGGGTTTCGGCCCGCATCGAGACAAAGCCCTCGGCGACCGCCGTGCGCGTCGTCTCCGCCTTGTCGCCGACATCGACCATGTTGGCCTCGCCCTTGGCGCCGAGATGGGTGAGGGCGGCTGCCATCCTCAGATGGCCTCTGCCTTCGCCTTGCCTGTCAAAAGCAGCCGCGTTGCCGCAGCGACATCCTCTTGCCGCATCAGGCTCTCGCCGACGAGGAAGGTGCTGATGCCGGTCTTTTGCATCCTGAAGCAATCGTCGTGGGTGAAAATGCCGCTCTCGCTGACCAGCAATCGGCCGCCCGGCACCATCGACGCCAGCCGTTCCGAGGTCTCGAGGCTGGTCTCGAATGTTCTCAGATTGCGGTTGTTGATGCCGATCAGCTGCGACGAGAGTTTTACCGCGCGCTGCGTCTCGGCCTCGTCATGCACCTCGATCAGCGCGTCCATGCCGAGTTCGAACGCGGTCGCTTCCAATTCGCTCGCCAAGGCATCATCGACGCTGGCCATGATGATCAGGATGGCATCGGCGCCCCATGCGCGAGCCTCGTAGACCTGGTAAGGGTCGAACAGGAAATCCTTGCGCAGCGCGGGCAGGGACACTGCCTTGCGTGCATTGGTGAGAAATTCCGGCGCGCCCTGGAAGGATGGCGCATCGGTCAGCACCGAAAGACAGGCGGCACCGCCTTTCTCATAGGCCTGCGCCAGTGCGGGCGGGTCGAAATCGGCACGGATCAAGCCTTTGGAAGGGCTTGCCTTTTTGATCTCGGCGATCAGGCCGAAGCTGCCCGATCTGCGCTTCGCCTCAAGCGCCCTCAGAAAGCCACGCGGTGCGTCGGCATCCTTGGCTCGCGCCTTGATCTCGGCCAACGGTATCCGCGCCTTCGCCGCCGCGATCTCGTCGCGTTTGTAGGCCTCGATCTTGCGCAGAATGTCAGCCACGGCTCATCCGTTCGAAATCTCGACCAGCCTGTCGAGCACGCCCAGCGCCCGGCCGCTGTCGATGGCCTGTGTGGCCGCGGCCATGCCGTCGGCAAGCGTCGTCGCCTTGCCGGCTACCACCATGCCGGCGCCGGCATTCATCAGCACCGTATCGCGATAGGCGCCGGCAGCACCGCCCAGCATGTCGCGCAACGCCTTGGCATTGTAGGCGGCATCGCCGCCGCGCAGCTCGTCCTTGCTGTGGCGCTGCAGGCCGACCGCTTCCGGGGTGAGCGTGAAATGACGGATCTCGCCACCGGCCAGTTCCGCAACCACAGTCTCGCCGGTGGTAGTGATCTCGTCATAGCCGTCGCCATGGACGACCCAGGCATGCTCGGTGCCCAGCGCCTTCAATGTCTCGGCCACCGGCACGATCCATTCCGGCAGGAACACGCCGACCATCTGCCTGCTGACGCCGGCCGGATTGGACAGCGGTCCGAGCAGGTTGAAGATGGTGCGCGTGCCGAGCTCGACGCGGGTCGGGCCGACATGCTTCATCGCCGGGTGGTGCGCAGGTGCGAACATGAAGCCGACGCCGGCATCCTGGATGCAGCGGCCGATTACCTCTGGTGGGATATCGATCTTGACGCCGAGCGCGACCAGCACATCGGCAGCGCCCGTCAGCGACGACAGGCCCCGATTGCCGTGCTTGGCGACCGGCACGCCGCAGCCAGCAATGACGAAGGCCGAAGCGGTCGAGATGTTGACTGAATGCGAATTGTCGCCGCCGGTGCCGACGATGTCGATTGCGCCCTCAGGAGCTTCGACGCGCAGCATCTTGGCACGCATGGTGGCGACGGCCCCGGAAATCTCGCTCACCGTCTCGCCGCGCACACGCAAGGCCATCAGGAAGCCGCCGATCTGGCCCGGCGTCGCGTCGCCAGACATGATGATGTCGAAAGCTTCGCGCGCTTCCTCGAAGGTAAGCCCGGTTCCCGTGGCGACCTTGGCGATATGGGTCTTCAGGGCGCTCATTCGGCCAAGACGTTCATTGGGCTAGGGCCATTCATTGGGCGAGGGCTTGGGCAACGGCGGCCTGGTCGACGCTGACGGCGTACTGCGTCTGCAACTGCGCCACCAACTGGTCGAGCAGATCGTCGGACATGCCTTGCGTGAAGGATTTTTGCGCATCGTCGGGTACCGAGCTGGCGTCGGCTCCGGCCGGCTCGAACACTTCGGCGACCTTGAACAGGATCTGGCCGTCGCCGGTGGGCGAGGGGATCAGCCCGGTGCCGCCTTCGCCGACGCCGAACATCGCAGCAGCACCCTCCTTGCCGAAATCGACATCGTCGGCCTCGCGCTTCACGCCGCGCTTGGTCTGCTTTTCAAGCTTCAGTTCGCCGGCGATGACGTCGAGTGTGGTGCCAGCCTTGAGGCGCTTGTCGAGTTCGTCTGCTTTCGCGGTCAGCCGCTTGGTCGTTTCCTCTGTCGTCCAGTCCGCCACCACGCGCTGGCGGACTTCGTCCAGCGTGCGGTCGCGAGCCGGCGTGATCGATGTCAGTTCATAGAACACGAAGCCGTTGTTAGGGGTGGTCAGGGCTTGATTCTCGGTGTTGGGCTCGGCCTCGAACACCGCCTTGATGAGGTCCGGCGATGCCGGCAGGTCCTTGATGATGGTGCCGTCCGGCTTGAGGCCGGTGCGGTCTATGGCCTCGACGGTAACGTCCTTGAGCTTGAGTTTGGCGGCGGCTTCGGCCAGCGTGCTGCCGGCGGCGCGGGTGTCTTCGTAATTGTCGTGCACGTCGAGCAGGATGCGGCTTGCTTCGCCAAGCGCCAGATCCTTGCGGATCTGGTCTGACACTTCGGCCAGCGGCTTCACCGTTTCCGGTTTGATCTCGGTAACGCGCAAAAGCACCGGACCGAACGCGCCCTGGACGACCGGGCTGACTTCGTTGACGGCAAGCGCGAATGCGGCATCGGCGACCGCCTTGTCGGTGATCTTATCCTTGGAGAGCGTGCCGAGCAGCGTGTCGGCCGGGGTCTTGCCCTGCGCGGTGACGATCTTGTCGAAAGTGGCGCCCGTCTTCAGCGAATCGGATGCCGCCTTGGCGGCGTCCGCGGAAGGAAACACCAGCTGTTCGATGGTGCGCATTTCCGGCGTGGTGTAGCGGCCCTTGTTCTTGTTGTAGTCGTCGCTGACCTGCTGGTCCGTTACGGCGCTGACATCCATGATGTCTTCGGGCTCGAGCCGGACATAGGAGAATTTGCGGTATTCTGGCGCCGCGTAGGTTTTCTTGTTGGCCTCGAAATAAGCCTGAAGCACGCTGTCGGATGGCGCCTCGATCGGCTCCACCAACGCCTTTGGCAAGATCAGATAGTCGATGGTGCGGTCTTCGCCGCGATAGAGCGCAACTGCCTTGAAGAAGGTATCCGGAGCCTTGAGCCCGTCCGAAACCGCTTCGACGATCTGCTGGCGCACCGCCACCTGAGCCCGGTTCTTCAGATAATCCTCCGGCCGCATTCCCAGTTCGCGCAGGCGGGATTCGAACAGCCGGCGGTCGAACTGGCCATTCGGGCCCTGGAAGGCGGGTTCCTGCCGCGTCAGTTCGGCCAGCCTGTCCTTGGAGAAGCCAAGCCCGAGCTTGCGCGCCTGTTCGTCGAGGACGGCGCCGGACACCAACTGAGCCAGCACCTGGTTGTCGATGCCATAGGCCTTGGCCTGGTCGCGGCTGATGCGCTGGCCGATCTGCTGTTGCAGCATGGCGATCTGGCGATCGTAGGCGAGGCGGTATTCGGTGATCGACACGGTGGTGCTGCCGGCGGTGATCACCGCATGATGGCCAGCCAGGAAGCCGCCCGTCATCCGCGTGGTGACGCCCCAGGCAAGGAAACTCAACACCAGCAGCGACAGCAGGGCTTTCGCGACCCAGGTCCCTGCCGCGCTTCTCAATATACCAAGCATTGTTACTTCCGATTTTTGCGCAGTTTTGCGTGCGCCCGAGTCTGAAACAAGCGCAATAGCGCCCTTCCGGCTCACTGTCGATTGCTTTGTGGCCTGATTTTGATAGGGAGGGCGAGACCCCAATGTCGCCCGGAGAACCAGATCCCCATGACGCCAGGAATTCGACCGCTCGTTGCCGGCAACTGGAAAATGAACGGCACCAGCGCTTCGCTGAACGAGCTCAGGATGATCGGCAACGGCTTCATGAGCGGGCTCGACGCAGAGACCGAAGCATTGGTCTGCGTGCCGGCGACCTTGCTGTCGCGCGCCGTCGAAATCCTGTCGCGCACGCCGGTGCGGGCCGGTGGCGAGGACTGCCACATCAAGGAAAGCGGCGCCTTCACCGGCTGTGTCTCAGCCGAGATGCTGAAGGATGCGGGCGCCAGCCACGTCATTGTCGGCCATTCCGAGTGCCGCGAACAGCGCAGCGAGGACGATGCCATCGTCCTCGCCAAGGCCTCGGCGGCGTGGCGGGCAGGGCTCGTCGCCATCATCTGCATCGGCGAGACCAAGGCCGAGCGCGAAGCGGGCACAGCACTCGACGTGTTATCGCGCCAGGTCGCCGGCTCGGTGCCACCGAGCGCAACGCCCGCCAACACCGTTATCGCCTACGAGCCGGTATGGGCTATCGGCACCGGCCTGACGCCGACCGCCGAAGACGTGGCGGAGGCGCACGCACATATCCGCCAAAAACTGGCGGAAGCGCTCGGCGCAGTCGTGGCCGGCAAGATGCGCATTCTCTATGGCGGCTCGGTCAAGGCGTCCAACGCAGTCGAACTGCTGGGCGTCAAAAACGTCGACGGCGCGCTGGTTGGCGGCGCCAGCTTGAAGGCATCCGACTTTCTCGCCATCGCCGAGGCATACCAGAATATCGCGTAGGCCCCGGAATTTCGTTGCCGACAGTTCCGTCATCGACTTATGAACGCGGCAGTTCGGCGGAAATCGTTGCAAAGGGCGCATTGCTTCCCATATTCCGGCCACGGGCTTGGAAATGCCGTTAAAGCATTGTATGGAGCCGCCTCCAAATCACCGGCCCTGATCGCCAGGGAGCGGCAGGGCTTGCCAGGATAAAATATGGAAACCGTACTGATCGTCATCCACCTCATGGTCGTGCTCGCCCTTGTCGGCGTGGTGCTGCTGCAACGCTCCGAAGGCGGTGGTCTCGGCATTGGCGGCGGTTCCGGTTTCATGACCGCGCGTGGCGCCGCCAATGCGCTGACGCGGGCGACGGCGATCCTGGCCGCGGCCTTCTTCGTGACGTCGCTGACACTCTCTATCGTTGCCCGCTATGGCGAAAAACCGATCGACATTCTCGATCGCGTGCCGGCCGACAGCGGCAACGGCGTGCTCAATCAGTTGCCCGGCACGACGGCGCCGACGCCGCCTTCGGGCAACACCGCACCGGCCGCGCCCGCGGCCAACGGCGCCGCCACCACGCCGCC
>NZ_AYWZ01000020.1:0-123516 GCF_000502335.1 Mesorhizobium sp. L2C066B000
GCCTTGGATCCTTGCACACTTCCTCATCGCGCTTGTGACCGAACCCCTCTCGCAGGAGTTGGGTGTCTCTCCCCCTTGAGCGACGGGCGCCCGCTGCTGTGGCGCGCAACCCGCCAGATCGTCGCCTCTCTGATCGCGACCATCTTTCCTCAACCTTCCTTGGCGGCCCTGCGCCAAAAACTCCATGCCTTGCGATATCGCTGGCGCGAACCACCACGAAAGCGCAAGTTTCAGTCCATGCCAAAGCTATCTTAGCGCCTATGCCCGCAAGGGGGAGATTGGATGATCATCTTTGCTTTCGCCAAATCACCAGCGTTGCAGAATGAGCGCCATTGGCAAAGCTGCTGATCTCCCTCCTTGCGGGGGAGATGGCCGGCAGGCCAGAGGGGGGTGCTGTCCGCCAGCATCTCCGCGTGACGCTGCACGCCCTACCCTCGCAGCTTCCGCTGTCTCCAGGCATCCAGCGTCTCGTCGATGATGCGCTCCGGCACAGTGTCGAGTTCGAACGTGGCGTCGATCTCCAGCACGGCGAGTTCAGCGAGGAAATCGGCCGGGGCAGCGCCGTGGCGCAGCCGGGCGGCGTCCTTGGCGGTGGTGACGAGGCCCAGTCCATCGCGGCGCGCGGTTGCCGCCAGTTCCGCGAGTTCATCAGGGGCATAGAAGTGATGGTCCGGAAACGACCGGCTCAGCGCCACTTCCGCACCAGTGCCGCGCAGCGTGTCGAAGAATTTTTCGGGGTGGCCGATGCCGGCAAAGGCGAGGAACCGCCGGCCGGCGAACCGCTCCTTGGCCGCGGGCTCGGCATGCGCCTCGAAGATCGGCCGGCCGGCGCGCGCCGCCTGGCGCACGACCTGGTCGGCGGCAGCGCCCTCGCCCATCTTCAACAGCCCGTCGGTGAACACCAGTTGGTCGACGATGTTGGCTCTCAGCGGACCGCCCGGAATGACCCGGCCGTTGCCGATGCCGTAACGGGCGTCGACGACGACCAGCGCATAATCGATATGGATGCGCGCGCTCTGAAAACCGTCATCCATGATCAGGAAATCGCAACCATGGGCTTCCAGGAGCAGCTTGGCGCCGGCAGCGCGGTTGGGGCTCACCGCAACCGGCGCGTGCTCGGCCAAAAGCAGCGGCTCGTCGCCGACATGCTTGGCAGCGTCGTGACCGGCATCGACGACATGCGGCTGCGCGAACGAGCCGCCATGGCCGCGCGACAGGAATCCGGGATTGAGTTGCATGCGCCTGGCCTGCTTTGCCAGCGCGATGGCGACCGGCGTCTTGCCGCTGCCGCCGACGGTGAAGTTGCCGACGCAAAGCACTGGCGCGTCGATCTTTTCACGTACCGCCCGATGCATGCGGCGGCCGGCGACGATGCCATAGACGGCTGATAGCGGCGACAGCGCAAAGACCCGCCAGTCCGGCGCTTCCCACCAGAAAGGTGGTGCTTCCGACGCCACCTATCGCCCGTCGGCGCCCTTCAGGCGCGACTTGACGATCAATGGCTGGATATAAGGCTCGAGCGACTTCAGCGTGTGCGCCAGCGCACCGCGCATCTGGTCGACTGTGGCGGCACCGGCCGCCATCATCTCATGGCGCGCAACTTCATTGCTCAGCAGGAAATTGACGGCGCCGGCCAGCATGTCGCGGTCGCGCACCAGCTTGGCGCCGCCGCTGTCGAGCAGGCGCTGATAGGCCTCGCGAAAATTCTGGACGTTGCGGCCGGCCAGCACAGCGGTGTCGAGCATGGCCGGCTCCAGCGGATTCTGGCCGCCTTCCGAGGTCAGCGAGCGGCCGACAAAGGCGATTTCCGTCAGCCGGAGATAAAGCCCCATCTCGCCGATCGTATCGCCAAGGAGGATATCGGTGTCGGCGGTGATCCGGTCGCCCTTGCTGCGCCGCGCCAGCTTCAGGCCCATGCCGGAAATCTGTGCGGCCAGCGCTTCGGCGCGGTCGGGATGGCGCGGGACGATAATCGTCAGCAGGCCATGGTGGCGCTTGTAGAGCGTGGCGTGGACTTCCGCCGCGACCACCTCCTCGCCGTCATGGGTCGAAATTGCCGCCCAGGTCGGGCGGCCGGCGATCTGGCGCTTCAGCGTCGCCAGCGCCCGTTCGTCGACGGGCGGCGGCAAGGTGTCGACCTTGAGGTTGCCGGACACGGTGACCGGCCGGGCGCCAAGCGCGCGAAACCGTTCGCCGTCGACATCCGACTGGGCAACGACATGTGCAAGGTTCTCGAACAGCGCCTCGGCGATGTTGGCGCGCTTCTTCCAGGATTTGAACGAACGGTCGGAGAGCCGGCCGTTGACCAGCACCTGCGGCACGTGGCGGGCGCCGAGCTCGAGGATCGTCATCGGCCATATCTCGGATTCGGCGATGATAGCCAGGTCCGGCCGCCAGTGATCGAGAAAGCGGCTGACGGCCGGCTTGAGGTCGAGCGGAACATATTGGTGGATGATGCGGTCGCCCAGCCGTTCGTCGGCAACCTGCGCCGAGGTCACTGTTCCCGTCGTCAGCACGATGTTGACACCGTAGTCGAGGATGCTTTGCACCAGCGGCACGACCGCAAGGGTCTCGCCGACGCTTGCCGCATGGATCCAGATCACCGGCCCTTCGGGGCGCGGCCGCCCGGCAACGCCGTAGCGCTCACGGCTGCGGCTGCGGTCTTCCTTGCCCTGCGATGTGCGCCAGGCGACATAGGGACCCATCAGCGGATAGGCGGCTGCACCGGCAAGGCGGTAGGCCGCCAGGAAGGCGCGCGCCCAGCCGACGCTCATGGCCTGCCGTCCACGAGCCGATAGGCCTCGGCGGTTGCGGCATTGAGCGCGGCCGTGACTTCCTGGCGCTTGCGCTCCATTTCGGCCTCGTCGGCATTGGCCGGCACGAAAACCGGCGTTCCGATGACGATCGAGGAGCGGCCGAACGGCAGGTTGATGGTGGTCTTGTCCCAGCTCCTTTCCAGCACCTTGCGGCGGCTGGTGGCGATGGCGGCAGGCATGATCGGCCGGCCGGAAAGGCGTGCCAGCAGAACGATACCAAGCCCCGCGTCGCGCGGCGTGCCGTGGGGAATGTCGGCGATCATGGCGACGTTCTTGCCGGCCACGAGTGACTTTTTCAGGGCGATGAGCGCCTTGGCGCCGCCCTTGTCGAGATGCTTCGTGCTTTCACGCCCGCCGGAGCCGCGCACCGCCTCGATGCCGAATTTTTCGATCATCAGCGCGTTGAGTTCGGCGTCGGCGCTGCGCGAGACCATGGCGACCAGCGGCCGTCCCTTGGGATAATAGGCTGGGGTCAGCAGATGCTGGCCATGCCAGAGCGCGATGATGCCGGGTTCGAATTCGGCGTAGTCGCCGCCTGAAATTTTAGCCGAGCCTTCGACCACGCGGTTGGTCAGGCGCACCAGGCGGACGAACTGGGCGAGCAGGCTGACGATCATGCTCTTGACGATTCGCGACTGCGCCAACGGCTCGCGGATCTTGCGCCAGAATGTCTTCGAACTGCCGCCGCGTCTTCTTCGGACCGCGGCACCGGTGGGCTGCCCTTTCACCGCTTCATGCTCCATCGCTGTCAACCGGCGGCCTTGCTTTCAGGGTCGAGCAGCCGGTGCAGATGGACGACGAAATAGCGCATATGGGCATTGTCCACGCTGGCTTGCGCCTTTGCCTTCCACGCGGTGTGCGCGGTTTGATAGTCCGGATAGACGCCAACGATGTCGAGCGCGTCGAGATCGCGGAACTCGGTGCCTCCCAGCTTCTTCAGCTCGCCGCCGAACACCAGGTGCAAAAGCTGTTTCGTTCCGTCTTCCGCGGCCATTTCGGTCCTTCACATATTGTGAGTTTGCGACAGGTCTAGCCCAAAGCTGCCGACTTTGGAACCTTCGATCACGCTTCCGTATCGGCAATGACGCCGGCAAGCACGGTCAGCAGCTGGCCGCTGCCGGCGACCAGCGCGCCGTGACGGATGATCTCCCCGGCATAAAGCGGCGCGCGGCCATGGCCGTCGAGCACGGCGCCGCCAGCCTCGCGCAAGATGAGATCGGCGGCGGCGATATCCCAGTCATGCGCGTTGGGCTTGACGAAGGTTGCGTCGAGCGTGCCGTTGGCGACCATCGCCAGCCGGTAGGCGAGAGAGGGAATGTGCGCCGCCCGCCGCACCCGGCTTTGCCATTGCGCCGGCATCAGGTCGATCAACTGCTTCAGCCCGCCGATCTCGACCGTCTTACCCAGGCCGCGCACGGCAATCGGCTTGCCGTTGCGGAAAGCTCCATGGCCAGGCAGCGCCCAATAGGTTTCGCCCTTGGCCGGACATTCGAGCACACCGGTGAGCGTGCGGCCATTCTCGACCACCGCGACGCTGACGCACCACGAGCGCAGACCTTCGAGGAAGCCGCGGGTGCCGTCTATGGGGTCGACGACAAAGGTGCGCCGCGCCAGAAGCCGCGCCGGATCGTCAGTCGTTTCCTCTGATAGCCAGCCATAGTCCGGCCGCGCCGCAAGAAGGGTCTCGCGCAGATAGGCGTCCGCCGCGTGGTCGGCTTCGCTGACCGGCGAGGTGCCGCCCTTCATCCACACTTGCGGGTTCTTGCCGAAATAGCGCATGGCGATCGCGCCCGCCTCGCGGGCGGCGTCGCGCAGCAGATCGAGGTCTTCCGAGGCCCCGGCCGATATGACCGGGTCACGCTCCGGCAAGGGTCATTCCTTCGATCAGCAGCGTCGGTGCGGCAGTGCCGAAATCGCGGTCAAGATCGCTCGCCGGAACCATATTGAGGAACATCGTCTTCAAATTCGAGGCGATGGTCACCTCGGCCACCGGATAGGCAAGCTCACCATTGTCGATCCAGAAGCCGGATGCGCCACGGCTGTATTCGCCGGTCACCATGTCGACGCCCTGGCCGAACACTTCAGTGACATAAAAGCCGGATTTTAGCGACCTGATCAGGTCTTCCGGCGTCCTGTCGCCCGGCTCGATGGCGAGATTGGTCGAAGACGGCGATACCGACGAGCCGCTGCGCGCGCCGCGTCCGTTGGTGGTCAGCCCTAATTCCCGCGCGGCGGACGTCGACAGGAACCAGTGCTTCAGCACGCCGTTCTCGACCATCAACAGCTTTTCGCCCTCGACGCCTTCGCCGTCGAACGGGCGCGAGGCCTGGCCGCGACGCCGTAGCGGCTCGTCGGTGACGGTAATGGCAGCCGACGCAACCTGCTTGCCCATCATCTCGCGCAAAAAACTGGTCTTGCGCGCCACCGAAGCGCCGTTGATGGCGCCGGCGAGATGACCGGCAATGCCGCGCGCGACGCGCGGATCGAACACCACGTTGACCGGACCGGTCGCCGCCTTGCGGGCGCCGAGGCGGCGCACGGCGCGCTCGCCGGCCTTGCGGCCGATCAATTCCGGTGCGTCCAGATCGGAAAAATGCTGGTTCGAAGAGTATTCGTAGTCGCGCTCCATGCCGGTGCCTTCACCCGCAATCACGCTGGCCGAACGCGAAAAGCGCGACGCGACATAGTGGCCGACGAAGCCGTTCGACGTGGCAAGCACCAGCCCGCCGAGGCCTGCGCTGGCGCCGCTGCCGGCCGAATTGGTGACACCCTTGACTGCAAGGGCCGCTTCCTCGGCGGCAAGGGCCGCTTCCTTCAACTGATCGGCCGAAACCTCGGTGGCGTCGAACAGATCGAGGTCGCGCACCTTGCCAACCAGCAAAGCCGGATCGGCGAGACCCTGATAGGGGTCCTCGGGCGAGACTTTGGCCATGGCCACGGCGCGCTCAGCCAGCGCCTTGGGGTCCGATGCCGCCGTCGCCGAGACGCTCGCCACCCGGTTGCCGACGAAGACGCGCAGCGAGACATCGTCGCCCTCGGACGCTTCGGTGTGCTCGACCTTTCCCAGCCGCACCGACACGCCGATCGAACGGCCGCGCACGGCAACCGCGTCGGCGGCGTCAGCGCCGGCCCGCTTGGCAGCCTCGACCAGTGCCGCGACGCGGTCGGTCAATTTCGCTGCCTCTGATGTATCGGTCATGCGCATGGTCCTGGCTGAAGCCGCGCCGGGCGGTAGCGGCTGCTGCACCATCTATTGTCCCAATGCGGCTTGTGCAATGGCGCACGGGCAATTGTCCCGCTGCGGCATAGCGCCCAAGCGGCCCGCAAAGCCATCCGCGGCGGCGCCACAGACGCGCGGCTTGACCGGTTTGTGAGTTTAACCGAGGCCGATTTCCGTCAAGGAGTGGCGACCGGCGTCCAGATCACGTCATCGATCCTCGTCGCGCCCGTTGCCAGCATCACCAGCCGGTCGAAGCCAAGCGCCGAGCCGCTGGCTTGCGGCATGATGGCGAGGGCGGCGAGAAAATCCTCATCCAGCGGATAGCGCTCGCCATAGACGCGCTCCTTCTCGTCCATCTCGGCGGCAAAGCGCCGGCGCTGCTCGGCCGGATCGGTCAGTTCGCCAAAAGCATTGGCGAGCTCGACGCCGCAGCAATAGAGCTCGAAGCGCTCGGCCACGCGCTGGTCCTCCGCGCTCGGCCGGGCCAAGGCGGCCTCGGAGATCGGATAGCCATAGAGGATTGTGGCCCGCCCCTGCCCCAGCATCGGTTCGACCTTTTCCACCATCACGCGGCTGAACAAATCGGCCCAGTTGTCATCGTCGGCCGTGCGCAGGCCGGCCTTGACCAGAGCATCATGAAGTGCGGCGCGGTCTGTGCCGCCATCGGCAGAAACGGTGGCAAGAAGATCGATGCCGGCGTAACGCGCAAAAGCTTCCGCCACGCTCACGCGTTCCGGCTCGGCAAACGGATCGGCCTCGCGGCCGCGAAAGCGGAAGGTTTTGGCGCCGGCCCGCTCAGCCGCGAGCTTCAGCAGTTCGGCGCAATCAGCCATCAGGCTCTCATAGGTTTCGCCGACCCGGTACCATTCGAGCATGGTGAACTCCGGGTGATGCAAAGGACCGCGCTCGCGGTTGCGCCAGACGGCGCCCAGGCTGAAGATGCGCCGTTCGCCGGCGGCAAGCAGCTTCTTGCAGGCGAATTCCGGTGAGGTGTGGAGGTAAAGCGGCCGGCGCGCACCGTCGGCGCCGATAGCCTCGGTGGCAAAGGCGGAGAGATGCGCCTCATTGCCCGGTGATATCTGCAGCGCCGCCGTCTCGACCTCGATGAAGTCGCGCTCGCCAAACCAGCCGCGCATTGCGGCAGCTATGGCGTTACGCGCCATCAGCCGCGGCCGGCGGTCGGCGTGAACATCCGGCGTCCACCAGGGCGAAGCGCCAGTCATGGGTTTGCCGGGCAACGGAATTGCTGACAGGGCTGGCGGTTCGGGCCAAGATGCGCTACGGCGACGGCTCTCGCAGCCGATTTGCGCCGAACGATCGTTTCAGGCCAACGAAGTCTAGGATTGAAAACCGTGGTGAAGGTCATCGCCAGTTCGCTCCGTAAAGGCAATGTCGTCGACAAGGACGGCAAGCTTTACGTGATCCTCTTTGCCGAAAACATCCACCCTGGCAAGGGTACGCCGGTCACCCAGCTCGACATGCGCCGCATCTCCGACGGGGTGAAGGTTTCGGAGCGCTACCGCACCACCGAGCAGGTCGAGCGCGCCTATGTCGAGGAGCGCGAGCACACCTTCCTCTACGCCGACGCCGAGGGGTATCACTTCATGAACCCGGAAAGCTACGACCAGGTCGCGGTGCCGGAAAGCGTGGTCGGCGACATGGCGCCCTACCTGCTCGAAGGCATGGCGGTGCAGATTTCGCAGTTCAACGGCATCGCCATAGCCCTGGTGCTGCCGCAGCGCGCTACTTTCGAAGTGGTCGAGACGGAGCCGACGACCAAAGGCCAGACGGCGTCCTCGTCATACAAGCCGGCCGTGCTTTCCAACGGCGTGCGCACGCTGGTGCCGCCGCACATCGCGCCGGGTACCCGCGTGGTGGTGATGACGGCCGATGGCGCTTATGTGGAGCGGGCGAAGGACTGAGAAAGAACATCCTACGAACACGCGTGAGCCTGTTTACGGCGTCCGTCCCAGAGCTAGCGCGACAGAAGGTTTCTGCTACTCGGCGGCGATAAGCATTTCGACGAAGGCGGTCACCTTGCGCGGCCGGAACCGCGCGGCCGGATAGACCGTATGGATGTCCCCGGAGGGCAGCGACCAGTCCTTGAGGAGTTGGATCAGCCGCCCCGCCGCAATCTGCTGGCCGCTCTCACCCCCGATGCACGGTGGACCGAAGCCGAAGGTTTCCCATACGCCGGGACCTATGTCGGCGCGGAAGCGATTATCACCGGTGTCTTCCGGCGCCTCGCCACGGAATGGATCGGCTATCGCGCCGACGTTCACACCTATCTTGAAGACGGCGACCGTATCGCCGCCTTCGGGGTCTACTCCGGAACCTACAAGGCGATGGGGAAAGTCGATGCACGCCGCCTGCCCATCTCTACGAGATCAGTTATGGAAAGATCGCCAGTATGACGCAGTATGCCGACACATTCCTGGTCCAGCAGACGCTGACGCCGGATGCTTGAAATGGCCGCTCTAATGTAAAAGTTTCTTCGCTCTTGCGAGGAACCCATGTTGATCAATGTAATCGACGTAGGCCCGATATTTGGGGTCAGGCATCAAGGCAATTTCCTCGCCCTTTGCGCGCAGATAGTAAACTCCATTCAAGATTAGAATCAGCATGCACCCCCTGACAGCCGTCAGGGGGCCATCCGTCACAATGAACGGGGCTGATATGAGCCAGAACCCAATATTCTTGAATAGGTAGGCCGGGTGCTTGAACCAGGCATAGGGACCGGACGTCATGATGCCCCTGTGAGCAATATTGGAAAAACGGAGTCCGAACGCGATATTGGCGTAAGTGTTCATTCCCACAGAAAACAAAATCGCGATCATGAAGGCCATACCAATGGCCGAATCTATGGGTACGAGCGCATACCAATGAGCACCGGAATAGTACCCGCCCGAATAGAGAAGGGCTGCGTTTAGCGGGCTGTAGCAAATGAGCGTTACAGCCCAGATCCATCCATCGGCGTAGACATATCTGATATGCGAGTTGAGAATGCGAAGAGTGAAAACATAACCAATAGATCCAAATATCACATCTATCAGCCAGATCTTGTCGAATATATAATAGAAATATGCTAGAGGGTATTTTAGATCGGACACAGATATACCATTCGACGTCTCGAGATATGACGCGATTGCTGGAACCAACATCGGCAGAAAGATGCCTTTCAATGCGTAGCCGAGCGCATGACACTTGGCCCGATTAAGGTCCGTGCTACCGTACCTCCCGCGAAGCAGGAAGTTACCGAAATGCCAAGCGTCATCCTTAGGGTCCGTTTGATAGCGATCGAATAAAAACAAATAGGCAGGTACAATCACCGCCAGCCAAGGAAAACAGATCCGGAAGGCCTCGAAATACACCTGATAGAATGGTGCGCGGTATTCAGGTATCGTCCAGTAAATGAGCGCGATTGTGCCCCAGCATGCCCAGTGCGCGACCAGTTTTAAGGCGGTCCGGGACAGGCGAACCAGCAGTTCGGGTCTGGAACGACCAAAGTCGAGGCCTGCGGACGGCTGACGGTGCTCCTTCAGAACCGCGATGTCGAAGAGACCCATCGCAAGAGCCGGCAGGGCTATAACCCAAATAGTCGCCATCCCGCCGGCAAGTTGTAACAATCCAACCACGGTCAGGGACAGTATGACGGCCGCCAAGCCAACCAGGCTAGTCGCAATATGAATATCGCTGGCCGGCCGCACTTCCGTGCGATGTCCAGCCGAAGCCATCTCCACGTTCACCATTATCTGCGCCACGGAATCGTGCATTCTTTTGATTCGACGAAACTAACCGGGGCCGCAGAGATGCTTGACCATTTCGAAAATATGGAACGGCTGCCGATCCTGACTGTGCCGCATACTGCTTCCCTGTCGGGTCTCGGCGTACTGGCAAGGCCGAGCGAGAAACCTAACACCACCGTTAGTACCAACAGTATAAGCAGGCGCAAAAATCCGTCCTTCTTGAATATCCCGTTGCTTTGCGACGGCAGTAGGAGCGCGTGGAGACGCGGCTCTTCAGTCAATTGCCGTTGATCATCCAGACGGGCAATCTCCCCGGCGTATAGGAGGCTTTATTTCCGCCACCGTCATTTCCGCCACCGTTGTCATTTCCGCCACCGTTGCCGCCGTTGGCAGTGCCATTGCCCCCACCGTTGCCGGTGCCGTTGTTGCCGCCGTTGCCGTTGCCGTTGGCGCCGCCATTGGCGCTGCCGTTGGCATTGCCCCCACCGTTGCCGGTGCCATTGTTGCCGCCGTTGCCGTTGGCGTTGCCGTTGGCGCTGCCGTTGGCATTGCCCCCACCGTTGCCGGTGCCATTGTTGCCGCCGTTGCCGTTGGCACTGCCGTTGTTGCCAGCGCCGTTCGCGCCCTCTTTGCCGCGGTCGCTGTGACTGCCGTTCCCATTCCCTGCCCAAGGCTGGCGCCCCGGGCAGTTAGACTGCATAGGATAGCAGGGGGTTGGACCGCTCGCAGTGTAATGCACAAGCGATCCTGCCAGTGCACCGCCTATCAATGCCGCAGGTAGAAGGAATAGAATCTTTCTTGCCATCGAACGTCGGACCTTTCAGGTCGCTGAACTGTGGGTGAAATCAACTAAAACGAACCGTCTGCCAGATTGCCGCCGTAGCCGTCAGTTTCCCGACGGGAATGTGCCGATAGACCCACTGCCATCTCCAACAGGCTGAAGAGCGTTTTCGCAGCCGGGGAGCCTAGGATTGGCTTCACACAGGCATGTGGGCGTCTGGGCGTTGGCTGGATCCGCGCATGATATGCTCGACGACGAATTGGAATGGTGGCGCACAGCGTTGGCGATGAGGCCGCCCGTTACCCCCCCTGCAACGCCGGCGACAGCTACACCGACAACCACGGTGCCAAGACCCGCGCCGGAGCCGGTGCCATCCGCAACAAGAGTTGCACCTCCCCTGCCCCCAATCCTGAATGTCTTCACGTGCGTAACTACCGGTGCCGTGCCGGACTTATCGGCGCCTATCGTCACGACGTCCTGAAGCCTTGTTCCATCCGCCAATCGATAGGGCGCCAGCACTTGGGTGCCGGAAACCGCGCAACCCGTGAGTACAATCGCGCTTACGGCCAAGAGAGGCCGGAGCGCCGTTCGGCGTCGGGAGGCAAACACGGAATAGCCAGAACGATTTGAATTGAACATAGATCCCCACGCGGTGCCCGTCAGTGTCAATAGGTCGACATGGCAAGGCTAACAGCGTGAATATCGCCCACATCCCCCAAACGAGGGATGTTGGACGGTTCGAAATGGCAAATGGTGCAAGTCCAGATCGACCGTGGTATCCGATCAATGTTTGTGCAATGTACTCCCACAGCGGTTCGTGTAGGCTAAAAGTGGTTGCGCGGAAGGGTCGTCGGAATTCAAATCTCGGCCGCGCCGGAATAGCTATTTTTGTGGACGCGTTGCCTATGGACTTTTCGGCAGGCACATTGATCGACTATGACCTCAAGTGAAAAAAGATTGTCGTCCGACATCGCGGACCTCAACACGATCATCAACGCCGCAGCTTGTAACGTGAATCGTTGGACCGACGTTGCCGAATTGCTGCAGCGTTTCATCCCTGGATCAAAGATACTGTTTCAAGTAGTTGAGAAAGAAAGCACAACCCTGCTTCAGGTTGTCTATTCTGGCTTCAGCGACAGAACCATTCAGGCCTACGGGGACCACTATTGGAAGGTTAACCCTTGGACGAAGGGCATGAACGAGATGAACATGTCTTTGTTCACAAGATCGTCAGAATTATACCCGGACCAATTGCTTAGGAAGACGGAATTCTTCACTGATCTTGTGAACCCGGAGCGTGAATGCGATGGGGCGACGGCTTTGAAATTCGCCGCGCACAGAGATCGATACGCGGTGTTGGCCGTGCACCATGATTTCAGGCGTCACGAGCAGATACATGCTCGCGGTCAGGCCTTGCTGCGAACCGTTGTGCCCGCCCTTCGAACTGCGCTCGAAGTAAACCGGCTCACCAACCCAACGTTTAATCGGCCGGGAGGACGCGGATTGATCGACCAGCTCGTCGATGCGGCTATTGTGGTGGATGAGAACTGCCGCCTGCTTGCATCAAATGCCGCCGCAAACGAACTTATAGCTGATGCCAGCCTTGTTTTGGTCAGGGGGCAAGATATCGTCCAAATCAACAATGCGGAAGCAAATGCGGCGTTTGCAGGCCTTGTCCGAAACAGTTGCACCCTCGGGGACGGCCGAGCCAGACTAGACGATCTGATCGTGAATTCCGCATCGGGAAATTATGTCGTTACATGTGTCCCTGTCGCAATCGATCAAACGAATGCCTTGCCGGCCGGGCTTCTATCGATCTTTACGCCAAGAACCGTTTCACTGGTCATAGTTCGGCCGCGTGCAAGTGAAGACCTAGCCGCGCTGATGGGAAATCTGCGCCATCATTTTGGACTGACCAAAGCGGAAGCCGGCCTGGTCCTGGAGTTCGAGCGCGGCGGCACATTGTCGGAAATCGCCAGTCGCGTTGGTGTTTCGCGCTCGACTATCCAAACACACCTCAAATCGATCTTCGCCAAGACCGGCACCTCCAAGCAGCGGGATGTCGTTACGCTGATCACGCGCCATCGAGCTTCCGGCAGGCTGTTTTTTCCTCGATGATTTCTGAAGACCACCTGTCTGTTTTCCATCGCACAGCAGGCGCTGACGCCGGACGCTTGAATGCCGATCTCCAAGTGCGGAGTAATGTTTCCTAGAGCATCCGGGCGGCTACAAATCAGCTGCATTGCCTTCTGCGGCCGCTGGCTCGATAGTCCTGCCGATGTGGCAGACCTTTGTGACCTACTGGCCTCTGATCCTTGTGATCATTCCGATGCTGATGGCCGCCATCGGCATCGTCCACGCAATCATGACCAAGGAAGACGTGCGCGCCGCCACCGGCTGGGTCGGCGTGATGATCTTGTCGCCGTTCCTTGGCGCGATCATCTATGCCATTGCCGGCATCAACCGCATCCGCCGCGCCACGATCAGCGCCATGCGGCCCGTCGCCGGTGAAGCCGAGACAGCCAAACACGACCACGACATTGCGCTCGAAACACTCATCTCAGCCGAATTCGGCCAGCGCTTTGCCGGCCTGAAGACGCTAGGCGACAGGGTGGCGCGGCGCGCACTGACGTCGGCAAACGCGATCACGATCCTCAGGACCGGCGACGAAGCTTACGCAGCAATGTGCCGGGCGATAGACAGCGCACAGCGCAGCATTCTGCTCGAGACCTACATCTTCGACAATGACGAGATCGGACGACGTTTTGTCGGATCGCTGGCCGGCGCGGTCCGGCGCGGTGTGACGGTTCGCGTGCTGATCGATGCGGTCGGCGTGCGCTATTCCGTGCCCAGCATCCTTGGGACACTCCGGGAAGCCGGCGTCACCGTCGATCTGTTCAACGGCAACATCGTCATGGGCCTGAGACTTCCCTATGCGAATTTGAGGACGCACAGAAAAATCCTGATCGTCGACGGTGTGGTGGCGTTCACGGGAGGCATGAACATCCGCAAGGGATTTTCGGCCGAATTCGCCGGCAGCGCCAGTTCGGCGGATACGCATTTCCAGGTGACGGGGCCGGTCGTGGCCGACCTGTTCGCGGTTGCCGCCGAAGACTGGCGTTTTGCCGGCAACGAGGCGCTCAAGGACGAGGTTTGGCACGTAGAAAAGCCCTCGCCGCCACCCGGTCAGCCGATCCTGGTGCGGGCCGTGGCGTCGGGGCCGGACGCCAGCATCGAAACCAACCACAAATTGCTGACGGGGGCATTTTCCGTCGCCCGCAAATCGATCCGCATCATGTCGCCCTATTTCCTGCCGGACCGGGAATTTGTCAGCGCGCTGGTCACGGCGGCCCGGCGCGGCGTCGAGATCGACATCGTCGTGCCCGCGGTCAACAATCTCTTCCTGGTCGGCCGCGCCATGACGGCGCAGTACGACCAGGTGCTGAAGCACTATTGCCGCGTCTGGCGGCATGAGGGGTCGTTCGACCATTCGAAGCTGTTGTCGGTCGATGGCGTCTGGGCCTATGTCGGCTCCTCCAACCTCGACGCCCGGTCGCTGCGGCTGAATTTCGAAATCGACCTGGAGGTGCTGGATACCGGCTTTGCCGCCGAGATCGAGGGGCGTATCGGAGCGGCAATCGCTTCCGCCAAACCCGTCACACTCGCAACCCTAAGAGCGCGGCCATTTGTCATCCGGGTCTTTGACCGGTTGTTATGGCTGGGATCGCCCTATCTTTAGAATCAGGACAGATTGAACGCAGGCCTATGGACATAAACGGACGCAGCCTTCCTGAAACAGTGCTCCTGTCGATCCGCGGCAGGAAAGCGCGCAAGGCGAACGCGACGCCGCGCAAGCACATTGAAGGCGCCCAGATGGTGGTCGCCTCCTACAACGTCCACAAATGCATCGGCACCGACCGCAGGTTCGACCCCGAACGGACCGCCCGCGTCATCCGCGAGATCGGCCCCGACGTCATCGCGCTGCAGGAGGCCGACAACCGCTTCGGCGACCGCGCCGGGCTGCTCGACCTTGCCCGGATCGAACACGAAACAGGGCTTGTGCCGGTGCCGGTTTCCGGAAGCGGCAAGGGCCATGGCTGGCGCGGCAACGTGCTTTTGTTCAAGCGCGGCACCGTGCGCGACGTCCATCAGATCAAGCTTCCGGGACTGGAGCCCCGCGGCGCGCTGGTTGCCGAGATCGACCTCGACGAAACGCGCACTCTGCGCGTCATCGCCGCGCATCTCGGCCTGTTGCGCCGCTCGCGTTCGGAGCAGGCCCGCGTCGTGCTCGACATCATGAGCAACCAGGATGAAAGGCCGACCTTGCTGCTCGGCGACCTCAACGAATGGCGGCTGGGCAACCGCTCGGCGCTCAAGACGCTGCACGCCACCTTTGGTTTCACGCCGGCGGCGGTGCCGACTTTCCCCTCAGGCCTGCCGGTGCTGGCGCTCGACCGGATCATGGCCAACCGGCACGGCATGGTCTCGTCGGTGGAAGCCCATGACACGCCGCTGTCGCGGGTTGCGTCGGATCATTTGCCGCTGACGGCGTTCGTCAGCCTGTAACTCATCCGTCCCGCAGCCAGACCAGCATCTCACCGGGTTCACGGTTGTCCCAGGCAAAGTACGGGACGGCGGTGATTTTCGTTTCGCTCACCGCCGGCGGATCGGTGCGATAGAGCCCGGTTTCCCAGTTTTCCTGCGCTTCCTTGCTGGCAAGTGCCGAAAGCGTGACGATGCCGCCGAGCAGGTTCGGCTCGGCATGCGCCTCGATTGTTGCCGTTCGCGGCAGAGCGATCCGATGCAACTGGCCGGCATTGTCGGTCTCCTCGACGCAATAGATCAGCGGACCGCGCGCAAGTGCGACGCGGCCGATGTCCTGACGCACCTCCGGATTGGCGAACAGACGGGCGATCGACATTTCGAGATCGAGTTCGACCCGGTCGCCCTGGCGCCACTCGCGCCGGATCGCGGCATAGCCGTCGCTGGTGATGTCATCCAGATCGACCGCGGCGCCGTTGACCTTGAGCGCCGCCTTGCCGCACCAGGAGGGGACGCGCAGGTGCAAGGTGAACTCGACCGGCGCGTCGGCTTCGATCCGAATGGAGACCGCGCCATCCCAGGGATAATTGCTGGACTGAATCAGACTGACCGCCCGGTTCGATATGTCGAAGCGCGCGGTGCTGTCGCCGTAGAGATGAACGGCCAGCGCATCATCCGAGAGGGAGTAGAAATAGCTGCCGATGGAGGCGACCATGCGGCCGATATTCGGCGGGCAACAGGGGCAGCGATGCCATTTCCAGCGATTGTGCCTGCCCCGGCTCTCCAACGGGTTCTCGTAGAAGAACAGCGAGCCGTCGAGCGACAGGCCGGAGATCGAGCCGTTGTAGAGCGCTCGCTCCATCATGTCGGCGTAGCGGGCGTTGGGGCCCATGCCGAGCATGCGGCTGGCCCAGAACACGAGGCCGACCGAGGCACAGGTCTCGGCATAGGCGGTTTCGTTGGGCAGGTCGTAGTCGCTGGTAAAGCCCTCATTGTGCGCCGATGGCCCGAGGCCGCCGGTGATATAGAGGTTTTTGGTGGTGAGATCGTTCCAGAGCCGGTCGAGCGCTACCCTGAGCGTATCGTCGCCATATTCGGTGGCGATGTCGGCCATGCCGGAATAGAGGTACATCGCCCTGACCGCATGGCCGACGACCTTGTCCTGCTCGCGCACCGGCTTGTGCGACTGGTTGTACTCATAAGTCTTGAAATGATAGGCCTTCGGGTCGGCGCCGCGCGCACGCGCCTCCTCGTCGAAATAATGCGGCTGTTGCCCGCGCTGGTCGATGAAATACCTGGCCAGGTCCATGTATTTCTGCTCGCCGGTCGCCCGCGCCAGCTTGACCAGCGCCAGCTCGATCTCCTCATGGCCGCAATAGCCCTTCTTCTTGCCCGGCTCCGGACCGAAGGTGTCGGCGATATGGTCGACATAGCGGCACATGATATCCAGCAGCTTGCGCTTGCCGGTGGCCTGGTAGTAGGCGACCGCGCCTTCGATCAGATGGCCGGCGCAATAGAGCTCGTGGCAATCGCGCAGATTGGTCCAGCGCTTGCCGGGCTGGATGCGCTGGTACCAGCTGGAGAGATAACCGTCTTCCTGCTGCAGTCTGCCGTACAGGTCGACGACGGCATCGATCTTCGTCTCGAGCGCCGCGTTCTTGCGCCGGTAGAGCGAATAGGCCGCGGTCTCGATGGTCTTGCCCCAATCGGAGTCCCAGAACATCTGCGTCGTCACCGTCGAGCCGGTGAAGCCGGGGCTGGCAGCCTCGTCGGGCGACGGCGAATGGAACGGAATGACGACGCCCGGCGAGGGCCGGTCCGGGTCGATCTGCTCCAGCATGCGCGCCTCGACGCAGCGCTCGTAGAGGATGTCGGCGGTGCGCGACGCCACGGCATCGACACGGTCGCCCCAGAAGCCGCGCACATCGACCTGCGGCACCGGCAGTGGGCGGAAGGCGAGTTTGCCGGGCTTGGCGGATGGTTTGGCTGTCATCGTGTCACTCCGTTGGATATTGGTCATTCACGGCGGGTCATTTCACTGCGCCGGCCATCAGGCCGCGGATGTAGAAGCGCTGCAGCAGCAGGAAGAGCACCAGGCACGGCACCATCATCACGGTGACGCCCGCCTGCACCGCGCCCCAGTCGATGGCGCCGAAGCGACCGGACTGAAGTGCAGTCATCATGATCGGCAGCGTGAATTTGGACTGGTCGGTCATCAGCACGAGTGCGGCCAGGAATTCGTTCCAGGCGCCGAGGAAGGCGAACAGCGCGATGGTGACGATGCCCGGCCAGACCAGCGGCAGCATCACCTTCAGCAGCATGGTGACGTTGTTGGCGCCGTCCATGCGCGCGGCCTCCTCGATCTCGCGCGGCACCGCATCGAAGGCGTTGCGCATCATGAAGATCGAGAACGGCAGTTGCAGCGTGGTGTAGACCAGGACCAGCCCGGTCAGCGTGTTGTGCAGGCCGACCTTGGTCAGCACCAGGAAGATCGGCGTCAGGATCGACTGGAACGGGATCATAATCGTCGACAGGATGACGATGAAGAGCACATCCTTCATGGGAAAGCGGAAGCGCGAAAACCCGTAGCCGGCCAGCACGCTGACGACGACCGACAGGATCACCGTCATCGAGGCGACATAGAGGCTGTTTTGCGCCGGCAGCCAGAGGCCGTCGCCAAAGGTGTCGAGCGTGCGATAGTTCTCGACCGAGAAGCCTGTCGTCGGCCATGGCGGCAGCGGCGGCTGGCGCGCCTCCTGCGCCGGCTTGAAGGTCGACAGCACGGCCCAGACGATCGGCGCGATGAACAGCACCGAGGCGATCATGCCGGTCGAATGCTCGGCGATCCTGAGCCAGAGGCGGCTGCTGCGGCTTCTTGCCTGCGCCATCAGTCGATGCCCTCCGGCTTGCGCAGCAGCCACAGCTGAACCAGGCTGAGCGCCACCAGGATGGCGAGCAGTATCATCGACAAAGCGGCGCCATAGCCGAGCTTGAACGAGACGAAGGACTGGTTGAAGATCCAGTAGACGGCGGTCAGCGTCTGGTTGCGCGGGCCGCCGCGCAGGATGATGTAGAACTGGTCGAAGGCGAGGATCGAGCCGGCGATCGACAGGATCAGCGCCAGCGCCAGCGTGCGGCGCATCAGCGGCAGGGTGATGGCGCGAAAGCGCGCGAACGGCCCTGCCCCGTCGATCATCGCCGCTTCCTGCAGATCGGTCGGGATCGACTGCAGGCCGGTCATCAGGATGATCATGGTGAAGCCCGCCACCTTCCACACGACCATGGCGATGATCGACCAGAAGGCCGGCTGGAAGGTCGCCAGCAGGTTGAACTTTTTCGCCGTCAGGCCGAAATCGTAGGCGGCCGGGCTGAACAGGCCGGAATCGACATTGAGCAGCCACGACCAGAGCAGGCTGGCAGAAGCGAAGCCGACGACCGCCGGCATGAAGAAGGATGTCCGGTAAAAGCCGGTCAGCCGCCTGGGCTTTTCGATGAACAGCGCCAGCGGAAAGGCGACGGCGAAGATCACGATGGTGACGATCACGGTGTAGTAGGCGGTGAAGCTCAGCGCGTTCCAGAAACGGTTGTCGCGCAGGATCGCCCGGTAATTGTCGAAGCCGATGTAAAAATGCTCGCCCATCAGCGGCCAGTTGTGCAGCGACATCCACGCGGTCATGCCGAGCGGGATGATGAAGAAGAAGACGACCAGTGCCACTGCCGGCGCGACATAGAGCAGGCCGATCCACTGCCGGCGGCCGGCGCCGACCAGTTTTCTGGCGCGTGGCGGGGTGGTGGTGGTGGCGGTCATTTACCCTCCCCACAAGTGGGAGGGTAAGGAGCGCCGGCCGCCCGTCCAGGGAGACGGATCGGGCGGCCGGATCAGGACCTGCGACGGCAGGGGCGTCATGCGCCCTCGCCGCCGGCCAGTCCTTATTTCTGCGCCTGGTCGATGATCGACTGCATGGTCTCCTGCGCATTGGCGATGGCGCCATCGACGTCGTCGCCGAAGACGACCTCGTTGATCATCTGCGTCCACGGACCGTTGGCCGAGTTGATCAGGTCGTTGAACACCACGGAATAGGGCGTGCGGCCCTTGGCCATGGCTTCGGCGGCGATCTGGTAGCGCGGATCGAGATCTTTCAGCGCTTCCTTGGCGATGTCGCCGCGCACCGGCAGGCTGCCGTATTTCGCCAGGATGGTCTGGCCCTCCAGCGAATAGGCGAAGTCGAGAAACTCCTTCACCACGGCGAGCTTCTTGGTGCCCTTGGTGACGACGAAATTGTCGCCGCCGGCAAACGAAGACCAGCCGCTGTCCTTGCCCGGCAGGAAGGTGACGCCATAGTCGATGTCCGGATACTGCGTGTTGAGCGCGCCGATGGCGAAGGCGCCGGACGGCGAAATGCCGATATTGCCGGTGGCGAAGGCGGCAAAGAAATTGGCGCCGGTGTCGGTCTGCGCGCCGGCCGGCACCAGATCCTTCTTGACCATCGAGCGGTAGAGGTCGATGGCGCCACGCAGCTGCGGGCTGTCCAGCGTCGCCTTGGAGCCGTCCTCGCTCAAAATGTCGCCGCCAGAGGCCCAGATCAGCGGCGTGAAGGTGAAGATGTTGCAGCCGCCGCAATTGCCGGAGAAATAAAAGCCCTTGATGTCGCCGCCGAGCGCGTTGACCTTTTCGGCATCGGCCTCGATCTCGGCCCAGTTGGCCGGCCCCTTGTCGGGATCGAGCCCCGCCTGCTTGAACAGCTTCTTGTTCCAGATCAGCACCGAGGCGTCGGCCGAGAACGGCAGCCCGTAAATGTGGTCCTTGTAGGTGCCGGTCTTGACATGCGCCGGCGACAGGCTGGCGAAATAGGGCAGCGATTTCGCCCAGTCGGTGATGTCTTCGAGCTGGCCGGCGGCGGCAAAGGATGGCGTGTAGATCAGGTCGAGCGACAGCGCGTCGGGCGCCGTGCCGCCGGCGGCGGCGGCGCCATATTTCGGGATGATCTCGGCATTGGGAATGATGTCCAGCTTGACCTGGTTCTCATGGCCCTTGTTGAAGGCATCGACGATGCGCGGCATGAAGTTCGAGCCGTCGGCGCGCACCCAGATGTTGGCGGTGTCGGCGGCCATTGCAGGCAAGGCAATGATGCTCGCGGCGAGCGCGAACCCGGTAATCATGGTCTTCATGGTTTTCCTCCTCATGGTTTTGTTCTCCTCCCTGTTGCGGCGCAGATCGCGCCTCGCGTTTTCCTAGCCGTCCAATGGGCGGCCGCATGACTGACGCACCACCAGCCGGCACGGCAGTTTTCGAATGCCCGGCGCGGCGGGTTGGCCGCCGACGAGCGAAAGCAGTGTGAGGCCGGCCTCGCGGCCGAGCGCTGCCAGGTTCATGTCGACCGAGGTCAGCGGCGGGCGGGTTGCCTCGGCCACGATCTCCCAATTGTCGAAGCCGATGACGCCGACGTCGCCAGGCACGCCTAAGCCGCGCTCGCGCAGCGCATCGATGACGCCGCGCGCGATCTGGTCGTTGCCGCAGAACACGGCGTCGGGTTTCTCCCCCTTCTTGTCGAAGAGCATTGGGCCGTCGAACAGCTTTCCGACGGCTTCATGCCCCCAGGCTTCCGACCACGAGCCGAGCAAGGGCTCGGTCACCGGCAGGCCGTGCGCGGCCAGCACATCGCGAAAAGCCTGTGCCCGCTCATTCACCACGGCAAAACTTTCGGGACCGCTGATATGGGCGATGCGCCGCCGCCCGAGGCGGCAAAAATGCTCGACCGCCAGCCGCGCGCCGCCGGCATCGTCGGAGACGAAGGCGATGGCATCGGGATCGGGCTGGCTGAAGGCGTAGATGACGGGCACGCCGAGATTGGCGAGGTCGACCGGCAAATGGCGGTCGATGCGCTTGCCGCTGGCGATGATGCCGTCGATGCGCTTGTCCAGCATCGCCTCGACATGCAGCTGCGCCAGCCGCGGATCGTCCTCGACATTGCACATGAACACCGACACGCCGGCATCGACCAGCGCATCGGAAATGCCGGACATGACCGGCAGGGAAAAGCGGCCATAGGTATCGTTGGTCAACAGGCCGACTGTAAAGGAGCGCCGCCGCAGCAGGCTCTGCGCCAGGCTGTTGGGGCGAAAGCCGAGCCGCTGCGCCGTCTCGCGAATGCGCTGCCGCGTCTCGGCGGTCATCCGCCCCTGCCCGTTCAGCGCCTTCGAAGCCGTGGCCACGCTGACACCAGCCATCGCCGCGACTTCACGCAGGGTGACGGGTTGTTTGGGTGGTGGTGGCGTGTCGGAGGCCATTTTGCGGGTGTCGGTCCTCGGTCTGGGAAAAGGTTTTCTCTTACTGGGCTGTAGCGTGTCGAGGTGGGTGGTCGATGTATGGTGTGGGCTTGGGAAAAGGTTTTCTCAAGGGGAGACTAGGATGAGAATTTGGCGATGGCAAGGGGGTGGCGAGTTGGCGACGCGATCGACGCGGTTGTTCGTCATCACCGCTTTGCGCTAGGAGCGGTCATGGTGAGCAGACATTCTGATGGCGCCTTAGGGCCGAGTGCAGACGGTGCGCTTCTGGAACGAACCAGCCAGGAAGCTGCCATTCCCTAACGACCCGAATAGGCCGTCCACGCTCCGCCTTTGCTGCCCAAGACCGGTCGTTCGTCAGAAATACCGCAAGGTCAAGCACTTTGGCTTGAGCGGGCGAGCGGTCGGGCCTTTGCGGACAGCAAGATGCGCAGCGGATAGCGAACGGCCTGCCTGGTTAGCAGCGGCTACGGCCAGTTTATGTACCCTTGGGACAACTTCCTGAACTCAGCATTGTTTACGCAGCTTGCGGTGCCCTCAATATTAGCAATCAAGTAGTCAAGACATTCAATGAGGCGAGCATTAATCACGGTCTTTCGGACGATTTGCAGTGCCGCTTTTGCGTGCTTGCGACAAAGTTGGTTGCCGAGTTTCGCCGTGATCTCGTAGTGACCGAGCGAAGCCATGACGTACGGGGCAAATTTGTCTCCTGCTATGGCGAGGATTGCATCATAGTATCGTCGGCCACCCGGTGACACGCCTTCTAGATAGGCAACGCCGCGGCCGATCCGGCACATCAATATTACCTTGAACAATCGCATGCAAAGATTGTCAAAGATTGCCGCCTGGTCGGGCACGTACGAGTATAGCTGCGCCGCGACCGGGGCTTCGTGATGGAAATTATCCCATCCGTTATGCTTGTCGAGTAGCTCTGTTATTAGCTCATCGACGATTATGACGCGCTCGGATGGCGAACGAAATGCATTGCCGCCAACGACATCGAAGAATTGCTGGCCAAGGGCATGTTTGTCCTTGTAAAGATTGACGTTATAGCCTTCGAGTACGATCCCAAGTTTATATTTCGCCTCGTCCTGACAGGCCTTCCATATTCCGGGCGCTATCAGAGATATGTTTTTGCGGACAACCGGATCGGTGTCTGCCGAGACATAGATGCCGAACACAGTGCGAAGCAGGCTCCCACATAGGTGGCTGGGAAGTTCTGCAATACGCTTCTCAATTCCCTGGGCTGTGGCGTTGTCCAGCGCACCAGTCGTTGTCTTCAAGTTCTTGATAAACGCCTGAACCTGCAGGGCAGCTTCGGTAGGGTTGTCGTTTAGAACATCCTGAATGCAGTTCTGCAAATAACCCAGAAGTTCGTAGGCGTTAATACTGTAACTGTTCGGATGTGAAATGCCCGTGTCATTTCTCATTTCCAGTATGTGTTTGAGCTTCTTGTAGGTTGTATCGGATATGAGCTCCAACTTTCGACTCGTGTCTAAGAGCACGGAGTCCTTTAAGGAGGATAGATCCTCTTCAGTCGAGTAATATTCTCGCGCCTTGCTGCCGCCTACTGCTCCGTCAAAAAAGATGTCAAGGCCGTACATAACGGCCTTTTTGCGAAGATTGAGGACCACTTCATTCCAAACGGCATTCAGGGAATAGTCAAATAACCCGATGCCCGCCCCTATAACGAAGCGAGATAGATATCTGGCGTCCTTCTTGACCTCAGCCGGAAGTGCCGCCACGAGGCCTTGAATATTGTCACCAATGATAGCCCGTTGCGTCTGATCGGCGATAATGTTGTCGTACGGCAACCCCATCTCTTTGAGAAAATTTACAATGAGCTGTGCCTGTGGATCAATTAGCTCACTGGATTTCTTTATGACGATTTGGCTCATACCACGTCCCCTAGTAGATTAATTGCATTTTGGTCAGTTTGTCTCAGAGTTGGCGCGCGCCTAGGTCTCTTCAACCTTCTCCTCCGCTTCCCCATCCAGCTTCTTTTTCAATGCGAGGGGAATCCGTCGCATGAAGGACGGGCGGGATAAGATTATCGCATCGTTGATGCCGCGCAGCGCTAACAGGCCTCGACGCAACTCGGCATGTTCTTCTGTTCGTGCGAGATCGTCCCAAACCACGGCAATCAGGTGATCATATCCACTACCGTCTCCGAGGTATGTCGTAGCGTCCGCCGCTACTTCCTGGATGACTTTGGAGAATTGTCCTGACCCGACCCTCAGAAACTTAGCTTCCACTATCGTTCTGAGTGAGGGGATCGCCAAGTCGCCGCGTGGATGGTGCTGGCCCAAAGATTTTAGCCACTCCTCGTCATCAAGATCGGAAAAGATCGGAGCTAGTAGGGCCCAGAGCAGGTTCTGAACGTGGTACTCGTTTTCCACATCCCACCGCGCGACCTGCGACTTCGGCGTGCGTGGCTTGTCTTCCCATGTCCAGTGACGCAAAGATCGCTCTAGCCCGTGCAGAACCCGGGCAACATCAGTGACGCTTGCTTTGTCGAAACGAATAGCGGGTGCATCACGAGAAAGAAAATTGATTACGGCAACGCGCGTCGATGCTCTCGACATTCCATCTTCGTTGCCTCTCACGTCGAACGCGTGACGCCACCCTTCCTGTCTCTGATCAGCGGTCGCTTCGGCCAATCCTTTTGCTTGAAGAGCGACAAGCAGTTCTGGGAGCGGCCTGGAATTCGTTTGCAGTTTTAGCACAACGGACGCCGCGCTTATTAGAGATCCATTCCAGTCTATCGCCGCTGCATCCACCAGCGACCTCCTAACCAGGTCCGCAAGCCAGGCATGCGACTGGCCTGCGTCGCGTGTTGGCAATAACGAAACTCCAACTGCAACGCCTAAGAGGGCCAAGCCATCAGCTTCAAACGTTCGCGGGCGACCAACTACAAAATATCTTCGTTCCTGAAGCCACCTAAGTCCTTCAACAAAGGCGCCCGTGAATTTACGATCGAAGTGAGCAGCGTAGCCGAGCACTGCAACATGCGACGTACGCCTGTCAGGACCCGATGCCCTCGCGGCGGCCGTCGCCACAGCATCCAGAACGGAATCGCCAGTGAAGACATCATTTTGAATCCAGTACGAAAAGGCTCGCGCATGTTCGGGCTGATTTGGATCGTCGCTAGCTAGCTGCTGCAGTTCGACAAGTATGTTTGGCTCATCAGTCATAAGAACCAACGCGTTCGTCCAACGGGACCCAACATGGTGTCCTCATCCCAACCTGGCGTGTCCTTTAGGCCTGCAAGCAGGCGCGCAATCAGCTCCGCGTAGTGGATAGTGATCGGCAGTGGAGCCGGTGTCAGCATTCTCCACGAGTGGTTCGCGAAATCGAACGCCTGACGCGCAATGTAGGTCATATCCCGGAAGGTAGAGTTCCTGTGCAGGCGCAAAAGCGTTGGTCTTGGTAGCCCGTGATGCGTCTGTTTCACTTCTCGACTGCCAGTGAAAGATAGGAGCCTTTCGTCTCTTCCAAGCGAGATGCAAAGGCCTCGTTCTGGGGCGTAAGCACCCTTCATCTCGTATCCAAATTTTACTCCGGGCATATGCTCGTCGAACAACGTGTATGGATGCGAGTCCACCACGTGCACGAATGCATACTTCACGTCGGAGAAGCCAAGGTTCTCCACGAGCTTGCCTACCGCGTCTGCCTCGTAGTCCTTAATCTGCTGGAAGACATGAAACACCAGTCTTACGGCGTCTGTGCTTCGCCAGTTGTCCTCAGTGCGAACACGCTCAATAGCACGCGTCAATGTCTCCGAAAGTGCGGCCTCGTACTCACCGTATGGCACCGCGCGTGTCCGATCGTCGAGTAGATACCGACCATCGTGCGTAAAAACGGTGGTGATGCCTACCACCCGTTGCTTTTCTCCCAAACGTGAGGATGAGACTGTCTGGGAGCCAATACCTATGACGAGTTCATGGCCAACCGTCGGGCCAGATTTTAGCAGCCACGGAATGCCGCCGATCTTGGCGTAACTCGCAAGACTGATATTGTTGAGAATATAGACAAGCTGCCGATCGGGCGTGCTCATGGTCTCCAACGTCAATTCTTGAATGGGAACACGCTGCTTCAGAAACGCAGCTTTGATTGCGAAATAGGGATTGTCTGGGCCAAGTAACTCCCTGAAGTCTTTGTCGATCTGTGCGATTGCCAGGCTCCATTCGAACCCTTGGTCATGCGCAAATTTTAAGGCAGCCCTGCAGGCATTGAGATAGTCGGGTACCGAGCTGCTTTTAGCGGTAAAGGTGTGGACCTTTGGCGCAGACAGGGCAAAGCGGCGAATGAACCCTTTCTCATACGGCTTTCGGTTCTCGCCAACAATTACGTGAGGCATTCCGTCTAGGAACTTCGCCAGAAATCCTTCGACCCGGCCCTCATCTGCTTCACGGCAAATGACCGCAATTCTCATCTCCTTAGGGGAGAAGGTGCGTTGGTCGTAGGGTCCATGCTTGTCGAGGCCGCGCTCGTTCCACGTGTCTGTTTTTACGCCACTAGGATCAAAGACGAGAGTTGGTTTTTTGATTGTTTCTTGCCGAAAAGGCCAACGTGCAGCACCCATACCGATCAGATCGCCAAGCTCAAGCTTGACATCTGGAACGAGCTCGATGCTCTGCGTTCGAAGGTAGTCGAAAGTCCGCTTGATGAGCTCAAAGCGGCCCGGTCCATTTAAGAACTTCGCGGCTTCAGCCTGGACGGACATAAGGATTTGGCCAGCCTTCGCTGGATTCAGTTGCTGCACGCACCAATCAACGTTCTCTCTCCGCCGTTCCAGGTAAGCGTGAGCGATCGAGATTGAATCCGGGCCTTCACCGAAGTCGGCAAGAAGCAGTCTATCGCCTTCAATGGAAATGACTCTACCGGCCAGTTTTAGATGTGAAGTTATTCTGGGATCATCGCTCGACACCATGCGACTGACGTAACGCCCCATCACCGATACTCCGGTCGCCATCAGCTTGTCGGTTGGGACATCTATGAAGTTTTGTGTGCGAACATCGCACAGCAACACAAGTGTAGGATCGCCATCTTGCCTCCAGATTTTTCTGGTCTCGAGGTCCAAGACAACGCGGCGTTGAAGCCAGTCAGGCAGCCCAACATTCTCAGGAAACAGATTGGCTGGCTTCTGGGATAGCAGGCGTAAAGGCCTCGATCGCAGAATGGGTCGACCTAACTCAGTGAATAATCTAGTCAGGGCTTCAACCGCGAGTGACGCAAGAAGCCAATGTGCCTCAGATAATTTTACCTCTACGACTGCATCGCTGAGTTGAGGTGCGTCGGCCAATAGCGGGACCGACATAATTTCTTGCCCGTCATCACCACCGCGCCGGATTAAATATCGGCCCGCATGTTCTTTGCGCAACTCGTCGAGAGATTCCTTGGTGTAGGGTAGTTTTGCGACGGCGACCGTTACGTCTGCTGCGCACAATATTGGAACACCATTCAGTCTTAGCGCTACCATCTACCCCCTCGAACTCTGCAACCACCAAGCCTCTGGCGAAAACCACCAAGCCTCTGGCGAAATCTTTCCGTCAGAAATAACCTACATGGAAACAAAAGTAGAATATTCGTAGACCGTGGAGCAAGGAATAACGGCTACTTACCCACGGGGTGCACAACATTTGCACTCTTTGCCGGTGAAGTGGAGGGCGCAGTCCACTCGGAGATGTCACCGGGGCGGTTGATGCCTTGAGGCGAGGTCCGCTTTGAGAAGCAGGCTCTCGGCCGTAGCGCCGATGAACGCCGATCTCTGAGCGCGCGCGCCCAGACACACTCCAGAAACAAAATTCAACAGTTCGGAAAAACCGGCGAAAAGATCGGGTGGCATANGCGCGCGCGCCCAGACACACTCCAGAAACAAAATTCAACAGTTCGGAAAAACCGGCGAAAAGATCGGGTGGCATAAGCTTCCCAGTCGGGATTCCGCGTTCTTCCTTTTTGGACCACCAACAAAATCGCAGCGGCGGCGCAGCGCCTGCTCCAGCGGCAGCATGAAGCCGGGCGATGCCCAGGTAGAACCTGCCATTCACCCAGCTCAGCTTCATGACCCAAACAGGGGTCAGATGCGATGGCGGAGCGCGTCGATGATCACCGCCATGGCAGGGGAGAGCTGTCGCCTGCTCGGATAATAGAGGTGATAGCCGGCAAAAGGCGGGCTCCAGTCGTCAAGCACGAGCCTGAGGCGTCCATCGGCGATGTGGTGGCTGACGAGGTTTTCCGGGACATAGGCGATCCCGAAACCGCTTGTCGCAGCCTCGATCATGGGAATGGACGAATTGAAGGTGAGTTGGCCTTCCACCCGCACACGAAGGTCGCGGCCATCCCTGGCGAATTCCCAGGCATACAATCCGCCGAACGTCGCCTGCCGCATATTGATGCAGTCGTGATCGACCAGGTCCTGGGGCGCGGCCGGAACCGGATGGCGGGAAAAGTAGTCCGGCGAAGCCACGGCCACGAGCCTCCAATCCGGCCCGATGCGCACTGCGATCATATCCCTGTCGATGCTCTCGCCAAGCCGCACGCCTGCGTCGAAGCGCTCCTCCACAATGTTCTTCATGCCGTTGTCGCTGTAGAGCTCGACGCGCACGTCGGGGTTGTCGCTGAGCAAGGGCTGGAGCTTCGGCCAGACGGTCGTCTGGAGCGCATGGTCGGACAGGGTGATGCGGACCGTTCCGGAGGGCTTGTCGCGAAACGCCACCAGGCTTGCAAGGTCGGATTCAATTTCCTCGAAGCGGGGAACGAGAGATTGGAAAAGTCGCTCGCCGGCCTCGGTCGGAGAGACGCTCCGCGTCGTACGCGTCAGCAGGCGGACGCCAAGACGAGCTTCGAGCTCCTTGATTGTCGAACTCAGGGTCGACTGCGAGGTTCCGAGCTTTGCCGCCGCCCTGGTGAAACTGCGCTCCCGGGCGACCGCCACGAACCAGAGCAGATCCTTCATGCCATCGCGCTGCATAGGGCACCTCCCATCGGACATTCATATCATGAGCAGATAAGTCCATGCGGATTGCTTAGTCTACTTAAATGGGTTCCTCTGCAATATCTTCTGGCAGCGATGGGGATTGGCGGCTGATCCGTCCGGTCGCTTTGCCAGGATGCCAATCATGGAAACCACATACGACACAAGGCTTGTTGAAAACCGCGCCGCATGGGGCGCGGTGTTGTCGATGGCGCTGTGTGTTTTCGTGCTCATCGCATCGGAATTCATGCCGGTCAGCCTGCTGTCGCCCCTAGCGGCCGATCTCGGCATCACCGAGGGCCGCGCGGGACAGGCGATCTCGATTTCGGGCGCTTTCGCCGTCGTGACCAGCCTGCTGGTCGCCGGCCTCACGCGCCACATCGACCGCCGACTGGTCGTGACCGGCTTCACCCTCCTCCTCATCGTGTCCGGTCTGGCTGTCACCTTCGCCCCGAACTACGCGTTGCTCATGGTCGGCCGGGCGCTGCTCGGCATCGCGATCGGCGGGTTCTGGTCGATGTCGACCGCGATCGTCATGCGCCTCGTGCCGCAAGACATGGTTCCGAAGGGTCTCGCCATGCTGAACGCCGGCAATGCCATTGCGGCCACCATCGCGGCGCCGCTGGGCAGTTTCCTTGGCGCCTATCTCGGCTGGCGCGGCGCTTTCTTCCTCGTCGTGCCGTTTGGCCTCCTGGCGCTGGCCTGGCAGTGGACAAGCCTGCCGGCGCTGCCGCCGCGCCGGCGGAAGCGTGCCGGCAATCCGCTGGCGCTGCTCGGCCGTCTTCCCGTCGCCACCGGCATGGCGTCGATCATGATGCTGTTCATGGGTCAGTTCGCGCTCTTCACCTATCTGCGGCCCTTCCTCGAGAACGTCACCCGGCTCGACATCGCCGCCCTCTCGGCGGTCCTGCTGGCGATGGGGCTGGCCGGGGTGCTCGGCACATGGTGCGTCGGCCGGCTTTTGCGCACGCGTCTGTTCAGCATCCTCATCGTCATCCCGCTGGTCATGGCTGCGCTGGCCGCCGCGCTCATCGCCCTCGGTGCACTCCCGGGTCCCACAGCGCTGCTGCTCGTTGCCTGGGGCTTCTTCGGCATGGCCGCGCCGGTTGGTTGGGGCACGTGGCTCAGCCGAACGTTGCCGAACGACGCGGAGGCCGGCGGCGGGTTGCAGGTAGCCGTCATCCAGCTCGCCATCACCGGCGGCGCCGCGATCGGCGGCACGCTCTTCGATACGGTCGGCTGGTGGGGACCGTTCACTCTGGGCGCGGTGCTGCTCTGCGGATCGGCGCTCGCCGCCCTTGCCGCAGCGTATATGGCCCGGAGGTCTTTGCCATGACGATCGAACGTGCGCCGCTCAGCCGCCGGACATTGCTCGGCGCCGCGCTCGCGGTGGCGGCCCTGCCTCGCACAGCCGCCAGCCAGGAAGGCCAATCTCCCGTCAGCCAGGAGCCCACCGACATGAAGATCAGGATGGTTTTCAACGGCCGCACCATGACCGCCACGCTCTACGACAATCCCTCGGCGCGCGACTTCTTCTCCATGCTGCCGCTCGACCTCGAGATCGAGGACTACGCCCATAACGAGAAGATCGCCTATCTGCCACGCAAGCTGACCGAGGAGGGAAGCGGCGCGTTCGCCGACGAGCAGCCCTACGACCTGTGCTATTTCATGCCCTGGGGCAACCTGGCCATGTTCTACGCCGACTACCGCCATCCCGGGCTGATCAGGCTTGGCCGCTTCGACGAGGGCGAGCAGGCCCTGCACGTTCGCGGCAAATTCCCGCTTCGCATCGAACGCATTTGAGATCGCAAAGGAGATCACCATAGACATTCTTCGCGCCGGCACCAGGCCTTCCGGCAAGGGACCACCTGACTGGTTCACCGGAACGGTGCGGATCGATCCGCTCTTCAATCCCTTCGACGCCGAGCGGGTTCAAGGCGCACAGGTGACCTTCGAGCCTGGCGCCCGCACCGCCTGGCACACGCATCCGCTCGGCCAGACGCTGATCGTCGTCTCGGGCCTAGGCCGCGTGCAGCGCCAGGGTGGCCCGGTCGAGGAAATCCGTCCGGGCGACGTCGTCTGGTTCGCGCCCGGCGAAAAGCACTGGCACGGCGCGTCGCCTCGGACCGCCATGACCCACATTGCCCTCCAGGAGGTCAAGGACGGCAAGGTCGTGGACTGGCTGGAACATGTCAGCGACGGCGACTACGGCGGCTGATCTTCTCCCCTCGGAAGGAACCAACATGCTTGCAACCGTTCTTCACAAACCGGGCGACATACGCTGCGAGGAAATCGCCGATCCGAAAATCATGCGGCCGACGGACGCCATCATCAAGCTGTCGGCAAGCTGCATCTGCGGCTCGGACTTGTGGCCCTATCGCGGGCTGCAGCCGGTCGCCGGGCCTATGCATATGGGCCACGAATATTGCGGTATCGTCGTCGAGGTCGGCGCAGAGGTGCGCACCGTCCGTCCCGGCCAGTTCGTCGTCGGCTCGTTCTGCCTCTCGGACAACACCTGCCCGCATTGCCGCTTCGGCTTCCAGTCGTCTTGCGTGCAGCGCGAGTTCATGTCGGGCGCGCAGGCGCCTTACGCCCGCGTGCCCCTGGCCGATGGCACACTGGTCGCCACCGCCGAGGTGCCGCCGGCCGACCTCATCCCTGACCTGCTGGCGGTGTCCGATGTGCTCGGCACCGGCTGGTATGCGGCCGACGCAGCCGAGGTCCGCGAAGGATCGACGGTGGTGGTGGTCGGCGACGGTGCGGTCGGCCTGATGGGCGTGCTTGCGGCCAAGGAGATGGGCGCCGAGCGCATCATCGCCATGAGCCGGCACGCCAGCCGCCAAAAACTCGCCCGCGAGTTCGGCGCCACCGACATCGTCGCTGAGCGCGGCGAGGAAGGCGTGGCCCTCATCAAGGAACTCACCAAGGGCGTCGGCGCGGACTCCGTGCTGGAATGCGTCGGCACGGGAGAATCCTTCGACCAGGCGCTGGCCTGCTCCCGCCCCGGCGGCACCATCGGCTATGTCGGCGTGCCGCATGGCGTGAACTTCGACGGCCAAAAACTATTCTTCGGCCAGAAACGCATGCTGGGCGGCCCTGCGCCGGTGCGCCGCTTCCTGCCCGACCTGATGGACCGTGTGCTGCAAGGTCGGATCAAGCCCGGCAAGGTCTTCGACCTCAAGCTGCCGCTGGCCGAGGTCGCTGAAGGCTACCGCGCCATGGACGAGCGTCGCGCCATCAAGGTCATGCTTTCGGTGTGAGCAGCAATCGGGCGGACGGCTGTGCGCACCCACAACTCAGAAAAGGAACAACAACATATGACTATGAGATTGAAGATTGCCGCCCTTGCGCTTGCGCTTTCGGTCGCCACGCCGGCTTTCTCGCAAGAGTCCGCGATCATCGGCGCATGGCGCATGATTTCGCTCGAGGCCGGCGCCGAGGGAAACCTCAAGCCCGTGCCATATTCCGGCCAGGTCATCTTCACCGAGGCCGGCACCCTCTCGGTGCAGGCGCAGAACCCCGACCCCAAGGCGCCGGACACGCCTTACACGGCGAATGGCTACGAAGCCTATTACGGGCCGGTCGCCATCAACGACCAGGACAAGACCTTCGTCATCACCATCGAGTCCTCCCTGGTCCGTAACCTTGTCGGCAAGAGCATGAAACGCAAATTCGAGGTCTCGGACAACAAACTGGTCCTCACGCCTGACAACCCGGCCGAAGGCTGGCGCGTGACCTACGAACGCTACTGATCCGAACAGTTGGATTACCGATGGCCAAAATGGCGCGGATTCCAGACCGAAATGGCGTCATGGCGGAGCTGGTACCGATCATGGCGGCCGTCTTCGCCGGCTTCCTGCTGATCGGCCTGGCGCTACCCGTCCTGCCGCTGCATCTTCACCAGCAGCTTGGCTTCGGCCCCTTCGCAGTGGGACTGGTGACGGGCAGCCAGTTCGTCGCCTCGATGCTGTCGCGCATCGGGGCTGGAAACTATGCCGATGGACGCGGCGGCAAGCGCGCTGTCGTCATCGGCCTCATTGCCGCTGCCCTTGCCGGGCTATTTTACCTCGGCTCGCTGGCATTGCTCGACCGGCCGGTAGCGTCCGCATCCGCGCTGTTCGCCGGACGGGCGGTACTGGGCGCGTCCGAGAGCTTCATCATCACCGGCGGCGTCGCCTGGGGCCTCTCCGTTGCGGGCGGACAGAACTCCGGAAAAGTCATAGCCTGGGTGGGCACGGCGATGTTTGCGGCGCTCGCGCTGGGAGCGCCGGCCGGATCTGCGCTTTATGCAGCGAGCGGTTTCACCGCGATCGCACTCGCGACGATCATCCTGCCGCTGGCGACGCTGCTTGCCATCCTGCCGATGCGCGGCACCAGCGCTGTCGCGAGTAGCGCGCCGCAGTCGTGGAGGAGCGTGGCGAAAGCGGTCTGGCTTCCTGGCGTCGGAGCTGCTTTCAGCAGCCTCGGCTATGGTGCTATTCTGGGCTTCGCCGCCCTGCTCTTCGCCGAGCGGGGCTGGCAGCCGGTATGGCTTCCCTTCACGGCCTATGCCGCGTCGCTGATCGTGGCAAGGCTGTGCTTCGGCCACCTGCCCGACAGGCTTGGGGGCGCACGCGTCGCTGTGATCTTCGTCGCGGTCGAGGCGGCAGGGCTGATGCTGATCTGGCTTGCGACCGGGCCTGTTGTCGCCGCGATTGGAGCTGGTCTGACTGGCCTCGGCTACTCGCTGGTCTATCCCGGCCTCGGCGCCGAGGCCGTAAGCCGTCTTCCGTCGCGCAGCCGCGGCCTGGCAATGGGACTCTATACCGTCTTCCTCGACGTGGCGCTCGGCTTCGGCAGTCCGGCGCTCGGCCTGGTCGCCGCGTCGACCGGGCTGCAATTCGTCTTCTTCGCCGTTGCGGCGGCAACGCTTCCGGCGTTGGGCATCGCTCTGCTGCTGGGTCGCCGTAACGCTCCATTGTAGACAGCTCGCCGGCGCCGTCCGCATGAGGTTCGCTCATAGTCTCTTTCCGGGTCGCCACGGAGGCTGAACCCCTCCCCGCAAGGGTCAACGAGGCCCCGGCAAATCCCCGCCCAGACACACTCCAGAAACAAAATTCAACAGTTCGGAAAAACCGGCGAAAAGATCGGGTGGCATAAGCTTCCCGGTCGGGATTCCGGGTTCTTCCTTTTTGGAAGCCCTCCATCAACAAAATCGCAGCGGCGGCGCAGTGCCTCCTCCAGCGGCGGCGGCATGAACAGCCGGGCAATGCCCGGCGAGGACGAGAAAGTATGGAAATGGACTACGATATCGCCGAACTGGACAGCGACGCGGCAACACCGATCGGCGGCCTGCCAGGCATCGATGCGCTGGCACGGATCGCTCGCGGCCCGGCAAGGAACGGCCAGGTCCTGACGGGCGCCGACTTTGCCGGGCAGCCGGGCGAGCGGCTCGATACGGTGTTCGAGCAGCTCGCCGTAACGTTTGCCGCACTGCCGGCGGTGATCTCCGACGGGCGCGTCTGGACCTATCAGGAGCTGAACAGCCGCGCCAACCGGTTCGCCCGCATGCTGATCAAGCACGGCGTGCGGCCGGGCCACCGGGTTGGGCTCATTCTCGACCGGTCGGCGGAGACCTATGTGGCGTTGCTGGCGGTGATGAAGGCGGGGGCTGCCTTCGTGCCGCTGGCCACCGCGTTTCCGCAGGAGCGGATGGCGCTGATCATCGAAGACGCCGCCGTCAGCATGATCGTCACCATCGCCGCCTATGCGTCGCGCGCCGGTCAACTGCCCGTTCCCCATGTGCTGATCGACAGCGCGGCCGCCGAAATCTCCGCACAGTCGCCCGCGCCGCTGAAGCAGCAGGCGACCGACGACATTTGCTACATCCTCTATACCTCGGGCACCACCGGCAAGCCCAAGGGCGTGGTCATCACGCACCAGAGTTTCGTCAATTTCATACACGTCGCGGCCGCCTCCTATGGCTACCGGCCGGGCGACCGGGTCTATCAGGGCATGACCATTGCCTTCGACTTTTCCTCCGAAGAGATCTGGGTGCCGTTCGTCGCCGGTGCGACGGTGGTGCCGGCACCTGGCCAGATGCCGCTGGTGGGCGAGGAACTGGCGGATTTCCTGCGCCTCCATGACATCACCTGCATGGCCTGCAGCCCGACATTGTTGTCGTCGATGGCATCGGACGTTCCCAGCCTGCGCACGCTTTTGGTGGGCGGCGAGGCCTGCCCGCACAATCTGGTGGTGCGCTGGTCGAAGCCGGGGCGCCAAATCCTCAACACCTACGGGCCGACCGAGGCGACCGTCACCGCAACGATGGGGGCGCTGACGCCGGACCGTCCCGTCACGATCGGCGCGCCGTTGCCGACTTACTCGATCGTCATTCTCGACGCTTCGCTGCCGCAACTTGCCGAGCCCGGTGAACTGGGCGAGATCGGCATTGCCGGCATCGGGCTCGCCGTCGGTTATCTGAACCGGCCGGACCTGACCGACCAGAAATTCATCGCCGATTTCGTCGGCCTGCCGAACAACCCGTCGCAGCGCATCTACCGCACCGGCGATCTTGGCCGGATCAACGATAGCGGCGAGATCGAGTATGCCGGGCGCATCGACACGCAGGTGAAGATTCGCGGATATCGCATCGAGCTCGGCGAGATCGAGGCGGTGCTGCTCGACCAGCCCGAGATCGCGCAGGCCGCCGTCACCACCTGGGAGATCGAGCCCGGCCGCGTCGAACTCGTTGCCTATTACGCGCTTAAAACCGGCGTAGCGGCGGTTTCCCGTGCGGATCTCGCCCAGACGATGAAGCGGCGGCTGCCGGACTATATGGTGCCCGCCTATCTGGAGGAGCTGCCCGCCATCCCGATGACCGTCTCCAACAAGGTAGACCTGCGCCAACTGCCGAAACCGACGAGCGTCCGGCTTTCGGCCGATCGCACGATGGTGCCGCCCGGCAATGAGGACGAGCGATTCCTGGCGGAAGCGCTGGCCACGGTGCTGAAATTCGACGCGGTGTCGGTCGAGGATCACTTCTTCGACGATCTCGGCGCCAACTCCTTGCTGATGGCGCATTTCTGCGCGCGCGTGCGCACCAGGAAGGAATGGGCGACGACGTCGATGCGCGACATCTATCTCTATCCCACAGTGGCGCGCCTGGCGCTGCATCTGGGGGTAGCGGAGGAGATGACGACGGCAACCAACGAGCCGGTCCTCACCCGCCGGGCCTCGAATTTCGCCTACTGGACCTGCGGCGCGGCGCAGCTTTCGTTCTACGGCCTCTACAGCTACGTGGCGCTCTGGGCGATCAATGACGGCCTCAACTGGATGTATGACGCGCTCGACGATCCGCTGCAGCTCTATATCCGGTGCGTGGCGCTCTCGGCCGCCGTGTTCTTCGGCATGTCGGGCTTTGCCGTCCTGGCGAAATGGGTGCTCATCGGCCGCTGGAAGGCCGAGGCGTTTCCGATCTGGGGCGTGCGCTACTTCCGCTTCTGGGTGGTCAAGACGTTGATCCGCACCGCACCCGTCGTGCTGTTCCGCGGCAGCCCGCTCTACAGCCTCTATCTGCAGCTGCTCGGCACCAAGCTGGGCAAAAACGCCGTCATCGAATCGAAGTCCGTGCCCGTCTGCACGGATCTTATTTCCATCGGCGCCAACACCATCCTGCGCAAGGAATCGATGATCCTCGGCTTCAGGGCCGAGGCCGGCTACATCCATACCGGACCGCTGACCATCGGCCGCGATGCCTTCGTCGGCGTCGGCTCCACGCTCGACATCGACACCAGCATCGGCGACCGTGCCCAGCTCGGCCATTCGTCCTCGCTGCATCGCGGGCAAAGCATCCCCGACGGCGAGCACTGGCATGGATCGCCGGCAGTGCCGACCACGGCGGACTATTGCAAGGTGCGCAATGTCAATCCTTACCAGGTCCGGCGCTTCCTCTATGAAGCGCTGCAGCTGATCGGCCTGTTTGGCCTCGTCACCCCGCTGCCGCTCCTGTTCCACAGCTACTGGGAATATGTCGGCGACGACTATCAGGAGACGATCGGCCTTGTCGCAATCGGCACCACGGTCACGCTTTTCGGCTATATCGCGGCGGCTTTCCTCGCAGCGACGCTGGTGCCGCGCCTGACGAGCCTGATCTTGAAGCCGGGCCGCACCTACACGCTTTACGGTTTCCGCTACTGGCTGCAGACCGTCGCCGAATTCGCCAGCAATTCCCGCGTGCTCGGGCTCCTGGCCGGCGACAGCTCGGCAATCGTGCACTACATGCGCGCCATCGGCTGGAACCTCAACAGAGTGGTGCAGACCGGCTCCAATTTCGGCTCCAACCAGCAGCACGAAAACCCGCTTCTGTGCGAGATCGGCACCGAGACCATGGTCTCGGACGGACTGTTCATGATCAACATGCACAAATCCGCCTCGGCCTTCAGGCTCGAGCCGACGCGCATCGGCGAACGCAACTATCTCGGCAACAACATCTACTATCCGCCGGACGGCCGCACCGGCGACAACGTGCTGCTCGGCACCAAGGTGATGATCCCCATCGATGGGCCGGTGCGCGAGAATGTCGGCCTTCTCGGTTCGCCTGCGTTTGAAATCCCGCGCATGGTGAACCGCGACAAGGAGCTTATCGCCGGCGTCGACGAGGCCGACCGGCGCCGGCGCATCCCGCACAAGAACCGCCACAACCTGGTGACCATTCTTCTGTTCCTGGCAACGCAATGGGTCATGCTGTTCGTCACGCTGGCGATCTGGGACCGGGCGCTGAACTACTATACGGAATGGGCGGAGGTCGCCCTGTTCGCCGCCGTGCTTTTGACCTCGGCGATCACCATTCCGTTCTACATTCTGGTCGAGCGGGCAAGCCTTGGCTTTGGCCGGTTAAAGCCGCAGATGACGACGATCTACGACGTCGCCTTCTGGCGCCACGAACGCCACTGGAAGCTGGCGGATTCGCCGATCGTGCGCCTGTTCGCCGGCACGCCGTTCCGGCCGATGATCCTGCGCCTGCTCGGCGTCAAGGTCGGCAGCCGGGTCTATGATGGCGGCAGCAACCTGACCGAGCGCTCGCTGGTCGAGATCGGCGACGACGTCACGCTCAACGAGGGCTGCGTCATTCAGGCCCACTCGCTGGAAGAAGGCGCGTTCAAGTCCGATTTCATCCGCATCGGCGATGGTTGCACGCTCGGACCTTCCGCCTTTGTCCACTACGGCGTGGTGATGGGCAAAGGCTCGATGGTCGATGCGGACTCCTTCGTGATGAAGGGCGAAGAGCTGGAGCCCAACTCGATCTGGCGGGGCAACCCGGCCAAGCTGCATCGCTTCGTCACGCCGGTGCCGGAGGATAGCGTCAAGGCAACGGCTTGATGAGCGCAGACATCCGCCTCGTTTCGGTGACCGGGGCCAACCGGGCCCTGGTCGCGGCTCTGGAAATGGCTGCGGATCAGATGGATTTCGTCGCCAGCAATGCGGAGTCGCTGGACGAAGCCGAAACCGACGGGGACGCTCGGCCGCGCGTCGTCATGGCAGGCGATCGCGTCGTCGGTTTCCTGATGTACGAGGCGCCGCAGGACGACGACGAGGCGCGGATCTACCGCTTCATGATCGATCGCGTCCATCAGGGCCAAGGCTACGGCAAGGCCGCTTTGCGCGAAGTGCTGGATGAAATCATGCGGCTCGGCCACATCAGCCACGTTTCGATCTGCTACGAACCTGGGAATGAAGCGGCACGCCGCCTCTATCGCGCTGCCGGTTTCGTCGAAGAGGGACTGGACGAGGACGGGGAAATGATCGCCGAACTCGCTCTGCCGGGCGGCCAGCCATGACACGGTCGCTCGATGCCGGCGCCAGCCTGTCGGCGCATCTGCTGGCGGCGATGGCCGCCATGGCACCGGCCGGCGTTCGGATCGGATGCCGCACGATCCGCGAAGGCGATGAGAACCATTTGCTGCCGCAGGAAGCACGCTCCATCCCGTCACGCCTGCCGCTGATGCGGCGGGCGAGTGGCGCGGCGCGGTGGATCGCGCACGAGCTGCTGGCGGATATGGGCTTGAACGACGTCGCTATCCTCCGCGGCTCCTCCGGCGCACCGGTATGGCCTCATGGAGTAACGGGGTCGCTGGCTCACGACGACGAGATGGCCGTGGCGGCCGTCGCGCCGCTCTCCCACGTCGCCTCGCTCGGCATCGATATCGAGCCCGCTTTGCCCCTGCCCGACGACATCTTCGCGCTGGTTGCAGTCCCCGCTGACCGGATCGACGCAACCGACCCGTATCTTGCCGGTCGCATCCTTTTTGCCGCCAAGGAAGCTGTCTACAAGGCCGCCTACCCGCTTGATGGCGAAGTGCTGGGCTATGAGGACATCACCGTCGATCTCGACGCAAGCGACGCTGTGACGAAGACGGGCCGCAGAGCGAGACTGGTTTACTGCGTTGCTCCGTGTGTGGTCGTTCTGGCGTTTGTCGATGGTGTCCGAAGCCCCCCTTTAAGCGCGAATGGACCAGCGCCCGACAGCAACGCCTGCTCAACAAAGCGCTTTTTTTTCGCAGAGCGGTCGCAAAAGGCTCACACGGTTCGTCCTTTGACAGAAGAAGGAGAGCGCCATGAGAAACCTTATTGTCACCGATTTCATCAGCATCGATGGCATCGCCGAGGTCGAGAAGCTGCCCAGCGTGACCTGGAACGATGAGATGCAAAGGTTCAAGGAGGACGAGCTTGCCGACAGCGGGGCCATGCTTCTGGGGCGCACCGACCTACGAGATTTTTGCCGGCTCTTGGCCCAAGGAAACCGGAGACTTCGCCGACCGGTTCAATGCGCTGCCGAAATATGTCGCGTCGACAAGCCCGAAGGCACTCGACTGGAAACCGGCCGAGTTGCTGAAGGGTGTGTTGCCGGAAGCGGTTCGGGCGCTGAAGCAAGGCAGCGGCGGCAACATCTATGTGCATGGCAGCCTCAGCGTCGCGCGGGAATTGCTGCGCCATGGTCTGGTCGATCGCGTCAGGCTGCTCAGCTACCCTGGCACCGTCGGCGAGGGCAAGAAGCTGTTCCCGTCCGATATGCCGGTGGCGTTGGAGCCGATCTCGACCGTACAGTTCAGCAATGGCGTGGTGGCGCTGGAATATGCGGCTGGGAAGGTGTGAGACGCTGGTGGTGTAATCTCCCCCTTGGGGGGAGATCGGCAGCTCACCCTGCTTTCTTCCCCCGCTTGCCCTTGCCACGCGCCTCGACCACTCTTTCCACCTCGCGCTTCAGTTCGTCCTTGACCTCGTGCGTCTCGGCAAGCAGCGTGTCGATCTTCATGAAATCGAGCACGCGGTATTTCGACACCGGCGGGCGGATCAGTATGTCGGGGGGGCGCTGGTTCAGCTTGTGGGCGATGATCGACTGCATCATCAATTGCGTGGCGCCGTACATCAGATCGACGGTGGTCGGGTGCTTGCGCTCGGCCTCGCTCGGCGCACCGACGACGTCGATCGCGATGATGATGTCGGCGGCGTCTTCGATGAGGTCGAACGGCACCGGATTGTAGATGCCGCCGTCGATCAGCACGCGGTCGTCGCGCGTCACCGGGCGGAACACGGCGGGAATGGCAGCCGAGGCGGCGAGCGCCGAATGCAGGTCGCCCTCGTCGAAGACGGCCAGCTTGTGACCGAAATAGTCCGTCGCCGTCACCTTCAGCGGGATTTTCAGCTCGGCGAAGGTTTCCGGGATGGCTTCCGGCAGGAACGCCTTCAAGATGCGCTCTATGTTGAACTGGCTGACGCGGATGCCGCCCTGCATCGCCTCGGCGATGGTGCCGGGACGCGAGCGCCACATGCGCGCCGCCACCTCGGCGCGGCGGCCGAGGATCGAGCGGGCGTAGTCCTCGATGTCCTTGCCGCTCATGCCCGAGGCCATGCCGGCGCCCATGATGGCGCCGATCGAGGAGCCGGCGATGGCCACGGGCATGATGCCGAGCTCATCCAGCGCCTCGACGATGTGGATATGGGCGAGGCCGCGCGCGCCGCCGCCGCCAAAGGCGATACCGAAAGTCGGACCTGTCATTTGGCCTCCAGCTTCGGCCCGATGCTCATGATCGCGGGCGCCGGCGTCAGCAGCTTCTTCGCCGCTGCCTTGACCTGATCGAGCGTCACGCCGTTGATGAGCGCCGCGCGGCGCTGCACGTAGTCGATGCCGAGATTGTCGAGCTGCAATTCCACCAGGGTCGCGGCAATGGCGCTGGAAGAATCCAGATTGCTAATAGCATAGGAGCCGACCATGTATTTCTTGGTCGCGTCCAGCTCGGCCTCGGTCGGCCCCTCCTGCGCCATCTTCTTGACCACCTCCTTGACGATGGCGAGCGTCTCGGCGGCGCGGTCGGAACGCGTCGCCGTGGTGATGATCAGCGCATTGGAATGCTGGTGGTCGACCAGGTTGGAATCGACGGAGTAGGCCAGGCCGCGCTTTTCCCGCACCTCGTCATAGAGGCGCGAGGTGAAGGTGCCGCCGCCGAGAATCTGGTTCATCAGCACCGCGGGGAAGAAATCCGGCGCATCGCGCTTCACACCGGGGTAGGCAAACTGCAGCGAGGTCTGCGGCAGGTCGTAGTCGACCTCGAGCTGCTGGCCGAGCTTCAGCTCGGTATCGGCAACCGGTTGCAGCACCTGCTTTTCCGGCAGATCGCCGAAGACCTCATCGAGCTTCCGCTTCAGCGTCGCGGCGTCGATGTCGCCGACCACCGCGACATGCAGGCCGCTGAGGGCGAAATTGGCCTTGTGGAAGGCCGCCAGATCCGCCGCCGTGACGGTGGCAATGCTGTCCTTGGTGCCCTGGTCGGGCCTGGAATACGGATGGTCGCCATAGATGGCGCGCAGCCATTTGGTTTGCGCGACGGTGTTGGGGTCACGCTCATTGGCGATGATGCCGGACAGGATCTGGGCGCGGATGCGGTCGATCGGCGCCTGGTCGAAGCGCGGGCTGGTGACCGCCAGCCTGAGCAGGTCGAAGGCCGCATCCTTCTGCTCGGCCAGCATCCGCATCGCGCCATAGGTGCCGTCGCGCGCCGCTTCGAAGCCCATCTCTGCGCCGGCATCGTCAAGCTTGATCTGGAAGGCCTCGCTGTCGAGGTCGCCGGCGCCCTCGTCGAACAGGCCGGTCATCAGATTGACCAACCCTTCCCGCCCCGCCGGATCCTGCGTCGAGCCGCCATCGAAGACGAAGCGGATGGCGATGATCGGAATGGAGTGGTCCTCGACCAGCCAGGCGTTGACGCCTTTCGATGAGGTCACCGGCTGAATGTCCATCGCGTGCGCGGCAAGCGCCGGCAGGATGAGGAAGAAGATGCCGAGGAACAGTGTGGCGAGGGCGTGGAGAACCGCGATGCGCCTATCAGCAATCGCATCAGGCCATTGATCGCCAAGGTCAGCTCCGCCCCTCATCGCGCTGCCGGGCACTTCTCCCCGTATAGTGACGGGGAGAAGGGGTCTCGCCGCGACGCTGGCGCTCTTCTTACGACGCTGATGGTTGGCGAAATCGGCGATGACAGCGCCCCTCTCCCCGTCACTATACGGAGAGAGGATGCCGGCAGGCAGGTGAGGGGCAGCGCCAATGCTCAATCTTGTGATCATCAATTCCCAGCCTGTTGCTGCGGCAAGAGATAGCCGGTCGTCGTACGGTCGAGCAGCAGATAGCGTGCGGCGACCGCCTTGATCTCATCGGCGGTGACCTTGCGAATGCGGTCCGGCCATTCCTCGATATCCCTGACGTTGCCGCCGGTGGCGAGCTCGGCGCCGTAGAGATTGGCCATCTCGTCCTGCTTGTCGCGGGCGAAGATCATGGCCCTGATATAGCGGGCCTTGGCCTTCTCCAGCTCGTCGGCGGTGACGCCGTCCTTGACGATGCGGGCGATCTCGGCCTCGACGGCCGCCTCGACGTCGCTCAGCTTGGCGTCGCCGCGCGGCGCGCCATAGACGGTGAAATTGGTGGCGTCGAGCATCGTACCCTGGAAGAAGGCGCCGGTCGCCGATGCGATGCCTTGCTTGACCACGAGTTGCTGGTAGAGCCTGCTGCGGCTGCCGCCGCCAAGGATCTCTCCCAGCAGGTCGAGCGCCTCGGCCTCGCCGGGTTTTGCCGTGTGGTAGGACGGAACCACCCATTGCGTCGAAAAGCTCGGCACCGAAACGCGCCCATCGGTGAGCGTCACCGTGCGCTTGGTGTTCTGCTCCGGCTCGACCGGGCGGATGCGCAGGGGCAGGTCGGGACCGCGCGCGACCTTGCCATAGGTTTTTTCGGCCAGCGCCTTCACGACCTCCGGCTCGACATCGCCGGCCACGATCAGCACCGCATTGTTGGGCCGGTAGTATTTGTCATAGAAGGCAACCGCATCGGTGCGGTTCAACTGCTCCATCTCCTGCATCCAGCCGATCACCGGAATGCGGTAGGGCTGGTTCTGCCAGAGCGTCGCGTCGACCTCTTCGTCGAGCACCGCCTGCGGATTGCTGTCGATGCGCGAGCGGCGCTCTTCCAGGATCACGTCGCGCTCGGTCTTGATGACCTCGTCGGTCAAGATGAGGTTGCGCATGCGATCGGCCTCGAAGCTCATCATCTCACCAAGTGCCGAGGGCGCCACCGTCTCGTGGAAGGCAGTGTAGTCATATGAGGTGAAGGCGTTGTTGGAGCCGCCGATGGCCGATATGGCGCGGTCGAACTCGCCCGCGGCGTGGTTGGTCGTGGCCTTGAACATCAGGTGTTCGAAGAAGTGCGCTATGCCGGACTTGCCTGGCGGCTCGTCGGCGCTGCCGATCTTGTACCACACCATATGGGTGACGATGGGGGCGCGATGATCGGGAACGACCACCACCTCCATGCCATTGTCGAGCAGGAAGTTGGCCACCTTGCCATCATCCGCGGCCAGGGCCGGGCCGGCCATGGTCAGCGCGGTGGCGAGCAAGGCCCTCCGCAGCCATTCAGTATGAGATGTCATTGATGGCTCCGGTTGTTATCGCGCGACGATAGGCAAGGTCAGCCGCGGAGGCAAAGTGAATTGTGCGTCATTTTGAAGGCGCCGATCGCCACACCCTTACGCAAGCTCGATGAACCGGACCACCGTCTCGCCGTAGTTTCGTTCATCAACCACCGAGAATTCCGGCCCAATCTCGAAGGGCGCCGAGGCGGCTTCCTCGATCACGCAGAGCGCGCCGGGCAGCAACCAGCCGCCATCCCTGGCCGAGCGCAGGGCGCGCTCGCCAAGGCCCTTGCCATAGGGCGGATCGGCGAAGACCAGGCCGAATGCCGCAAGCGTACCGGCCTCACCCAGGGCGGTCGCGTCGCGGCGGAAGATCTTGGTGCGGCCGGTAAGGCCAAAAGCTTCGACATTGGTGCGGATCAGGCCGCGCCCTTCGGCCGATTCTTCGATAAAGACGCCATAGGAAGCGCCGCGCGACAGCGCTTCGAGGCCGAGAGCGCCGGTGCCGGCGAAAAGGTCGAGCACACGCGCGCCGTCGAGCTTGTCGGCAAAGCGGTGCGCCAACACGTTGAAGACGGCCTCGCGGGCGCGGTCGGTCGTCGGGCGGATGGCATGGTCGCGCGGCGTCGCCAGCGGACGCCCGCGAAATTGGCCGCCGACGATTCTCATTTATGCCCGGGTCTCATTTAAGGCCGGATCTCATTTAAGTCCCGGCATCATCTGGTCCTCGGGCCCTTGGGACCGTTGCGTGGCCGCTCGCCGCCCCGACCGCCATCCGGACGCTCGCCACCCGGCTTGCCGAACGGCTTGGCTCCGCCCGGCTTGCCATAGGACGGCTTGCCATAGGACGGCTTGAACGACGCCTTGCGCGCCTTGGCCTCGGCCGCCTTGGCGGCATCGGCTTCCGCCCTGCCCTTGCCGATCGGACGCGCGCCCGGCGCCATCCAGACATTAGCCTTGCGCTGGCCTGGCGGCTCGATCGGCCGCTGCTCGCGCTCGGGCTTCTTGCCGCCGCGCGGTTTGTCACCAAAGGCGCCGCGTGGCTTGTCGCCGAAGCCTCCACGGGGCTTGTCGCCAAAATCGCCGCGCGGCTTTTCGCGAAACTCGCTGCGCGGCTTGTCCGAAAACTCGCTGCGCTCGGGTCTCGGGCCGCGTTCGCCAAAGCTCTTTTCCGGCCTCGCGCCCCTTTCGGGACTGGTCGACAGCTTGCCGAGCGCTTCGTCGCGGCTGCCTTCGCGGCGCTTGCGGTTCTTGATCAGCCCGCCCTCGCCGATCGGCCGATGGTCACCCTCGCGGGTGACTTTCGGCCGTTCCGGCTCCACGTCACGCTCTCGCCGCACCGGCTGGTTGGAAAACGGCTTGATGATCTCGGCGTCGAAATTGGCGCCGGATTCCTCGACCAGACGCTCGCCGAGCTGGTCGCGAAGCACGCGGCCCTTGATCTCCAGCACATGGCCTTCGGCGAGATCGTCGAGCTGGAACGGTCCGTAGGAGATACGGATCAGCCGCGTCACGTCGAGGCCGAGCGATCCAAGGATGTTCTTCACTTCGCGGTTCTTGCCTTCGCGCAGGCCGATCGTCAGCCACGCGTTGGTGCCTTGTTCACGATCGAGCGTCGCCTCGATGGCGCCGTAGAAGACGCCGTCGACGGCAATGCCTTCACGCAGGCCTGCGAGCATGCTTTCCTCGACCTTGCCATGAACGCGCACGCGGTAACGGCGCAGCCAGCCAGTGGCAGGCAGTTCGAGCACGCGCGACAGACCGCCATCATTGGTGAGCAGCAGCAGGCCTTCGGTGTTGATGTCGAGGCGGCCGATGGTCATCAGCCGCGGCAATTCGGCCGGCAGCACGTCGAACACGGTCTTGCGGCCCTCGGGGTCGCGGTTGGTGGTAACGACGCCGGCCGGCTTGTGAAACAGGAACAGGCGGGTGCGCTCGATCGGCGGGATCTCCATGCCGTCGAGATGGATGATGTCGCCCGGCATGACGTTGAAGGCCGGCGAGGTCAAAGCCCGGTTGTTGACCTTGACACGGCCCGCCGCGATCAGGTCTTCGGCGTCGCGGCGCGACGCCAGGCCGGCGCGGGCCAATCGCTTGGCGATACGCTCGCCGGCTTCTTCCGCATCTGCCGGACGCGGGCGCGGCTTGAAGGCGCCGCCAGATGCTTGCGGCCGGTCACCACCGAAATCGCGCTTGGGGCGATCGCTGAAGTCACGCTTGGGACGATCTCCGGCGTCGCGCTGCGGGCGATCGCCAAAATCGCGCTTTGGCCGGTCAAAACGCTTTTCGCCCTCGGCGGAAGCAGGCCGATCGCCACGCGGTGCGTAGGGCTTGCGCGGCCCTTCACGCTTTTCGAAAGGCTTGCCTTCGGGACGCGGCCCCTTGCTGAATGGCCGATCGCCGCCCTTGAAATCGCGCTTTGGCCGCTCGCCATCGGCCGCAACCGGCCGATCGCCGCGCGGTGCATAAGGCTTGCGCGGCCCCTCGCGCTTTTCATACGGCTTGCGTTCACCCTCGGCCGCCATAGGGCGATCCCCACGCGGCGCATAGGGTTTGCGCGGCCCTTCGCGCTTTTCATACGGCTTGCGCTCGCCTTCGGCTGCCATCGGCCGGTCACCGCGTGGTGCATATGGCTTGCGCGGTCCCTCGCGCTTTTCGAAGGGCTTGCCTTCGGAACGCGGACCTTTGTTGAATGGCCGGTCGCCACTTTTGAAATCGCGCTTGGGCCGCTCGCCCTCAGCCGCTGCCGGCCGGGCGCCGCGCGGTGAATAGGGTTTCTTGGCCCCGAAGGAGGGTTTGCCGCTTTTGCCGGCGGCGCCATCGCGGCGCGGCCCCGCGGCTCCAGGGCCGCTTTTGCCCGGGCCTTTGTGGCGCGGAGATTTCTTGTCGTTGTCGTCCATGTGGCCTTTGCCTTGTTGCGCTGCTACAGCGTGGCGCATCCTTTCGGACGCGCAAAGGACGCTATAGCACTTTGATTTGGCGCATGATCATTTCCGAAAATCTGTTCCGATATTCGGGTTGACGCGCTCCATAACAGGATCACCGCCAAGTGGCGAGGAGATAATCGGAATGGAAACCGCTTGAAGCGGCCGGATTTCATGGCGCTGGCGCTGAAAGAGGCGCAAGCCGCCGCCTTGCGCGGAGAAGTTCCCGTTGGCGCCGTCATCGCCAGCCGCGACACGGTGGTGGCATCCGCCGGTAACCGCACCCGCGAACTTGCCGATCCGACGGCGCATGCCGAAATGCTGGCGATCCGCGCGGCCTGCCAAACGCTCTCGAGCGAGCGGCTGACCGGCCACGACCTCTATGTGACCCTGGAACCCTGCGCCATGTGCGCCGGCGCCATTTCCTTCGCCAGGCTGCGCCGGCTCTATTTCGGCGCGGCCGACGAGAAGGGCGGCGCGGTGGTCAACGGCGTGCGCTTCTTCGCTTCGCCGACCTGCCACCATACGCCCGACATCTATCCGGGCATGGCCGAGGCCGATGCGGCGCTGCTGCTCAGGGAATTCTTTCGGGAAAGACGCGAAACGTAGAGCCTTCAGCTACCGAAGGCGACGGTTCCTACCAGGAGGGCAGCCAGTCGAAGAGCCCGCCGCTCTTGCCCTTGGCGGCCGCTTCCTTCTTGAGGCGGCGTTCCTTCTTGTATTCATCCTCGCCGAGTTCGCCCTGCGGCGCCGTGTCGGAGGCAGCTCGATAGGCCAGAGGCGGCTCGCTCAGATATCTGCGAGTGTTGGGGTCGCCCTGCTTTTGCTCTGCGGTGCGGCGCTGGATCTCGGCGGCGCGGCCCTTGTCTGAATCCTTCGGCGACCAGGCCGGCGGGTGGCTGGAGCCCGAATCCGCCAGCGCCTTCTTCACGGAAGCCGGATCGGTCTGCACGTCATCGACGATCCCCGACTGATAGGACGGGTCGTCCTGGTGGGCAGTGGCGTCGGCACGCAGGCGGGCGCGGCGCTGCTCGGGCGATTCGGGCCAATCGGTGCTCGCCGTCTCGATGCTTTCCTGCGGCGGCGGCAGCACTTCCTTCTGCCCCGGCGCCGGCTTTACCAGCTCCGGACGCGGCCTGTAGTCGATCTGTTCCTTGTGCTTGGGCGTGATCGCGAAGGCGCCGGAAAGGTCTCCGGCAAGCTGCTCGCCAGCCGTCTTATCGGTGCCGTAGGTAGGCGAGCCCATGCAACCGGACAGAGCGAGGCCGGACGCGACAAGCGGCGCCAGCAGCGCAACGCGCGCATAAGTTCTCTTGGTCATGCCAAAAAGTCCCACTCTAGACAGCCTCTCGATCGTCACCGGCCAAAGGCCCGGTCCCCATCGTCCACGCTCTTGCGACGGAATTCCGGCGACAATTTGTCTTCCGGAGTTTCGCGTGTTTATCTCAACCACTCGTTAAGGGCAACGCGCGGGCGGTTTTCGCCCACGCGGCATGGCATTTGTGCTCCGGCTTATGAGCAGTCACAAACGTCCCAGAGCCTTGAGTTCATGCAGCACGGCGGCATCGCGGGCAGACACGTCGGGGAATTCCACGTCCTGCCCGACATCGGCGGTATAGCGCCACGAACGCGCGCATTTGACCAAGCCGCGGTCCTCGGCCTTTTCGACCACCACCGCGACACCTTTGACATCGTCGAGCGCAAAGGCGCCTTCCGGCGCCTTGCCATGGGCGATGACGAGATCGCTGGTGATCGCCATTTCAGCCATGTCGACATCGGCGATCGCGGCTTCAAGCGTGGCATCGTCGAGGCTCACGACCGGCACGGCTTCCAGCGAGGCACCGATGACCTTCTGAGCGCGTGCGATCTCGAGCGCGCCGGTGACGACACGGCGGACCTGCCGCACCTTGCGCCATTTTTCCGCCAGTGCCTCGTTCTTCCAGTCGGCCGGAATCTCGGGGAACTGGTCGAGATGCAGCGAGACAGCATCCGGATGACGGTCGAGCCAGGCTTCTTCCGTGGTGAAGGGCAGCATCGGGGCCAGCCATTTCACCAGGCAGTCGAAGAGGTGGCGCACCACTTGTACCGAGGCCTTGCGCTTCACGCTGGCGGGTCCTTCGCAATAGAGCGCGTCCTTCCTGATGTCGAAATAGAAGGCCGACAGCTCGACCACCATGAAGTCGAGCAAAGTGCGGGTGATGCGTTTGAACTCGAACGCGTCGTAGCCCGAGCGCACGACCTCATCGAGCTCGGCCAGCCGATGCAGCATCAGCCGCTCCAGTTCCGGCATCTTGTCCAGCGGCACCTCCTCGCCATCGTCATGGGCGAGCGTGCCCAGCATCCAGCGGATGGTGTTGCGGAGCTTGCGGTAGGCGTCGATGTTGGTCTGCAGCACGTTCTTGCCGAGACGCTGGTCTTCCCAATAATCCGTCGTCACCACCCATAGCCGCAGAATGTCGGCGCCGGACTGCTTGATGACGTCTTGCGGCACGACGGTGTTGCCGAGCGATTTCGACATCTTTCGCCCCTCCTCATCCATGGTGAAGCCATGGGTGACGACGGTGTCGTAAGGTGCCCTGCCCCTGGTGCCGCAGCTTTCGAGCAGCGAGGAGTGGAACCAGCCGCGATGCTGGTCGGAGCCTTCGAGATAGACGTCGGCCGGCCATTTCAGGTCCGGACGGTCTTCCAGCGTGAAGACATGCGTCGAGCCCGAATCGAACCAGACGTCGAGGATGTCCATCACCTGCTTCCATTTGGAGGCCTCGTGATTGCCGAGGAAACGCTCCTTGGCGTCGGCAGCGAACCAGGCGTCGGCGCCTTCCCTCTCGAATGCGTCCATGATGCGCTGGTTGACGGCTTCGTCCTTCAGCACATTGCCGTCCTCGTCGGCAAAGACGGCGATCGGCACGCCCCAGGCGCGCTGGCGCGACAAGACCCAATCCGGGCGTTCCTCGATCATGGCGCGGATACGGTTCTGGCCGGCCGCCGGCACGAAGCGTGTGTCATCGATCGCCTTCAGCGCACGGCTGCGCAGCGTCGTGCCGTCGCCGAGGTCCTTGTCCATATAGACGAACCATTGCGGCGTGTTGCGGAAGATGATCGGCTTCTTCGACCGCCACGAGTGCGGATAGCTGTGCTTCAGCCGGCCGCGCGCGAACAGTGCGTTGCGCTTGATCAGCTCGTCGATGACCGCCTGGTTGGCATTGCCCTTCTTGCCGTTGTCGTCGATCACGCGCGCCGCCCCGCCTTCGCGATCCGGGCCAAAACCCGGCGCGTCCCTGGTGAAGAAGCCAGCATCATCTACAGTGAAGGGGATGGCAGGGTCGATGCCGCGTGCGCGCAAATCCGATGCCGCATCCATCCAGGCATCAAAGTCCTCGCGGCCATGGCCGGGCGCGGTGTGGACGAAGCCGGTGCCGGCGTCGTCGGTGACATGATCGCCGGCCAGCATCGGCACGGCGAATTCGTAGCCGCCGCCGAGACCTTTGAAGGGATGTGAAAGTGTAAGGCTTCCAAGCTCTTCGACCGAAACGCTGCGAAGCCGATTCAAGGTGACCTTGGCCTTGGCCGAGGAGTCTTCGGCAAGCGCATCTGCAAAGATCAGCTTTTCACCGGGCTGTGGACCGAACGAATTTTCGGCTGCGGTAACTTCATAAAGGCCGTAGCCGATCCGTGACGAATAATTGACGGCACGGTTGCCGGGGATCGTCCACGGGGTTGTCGTCCAGATGACGACGTGGGCGTTGTCCAAAAGTGCAACGCTTTCCGGAACGCGCATGGACGGTGCAGCGTCTGATACAAAGTGCTCAACGCTCCAAAATCCTGACACAACTGGAAACTTCACCCAGATCGTATCCGACTCATAATCCTGGTACTCGATCTCGGCCTCGGCCAACGCGGTGCGCTCGACCACACTCCACATCACGGGCTTGGAGCCACGATAGAGCTGGCCGGACATGGCGAACTTCAACAACTCCCCGGCGATGCGTGACTCCGAATGGAAAGCCATCGTCGTATAGGGGTTCTTGAAGTCGCCGATGACGCCCAGTCGCTGAAACTCCGCGCCCTGCACGGAGATCCAGTTCGCGGCGAACTCGCGGCATTCGTTGCGGAATTCGTTGACCGGCACCTCGTCCTTGTTCTTGCCCTTGGCGCGGTACTGTTCCTCGATCTTCCATTCGATCGGCAGGCCGTGGCAATCCCAGCCCGGCACATAATTGGCGTCATAGCCGCGCATCTGGAACGAGCGGGTGATGACGTCCTTGAGGATCTTGTTCAGCGCATGGCCGATATGGATGTTGCCGTTGGCGTAGGGCGGGCCGTCATGCAGCACGTATTTTTCGCGGCCGGCCGCCTCCTCGCGCAGCTTGCGATAGAGGTCCATGTCCTGCCAGCGCTTGACCAGCAGCGGTTCCTTTTCCGGCAAGCCGGCGCGCATCGGGAAATCCGTCTGCGGCAGGTAAAGCGTCTTGGAATAGTCGATCGTTTCAACAGTGTCGGTCATTGGTCTGCCATATGCATTGCCCGGCGGGCGTAAAAGCTCGGGCGTGAACTATCATGATTGGAAAAGCGCGAGGGGGGCGCGCAAAACTCCCGGCGGCTCCGGCGGCGCTCAGGCCGCCCGGAACACCGGGCCTGTAATTCGTATCGTCAGCGCGCGAAGGCGTGAAAAGCTCGTCATTGCCGGGCTTTTAGCCGAGAAAGCCGCAGGAATAAAGCGTCTCTTGTTCGATTCACTTACATCGCGAAGTCGAAGCGATAGGTGGTCGAGACGCCGACCGTGAACTGGTTACGGTCGCCGCGCTCCTTGACCAGGCTGGAATCGGCGGCCGGGCCCATCAGGCGCGCATATTCGCCGAACAGGCTGGCGGTCATCGGATCGGTCACCTTCCAGGTGATGGCGCCACCAAGGCCGGTCGATTTCAGGCCGCCGCCAGGATGGTATTCGCTCAGGTCCGAGGCCGCAGCCTCCTTGGCGTTGACACCATAATAAGAGTCGAAATAGCCCGACGAGGCAAAGGACACGCGTGGTCCGCCCGAAATTCTGACAGTCGGCGTCACGTCGTAGAAAGCATCGGCGGCGATGTCGGCGACAAAGCCATCATGGGCACGAATGCCATGGCGCAGTTCGGCGCGGGCGCGCAGCCAGTCCGTCGGATAGATTTCGAAGAAGCCGCCGACCTCACCGCCCCAGCGCACCGGGTCGAGGCCCTTGAGCTCATCCTTGCTGTCGCGGGAAAACAGGAATTTTCCGGTCAGGCCGGCGCGGACGCCGCCATCGTCGACCAGCGCCAGCGAGATGTTGTCGTTGCGCGAGGTAAAGCGCGCGGCCGGGCCGGCCTTGCCCAGCGAGATGATCGGCGATGCGCTGAGCAGATAGCTGTTGGAGCCCTCGAATTTCGGCGCGACCATGCCGGTGGCGCCAAGCGTCAGGTACCAGTCGCCGGACATCCAGCCGAAGGCACCCTCGCCCGCATTGGCGGTGGACACAGTGAGCAGCGCCGAGGCGAGAAACAGCGGAATCGTCCAGACAATACGCATCATCACCCCATACGCGAAACAAACGGAGAGAACACCCGGCAGCCAGAGCCATGGCGCCGGTTCGGTAAAATTTGACTTAAAATCTACAGCAGTGGCGGCAACTGCGACCCTGTTTTTTGCGCTGTGGCCCATTTGAACAGGGCGCCGCCGGGCCTGTGGCGAGTTGACAGAAATAGCGAGGTTGCCTAAATTCGCGTTAGTGCAGACTAACATGAACAGATGGACCGCGCTTGGCGACCCGACCAGGCGGACGATCTTCGAACTGCTGGTCGAACAACCCTGTTCGGTCGGGGAATTGGCTCGTGCGCTTCCTGTCACCCGGCCGGCGGTCTCGCAGCACCTGAAGGTGCTCAAGGACGCCGGCCTCGTGGCCAACACACGGCTAGGCAAGCAACGCATCTACCGGGTCGAACCGGAAGGCTTGGCCAGCCTGCGCGCCGAACTCGACCGGTTCTGGAGCAAGACCTTGGCCGCCTACAAAGTGGTCGTCGAACAGCCCTTGAAGGAGCAGGAATGAGCACACATCAACCGCCCGTGAGGCACTCCATCCTTGTCGAGGCTCCGATCGCACATGCCTTCAAGGTCTTCACCGAGGACTTCGGCAGTTTCAAACCCAAAGAGCATAACCTGCTTGCGGTGCCGATCGCGGAGACGATCTTCGAACCCCGCGTTGGCGGTCACGTCTACGACCGCGGTGTGGATGGCAGCGAGTGCCGCTGGGCACGGGTGCTGGCCTACGAGCCGCCGAACCGACTGCTTCTGAGTTGGGATATCAGCCCTCAATGGCAGATCGAGACCAATCCGGACATGACCAGCGAGTGGGAAGTCCGGTTTACGGCGGAGACGAATAGCCGGACCCGCGTCGAGATCGAGCATCGCAATCTCGAACGTCATGGCGAAGGCTGGGAAGGCGTGCGCTTTGGGATTGACGGTGATCGAGGCTGGCCGCTGTATCTCAGGCGATTCCAAGATCTTTTTGCCAGCAAGGTGACCTGAAGGAGCACAATTATGGAACCCTATTGGCTAAGCATCCTCGGTGTACTGATCCTCTGTCTTTTGTCAGTCGCGCTGGCGGTTTACTCGGGTTCGTCCAAGGGATTTGCCGGAGCGCTTTCCGGTCCGGTGATCCCGGCCGACGACGCCAATCTCCTCTACAGGATCGACCGCGTGCATATGAACTCGGTCGAGGCGCTGGCGCCTTTTGTCGTCCCGGCGGTGCTGGCCATGATGGTTGGCGTTGGGTCGGCCACGTTGGCGACCATTGTCTGGGTTCATGTGGCGATACGCCTGCTTCACCTGGGGGTTTACCTACGCGGCGGCAATGCCGCCAAGGGTGGCAGTGTCAGAACGATCGTCTACGTCTCTGGAGCGATCGTCACGCTTGTCCTCGTCCTTGTGACTGGGTGGGCTGCCATAAATTGACACGTACGCGCGAACCTCAAGCCACCGACGCTTTGTTTGTTTTGCTAGCCGTCGCCATCGGCTGGACGTCCGCTACAGCCGGGGCTAACCTCCCGGCAAGGTGCCAGGCGATTTCGAGGAGATGCAGCCATGACCCTGCACGGTGATACCCTCAAAGATGCGATCGGCCGGACACGGGACAAATGGGGGTGGTTCGTCGCGCTCGGCGTGCTGCTGCTCATCTTCGGCGGCATTGCCTTCGGCAATCTGTTCATCGCCACCGTCGCCTCGGTCTATGTCGTGGGCTGGCTGATGCTGATGGCCGGCATCATCGAGATCGTGCATGCCTTCGGCGTGAAAAGCTGGAGTCGCTTCTTCTATTGGCTGCTCAGCGGCCTACTTTATGCCGTTGCCGGTTTCTTTGCCTTCGACAATCCGCTGCTGGCCTCGACGGTGCTGACCTTGCTGCTGGCGGTGGCGCTGGTCGCTTCAGGCGCGCTCAGGGCCTGGGTCGGCTATAGCCACCGACCGGAAAAGGGCTGGGGCTGGGTCGTCGCGGCGGGCCTGATCAGCGTGCTGGCGGGGCTGACCATCGCCATGGGCTGGCCGGTCAACAGCCTGTGGGTGCTCGGCCTGTTCCTGGCCATCGACCTGATCTTCCAGGGCTGGAGCTTCATCGCTCTCGGACTGGCGTTGAAGAAGTAGGGGCTTGAAGAGGTAAGCGGCCGGAAGGCTCAAAAAGCGATGGCGCCGTCCAGATCCGAAAGCGGCCTGACGCCGGCCAGCAGCGCGCGCGCCTCCGCCTCGTCGCGCTTCATTTGTGCCACCAGCCCATCGAGCCCATCGAACTTCACCTCGGGACGCAAAAAGCCGAAGAGCGATACGTCGCAGATCTCGCCATAGAGATCGCCGGCAAAGTCGAAGACGAAGGTTTCGAGCAGCGGCGCGCCATTGTCGTCGACAGTCGGGCGACGCCCGAAGCTGGCGACACCATCATAGAGCGTGCCGTCGGCGCGGCGAAAGCGGACGGCATAAATCCCTTCCTTCAGAGTCGTTTCCGGCGAAAGCCTCATGTTGGCTGTCGGGAAGCCGAGCGTGCGGCCGAGCTGCTGGCCGCCGATCACTTCGCTTTCGACGGTGAAGCGGTAGCCGAGCAGGCCTGCGGCCTCGGCGACCTCTCCCTCGCAGAGCAGCTCGCGGATACGGCTCGACGACACCACCTCGGCGCCCTCGTCGCGAAAGGCGTCGACCAGGGTGACGCCGAAACCATGGCGCTCGCCTGCCGCCATCAGAAACGCAGGACCGCCCTGCCGGTCCTTGCCGAAGTGAAAATCGAAGCCGGTGACGGCATGGGTGATGCCGAGGTTCGTCTCCAGCACATCGGTCACGAAAGCCTCGGCCGACAGGCCGGCAAAGGCGCGCGTGAACGGCTGTTCGACGAGTGCGGCAAAGCCCAGATGCGACAGCAGCCGCGCCTTCATCGGCGGCGGCGTCAATACGAACAGCGGCATATCGGGCCTGAACACCTTGCGCGGATGCGGGTCGAAGGTCAGCACCAGCGCCGGCACGCCGCGCCGCCCGGCTTCGGCAAGCGCGCGATCGAGCACCGCCTGGTGGCCGCGATGGACGCCGTCGAAATTGCCGATCGCCACCACGCCGCCGCGCAAATGCGGCGGCAGCGGCGCGGTTGCTGAAATGTGTTCGAAAGCTGCGCTCATGCAGCAACCCTACCGCAGTCTCGGAATGACGGCGACCGGCCGGTAGCCGTGCTTTTGCAGAAAGGCTGCAAGCCTGGCGGGGTCCGGCTGCATGGGATCGCCATAGTCGCGCGCGTGAATGCCGCCCGAGACGTAAAGCACGTCGATGCCGTTGTCGGCGGCGCCCTTGACGTCGGTCATCATGCCGTCGCCGATGGCCAGCACCTCGGTGCGCGCGACGTCTCGGCCGAGAAGCACGGCGACCTCCCGCAGCGCTACGTCATAGACCGGCGCATAGGGTTTTCCGGCGATCAGCGTGCGGCCGCCAAGCTGGGCATAGTCGCGCGCCAAGGCGCCGGCGCACCAGATCATGCGCTCGCCGCGTTCGACCACGATGTCGGGATTGGCGCAGATGAAAGGCAGGTTCCTGGCGCGCAGCCGGCGCAGCATATCGGCGTAGTCCTCAGGCGTTTCCACCTCGTCATCGAACAGCCCGGTGCAGACCACGCCGGAAGCCTCGAACTCCTCGACGAGCTCGACGTCGAGACCGTCATAGAGGGTGAAATCGCGGTCGGCGCCGATATGGAAGATTTTTCGTGGACCTTCGGCGATAAGGTCGCGGGTCACATCGCCTGAGGTGACGACGCGATCGTAGGCGGCGGCGGGAACGCCGATCGCATTCATCTGCGCCACCACATCGGCATTGCGGCGCGGCGAGTTGGTGATCAGGACGACCGGGACCTTCGCCGCACGCGCGGCGGCAAGCGCTTCGGCAGCCGCCGGAAAATGCCATTCGCCATTGTGGATCACGCCCCAGACATCGCACAGGATGGCCGAGTAGGCGCCCGACAAATCCGCGAGCGAGCCGATGATGTCAGGCGAATCCGCCATGCCGTTTTCCTGCTGTGACGATCATTGCGAGAGCTGCAGCCGACAGTCCGCCGCAACCGGCCCCGCATTAACCGAAGCGTTTCATGCTGTCACCAGCTTTTCGGCACTTGCGAGGCTGTTGCGCAACGGGCTGATCGAAGGTTGCAACAGGCAGGAACCACCCTTCTCCGAGCTTCGGTCGATCGAAACAATGTCGCACCGCTGATCACCAGGGCCGAGTGGTTAACGAGCCTTGAAAAGATGGCCCTATGTTGAATGTATTTCAGCAACCTGAAATTTAACGATTTTGTGGGCATCTTCGGACCGATATTGGGTCCTGGCAGGGGTGCTGAAGGCATGATCCGCAGATTTCTGAACGACAGACGCGGCAACTATGCCTTGATGACAGTGATCACCATGGTGCCCTTGATGGGCGCGCTGGCGCTTGCAATTGACTACACCGATCTCCTGCGCCAGAAGCAGAACATGCTGAACGCGCTGGATGCCGCCGGGATTGCCACGGCACAGCAGATCGTCACCGGGGCGACCGACACGGCAGTCAAGGCCTATGCGAAGGATTTCTTCGAAGCCAATCTCGGAAAGGTCAGCTCGGCCAATACGGCCCTGACGGTGACGCTGCCCAACAACAACGCAGGTGGCGGCACGCTGAAGCTGTGCGCCAGTTTGACGTTCCACCCCTATTTCCTGCCGGTGGCGGCCATGCTGATCGGAAGAACGTCCACCGACGTCACAACATCGGCATGCTCGGAGATCCGCCTCAAAAACACGCTGGAAGTGTCTCTCGTGCTCGACAATTCCGGCTCCATGAGCATCAACGGCTCCGGCACCGGCCAGCCGCGAATAGATTTGCTCAAGAAGGCCGCGACCGAGCTTGTCAATACAATGGCGCTCCAGGCCGCACAAATGAAACAGGTGACCAAGCCGGTGCAGTTCTCGCTGGTCCCGTTTTCTGCGTCGGTCAATGTCGGCGCTCCGATCCCCCCGGCTCCATTGCCGACGTGGCTGGACACGACCGGCATTTCCCCGATCCATCATCAGAACTTCGATTGGTCGACGATGACAGCGGCGGCAAATGCCACCAAATGGATCGAAAAAGTAGGCAGCGTTTACTACCAGCGCGGCACGGGCTGGGGCACTGACAAAGACAAGGAGATGACGCGTTTCACCCTCTATCAGGACATGATGGCAACGACCTGTACGAAGAAAAACTCGAACGGCACTTGCAAGACCTCCGTCGTCGCCAAATACGAAGCCTGGAAGGGCTGCGTGGAGGCGAGGCCGTATCCCTATAATGACGACGACACGTCGCCGACCACTGGGACGCCCGCCACCATGTTCGTGCCGATGTTCGCGCCGGACGAAGCTGGCAATTTCTGGACCGACACAACTCGCACCAGCACATCGACGTGGGGTTACGCCAACAATTGGTGGATCGATTATTCCGACACGCTGACTGTCCCCAAGCGCCAGGCGGATATGCGCAAGTATTTTCTGACAAAGCCCTGGGACGCAGCAGCCGCTGCGGCCGATGATGGACCCAATTCGGCATGCACGACCGCCGCGATCACGCCGTTGCAGGACATAACCACCACCGATGGCAAGAAAATCCTGACGGATGCCATCAATGCCATGGCCCCGACGGGCAACACCAACGTGCCGGAAGGGCTGGCCTGGGGCTGGCGGACGGTGTCGAGCAACGAGCCTTTTACGCAAGGCCGGCCGAACACCGAAAGAGGCAACGACAAAGTGGTCATCGTCCTGACCGACGGCGCAAACACCTATAGCATCGGCCCCAGCAACGACATGACCAGCAACTACGCCAAGAATGGATCGACCTACGCCGCCTATGGCTACACCGGCCCTAATTTTCCGAAGCCAGTGGAGCCTGCGACCCGCCTGTTCGTCAACACGACCGTCGCCCAGACAACCTATACGGCGACCAACTACACGGCCGCGCTTGACGAGCAGATGCAAACCCTTTGCGCCAATGCGAAGAATTCGAACATTCTCTTGATGACCGTCTCGCTCGACCTTGTTAGTTCCAAGCCGGCGGAAAAGACTGCCATAGATGCGCTCAAGAAATGCTCCTCGGATTCGCGCTTCCGCAAGGATCCGACCGACCCGAGCAAACCGGCGAAGCTGTACTGGAACGCGACCGGCGCCACCTTGTCGCAAAGTTTCAAGGAAATCGCCGACGAACTGTCGAACCTGCGCATCGTCAGCTGATCGGCGCGATCTTTCGAACAAGGCGCTCCGCCTCGGCGGGGCGTTTTGCGTTCGGCAGCTGGCGCATTTGGTTAGCGCCTGGTGAAGCGCTATCCGCGCAATCGAGCAGTTTCCCAAACCCGTCCTTCAACGTTTTGTGAAACTGTGGCGGCATTGAAGAATCCGCAGGCGGGGCCGCTTACATCACATGCGTGAACTCTGGCGCACATTCCGGCGTGACTTCTGGCGTGACCGCCGCGGCAATTACGCTCTGATGACCGTTGTGGCGATGGTGCCACTGATGGGCGGCGTGGCCATGGCCGTCGACTACACCGGCGTGGTCAGCGAGAAGCAGAGGGTGGTCAACGCGCTCGACGCCGCCAACTTCGCCACCGCGCGCCGGCTGGTGGAAGGCGCCACCGACGACCAGTTGCGGGCCTATGCGCTCGACTTCTTCAAGGCAAACCTCAACGACGTCGATCCCGCCGACACGACGCTCAGCGTTACGCTGCCCAGCAGCACGACCGGCGGCGGCATCGTCAAGCTGTGCGCCAGCCTGGTCTACAAGCCCTATTTCCTGCCGGCAGCGGCGATGCTGATCGGCAGGACGTCGGAAAACGTCACCTACTCCGTGTGTTCGCAAGTCCGGCTGAAGAACACGCTGGAAGTGGCCATGGTGCTCGACAATTCGGGGTCGATGTCGAACACGGGCACGGGTGCCGGACAAAAGCGCATCGACCTTCTCAAGCAAGCCGCCAAGCAGCTCGTCGACACGCTTGCCTTGCAGGCCGCGATGATCAAGCAGATCGACAAGCCGGTCCAGTTCAGCCTTGTGCCGTTCGCCGCCTCGGTCAATGTCGGCGCCAGCAACGACAACGCGTCGTGGATCGACGCCTACGGGCTGTCGCCCATCCACAATGAGAATTTCGCCTGGTCCACGCTTAACGCAGCCGACAAATATGCCCAGAAGATCGGCGGCATCTGGTACAAGAAAGGCACTGGCTGGGGTGAGCAGGAGGGGCAGATGCTGACCCGCTTCTCGCTCTACCGCGACATGAAGGTGGTCACCAGCCACGAGCGCATCGTCGGCAGCAAACGCGTGGTCTGCGACAAATATCGCGCCAATCATACATGCTCGGACAGCCACAACGAATACGACTACAACGACACATACGGACCGTTCGCCAGCTGGCAGGGCTGCGTCGAAGTGCGGCCCTATCCCTATAATGTCAACGACGCGCCGGCCTCCGGCGGACCGAACAACACCGGCACCGGCGTCGGCGATCCCGCGACCATGTTCGTGCCGATGTTTGCGCCGGATGAGCCCGGCAATCATTGGTACATAACGCAGGACCCCGACGAGGTGGCCCCCAAGACCTATGGCGCAGCCAACAGCTGGTGGAACGACGATCCGGCGAGCACCACCGGCAAGACCAGGCAGTCCAACATGGCCAAGTATTTCCAGCCACGGCCGATCAATGCTCCGGTGCTGGGGACGGGTGCAGGTCCGAATTACAGCTGCACCACCACGCCGATCACACCGCTGACCGACGTCGCCAACGCCGCCGGGCTGACCAAGATCAAGGCAGCAATCGACCTGATGGCGCCCAACGGCAACACCAATGTGCCGGAAGGCATGGCCTGGGGCTGGCGCACCGTCTCCAGCACGGAGCCTTTCACAGGAGGACGTCCTGAGACGGAACGAGGCAATGACAAGGTGGTCATCGTGCTCACCGACGGCGAGAACACCTATTCGACGGTGAGTTCCGACCCCGCCGGCAACAAGTCGACCTATGCCGGCTATGGCTATACCGGCGTCGGCTACAACGGCACTGCGGTCACCCGCCTGTTCGGCGGCACGTCGAGCGCCATCGGCCAGCTCAACTATTCGTCGAGCAACTACACCGCCGCGCTCAACGAGCAGATGGCGACGCTGTGCAACAACGCCAAGGCGGCCAACATCATGGTGATGACGGTGGCGCTCGACATGTCGACGACCGACGCCGGCGACAAGAGCGCGATGGAGGCACTGAAGACGTGCTCGTCGGACTCGCGCTTCCGCAAGGATCCGACCGACCCGAGCAAGCCTGCAAAACTGTTCTGGAACGCGACCGGCGCCACGCTGTCTGACAATTTCAAGGAAATCGCAAACGAGCTCTCGAACCTGCGCGTGGTGAGCTGAGGGTTGAAGCTGCTGATCTTCCCCCTTGCGGGGGAAATTGACGGCTTCGCCGCTTTCGACATTTTTCGACGCTGGCGCAAAGTCTCCGGCCATCATGCTCTTGCGGTGAGTCAAAACGCGTGCTCGGTATCGTCACCGCCTCCCGGAGATTGCCCGTGCCCGAAACCGCCAACCATCTCGCCTTCGCGCTGGTCTGCCTGGGCATGGTGCTGACGCCCGGGCCGAACATGATCTACCTGATCTCGCGCTCGCTGTCGCAAGGCCCCAAGGCCGGGCTGATCTCGCTCGGCGGCGTGGCGGCCGGCTTTCTGTTCTATGTCGTATCGGCTGCGCTGGGCATCACCGCGCTGCTGCTTGCCGTGCCGTTTGCCTATGACGCACTGCGCATTGCCGGCGCTCTATCTGCTATGGCTCGCCTGGCAAGCGGTGCGGCCCGGCGGGCGCTCACCATTCCAGGTGCGCGAACTGCCGAAGGACAGGCCCCGCAAGCTGTTCGCCATGGGTCTAATGACCAATCTCCTCAATCCCAAGGTGGCGGTGCTTTATCTGTCGCTGCTGCCGCAGTTCATCTCGCTGGGCAACGGCCATGTGCTGTCGCAGCTTCTGGTGCTCGGCGCCACGCAGATCTCGATCAGCCTGACCGTCAATGCCATCATCGCGGTAACGGCCGGTTCGATCGCCACCTTTCTTGCCGGACGGCCGCTATGGATGGTCATCCAGCGCTGGATGATGGGCACGGTGCTTGCCGCGCTGGCGCTTAAAATGGCGACCGACGCGCAACGCTGATCGGACGCAGCGCGCCGAGACTACATCGGCCGCCGACCTTCCCATTCGAATCGGCCGGCCGAACCTGCACGGAGGCCAGCGATTGAGATTTTCGCAGCCCTGCCCGGCAAAAGCCATGATCGCGGCTAAGTCAGGCAGGCATGACAATGATCTGCACCACCAATCATCCGCTCGCGCAAACCCGCTCTGGCGCAGCAAGTCCAAAACCAAACAGGCGCCTGCTGCTGATCGGCCTTGCAGCCATGGCCGGCCTCGCTGCTTGCAGTACGGTCTCGGTGCCGACCGGCGAAGGCGCCGGTGTGTCGTCCTCGGCCACCGCGACGCTGGCCGGCATCCGAGCTTCGGCCGGACTGCCGGCGCTGGTGCCGGACGCCCAGCTCGAGCAGGCCGCTCGGCAGCAGGCCGGCTATATGGCCTCACGCGAACGCATGAGCCACACGACGGGCTGGGGAAAGGATTTCGCGTCGCGGATGAAGGACAATGGGGTGCGGGGCGCCGCCGCCGAGAACATCGCCGAGGGCCGCTTCGACCAGCAGAAACTGTTCGACATCTGGATGCATTCGGCTGGCCACCGCCGCAACATGCTCGATCCGGATTTCAGCCGCTTCGGCCTCGCCTATGTACGCGACGGACGCGACAGCGCCATCCGCTACTGGAGCCTGGTGCTCGGAAAATAGCAGCCAGCGGTTACGGCGCGAGCCAGCCGTCAGCCTTTCGCGATCAGCTCGCCGATATCCCCAGCCGACAGGGGTTTGCTGAAATAATTGCCCTGCACCTCGTCACAATTGTTCTTGCGCAGGAAGGCGACCTGGTCTTCCGTTTCGACACCTTCGGCCAGCACCCGAAGGTTCAACTTCTGCCCCAGGGAAATCACGGCGCCAGTGACCGCTTGATCGTTCTCGTCGGTCGCGAGATCGTTGATGAAGGACTTGTCGATCTTCAGCCGCGCCACCGGAAACGTCTTGAGAGCGCTGAGACTGGAATAGCCTGTTCCGAAATCGTCGATCGATATCTGCACGCCGAGCTTTTGCAGTCCGTTCATCGTTGCGACCGCCAGCTCGAAATCCTGCATGATCAGGCTTTCCGTCACTTCGAGCTCGAGATACCTCGCCTCCAGGCCGCTTTCCTTCAACGCGTTGACGACGCGGTCGATCAGGTTCTTCTCCCGGAACTGCCGCGCCGACACGTTGACGCAGACGGTTACGGGCGACAGACCGGCGCGCTGCCAGGCTTTGTTCTGCCGGCAGGCTTCGTGCAGGATCCAGTCGCCGAGCGGCACGATCAGCCCGGTCTCCTCGGCGGTCGGGATGAACATCGCCGGCGAAACCAGGCCTCGCGTCGGGTGGTTCCAGCGCACCAGCGCTTCGACGGCGAAAACCTGCCCCGATCGCAGATCCACCTGTGGCTGATAGTGCAGAGCGAATTCCGACCGGGCGAGCGCGTTTCGCAATTCCTCCTGAAGCAGGAATTTTTCATGTGCAGTTGAGTTGAACTCCGGGGCATAGAACTGGAAATTGTCGCGGCCGAATTCCTTGGCGCGATACATGGCGGCGTCGGCATTGGCCAACAGCGTATCCGGGCTGGTCCCGTCCTTCGGGTAATTTGCGATGCCGATGCTGGCCGTCGTTCTCAGCCGATGCTCTCCGACAAGAACCGGTTCCGCGATCGCATCCCTGATCGTCTGCAGGGTTTCCGAGACCACATCGACATTGGTGGTTTGGTCGAACAGGACGATGACAAATTCGTCGCCGCCAAGCCGCACGACGGTGTCGGTGGCCTTCACGCATCCAACCAAACGGCTGGCGACGGTCTTGAGGAGTTCGTCACCGGCATTGTGGCCAAGCGTATCGTTCACCAGCTTGAAATTGTCGAGATCGATGAACACCACCGTCATCCAGCGATTGTATCGCTGCGCGTAGAGGACCGCCTGGGAAAGCCGATCCTCCAGCAAAGCGCGATTGGGCAGCCCGGTCAACGCATCATGGTTGGCCATGAAGTGGATCTGGTCTTCCGCCAGTTTGCGCTCGATCGCGATGCCGGCAATGTGTGTGGTGAATTCGATCAGGCGGGTCTCGGCATCGGTGGGCTCGCGCACGGTCATCGAATACATGGCAAAGGCGCCCAACACGACGCCCCGATGCGACAGGATCGGGGTTGACCAGCACGAACGATAGCCATGGGGCGCCGCCAGTTCGCGGTAGTCGTCCCAAAGCGGATCCTGCAGAATATCGGTAACAATGACCGGTTCCCGCCGGTAGATGGCGGTTCCGCAGGATCCCACCTTGGGACCGATGGCCGCCCCATCGATGGCGCTCGTATAGGCTTTCGCCAGGCCCGGCGCCGCACCGTGGCGCAAATGAATGCCGTCCTTGTCGAGCAGCAGGACGGAACCGAATATCCCCTTCAACTGAGCCTCGACTAAGCGCATGAGGCGGTCGAGCACGTCCTCCAGCGGCGCGCTCGTGGCAATCATTTCGAGGATCTGCGCCTGCCCGCTGCGAAGGACATCCGCCTGCTTGCGGGCGGTGATGTCGTGGGCGATGCCGACCAAGCCGAAGATTTCATTTTGGCGATTGCGCAACGGCACCTTCGTCGACGAAAGCCATTTGTCGTTCCCCGACGCATCGACGACAAACTCTTCCGCATCGATCATAGGTTGTCCGCTCTTGAGCAGGCGCTGCTCGACCAGGCGAAATTTCCGCGCAACTTCCGGGGGGTGAAGATCAAAATCGGTCAAACCGATCATGTCGCTGGTCTTGTTGCGGCCACTATCGGTCGCAAGGGCGCTGTTGACCACGACGAAACGGCTTTGCGTATCCTTGACCCAGAGATAATCGGGCACCCAGTCGATCAGCGCCTGCAGCGAAATGCGCTCGTCGACGATCTGCCGATTGGCGAGGAGTTCAGTGATGTCCTCATGCGTGGCGATCCAACTGCCATCGGGCATCGGCTGGTTACGGATCTGGATTGTGCGACCGTCGACAAGTTTGGCGGTCCAGAGCCGCGAAGCCTTGCCCGAATTGATCGAGCGAGCCGTTGCGAGATAGGTGTCGGCGGCCGTCGCCGCCGTGCCGGCGGTGACGCGGCGTTCGACTATTTCGCTCAGTGTCACGCCAGGCCGCAATTCCTCGGGCGCAATGCGGTAGATTTCCGCATAGCGCCGGTTGCTCAGGATCAGGCGTTCATCGGCATCGAAAAAGCAGATGCCTTGCGAAATATTCTCGATCGCAGTCTCGAAGCGCAGGGTCTGCCCTTCGAGACCCGCAATGGTCGTGCGAAGTTCTCCCTCGAGCGTATCGTAGGAAACGTCAGCCAGTCTTGCCAATGCGGCTACGCCCACCGGCCCGCGCGCCCCGACGGATCTTCTGGATGACTTCGTGACCAAACAGACCTCCTCCGGTTTGGCACCTGAAACAAGAAAGGGCCTCTGTCGTGCCAAACGAAAGTCGACTGACAATGTTACAGATGTGCTAATTCAAGATGAACTGTAACGGAATTGGAGGCGTCAGCAACCAGATACCAAAGGTGCAAATGTCATTTCAAATCAACTTCCAACGGCTCATTATCGATATTCTTTTGCACACGCGGGTTTTGACGATCATCCGAGCAACAATCATCAGGGGCAACCAGCTTGCTGCCAGCGCTACCGGCGCCCGCCTCAATCCATATGCGCGGCAGGAGCGGCCGCGCCGGCCGGAGCGGTCTTCGGCTTGCGCAGCAGGAAGACAAACGGAATGGCAACCAGCGTCATCACCATCAGCAGTTTGAAGTCGTTGACGTAGGAGATCATCATCGCCTGGATGTTGACCATGCGGTCCACCTGCGAAAGTGCCGTCGGATCGCCGCCTGCTGCCGCCGGCGAGGCCGCCCACAAATTGGGGTTGAACGGGTTGATGAAAGCCGACAGTTCGGTGTGATTGACCTGCGTGTTGCGCACCATGAGAACCGTCACCACCGACACGCCGATCGACGAACCGAGATTTCGAACCAGGCTGAACAGGGCCGTGGCGTCGGTGCGGAAGCGCACGTCGAGCGTGGCGAAGGCCACCGTCGACAGCGGCACGAACACCATGCCCATGCCGAGGCCCTGGATGACGCCGGAGCTAAGGATCAGCCAATTGTCCATCTGCGGCGTGAAGGAGGACATGGTGTAGAGCGACTGCGCGGTGAGCAGAAAGCCGATGACGACGAGGATCCGGGCGTCGATCCTGCTCATGAGCCGCCCAACGACAAGCATCGAAATCATCGTGCCGACACCGCGCGGCCCCAGGACGACGCCGATGGTCACGGTCGGATAGCCGAAGATGGTCGACAGCATCGGCGGCAGCAGCGACATCGAGGCCAGGATCAGCACGCCCATGAGGAAGATGAAGGCCAGACCGGTGACGAAATTGCGGTCGAGGAAGATCTTGGGGTCGATGAAAGGACGTTCCGCCGTCAGTGTGTGGATGATGAACACCCAGAAGCCGGTGATCGAAAGAGCAAGCTCGATCCAGATTTCGACCGAGGAAAACCAGTCGACCTCGCCGCCGCGGTCGAGCAGCAGCTGCAGTGCGCCGACGCCGAGCGAAATCATGGCGAAACCGAAGAAATCGAAGCTGCGTATCCGCCGGGCAATGACCGGCAAATAGGCTGCCATGCCGAGGAAGGCGATGATGCCGACCGGCAAATTGATGAAGAACACCCAGCGCCAGTTGAAATTCTCGGTCAGCCAACCGCCCAGCGTCGGACCCAGGATCGGCCCCAGCATGATGCCGGCGCCCCAGATGGCCATCGCCTGGCCGTGGCGTTCCCTGGGGTTGATGTCGAGCAGGAAGGTCTGCGACAGCGGCACGATGGCTGCGCCGAACACGCCCTGCATCAGCCGGAAGAACACAATGCTCTCCAGGCTCCAGGCAATGCCGCACAGCATCGAGAACACGGTGAAGCCGACAACCGCCGCCAGGAACAGTTCCTTGCGGCCGAAGCGGTCGGCCAGCCAGCCGGTCACCGGCGTCATGATCGCGGCGGCAACGATGTAGGAGGTCAACACCCAGTTGATGTTGTCGGGCGACGCGCCGAGGTCGCCGGTCATGGTCGGCAGCGCGACATTGGCGATCGTGGTGTCGAGCGCCTGCATGACCGTCGCCAGCATCAGCGCCACGGTGATCAGGCCGCGATGCGGCACTTCCTTGAAAGGTTCTGGTGTGGTCATGATGCGGAACTTCCGACAGGTAACAAAAACGTGTACATTAGGTTTCCGGGCGGCGAGGCCTTCTCTGGTGAAGAGACCCTCATCGCGGTGGGACGCGATCTATCGATGTGGGGGTTACATCGATCGAAGGTCTCGACACATCAGGCGCTTGCCGCCCGGAAATCCAAGGTCCGAAGGATGGGCGCCGAGATGGTCCAGGTTCTGGGCAGGCCGCGATGCGGCCCGGTCCAATCCACCCCTCGTTCAACCTGCCGTCGGGCCGATCCTGTCATCTCAACTTCACCTCGCCTGCGGTGGGCGTTCTGCCGGGCCGTGATCCTGCTTTTCGAGATCACGGTCCATTCACAGTCTATTGCGCTTCGCCTGCGGTGGCGTGGCCGAAGATAGCGGGGAACCCGCGAGCAACGCCGGTATCCACCGTAACCGAGGCGCTCATGCCGGTGCGCAGCGCCATATTGGCGTCGGCATCGGTCAGCTCCAGGCGCACCGGAATGCGCTGCGTGACCTTGACCCAGTTGCCGGTGGCGTTTTGAGCAGGCAACAGCGAAAACTCCGCGCCGGTGCCGGCGCCGATCGCCTTGACGGTGGCCTCGAAAGTTCTGCCCGGATAGGTGTCGACGACGATCTCGGCCTTCTGGCCAGGCTTCATGTGGGTAAGCTGGGTTTCCTTGAAATTGGCATCGATCCAGGTGTCGCCGGTCTCGACCAACGCAAACAGCGGCGTGCCGGAACCGACATACTGGCCGATCTTGAACGAGGAGGCCTGGCTGATGACGCCGTCGGCCGGCGCCTTGACCGTGGTCTGCGCCAGATCGTAGGCGGCCTTGTCGCGCGCGGCGAGTGCGGCCATCACCGTCGGATGCTTGTCGGTCTCGATATCGGGATTGCCGGCGAGAGCCGCCTTGGCGCTGATGATGCCTTGCTCGGCAACGGCCAGTTGCTGCCTGGCTTTGTCGAGATCGTTCTTGGCCTCGTCCAGCGACGATTTGGCGTTGATGCCCTTCTGGGCAAGGTCGGCGGCGCGGTCATACTGCGACTGCGCGTAGTCGACCTGGCTGGCATCGGACTTTTCCTGCGCCAGCGCCTGGCTGTAGGCGGCTCGCAGCTGTTCGATACCGACGCGTGCGACTGCGACCGCCGCGTCGGCCTGCGCCAATGCAATCCGGTAGGGCTCGGGGTCGACGGCAAACAGCACATCGCCCTGCTTGACCTGCTGATTGTCCGAGATGCCGACCTGAACGATGCGTCCGGCGGTGTCCGAGGCGATCGACACCTTGGCCTGCTGCAAATTGGCGTTCTCGGTTTCCTGATAGCGGCCGCCGGTCACCCAGACATAACCGCCACCAATGGCCAGCGCGGCCGGCAGGGCGACCATCAGCAGCAAGCGGCCGAGGCGGCGCTTCTTGACCGGAGCCGGAGCGGGTTGAACCGGGGGAGCCACCGCGACAGGTGCTGCGGCCGGCTGTGCAGGCGCTTCGGCGGCCGGCTTTGCCGGCGTCTCGATCTTGGTTACATTCTCGTCCAGCTTGGCTGCCGCGTTCATGCTGCTGCCCCTTCCGTACTCTTCAAGGACGACGTCTCGCCGTCCGCCAGGTTTTGCACGATGGTGTCCAGCGCCCGGATAAGGACGCGGCGGTCGTCCGGCGAAACGCCGACCAGCGATTCCTCATAAACTTCACCAGCAAGGCTTTTGACCTCGGCATAGGCCGCGTTCGCCTTGGCTGTCGGGAAGATCATACGCACGCGCCGGTCAGTTGCGTCGGAGCGCCGCTCGATCCAGCCGCCCTCCTCCATCCGGTCGACGAGGCGTGAAACGCTGATCGGCTCGATTTCGAGAAGTTCGGCGAGGCGAGCCTGGGCGACGCCCGCCTCCTTGGCAACGCGAACCAGAAGCCGCCATTGTGCCGAGGAAAGGCCAAGTCCGCTGGCGCGCGCCTCGAAGCGCTTGCGCATAAGGCGCTGCACGTCGTGGATCAAAAAGCCCAATCTATCTATGCCGTCGGAAACCATGAGCGGTATATATTATAAGCGTGCTTACCATTCAAGGCGCCGCATTGCACCAGAGCCGAAAAAGAGGGATGGCAGCCATGCAGATGCGGTCATGGCACAGGCAATGACGGTTGCGGATGACCTCCCGACCGAGACGTGAATTGCCGTCGAGAACGCCGTGAGAAGAAAGGTCGTCTTGCGCGTCCTCGCCACCGGCACACCTAGGCTTTCGGCGGCAATTCGCCGGCGGCGAAGGCATCGAGCCGGCGGTGGTTCCACAGCGCATAGGCAAAGGTGGTGCCCGCACCCAGCGCGCCCAGATATTGTCCCAGCGAGCCAGGCCGAGGCCGCCCAGCAACGGCTTTCCACGATGGTGACCTGCCACAGTCGACCAGCGCCCTTCGATTTTACGACAGGCGCAATTTCGATCAAACTGACCTCGCAAAAAGCCGACAAAATGTGCCGCCAAATGCGAGGAGACCTATGAACCCGACCGAGAAAGCGCTGTGGTTTGTCGAGGGCCATTTGCCGGAAGCGATCTCGCTTGAGGATGTCGCGCAAAGCAGCGGCGTCTCGCGCTTTCATGTGACGCGCGCCTTTGGCGCCGCCACCGGCCGTTCGGTGATGGGCTATATGCGCGCGCGCCGGCTGACCGAAGCGGCGCGCAAGCTGGCTTCCGGCGCGCCCGACATCCTCGCGGTCGCGCTCGATGCCGGCTACGCCTCGCACGAAGCCTTCACCCGCGCCTTCCGCGATCAGTTCGGCACGACGCCGGAACTGGTGCGCGCGCAGGGCAGCCTCAGCAATCTCGACCTCGTGGAGCCGATCCTGATGGACCAGTCCTTCCTCGCCTCACTGCCGCCGCCGCGCTTCGAGACCGGCCGTCCCTTCCTCATTGCCGGCCTCGGCGAGCGCTACAGCTGCGAAACCAGCGCGGCCATTCCGATGCAGTGGCAGCGCTTCGGTCCCTATATCGGCAACATTCCGGGCGAGACCGGCGACGTCGCCTATGGCGTCTGCGTCAACGGCGACGATGCCGGCAATTTCGACTATATCGCCGGCGTCGAAGTTTCGGATTTCTCGGACCTGCCGAAGGAGCTTTCCCGGGTGCGCGTGCCGGCGCAGAAATACGCCGTGTTCACCCATGCCGAGCACATCTCCACGATCCGCCGCACCGTCAACACGATCTGGAACAAATGGCTGCCGGCCTCGGGGCACGATATAGCCGACGGCCCCGAATTCGAACGCTACGGCCCGGAGTTCGATCCGCGCAGTGGCAATGGCGGGCTGGAGATATGGATTCCGGTTAGAGTGTGAGAGCGTTTGCGCGCGATCTTGCCTTCTTCCGGTGAAAAGGCGCTACAGCTCCAGGTTCCAGTTCTGGCCGACCAGATCCTTGCCGAAGGCGTGATGGCGCTCTTCGTCCACCAGCCTGAAGCCGGCACTCTCGTAGATGTGGCGGGCGGCGGTCAGGATGTCGTTGGTCCATAGGGTCAGCGTCGTGTAGCCCTTGGCACGAGCAAAGCCGATGCACTCCTGAACCAGCCGCTTGCCGATGCCGAGGCCGCGCGCCGATGGTTCGACATAGAGCAGGCGCAGCTTCGCCACCGCGTCGGATTTGCGCACGACGAAGACCGAGCCGACCACCTCCCCTTGCCGTTCGGCAATCCAGCTGCGTTCCCATTCTGGATCGAAGGATTTTACGAAGGCGCCGAGGATTTCGGCGACCAGCGCCTCGTAGGTTTCGTCCCAGCCATAGTCCTGTGCGTAGATCTGTCCTTGGCGGCGCACCACCCAGCCGATGTCGCCGACCTGCAAGGGGCGCAGCATATACGGCACTTTGGACTCCGGGCTGTCGCCCAGGAGTTGCTGCACCGTCTGCATGGCCTTGACCAGCCGGTCCTGTTCGGCAGCAGGAAGCCGCTCCAGCAAGGCCGCGACCTGGTCGTGCGAAGCCCGGTTCAGCGGCGCGAAGGCCTGCCGCCCCACCGGCGTCAGCGTGATCGACGACTGCCGCGCATCCGACGCCAGCGGCGCGCGCGCAATCAGCTGCAGGTGCTCGAACTTCTTCAGGAGCCGGCTGACATAACCGGCGTCGAGGCCGAGATCGCGGATGAGATCGCTGGCGGTCAGGCCATCGCGATGCGCCAGTTCGTAGAGCACCCGCGCCTCGGTCAGCGAGAAGGCGCTTTTCAGCAGGCCTTCGTCGAGCAGACCTATCTGGCGGGTGTAGAAGCGGTTGAAAGCCCGCACCGCGTCGATGCGTTCCTTGCCGGGTTGATGATGGATCGTCATGGGAAGCCTCCTGCCCATCAACGATCGGTCATTTATTTGACTTAGTCAAGTATCGAGGAGATGCTCCCCCGGTCGTGTCTCAGGCGATCGCGCGGCGGCGCCGCGCGATCAGGACGAACAGGCCGAGCAGCACGACGCTGGCCGCCGCACTGGCGGCGGCAAATTCCGGCACCGNTGCCGCGACCGGGCCGATCGCCAGACCGAAAAGCTGGGCCGCCGGCACCAGAAGCACGGCCGTGCGCGTCTCGTCGGCGGTGATCGCCAGCCGGATCTGATAGGGCACGATGAATAGAAGGATGAAGCCCATGATCAAGGCCGCGACCCAGAAAACCGTCAGGCCGGGGCTGCCGGCGAGCACCACGGAACTGGCGACGGCGACCACGCCGATCGCCACGATGGCGAAGCGGTAGTCGATACGCGCCTCGAAGACGGTAGCCGTCATTGCGCCCAGCACCTGCAATGCGAGGTTGGCCGAGACGATCAGGCCGACGGTGCGGCCATCGATGCCGTATTGTGCGCCAAGTGGCTCGAGAAACGCCCAGACCGAGCCGAAGAACATGAAGTAGCAGAAGACGCTCAGCAAAGCGGCAAGCGAAGGAACGGTCAGCACATTGCTGAACTGTTCCTCCTTGGGCAGGTCGGCATAGCTATCGGGGACGATGAAGGCGACGGCCACCGAGGCGATGCAGACGACGGCAAGAACGATGAAGCCGCCCGCCGATCCGGCGGCCGGGATGACGTAAAGCGCCAGCAGCAGGGCAAGGGCGCATTGCGCCAGGGTCTGAAGGGTGACGAAGAAGCCGCCGATGCGCTCGGCCCGGCGTGAACGGGCGATCAGTTCCGTGGCGACCGCCACCAGCCCACCCTCGGCGAGGCCTGCCACCGCGCGGGCGGCAATCAGCGAGGTCGAGGTCAGCGCATAGGCGGTCGCGCAGTTAGCCAGCGCCAGCAAGAGCAGAAGGACGGCACTTTTCAAGCGCATATTGTGGGCGGACAGCATCATGGCGATGGCCGCCGATCCGATGCCGATGGCGATCATCTCCGCCGTGGCGACCAGCGCGAGTTCGTCACCGCTGACATGCCCTTCGGTGTAGAGCGCGCCGAGAAGCACCGGCTGCAGCCCGAGAATGAGCAGCCCGACCGAGCCGATCCACAATGCCGAGGCGAGTTGCGCCCCAGTGGGGTTGCCGACCAGCCAGTCGCCGTTCCCGGCATCCGCGTTACCAGCAGAAGTCACGGTCGCCTCCCAACGTCCTTGCCTGACGGCAAAAAAACTGACAGTCTGTCAGCATTTAGAAACTGATACTCGATCATATTCGTTTGTCAATCAGTAGCGGGACTTGGCACCAACAAGGCTGGGATGGCCTTGGCGATCGAATGGTCTGGGCGATCGAGAGGATGGCGGCATGAACGAAGCAGTGCAGATGACGACCGAACCGAGGCGCAGGCCCAAACAGGAGCGCAGCCGCGAGCGCATCGACGCCATCCTGTCGACGACCATGCGGCTGATCGGCGAGAAAGGCATCGACGCCGTCACCATGAAGGAAGTCGGCGCACAGGCCGGCGGGCCGATCGCCACCGTCTATCATTACTTCCCCAACAAGTCGGCGATCCTGGCGATGCTCTACGAGCAATTCTCCGAAGTGAGCCGCGCCCGGCTTGCCGCGATCGTTGCCGACGTCGGCGGGCTGAGCGACGTTATCGCTGCGGCCGACCGGCTGCTCGACGACTACTATGAGCGCGTCGCCGGCGACCCCGCCATTCAGGACCTGCAAAACGCCATCCAGGCTGACAAGGCGCTGAAGAATCTCGACATCGCCGAAACCCGGCACCAGGCGACGATGTTCTGCGACCATGTCGGCCCCTTTCTCGCGCCAGAGCGACGCAATGAGTTCGGCCGTATGGTTTTCCTGATCTTCCAGCTGGCCGGCGGCGTCGTGCGCATGGCGCTGACCCAGGACCAGGAGGAAAGCCGCCACACCATCGAGGACTACCGGTCGATCATCCATACGCAGTTGGGACTGTTTCTCTAGCGCCCGATTCGACCCCGTCCGGTCTGGTGGATGAGGTTTTCGAAGCCGTCGGCCAGGTTGGCTGTGCCGGCGGCAACAATCTTCGACAGGTTCCTGGCGCGACCTGGGGTCTTGTTGGCATCGAGCAGCACGGCCCTGCCCTCATGCACGACAAAGTCGAATTTGCCATAGTCGAAGCCCAGCTTCCGACGCAAGGCGCGCAGTTCGTCGGGAACCGCAACCGGCTGCCGGCGGACGGTGTCGTCGCCCTTGACCAGGCGCTGCGGCGAGACATAGCGGGTGCAGCGCTCCCGATCGCCGCAGAATATCCAGAACCGCGCCGCAAACCCGTCGGGCTCGATTTCGGGAATGAATTTTTCCACGATCAGGTCGGCACGCCTGAAAATCTCCGGCGCCACATCGGCCAGCGAGGCATGCACCTGATAACGGTCGAAGGTCTGAGCGCCCGGGAAAGGCACTGCCTTGCCGGCGCGAACGGATTTTCGGTTGAGCTGCTCCTCGGGCGTCCCCCAATGATTGAGGTTGCTCTTGACGATGACCTGGCCGCTCCAGTTGGCACCCTCCTCGAGGATCGCACCGCTGATGCGGCGCTTGGAAATGTCGGTTGCACCAAGATTGAGACAAATCGGAAATCCGCGCGCGTAGTCGACATAGTCCGATGGCGTCACTGTCGCGTCGACATGCAGGACGGCAATATCGGCGTTATGACTTGCCGAGGGTCCACGCATGATCTGCACGGAGTGACCGCGCCGTTTCAGCTCCGCCAGGACGTCGAACAGCATGTAGGGGCTGTCCTGGCGCAGCAGGAGGCCCCGCCGGCTCTGGAAGCGGTCAAATTCATGCGTTATGACGGCAATGCGGGCCATGGCCTTTCCTGCATGAGGTAACTCGCAAGGCAACCAACAGCCTGGAAGGAAATATGTCCAGCCTTTCCCCAAACCGTTCCGCATGACTGAGCATTGGGACGCAATTCGCCGTCACTGGCGGCTTCTCGGGTCGCCGCTGTGTCCGCCCCCGGAAGCTGTCGCCGCCTATGAGCGCGAACTTAGCCTGCAATCAGTCGATGTGGTGCTGCTCGGGGTCACGCCGGAGCTTGCCGGCCTCGGAAGGACCATGCTCGCGATCGACGAGTCCACTGCCATGATATCGGGCATCTGGCCGGGCGATACCGCCTCACGCAAGGCGGTGATCGGCAACTGGCTGGAGTTGCCGCTGGGCGACGAAAGCGCCGGGGCGGTGATCGGCGACGGCTGCCTGTCGGCGCTGGACTCCTCGGTTGCACGGCAGGCGCTGCTTGCCGAGATCGCGCGTGTGCTGAAGTCCGGTGGGCGGGCTGCATTGCGCGCCTATGCAAGCCCTCAGGTGCCGGACGATCTGCAGGAGGTCCGGGCGCTGACGCTGTCCGGTGGTGTCGCGACCTTCCACGAACTCAAATGGCGCATTGCCATGGCTTGTGCCGGCGGCGATCCCGACCGCGCCATTCCGGTGCGGGCGATCCTCGACGCCTTCGATGCGCTGTTTGCCGACCGGGAGGCCCTTGCCGCGACGACCGGATGGGAGATGCCGGTCATCGGCACCATCGATGTCTATGCGAATTCGCAGACTGTCTACAGTTTCGCGCCGGCGGCGACGCTGGTCGAAGAGGCGAGCCGGTTTTTTGACAGTGTCCGCCTCGCGCCGACAGGGGGTTATGGGCTGGCGGAACGATGCCCGCTTCTGGTGCTTAAATCGCCGCGGCGCCGGTAGGGTCTGCCGTCGGATCGCGGCACGGCTCCAATTGGCACAATTGTGCTCATCGTTCGCCTTGACTCTCGAAAGCCACGCGCTTATTTCAGCGCACGTTAGCACTCTCCCCAGGTGAGTGCTAACGCACATCCGGCACCGCCGGATCGAGGAACAGCTCTCACCGTTCTCATTCGAGGAAGAAAAAATGGCAAAGTCGAAGTTCCGCCCGCTTCATGACCGCGTGGTCGTACGCCGGGTCGAATCCGAATCCAAGACCGCCGGCGGGATCATCATCCCGGATACGGCNCATGACCGCGTGGTCGTACGCCGGGTCGAATCCGAATCCAAGACCGCCGGCGGGATCATCATCCCGGATACGGCGAAGGAAAAGCCGCAGGAAGGCGAGATCATCGCCGTCGGCTCCGGCGCTCGCGACGAAGCCGGCAAGCTGGTCCCGCTGGACGTCAAGGCCGGCGACCGCATCCTGTTCGGCAAGTGGTCGGGCACCGAAGTCAAGCTCAATGGCGAAGACCTTCTGATCATGAAGGAATCCGACATTATGGGCATCATCGGCTGATCATCGGCCTCACCGTCAACTGAATTTCGGGCTTGATCGCAAGCCCCTGCCAGGAGCTAAAAAATGGCTGCCAAAGACGTAAAATTCTCCCGCGACGCGCGCGAGCGCATGCTTCACGGCATCAACATCCTCGCCGACGCGGTGAAGGTGACCCTCGGTCCCAAGGGCCGCAACGTCGTCATCGACAAGTCGTTCGGCGCACCGCGCATCACCAAGGACGGCGTCACCGTCGCCAAGGAAATCGAANGGCGAAGACCTTCTGATCATGAAGGAATCCGACATTATGGGCATCATCGGCTGATCATCGGCCTCACCGTCAACTAATTTCGGGCTTGATCGCAAGCCCCCTGCCAGGAGCTAAAAAATGGCTGCTAAAGACGTAAAATTCTCCCGCGACGCCCGCGAGCGCATGCTGCGCGGCGTCAACATCCTCGCCGACGCAGTGAAGGTCACGCTCGGCCCCAAGGGCCGCAACGTCGTCATCGACAAGTCGTTCGGCGCACCGCGCATCACCAAGGACGGCGTCACCGTCGCCAAGGAAATCGANGAAGGTCACGCTCGGTCCCAAGGGCCGCAACGTCGTCATCGACAAGTCGTTCGGCGCACCGCGCATCACCAAGGACGGCGTCACCGTCGCCAAGGAAATCGAGCTTGAAGACAAGTTCGAAAACATGGGCGCGCAGATGGTCCGCGAAGTTGCTTCGAAGACCAACGACATCGCCGGCGACGGCACCACGACCGCGACCGTTCTGGCGCAGTCGATCGTCCAGGAAGGCCACAAGTCGGTTGCCGCCGGCATGAACCCGATGGACCTGAAGCGCGGCATCGATCTCGCCGTCACCGAAGTGGTCGCTGCTCTCGGCAAGGCCGCCAAGAAGATCAAGACTTCCNACGACATCGCCGGCGACGGCACCACGACCGCGACCGTTCTGGCGCAGTCGATCGTCCAGGAAGGCCACAAGGCCGTTGCCGCCGGCATGAACCCGATGGATCTGAAGCGCGGCATCGACCTGGCCGTGACCGAAGTCGTCGCGGCTCTCGGCAAGGCTGCCAAGAAGATCAAGACCTCCGAGGAAGTTGCCCAGGTCGGCACGATCTCGGCCAATGGCGACGAGTCGGTCGGCGCCATGATCGCCGAAGCGATGCAGAAGGTCGGCAATGAAGGCGTCATCACGGTTGAAGAAGCCAAGACCGCCGAGACNCATGATCGCCGAAGCGATGCAGAAGGTCGGCAATGAAGGCGTCATCACGGTTGAAGAAGCCAAGACCGCCGAGACCGAGCTGGAAGTCGTCGAAGGCATGCAGTTCGACCGCGGCTATCTCTCGCCCTACTTCGTCACCAACGCCGACAAGATGGTTGCCGAGCTCGAGGACGTCTACATCCTCCTGCACGAGAAGAAGCTGTCCAACCTCCAGGCCATGCTGCCGGTTCTCGAAGCCGTCGTGCAGACCTCCAAGCCGCTGCTCATCATCTCGGAAGACGTCGAAGGCGAGGCTCTGGCCACGCTGGTCGTCAACAAGCTGCGNCTCCAAGCCGCTGCTCATCATCTCGGAAGACGTCGAAGGCGAGGCTCTGGCCACGCTGGTCGTCAACAAGCTGCGTGGCGGCCTGAAGATCGCCGCCGTCAAGGCGCCGGGCTTCGGTGATCGCCGCAAGGCCATGCTGGAAGACATCGCCATCCTGACCGGTGGCCAGGTCATNTCGGAAGACCTCGGCATCAAGCTCGAGAATGTCGGCCTCAACATGCTCGGCCGCGCCAAGAAGGTGTCGATCTCCAAGGAGAACACCACCATCGTCGACGGCGCCGGCAAGAAGGCCGAGATCCAGGGCCGCGTTGCCCAGATCAAGCAGCAGATCGAAGAGACCACGTCGGACTACGACAAGGAGAAGCTGCAGGAACGTCTGGCGAAGCTCGCCGGCGGCGTTGCGGTGATCCGTGTCGGCGGCGCGACGGAAGTCGAAGTCAAGGAAAAGAAGGACCGCGTCGATGACGCCCTCAACGCGACCCGTGCGGCCGTGGAAGAAGGCATCGTTGCAGGCGGCGGCGTCGCTCTCCTGCGCGCTTCGGCCAACATCAAGGTCACCGGCGTCAATGCCGACCAGGCTGCCGGCATCAACATCGTTCGTCNCCGCTCTCCAGGACGCGGCTTCGGTCGCCGGCCTGCTCGTCACCACCGAAGCCATGATCGCGGAGGCTCCCAAGAAGGAGTCGGCTGGCGGCGGCATGCCTGGCGGCATGGGCGGCGGCGGCATGGGCGGCATGGGCGGCATGGATTTCTAAGAATCCATAAAGCCGCCCATGAGCTAAAGTTGCTCAAGCCCGCAAGCGGGCTTGAGTGGCGGCATGGATTTCTAATCCAGCCAACCTGGCTTATGGATAAGGAAAGGGCGCCGAGAGGCGCCCTTTTTGTTTTAGAGACCAGTTAGTTAGGCCGCGCTCTCCGCCTGCCGCGCAACCTTGCCCGCAAGCACCGCCTGCTCGACGAATGCAGCCACCTCATCGGCCACCACCAGCACCGGTGCACGGTCGCGGGTGGCCCGCGCAATCACCATCAGCCCTTCCAGCGAGGATTCGATCAGCAGCGCCAAAGCGTGCGCGCGGCGTTCGGGCACCCCTGCCCTGACGAAGGCCTGTCGCAGCAAGCCGATCCATTGCTCGAAAGCCGATCGGCAGAGTTCCGCCAGTTCCGGCACATCGGTGGGTGAATCCAGCACCATCGGCGCGATGGGGCAACCCAGCGAAAAATCATTGTCCTCCAGCATGCGCCCGACCGACTGGTAGATGTGATGGACGGCCACTGCAGGATCGCTCTCGGCTGCCAGTGCTTCGCCCAGCCTTTTCGTGACGTCGGCAACGCTGTTGCGCGTCACCTCGATGACCAGTTGGTCCTTGCCGCCTGGGAAATGAAAATAGAGCGAGCCGCGCGGCGCCCCGCTGGCGCCCAGAATGTCGTTGAGCGAGGTGCCGTGATAGCCACGCTGCCTGAGCAACAGGCCTGTGGTCTCGAGTATGCGGGTGCGGGTGTCGTTGGCCATGTCAACCTCTGTCAGCAGTGACGCATTATAGGCCTTGCCAAGAATATGACAATCGGTCTATATAGTATGTAGATCAGTCTATATATATTGTTAAGGAGAGTGGCATGCGCAGCTACCGTCTCGAAGGGTTTGGTGGAACCGAATCCCTGGCGATGCGCGACGAGGCGCGGACGGAACCGAAACCGCATGAGATCGTGGTGCGAGTCCGCGCCGCCTCGCTCAATCGGCGCGACACGATGATCCTTGGCGGCACCTATCCGTTGCCGCCGCGGCAAGGCATCGTGCCGCTGAGCGACGGCGCCGGTGACGTCGTCGCAATCGGCGATGCCGTTACCCGTTTTGCCGTCGGCGACCGCGTCACCGGCAGCTACTTCGCCCGCTGGATCGATGGCCGCATCAATGCCGGTCTGATCGACCAGCTCGGCTGTACGCTGGACGGCATGCTGACTAAGTTTGCCGTGCTCGACGAACAATGGGCGGCGCGACTGCCCGATCATCTGAGCTGGCACGAAGCGGCGACGCTGACCTGCGCCGGCGTGACGGCCTGGAACGCGGTGACCGGGACCCGGATTCCGAAGCCTGGTCAATGGGTTCTCACCATCGGTTCGGGTGGCGTTTCGCTGTTTGCTCTGCAGTTCGCCAAGTTGCTCGGCTGCCGGGTTGTCGCCATCACATCGCGCGCGGAGAAGGCCGACAGGCTGCGGGCGCTGGGCGCCGACCTCGTTGTCTCCAGCACCGACATACCGGAATGGGGCGGCTGGGCGCGCGAGCAGACAGGCGGCATCGACCTCGTCGTCGAAACCGGCGGCCCGGCCACCTTCGCGCAGTCGCTGATTGCCAGCACGCTTTATGGACACATCGTGCTGCTGACGCTGCAGGACGCCAGTGGCAGATCGATCGAGATGCCGGCAGCGCTTTATCAGCGCAGCCTCGCCACCATCAGCGGCCTGTTCGTCGGCAGCCGCAGCAATCTCGAGGCCATGCTGCGCGCCGTGTCGCAGCATCGCCTCAAGCCCGTTATCGACAGGGTCTTCCCCTTTGCCGAAGCCCCCGAAGCGTACCGCCACTTCCAGCAGGGCGACGTGTTCGGGAAGGTTGTCATCGACTGCGCCTGACCCAATTGCCCGCTTTTCAACCCCGAATCAGGAGAACGACCATGACCATCCGTGAAGCTTCCGCAGAATGGCAAGGCACGCTGAAGGAAGGCGGCGGCCGTCTGCGGCTTGGCAGCGGCGTCTTCGAAGGCGCCTATTCCTTTCCGTCGCGGTTCGAGAACGGTCCGGGCACCAATCCCGAAGAGCTGATCGGGGCAGCACATGCCGGCTGCTTCTCGATGGCGCTGACCTTCATCCTCGGCCAGGAAGGCCACGTCGCCCGCACCATCCGCACCGTCGCCAAGGTGCATCTCGGCGCGACCGCGGCCGGGCCGACGATCACCCGCATCGAGCTCGAAACGGAAGCAGAGATTCCCGGCCTTCAGCCTGCCGAATTCCAGCGTATGGCGGAGACGGCGAAGACGACCTGCCTTGTCTCTCGCGCTTTGGCCGGCGTTACAACCATCACCCTCAAGGCCGAGCTGGCCGCCACCACTGCCACGGAACAATGAAAACCAGGAGATATGAGATGAGCCAGGACAGCATCACGAGCATTCATCCGGGCGACCACTCTAGCCAGACGGCCGAGATCATGCGTCGCTTCAACGATGTGTTCCAGTTGCACGATCCGTCCGCGCTTGCCGAGTTGGTGGCGCAGGATTGCGTTATCGAAAACACCGTGCCGGCGCCGGACGGCGCCCGCCATGCCGGCAAAGAGGCATGCATTGACCTATGGTCGGCGATCGCCACCCAGCCCGGCACGCGCTTCGACCTCGAGGAAACCTTCGTCGCCGGTGAACGGGCGACGATCCGCTGGCGCTACTTCATGGCCGACGGCAACTCCATCCGCGGCGTCAACCTGATGCGTGTCGCGGACGAGCTGATCGTCGAGGCGATGGGTTACGTCAAAGGATAGAAGCGTTGTCACGGAGGTGGCGCAAAAGCGCGCAGGCAGTGAAACGGTGCTCACCAAACTGAGCGAACTGATGTTTGTCGACGTGTTGCGCCGTTACTTGGAATCGCTGCCGCCACAAACCACGGGATGGCTGGCTGGCCTGCGCGATCCGCACCTGGCGAGGGCACTGGCGCTGATCCACGACCGGCCGGCGCATAACTGGACGGTGGAGGCGCTGGCGAAGGACTCCGCGCTGTCGCGCAGCGTGCTCGCCGAACGCTTCACCAGGCTGGTCGGCATGCCGCCAATGCATTATCTCGCCAAATGGCGCATGCAGATCGCCTCGGAGCTGCTCAGCGCCGGCTCCAGCAACATGGCCAGCATCGCCGCTGAAATCGGCTACGAATCCGAGGCAGCGTTCAGCCGCGCCTTCAAGAAGATGATCGGCCTTCCGCCCTCGGCCTGGCGTCTAGGCATCCGGACCGGATCCGGAACCGACGAAGAGTAGGCCGAGGCCTGGCAGCTCCTGTTCTATCGATCAGCCAGCGCCAGCTTGGCGCCGAGCATGACAAAGGCGCCGGCGAAGGTGCGGCGCATCCAGGTCAGCACCATCGGCCGCGACACGACATGGCTGCGGATCGAGGCCGCAAAGATCCCGTAAGCGACGAAGACGACGAAGGTCAGCAGCATGAAGACGCTCGAGAGTTCGAGCATCTTGGCAAATGCGTTCGGTTCGGTCGTGCTGACGAATTGCGGCAGGAAGGCAAAGAAGAAGATCGACAGCTTCGGGTTAAGGATGTTGATCAGGATGCCGGAGGTGATGACCTTGGCTGCCGAGCGGGGTGCCGCGTTTTCATCGACGCTCAGGCCGCCCTTCTCCTTCAGCGTGTTCCAGGCCATGTAGAGGAGATAGGCGACGCCGAGATATTTCAGCGTCTCGAAGGCGACAGCACTGGTGTGCAGCAGCGCCGCCAGGCCGGTGATGGCGGCGGCCATATGCGGGATGATGCCAAGCGTGCAGCCGAATGCAGCAGTGATCGAGGCGCGCGCGCCTCGCGAAAGCCCGGCGCTCAGCGTGTAGAGAACGCCGGTGCCGGGCGAAGCCACGACGATCAGCGACGTCAACAGGAATTCGATGCTCATGGTTCCTCCAACGCCCTGCCCGTAGTGGAAGCTATCGGGGGATGTGGGATGAGGCAAGGTGGGCGTCGGCTAGATCGTTGGCATCCCGTGCGCCTTGCGCGCCATCAGGCAATCGTCGCCGCCAGGCATGCAGGCGTGGCAGACGTCCGGGCGGATCTCGTAGATGCCGCAGGCCGTGTGCTTGCCGATCTCGCCCGTAAGCGCCGAACAGCGCACGCCCTCGCAGCGCATGCCGGACAGGTCGGCGGACACGAACTTTTCCGGAATCCGGTCAAGTTGCGCATCGTCCTCGGTCGAGAAGCGCGGCCATTCGGCCGAGTAGGAACAGCAGGCGCCGCAGCTCTGGCAATCGAAAACCGGCTGGTCGTCCTGTTTTGACGACCGGATATCCCTGGCGGCCAACGCGACCAGCCCAGGTGCTGCGAGATTGCGATCGGCTTGGTGCGGCAAGGCGCTATTTCTTCTTGCCTGCCTTGCCCTTGGGCGTGGCGGCTGGCGCCTCGAACAGATCGGTTGCCGACGGTTCGGCGGCCTTCGGCGCGGCAGCGGGCTTGGCCTGCTTTGCAGTGGCAGCAGCCGGCGCTGCCGGCTGGTCCTTGGTGGAAAACTTTATGGCCATGTCAGTCCTCGTCGGAAAAGCGGGATGATGGTGCGCGCGGATTGCGCAAGCGGCCGATCAGCGCCGAGACCGCTGTGATGTTCATTTCCTCGGGCGACCAGTTCCTCGCCTCGGCAATGTGGTGCGCCGCCAGTTCGCGATGCGTGCTGCCGCTATAGGCGGCATCCTGGTAGGTCACGCGCTCCTGGGTCTTTTTGTCCTCGCGGACATATTCGACCAGATAGTTCGGGGCTTCGGCACGGCCGCGCACGCTGACGCGCACCTGGGCATCGCCATGCGCGCGCTTGCAGCGCTCGAGCTTTTCCAGCACACGGCGGACATATTCGACCGGCTTGTCCAGGCCCGGGACCATGGACGCTATGGTCGCATCGGCATCGATCGGCGTCGGCGGTACGCGCTTGGTGGCCATCAGCGTTTGCCTGCCCGCTTCGGCAGCGTCGCAAGGGCTGCGGCCGCCGCCATGTCGTCGGCTTCCTTTTCCTTGCGCAGTTCGCGCAAGCGCGCGGTCTTGGCTTCGCGCGCCTCGCTGACGGCATCACGCTCGGACAGGATGCGGTTGAGTGACATCGACTGGGTTTGCGTCTTGCTGAACAGCGAGCCGGCCTGTTCGGCGGTCTTCGATTGAGTGGTCAAAACTTTCTCCTGTCGGGAGCCTGGTGCCGATAGAGCGAGACCGGGCTTCGGTCACGACCAATGCAATACGGCATCGGGGCAATATGGGCGGTTCAGATTGCTGGATCGTCCCTTAGCACGTTCCGGCGGGCGTGCGGCGCACTTTTAGCGGCATGACGCATAAAATGAAAAAGGCCAGGCACCGCCTGACCTTCCATGAAAGCGCCGCGCATCCAGTTGGATGCGCAAGGCGCTCCTTTCAGCCTTTCATCGGTGCCAGTACATCCGTGGTCACCGGAAGGCCGAATTCCTTATCAGGCCGCCTTCAACTGGTCGGCGGACATCTTGCCCGACTTGTTGTCGCGGGTCATCTCGTAGCCGAGCTTCTGACCCTCGACGATGTCACGCATGCCGGCGCGCTCTACGGCCGAGATGTGGACAAAAACGTCGGCGGAGCCGTCGTCAGGCTGAATAAAACCAAAACCTTTGGTGGCGTTGAACCATTTCACTGTGCCGGTGGCCATGAAGAACCCTTTCCCTGGCAAATATTCGTTCACCATCGTGCGACTGCACAACAGCGTTTTGTCTCGATTTTTGATGGGGAAGTTCGTCAAAGGCGCGCATCATGCGCGGATAACAAAAGTCGGTCAAACAAATATCGACATATTTCTTATAGACTTCTCTTAGCGCCGAGTCAATTTCTGGTTTGGCCACAGAACAAATTCAACCTGAGGATGCCTGAGGCATAAGCCTCAACTGACGAGGTGGCGGAGCGCAAGGCGTTCCCAAAAAATATTCCACGCCCCGGAACCAATCGCAAGCCGGCGCATTTCCGTGGTGTCAGCAATTTAGAGAGCAATCTCGGTAATGCTGGCAAAAGGACGCCTCCCGCACATTAAACGGTGCGAGAGGCGTTCTTGTATGTGCCGTTGTCTGACACAATTCCCAAGGGAAAACCGTTTCACACTTTTCCTTAAACTTACGCTCGCCTACAGGATCGCGCTGATCAGCGGCAGGATCTCGTAGCGGAAGCCGCGGCCGGAGCTCGACACCGGATCGCCGTCGGTGACCGCTCTTGCCTCGGCTTCGCTACCGACACGCAGGATCAGCAGACCCCAAGGGCCGGCCGGGCCGGCGACCGGCCCGGCCAGGATCATGGTGCCCTCGGCAAGCTTGCCGCGCAGATAGTCGGCATGCCGGCCCATCAACTCCCTCTCCTCCTCCGTCAGGGTGAAGGCGAAGTCCGGCCGAGGCGGGATCAGCCGGCAGTGGAAGATTGTTGGCGCGGTAGTCTCACGCGGTCCATCATTGCTGGCCATCGGTCACTCACCGTGAGGTCATTAGTGGTTCTATTCGTCCGGGCCGGGTTCCGGCCAAGTCTCCTTCGCTGCTTCCGCATACCAGTGCCGCATCGCCGGCGTTGCCAACACGGCGTCGACGTAGGCGCGCGTGTCGGGCGCGAGCTTGCCGCCATAGGTGTCGAAGCGGGTGACGACAGGTGCATACATGGCATCGGCCGCGGTGAAATGACCGAACAGGAAGGGGCCGCCTTTGCCGTATTGTTCCCGGCACTGGCGCCAGATCGTTTCGATGCGCGCGCGCTGCATTTCGCCTTGGGCGTCGAGCGGCTTGTGGCCCTTCGGCCGGCGCAAATTCATCGGCCAGCCATAGCGCACCTCGCGAAAGCCGGAATGCATCTCGGTCGCCACCGAGCGGGCCAGCGCTCGGGCGCCGATATCCTGAGGCCAAAGCTTTTTCTCCGGAAACAGGTCGGCGAGATATTCAAGGATGGCAAGGGTTTCCCAGACAATCCTGCCATTGTGATTCAACACTGGCACAAGGCCGGTGGGCGAGACTTTCGCCAGAGCGGCAAAGGTTTCGGGCGTGCGCAGGCGCACGAAACCTTCCTCGAAAGGGATATCCAGATGCTTCATCGCCACCCATGGCCTCAGCGACCAGGACGAAAAGCACTTGTTGGCGATGATGAGCGTAAATTCAGCCAAGGCGGTCTCCCCAAAATTTCGTCACACTAGTCACACGATACGACGCGGCAAAGCGTTTCGGCGACCATATAAGCGACCATATGCGACGATGATCGCCGCCCAGGGAACCTAAGCCAAGCCGGTCCGTTTGCCTCCTGCGAATGAATCCCCGGAATCCCAGGAGATGCAAAGATGGTGAACAAGGATCAGGTTGCCGGCGTGGCCAAGCAGGTCAAGGGCTCGGTCAAGGAGGCCGGCGGCAAGGCGACCGGCAACAGGCAGACCCAGGCCGAAGGCACTGCAGACAAGACCGGCAAGGTGCAGAAGGTCTATGGCGACGTGAAGGACAAGATCAAAAAGGCGCTCTGACCCGATCTCGCAGGCAATGAGGAAGGCGGCTCAAGGCCGCCTTTTTCTTGTCAGAGGCTGAGGCTTTGCTGAAGGCGCTGGTGAACTTGACCTCGCCGTGGTCGTCGGCCGCCTCGCCCAGCACCACGTCCATGCCGTCCCCGGTTACCCTCACCAGCGCGAAGCCACCCATATAGGCAGCCTTCGGCTTGAACAGGTCGAGGCCATCGCTTTTGTAGATCATAGGCACTTCGTGCTGATGGCCATGGAAGATGGCGATGACATTGTAGCCCTTCAGCGCCGCCAGCATCGCCTGGCGGTCGGCCTCGCTCCACCAGTGCGGCGCGCCTGCGCCGTCATCGTCATAGGTGCGCTTGGCCGGGTCCCAGCGCTCGACCGAGAAAGTGTCCCAGCCATAGTGCTGGAACAGGATGACGGGACGGCCATCCGCCGCGTAGGTCGCCAGATCCTGCTTCAGCCACGGCAGGCTGCTCACCGCGCCATGGCCGGTGTCGCCGGCAAAGCGGTGGGTCTGGACGAGATGCAGGCCGCCCCAGTCCCAGGAATAGCAGTCGGTGTCGACATCGTATTCGGTGGCCGGCACCGGGGGCTTGAAGAACACGCCGGGGCGGTGGTTGACCTCGACATAGTCGCGCAGTTCACGCCGATACCAGTCGACATGGGGCGGCGAGCCATTCTGGTCGAGATCGTGGTTGCCGAGGCCGACATAGACCGGCATGTGCACGCGGTCCGGGCCGACGCCTTGTTGATAGCGCTGGCTGAACTGCAACAGTTGCGTGCCTTCGCTGGGCTCGGTGATCTGGCCGCCGCCATCGTCGGTGATGTCGCCGCCGACGACGAGGCCGAGCGGCGCGCCGATGCGGCTGCCGGCCGAATGCAGGCCAGTGGCGACGCCGTCGATCTCGGCCGGCCATTGCCGGTCGGCGAGGCTGTTGAGAGCGGCGACATTGCGCAGCAAGGCGGCGTCGGTCTTGCCTTCCTCCAGGCAGTTGGGGCTGAGGCCGCTCGACATGCGGCAGGCATGGACGTCGGCGATGAACAGAAAGGTGGCGTCGATGGGCTGGATGCGCTTGCCGGTCTGGCCAAGCGCGGCGCGCGGCAGCATGCCAGCCATGGCAAGGCCGGCTGCCTGTGCGAGGAAATTGCGACGGGAGAGGACGAGCTTGCGATTCATGACCTGAAATTCAGCACAGCCGGCGCCCCACCGTCCAGTTGCCAGGAATGGCAGGTCGACACGGCACTGTGGCTCTGGCATTTCTTGGGTCATGCTGGCGCGCAGCAAATACAAGCAGAGGGGGAGGATTTCATGAGAGCCGTTTCGATAGGCGTGGTGCTGGCTGGGTTGCTACCGGCGGCTGCGGTGCATGCCGCCGATTGTGTCGACGCAAAATCGGCCAAGGCCGGCTTCGTTCTGGAAATGCCCGGCGTCCGCAGCGAGTTTCGGCCGGTGGCCGGCGGCATGGTGTCCGTCGCCAACACCTACGAATCGCAATCACCGCAGACACAGTTCCTGTTTGCAGGCCTGGTCGAAGTGTTTCGCGACAGCGATACCGGACGGGTGGCGACGATCCCGTTTTCCGATCTGCGAAAACTGTTTCCGCTGAAGACGGGAGCCAAGAGCACGATCGAATTCGTCGAGTTGTCGCCGAACAAGCAGCCGAAGAGCACCAAGACACTGAGCCTGGTCGTCAAGGGCAAGGAGACGTTCAGCGTCGGCGGCTGCAAATACAACGTGCTGGCCGTCACGGAGACCTTCAAGAACGGCGCCGGCGAGACGCTGGACACATTCACCGCGCTTTATGCGCCCGATCTGCATGCGTCCCTCGCCCGGCGCTACGACGAAGGGACCAGCGCGGAATCGGTGAACGGTTACGAGACGATCAAGCCGCTTTCCAACTAGAACAGCGCAGTTCCGGCCTCAAGGTTTTCCCGGCCGCAGCAGGATCCTGCTACGCCGCTTCGCTCTGCTCGGGAATGGCGGCGTTGAGCTGCCCTGAAGTTCGGCCAGGCAATCGCGCAGCACGCTGGCATCCTGTGCCGCCTTGGCCATCGACATGGCGCCGGAATAGGCGGCGATGGCGAGTGCCGCAAAGCGCTCGGGGTCGGTGCCCTGCTCCCTCCCCGACTGCTGGTCGGCTCGCACCTTGTCGGCAACCGCCTGACGCCATCCGGCAAAGATATCGTCCAGAGCGGCGCGGAAATCCGGGTCAGCGAGCGACAGTTCATGCGCCAGATTGTTGAGCGGACAGCCGCGCACGAAGCCTTGCTGCTCAAGCTCGGTCGCCACCGCCTCGAACACCGCGCGCACGCCTTCGCGCGCCGAGCCTGCCGCCCGTACAGGGTTGATCCAGGTTTCATCGAGGGCCGCTGCCACGCGCTCCTCGATCACCGCCAGAGCGAGCGCCTTCTTCGTCGGGAAATGATGATGCAGCGCGCCGCCGCTGACGCCTGCGGTCGTCATCAGCTCGCCAAGGGCGGATGCATGATAGCCACGCGCCTGGAACGACGCTTCGGCGATATCGAGCACCTTGTTGCGCAGCCCTTCGGGATCGTTGGTGCGTTTTCGCGGCGGCCCTTTCGGAGCCCGAGCAATCTCTGCTGACATTTGCCAACGATAGCAGATTGACAAAACAGGACAACCGGTCTGTTTTATAAACCGGATGATCATCCTGTTTTTTGGAGACGACACAATGACCGTACCCCTGAATGCGCCTGCGGCGGCAAAACTGCTCGCTTCGCCTGTCGTCGAGTTGCGGCAGTACACGCTGAAGCCGGGCCGGCGCGAGACGCTGATCGACATCTTCGACAGTCGGTTCATCGAAGGCCAGGAACACGCCGGCATGACCATCATCGGACAGTTCCGCGACCTCGACCGCCCCGACATGTTCGTCTGGCTGCGCGGCTTCGATGGCATGGAAGCGCGGAAGCAGGCGCTCACCGCCTTCTATGACGGGCCGGTGTGGACGGCGCACCGCGACGCCGCCAATGCGACGATGATCGATTCCGACGATGTACTGCTCTTGAAGCCGGCATCGCCAGGCGCCGGCTTCGATCTGTCAGGCTCGCAGCGAGGCGCCATGCCGGCGGATGGAAAGTTGAGCGCAGACAACCGCTTGACCGGTGTTGTTGTCATCCAGATTCATCATCTGCGGTCTGGCGCCGAAGCCGATTTCGCCGGCAATTTCGAAACGGACGCCGTTCCGGTCCTTATCGGCGCCGGCGGACGGTTGCTTGGCGCCTTCATCACCGAGCACGCTGAAAACAGCTTTCCCCGCCTGCCGGTGCGCTTGAGCGAAAACGTCTTTATCGCGGTGACGGGTTTCGACAGTCCCGAGGCGCATGCCAGTTACGAAGCCGCAGTTGCCGCTTCGCCCCAATGGCAAGCGGCCGATGTGACGTGGCGGACCGAAACCTTGCGCCTGACGCCGACGTCGCAGTCGCTGCTGCGGTAACCGGATCGGCACGCGGCCAACCGAAGTTCATACTGAGCGATAGGCCGGCGGCTTGACCGCCCTCGCCGATCGGCATTGCTTCGTGACGCGGGCAACAGCGAGAGCATTCGATGCGACTTGGCCTTCAATGAGACTTTCTGGCAAGCGAGCACTGGTGACCGGCGGCTCGGACGGCATCGGCCTGGCCATATCGGAAGCTTTCTTGCGCGAGGGCGCCGACGTGCTGATCATCGGCCGCGACACCAGCAAGCTCGAGACCGCCCGCGAGACACTTGCGGCGGCGGGCAACGTCGGCACCCAGTCGGCCGATCTCTCGATCTCTTCCGGCATCGATGCCGTGGTCGATCGCGCGAAAGCAACCGGCCCACTCGACATCCTCGTCAACAATGCCGGCGTCGCTTATCTGGTGCCTTTCGAGACCGTCACCGAGCACCAATTCCAGCAATCCTTCGCGCTCAATGTGACGGCGGCGTTCTTCCTTACCCAGCGGCTGCTGCCGCATCTCGGCGCCAACACCTCCGTCATCAACATCTCGTCCTACTTCGCCGACAAGATGATCCCGAAGCGGCCGTCGAGCCTGTATTCCTTGTCCAAGGGCGCGCTGAATTCGCTGACCAAGTCGCTGGCCTTCGAGCTTGGTCCGCGCGGCATCAGGGTCAATGCGATTGCGCCCGGCACGGTCGACACCGCCATGCGGCGCAAGTCGATCGACAACCTGCCGGCGGCAGCGCAGGCCGAGCTGAAAACCTATGTCGAGCGCAGCTACCCGCTCGGCCGCATCGGCCAGACCAGCGATCTTGCCGGCATCGCCGTCTATCTGGCCAGCGACGAGGCGGCGTGGACCAGGGGCGGCATTTTCGCGATCGATGGCGGGTATACGGCGGGGTGACCGTTTGGACGGCCCTCTGCCTCGAACAAGCGGAGCACTTGACCAAACTTCCGATACCGCGTCTGTCTGCAGATTGAGCAATGCTTCAGACATTCGTGGTGCCATGCCGTCTATCGATCCACTGATCCTCTTCTACACAACGTTCTTCAGCAAACCCGTCGATATCGCGTCGATACAGTGCGAAATGCCCGGGCGGTGGACACTGGACAAACGACGGATTTCCGAGGCCGCGGCAGTGGTCTTCCATATTCCGAACTTTCGCGAAGTTGGCGATGCCTACAAATACCCTGGTCAATATTGGGTCGCCTGGTCGATGGAATGCGGCCAAAACTACAAGCGACTTGCTGACCCCAAAATCATGCGGCACTTCGATATCATCATGACGCATGAATCCCGGTCCGATGTCTGGGTACCCTACCTTCCGCGTGCGGTGTGGTGGAAAGATGCGCTGGCCAGACCAATCGTGCCGAAAACGGAAGAAGCGCCGGTCGCACTCTTCCAGTCGGCCGGCCTGAATTATAGCGGCCGTGTCGATTTGGCGAACGAACTGGCGCGCCACATCAAGATCGATTCTTATGGCCGATATCGCAACAACCGATCGGTCTCTGGCCCCGATCTGGGCTCGAAGACCAAGATCGAAACCATTGCGCGGCACAAATTCTGCCTGGCCATGGAGAACTCGATCGAGGCCGACTATGTCACCGAGAAAATCTATGACGCGTTCATGGCGGGCACGGTGCCGATCTACCTTGGCGCTCCCAATGTGGACGAGTTCGTTCCGGAGCACTCCTTTATTGACGCCAGTGCCTTCGCCAGCGCCAGCGATCTTGCAGCCTATCTCCAGCACCTGATCGCAACGCCGCAAGACTACGAGGCTTATTTCGACTGGCGCTCAAAGCCATTGCCCGACAACCTCGTCAAACGGGTGCAATCATTGGAAACACCCGCGTTCTGCAGACTGATGAGCGTCGTGCGCCAGCGTCTGGAGGCGCGGACAAGCAAGCCTTCCGGACGGCGAACACTTCCGTTCGGCTATAGATCCTATCTCAGGACAAAGCTGCGCCGTTGGAGGAAAAAGGTTCCGAGCTGACGGTCCGCGATCAGGCGCGCTTTCAGCAAAATACGGAGAACAAAGAGCGTCTCTTGCGACGTCGAGACGGCTTCGACCTTGCCGCCATGCATCTTGGAGATCTCCGAGGCTATGTGGAGGCGCTCCCAGGGTGGACTTGAAATTCTCGGTTTCGCGATCCGAAGCTCGATCCGGATGCGATGCCGGATTTTGGTCGGGAAACTGAACAGAAGGACAAGTGCATAAGCTACCTCATCGCTGCTGTTGCCAGTGAGACGCCGGCACGGATGGTAGTTTGTGTGGCAGCGTCGCTCGTAGGTAGACGTGAATTGCGCATTGCTGATCCTGGGGGAAGTTTGCGTAGAGCAATCCGCCAGCTCGACATGATCTTATCGAGCTAAATCCGCAAGTTTCCGTCCACTTTATGGGATCAAGCCGCACTGAGGAGCAATTTCCTTCACACGAAAGTGGAGGGTGCAGGATCCCGAAGGGCGGCGCTACTGCTTCAACCGATTTACTGCCTGCCGGCCGCAATCTCTGCTTGAAGGCCATTGTGCAACGCGATACGCCGTTGCCGAATTCGATCGTCGGAGAGACAAGTGACCGCTGCCAGGACCAGAACCGAAACCGACACGTTCGGCCCCATCGAGGTTGCCGCCGACCGTTACTGGGGCGCGCAGGCGCAGCGTTCCCTCGGCAATTTCAGGATAGGCTGGGAAAAACAGCCGGCCTCGATCGTGCGTGCGCTCGGCATCGTCAAGCGAGCGGCGGCGGAAGCCAATATGGAGTTGAAGCGGCTCGATCCGGCAGTCGGCAAGGCGATCATCGAGGCGGCGCAAGAGGTGATCGACGGCAAGCTGAACGATCATTTCCCGCTGGTCGTCTGGCAGACCGGCTCGGGCACGCAGTCCAACATGAACGCCAACGAGGTGATCTCCAACCGGGCGATCGAACTTCTGGGCGGCGTCATGGGCTCGAAGAAGCCGGTGCACCCTAACGACCACGTCAATATGAGCCAGTCGTCGAACGACACCTACCCGACAGCCATGCACATCGCGTGCGCCGAGCGCATCGTGCACGATCTGCTGCCGGCGCTGAAGCATCTCCACGCTGCGCTCGAGGTCAAGACGAAGGCCTTCGCCCACATCATCAAGATCGGCCGCACCCATACGCAGGACGCGACACCCCTCACGCTGGGCCAGGAATTTTCCGGCTACGCCGCGCAGGTGGCCTCTTCGATCAAGCGCATCGAGATGACGCTGCCCGGCCTGCAGGAACTGGCGCAGGGCGGCACCGCCGTCGGCACCGGCCTCAACGCGCCGGTCGGCTTTGCGGAAAAGGTGGCGGCGCGCATCGCCGAAATCACCGGCATCACCTTCGTCACCGCGCCGAACAAGTTCGAGGCGCTCGCCGCGCATGATTCCATGGTGTTCTCGCATGGCGCCATCAACGCGGCGGCCGCCGCCCTCTTCAAGATCGCCAACGACATCCGCTTCCTCGGCTCCGGCCCGCGCTCGGGCCTCGGCGAACTGTCGCTGCCGGAAAACGAGCCGGGTTCCTCGATCATGCCGGGCAAGGTCAACCCGACCCAATGCGAGGCTCTGACGCAGGTCTGCGTGCAGGTGTTCGGCAACAACGCCTCGCTGACCTTCGCCGGCAGCCAGGGCCATTTCGAGCTCAACGTCTATAACCCGCTGATGGCCTACAACTTCCTGCAGTCGGTGCAGCTGCTGGCCGACGCTTCGATCTCCTTCACCGACAATTGCGTCGTCGGCATCGAGGCGCGCGAAGACAACATCAAGGCCGCGCTCGACCGCTCGCTGATGCTGGTGACAGCGCTGGCGCCGACGATCGGGTACGACAATGCCGCCAAGATCGCCAAGACCGCGCACAAGAAGGGCACCACCTTGCGCGAGGAAGCACTGGCCACCGGGCTGGTCAGCGAGGCAGACTACGACCGGCTGGTGCGGCCGGAGGACATGACGCATCCGGGTTAAGCGATTCCAGGGAAAGTGCCTTGCGTTTCCTCGGGAAGCGCGCAGCCCCTCTTCTTGGGAATTGGGTCAACTAGAAATCCGAATTGTGTGGCGGGACAATTTGCTCCCGCCGCTGCTGGCCGCGACAAGAATTTTGCGTCGGTCGAACGATCCCGAAATGTACATCCTGTGAACAATGTGTCGCCGGACTGGCGGCTTTGGTGAACAGTCGGCTTGGTCTATCTGACCGGGACATCAACCCTTTTCGGAGAGCCACCATGTCCATCAACACTTCCGCTGCCGGCGCCGGCATCGCGTCCAACAGCTCCACCACCATCCTGCTCGGCCGCATCCTGCTCGCCGCCATCTTCCTGCTTTCCGGCTTCGGCAAGCTCACCGCCATTTCCGGCACCGCCGGCTATTTCGGCGCCATGGGCCTGCCGGTGCCGACCATAACGGCCATTGTCGTCGGCCTGATCGAATTGCTCGGCGGCCTTGCCGTGCTCGTTGGCTTTCAGACCCGCATCGCCGCCTGGGTGCTCGCGGTCTTCACCATCGCCTCGGCCTTTGTCGCCCATACCGGCTGGGCCGACCAGAACCAGATGATCCATTTCCTGAAGAACGTCGCCATCACCGGCGGTTTCCTGCTGCTGGCTTCCTCGGGCCCTGGCGCCTACTCGATCGACGCCAAGCGCGGCTGAGCTTTCCCTCCCAAGCCTGAAAAAAGCGGCGTGGAATTTTCCACGCCGCTTTTTCGTTGTCTGCCCAAGCGCGCGCCCGTCCCATCCCTGCTAGGATCGGTCTCGAAACAGCCGGCGGACAGACAACGGAGATGACCATGCCCCGCGATGCATTGCTTCTGATTTCCCGGCTGCTGCTCGCCGCCCTGCTCGTTCCCTCCGGCTACCACGCGCTCGCCGACATTGCCGGGACGACCGGCTATTTCGCCGGCCTCGGCATGCCATTGCCGACGCTTGCTGCCTGGGGCACCGGGCTGTTCGAGTTGATTGCCGGTCTCTTGATACTGGTCGGCTTTCAGACGCCGGTCGTTGCGATACTTCTTGCCGCTTTCTGCATCGTTGCAGGCTCCATCGGCCACTACGGCCAGGGCGGCGATGACCCGATGCTCACCTTCCTGCACCAGCAGATGCTGATGAAGGATATTGCCATCGCCGGTGGATTCCTGGCGCTAGCCATGGCCGGCGCCGGGGCCTGGTCGATCGACGGGCGCCGCGCCGCGGTCTGATATCGTCAAATATCGTCCCAGGTTGATCCCTCGCCGAGGCAGGTCGACCCCCACTCCGTCTCGGCTCCGCCGAGCCACCTCTCCCCCGATCGACGGAGTAGAGGAAGGGCTCGAGCCTATTGCCGCCAACGCTTTCCAACGAGGCTCCCTTCCTTTCCCTCCGGAGGGGGAAGGTGGCGGTGCGAAGCAGCGACGGATTGAGGAAGCCGGTCCTCGAACGCGAGGCCGACGACGACATGGTTTTGCTGTCAGGCCGCGCCTACTTCACCGACACGCTCTGCCCACCCTCGACCGCCAGCACCAGCCGGCGGTTGGTGATCCGCGCCAGTTGCGCGAGCCGTCCGGCCGGGCGTTCGCCGTAAAGATCGGAAAGTGAGGCCGGCAGCACCAGCGCCAACGTGCCATTGCCGCGGTTTTCCCATTTCAGCCGCGGCATGACGCCGGGCATGGCCGCCGTCAGCAGATAGACGACGCGCAGCACCGCCGCCAGGATGCGGGCGCGCTCGAGATAGCGCGGCGTCGCCAGGCCGCGGATTTCCGGCGCCGCATCGTTGAACACGCCTTCGTGGCGGAACAGGCCGACCAGCGCCAGGAACGCACGGCCGGGGTGATCGACGCCAATGAAGGAGGCGTGGGCAATGATGTTGAGCGACTGCTTGCCGCGATATTCCGGGTGTGCGCGCCAGCCTATATCGGCCAGCAGACAGGCAGCGTGGCGATAGCGCGCCTCATCCTCCGTCTCGTCGATGCCGAAGGCGGCAAAGGTCTTGTCCGTCCATTCGACAAGCTCATGCGCATGGGTGACCGAGCGCGACCGCAGCCGCGCCAGTTCCTCCGAAGCGGAGACCAGCGGATCGGCCTTCTGCTCGGCAGGGTCGAGCAGCGAATAGAGAAACCCTTCGCGCACGCCCAATGCCGAGACGATGATCTTCGACGGCTGCATCGCCGCCATGATCTCCTGCAGCACGACCGCGCCATAGGGCAGCAGCGAACGGCGGTTCTTCGACACGCCTTCGATGCCCTTGACCTTCTCGATCTCGCCTTTCGCCACCTGCTTCAGGAAATTGGCGGCGCTGTCGACACCGATCTCATAGTGGTGCATGACGCCAAGCGGGTAGTTGGTCATTTCCATGTGCAGCCGGGCAAGGTTTCGCCAGGTGCCGCCAACGGCGTAGAAGGGCCGTCCCTGCCCGCCCTTCAACAATTTGGCGCGCGCCAGTTCGTCGCGGGTGATCTTTGTCGCCTGGGCGAGCGAATTCCTGGCCATGTCCTGCAGCCGCAGGCCACCCAGCGGCAGCGTGATGCCGTCGCCGATCGCCTCGCCATTGATGTCGATAAGCTCCAGGCTGCCGCCGCCAAGATCGCCGGCAATGCCATTGGCGGGGTGGAAGCCCGAAATGACGCCAAGCGCCGAATAATGCGCCTCCTGCCGGCCAGTGAGCACGCGGATCTCGGTCTTGAGCACATCCTGGGCGCGGTGGATGAAATCGGGGCCGTTGATCGCTTCGCGGGCCGCGGCCGTTGCCAGCACAAACATGTGCTCCGCACCCGCCTGGTCGGAGAGCGCGCGGAAACGGCGGAACTCCTCCATCGAGCGCGTCACCGCCTCGGGGTCGAGCTTGCCGGTCGAAACGATGCCGCGGCCGAGGCCGGCCAGCATCTTTTCGTTGAACAGCAAGGTCGGCGAGCGCGCCAACCCTTCATAGACGACAAGGCGGATCGAGTTCGAGCCGATGTCGATGATGGACAGCGGCCGGCGATCCTGCAGCCGGCCTTGGGACGTTGAAATCATGAGCCGCTGTTCTTCTTGCGACGCTTGAACTGCGCGATGCGCTTGGGCGCATGCGACTTCAGCGCGTCACCCCGTCCCGACAGGCTCGGATTGGTCATGAAATATTCCTGCGCGTTGAACGGTTCCTCACCCTCATCCAGCACGACGCGCCGGGAGGTTCCGTCAGCCAATACGTCGAAACTTTGCTGGTTGTCCATGATGTTGCCCAGCATGATCTGGCCAAGGATCTGTTCATGCACCGTCGGATTGGTGATCGGCACCATGGTCTCGACGCGGCGGTCGAGATTGCGTGGCATCAAGTCGGCCGAGGCGATGTAGACGATCGCCTCGTCCGACGGCAGGCCATGGCCGTTGCCGAAGCAGTAGATGCGGCTGTGTTCGAGGAAGCGGCCGACGATCGACTTGACCCTGATGTTTTCCGACAGGCCGGGCACCTGCGGCCGCAGGCAGCAGATGCCGCGCACGACGAGATCGATCTCGACGCCGGCATGGCTGGCGTCATAGAGCGCGTCGATGATGTTGGGATCGACGAGCGCGTTCATCTTCATCCAGATGCGCGCCGGACGGCCAGCCAGCGCGTAGGCGACCTCGTCGGCAATGTGCTTGAGGATACGGCTGCGCAGCGTAAACGGCGAGATGGCGATCCGCATCTCATCGGTCGGCTCGGCATAGCCGGTGATGAAGTTGAACAGCTGGGCGACATCGCGCGCGATCGTCGGATCGGTGGTGAAGAAGGACAGGTCGGTGTAGATGCGCGCGGTCACCGGATGGTAGTTGCCGGTGCCGAGATGCACATAGTTGCGCAGCTTGCCGTCCTCGCGCCGCACTACTAGCGACATTTTCGCATGGGTTTTGAGTTCGAGGAAGCCGAACACGACCTGAACGCCGGCGCGTTCGAGGTCGCGCGCCCAGCGGATGTTGGCTTCCTCGTCGAAGCGCGCCTTGAGCTCGACCAGGGCGGTTACCGACTTGCCGGCCTCGGCCGCGTCGACCAAGGCGCGCACGATCGGGCTGTCGTTGGAGGTGCGGTAGAGCGTCTGCTTGATCGCCACCACCTCGGGGTCGGCCATCGCCTGGCGCAGGAATTGGACCACCACGTCGAAGGATTCATAGGGGTGGTGGACGACGATGTCCTTCTCGCGGATGGCCGCGAAACAGTCGCCGCCATGCTCGCGGATGCGCTCGGGAAAGCGTGGATTGTAGGGGGTGAACTTCAGGTCGTCGCGTGGCACGGCGACGATCTCGGAAATCTGGCTGAGCGCCAGCGGGCCGGTCAGAACGCTGATGCGGCTCGAAGAGACGCCAAGCTCGCCGGCGACGAACTCGCGCAATTCGCCGGGCATCGACTTGTCGAATTCGATGCGGATGACCGAACCGCGGCGGCGCCGCTTCAGCGCCGTCTCGAACAGGCGCACGAGATCTTCCGACTCTTCCTCGACCTCGATATCGCTGTCCCGGATGATGCGGAAGGTGCCGGAACCCTTGACCTCATAGCCGGGGAACAGCTTGCCGATATAGAGGCCGACAGCCTCCTCCAACGGAATGAAGCGAACGTGCTGCTTGCGGTCGGGCAGACGGATGAAGCGCTTCAGCGCCACCGGCAGGCGCAGAAGCGCGCTCATCTCCTCGCCATTCTTGCGATGGCGCAATTGCAGCGCCATCGAGAAGCCGAGATTGGGAATGAACGGAAACGGATGCGCCGGGTCGATCGACAGTGGAGTCAGCACCGGGAAAACCTGGTCCTGGAAATGGTCTTCCAGCCAGACTTTTTCATCCTTGGTCAGTGCATCGCGGGTGATGCTCTCAATGCCTTCCTTGTTGAGCAGCAACATCAGCGACGAAAGGCTATTCTGCTGGTCCTCCTGCAGCCGCTCGACCTCGCGCAGCAATTGTTCCAGCTGCTGCTCCGGAGTCCGGCCGTCGGGGCTCTTGAGCGCAATGCCTTCGCGCACCTGGCCCGCAAGGCCGGCGACGCGGACCATGAAGAATTCATCGAGATTGGCGGCCGAAATCGACAGGAAACGGACGCGTTCGAGCAGCGGATGGTGCTCGTTCTGCGATTCCTCGAGCACACGCCGGTTGAACTGCAGCCAGGAGAACTCACGGTTGACGAACCTATCGGGGTTGCCGCCCTCGGGGCTCGCCACCTCGACATTGATGAATTCGCTCTGCACCGGCTTCAGTTCGTTCATGGTTCCTGCTCTTCCCCGCCAACCGTCCCTTGGAGCGCCGCTGGACGTGCCATGCCTCTAACACGCTTTTGTGACGCATGACCCTTCGGCGAAAACCATTCCGATTTCAGGGACATGCACTTAACCGGCTCACCGTATCCTCTGACAGGCTTTTGCGACAGTTTCATTTCATCGATCTTGCAAACAGGCCTGTTATGTTCCAGATGCTTTTCGACGAGATCAAGGAGACGACGATGGCAGGCGGTTCCATTCCCCACTTCCAGAACGATGCGGGCCATCCGGCAATCGACATCGGCGTCAAGGAATTTATGTGCACCGGCGCCAACCCGCCCTTCGACCACCCACATGTGTTTCTCGACATGGGCGACGACGATGAAAAGGTCTGCCCCTATTGCTCGACGCTCTACCGCTATTCGGCGAAGCTGAGGGCGACTGAAACGCTGCCGGGTGGTTGCCTTTATATCGACCAGGCCGCCTGATCCTTCCGCGACAAGCCCGATGGAGGACATCAGGTCCCGGCAGGTCATAATCGCCGGGGCCGGCATCGCCGGGCTGACCGCTGCCCTTGCCTTCGCCGGACGGGGTTATCCGGTAAAGCTTATCGAACAGGCACAGCACCTAGAAGCGGCCGGCGCCGGCATCCAGCTTTCGCCCAACGCAACACGCATTCTTGGAAAACTCGGCGTGCTCGACCGGCTGCTGCCCGCAGCGTTGCGGCCGGAAGCGGTCGTGCTCAAGGACGCCGGGACGCTGCGCGGACTGGCGCGGGTACCGCTTGGGCAAGCCGCCGAAGCGCGCTGGCAGGCGCCTTATCTCGTCGCTCACCGCGCCGATCTGCAGGCAGCGCTGCTGGCGCAAATGGCCGAACGGCCGGAGATTGAGCTCATCACCGGCGCCCGCGTGACCGGCATCGTCAAAGACGCGCAATATGTCGCCGTGACCGCCGAAGTGGACGGCCGCGAGATCGAGGCACGCGGCAAACTGCTGGTCGGCGCCGACGGCGTCTGGTCGGCAGTCAGGGCGCAACTCGCAGGCGAGGACTTCGTCAAAAGCCGTTTTTCGGGCGAACTCGCCTGGCGAGTCACGATCGCGGCCGAGAGCGCCGCCGGCGAAGCCTTTGTCGCGATCGGCGCCGCCGACTGCGTCACCACGTTCCTGCATCCAGGCTTCCACATGGTCGCCTATCCCGTCAGCAAAGGCCGGGCCTTCAATCTCGCCGCCTTCACCAAGGGCGAGCGCATGGCGGAAGGTTGGTCAGGCCATGCCGATCCCGCGATCCTCACGGCTGCCCTGCGCGGCACCGCGCCGGGCCTGACGAAGCTTGTGGCACTGGCCGGCCCGTGGACGGCCTTTCCGATCCACACCGTCGAACAGAAGCGGTGGACGAGCCCGCAGGGCATCGCGCTGATCGGCGACGCTGCGCATGCGATGACGCCGTTTGCCGCACAGGGCGCCGCGATGGCGATCGAAGATGCCATCACGCTTGCCGACGCTATCGCCGATTTCCCTGGCGATCTGCCCAGAAGTTTTCAAATCTGGGAAAATCTTCGGCGGCCGCGTGTCGCCAAGGCCGCGCGTCGTGGGGCCGTAAACCGCCTCGCCTGGCATGCTGCCGGCCCGGTGGCGATCGCCCGCAATCTGTTCCTGGCCATGCGCTCGCCCGACAAGCTCGCCGCCGACCTCGACTGGCTCTATGGATGGCGAGCGGACACTCGGCAGTCTAGATCGTCGACGTAGCGATCCTTCCCACCCCCCTCTGTCCTGCCGGACATCTCCCCCGCAAGGGGGGAGATTGGATGTCGCCGTCGCCGTCGCCAAAATCGCCGGCGTTGCAGCAGGAGCGCCGCGGGCAAAACGGCTGATCTCCCCCCTTGCGGGGGAGATGGCCGGCAGGCCAGAGGGGGGTGCTGTCCCGCTGGCTTCAAAAGATCCAACACTGTCGCGGTGCGATGAAGGACTGCTAGTTATAAAACCGCATCGACAAGCCCAGCGAGGCCGGCAGCGGGTTCCACCAGCCGGTGCGCAGGCCGGCGGTGCGCAGGCCGGCGGCTGTCCAGGTGTTACAGCCGACAAGCGCGTTGAAATGGCCGTTCGCCTCGAAGAAGCGGTCGAAGCTGGAATAGGCGGCGTTCTCGATGACGACCGGACCATGCGGCCCTTGCTGGAAACTCGCGTCGATATAGTCGAGCAGCGCTGCAAAACGTTCCTCATCGATGTCGAAACCGGTGACAGCAGGGTGCGGCTCGGCGATGGCCCCGGCGATATCGACATGCATGACCGAGGCGTCCAGTGTCAGCGCCTTGAGGACGGGCACTGCTTTCAGCTGCGACCAGCTCGGCGTCTCCAGATAGAAGGCCCGGCCGCCCCAGCCAAAGACGATGTAGCTCACTTCCGGGGCGTCGACAGGGATGCCGGCAGCGACCAGGAAATGGAAGCGCCGGCGCACCTCGTCATCGACGGGAATGGCGATGTCGGTGTGGATCGGATTCTCCAGCACCAGAATATGGCGCGTGCCCTCACCCGCCGCTGACGCCGGCCACAGCGGACGCGGCACCAGCGTGCCGAGCGTGGCAGCGAGCGCGACCACGATAATCAGCATGGCCACGAAACGCAGGGCTTTTCTCATGCGGCGGCGGCTTTGTGTTTCAATGGAGAAGATCAACCCCGACCCCAGATAGCAAAAGAGCCCGGCCGCATTACGGCCGGGCTCTTTTGGTTCGCATGAAAATGCTCAGTGCAGGATCTGCGACAGAAACAGCTTCGTGCGCTCGTGGCGCGGATGGTCGAAGAACTCGGCCGGCGTGTTCTGTTCGACGATCTGGCCCTGATCCATGAAGATCACCCGGTTGGCGACCTTGCGGGCAAAGCCCATTTCGTGAGTGACGCACAGCATGGTCATGCCTTCCTCGGCCAGGCCCACCATCGTCTCCAGCACTTCCTTGATCATTTCTGGATCGAGCGCCGAGGTCGGCTCATCGAACAGCATGATGCGCGGGTTCATGCACAGCGAACGCGCGATCGCCACGCGCTGCTGCTGGCCGCCCGACAGCTGGCCCGGATATTTGTTGGCCTGTTCGGGGATCTTGACGCGCTTGAGGAAGTGCATCGCGATTTCCTCGGCCTGCTTCTTCGGCGTCTTGCGCACCCAGATCGGCGCCAGCGTGCAGTTCTCCAGGATGGTCAGATGCGGGAACAGGTTGAAGTGCTGGAACACCATGCCGACCTCGCGGCGCACCTCGTCGATCTTCTTGAGATCGTTGGTGAGTTCCTTGCCGTCGACGATGATCTTGCCCTTCTGGTGCTCTTCCAGCCGGTTGATGCAGCGGATCATGGTCGACTTGCCCGAGCCCGAAGGACCGCAGATGACGATGCGCTCGCCGCGCATCACCTTGAGGTTGATGTCCTTCAGCACATGGAACTCGCCATACCATTTGTGCATGCCGATGATGTCGATTGCGACATCGGTGGTCGAGATGTGCATCTTCTTGGCATCGACCTTGATCTCTTCGGCGCTGACGGCGTTTTCTATGACCATGGCAGGTTCCCCTTTTTTGTTTTTAACGTTTGTGGCCGGTGTCCAGCCGGCGTTCCGTATACATCGAATAGCGCGACATGCCGAAGCAGAACAGCCAGAAGACGAAGGCAGCGAAAATCAGGCCGGACTTGGTGGTCTGCGGCGTCGCCCAGTTGGGATCGGAGAAGTTCTGCTTGACGACACCGAGCAGGTCGAACATCGAGATGATGATAACCAGGCTTGTGTCTTTCAACATGCCGATGAAGGTGTTGACGATGCCGGGTATGACCAACTTCAGCGCTTGCGGCAGCACGATAAGGTTCATCTTCTGCCAGTAACCGAGACCAAGCGAATCCGCACCCTCATACTGGCCCTTGGGGATCGCCTGCAGACCGCCGCGCACCACCTCCGCCATGTAGGCGGCGGCAAACAACGAGAAGCCGATCAGCGCCCTGAGGAACTTGTCGAACGAAACGCCGGGGGGCAGGAACAGCGGCAGCATGACGCTGGCAAAGAACAGGACGGTGATCAGCGGGATGCCGCGAACGAATTCGATGAAGATAACGCACAGCATCTTGACTATCGGCATCTTCGAGCGCCGACCGAGCGCCAGCACGATGCCGAACGGCAGCGACACTGCAATGCCGACGAAGGCCAGGCTGAGCGTCACCAGCAGGCCGCCCCATAGCTGCGTCTCCACATGCGGCAGGCCGAACATGCCGCCGACCAGCAGCACGAAAGCGACGATCGGCAGCACCAGGAAAAGCAGGATCGCGTTCAGCCCCTTGCGCGGCACGCGCGGGATCAGCAGCGGCACCAGCAGCGCCACGAACAGTATGGCGACCAGGATCGGCCGCCAGCGCTCCTCAATAGGATAGCGGCCGAGCATGAATTGGCCGAACTTGGCGTTGACGAACGCCCAGCAAGCGCCGGACCAGCCATCCGGCTGAACGCCGCCTTGCGCCGCCGTGGCGCATACCGAGCGATCGGACCCTACCCACTGGGCGCTGATGAAGGCCCAGTTGATGATTGGCGGCAGGATCATCACCACCAGTGCGATGCCCAGTACGGTCAGGATGGTGTCGCCCACCGAACCGATCAGGTTCTTGCGGACCCAGGCGATAGGCCCCCGCACGCCGGCCGGCGCCTGTTGCGCCAGTGCCATTTCGGTCCGCACCCAAGCGGTATCATGTTCCTGCATGGCCTTACCTCTCCACCAGCGCCATCCTGGCGTTGACCACATTCATGACCGCCGACGTCACCAGGCTGATGACGAGATAGACGACCATCATGATCAGCACGTTTTCGACCGCCTGCCCCGTCTGGTTGAGCACTGTGCCGGCGGTCGCCGTCAGGTCCGGGTAAGCAATAGCGATGGCCAGCGACGAGTTCTTGGTCAGGTTCAAATACTGGCTGGTCAGCGGCGGGATGACGATGCGCATGGCTTGCGGCACGACGACTAGCCGCAGGATCGATCCCGGCCGCAGCCCCAGAGCGCCAGCCGCTTCCGACTGGCCCTTCGAGACGCCGAGAATGCCGGCACGCACGATCTCGGCGATGAAGGAGGCTGTGTAGCAGGACAGCGCCAGATAGAGCGACAGGAATTCCGGCCCGATGTGGAAACCGCCGGCCAGGTTGAAGGTCGATTGCTTCGGAAAATCGAAGGTCAGGGGAAAGCCGCTCAGCGCATAGGCCAGAATCGGCAGGCCGACGATCAGCGCCAGGGACGTCCAGAATACGGGAAACTGCTGACCGGTCGCCATCTGCCGCTGGCGCGCCGTGCGGGCGACGAACCATGCCATGGCGATGCCGACAAGCAAGGCGACAAAGATCAGCCAGGAGCCATCACCCCAGATGGCACGAGGAAGATAGAAGCCGCGCTGGTTGAGAAACGAGCCGAATGGCAGGTTGATGCTTTCACGCACCACGGGCAAGACCGCCAGCACGCCCGAATACCAGAAGAAGATCACCAGCAGCGGCGGGATGTTGCGGAAAATCTCGACATAGACCGTGCAGATCTTGCGGATCAGCCAGTTGTGCGACAAGCGGCCGATGCCGACGATGAAGCCGATGATGGTTGCGGTGATGATGCCGGCAACGGCGACGATGAGGGTGTTGATCAGCCCGACGACAATGGCTTTGCCATAGGTGTCGTCCGAGTTGTAGGGGATGGCGCTGACCGAGATATCGAAGCCGGCACGGCTTTTCAGGTAGCCGAACCCGGAAGAAATGTGCAGGCGCTGCAGATTGTCGATGACGTTGTGGACAATCCACCAGACGCTCGCCACCAGCAAGACGACAACCACCGCTTGGAAGACAACTCCACGGACTTTTGGATCGTTGATGAAGGAACCGCGGCTCGGCTCCTCGCGTAGAACTTCCTGCGACGCCATTGCCCATCCCCTGCAAAAAGAAACCGGAAGGCAGACAATCTGCCTTCCGGATCGCATTTCGATCAGCGGATCGGTGGCGCGTATTGCAGGCCGCCCTTGGTCCACAGCGCATTGATGCCGCGCGCGATCTTCAGCGGGCTGCCGGTGCCGACATTGCGCTCGAACATCTCACCGTAATTGCCGACTGCCTTGACGATGTTGACGACCCAGTCATTGCTAACGCCGAGATCGGTGCCGATCTTGGTTTCGGGTTCCTGGCCGAGCACGCGCTTGATCTCCGGGTTGTCCGAGGTCTTCATCTCGTCGACATTGGCCTGGGTGATGCCCAGTTCCTCTGCCTGCAGCAGCGCGAAATAGGTCCACTTGACAATGTGGTACCACTGGTCGTCCCCCTGGCGCACGGCCGGGCCGAGCGGTTCCTTGGAGATGATCTCGGGCAACACGACATGGTCGGCCGGCGCGCTGAGCGTCAGGCGGATGCCGTAGAGACCCGACTGGTCGGTGGTGTAGACATCGCAACGGCCCGCGTCATAGGCGGCGTTGACCTCTTCAAGCTTTTCGAAGACGACCGGGTTGTACTCCATCTTGTTCGCCTTGAAGTAGTCGGCGAGGTTGAGCTCGGTCGTGGTGCCGCTCTGCACGCAGACTGCCGCACCCGAAAGCTGCAGCGCCGAATTGACGCCCGGCAGCTTCTTGGCGTTGATCATGAAGCCCTGGCCGTCATAATAGGTGACGCCGACGAAGTTCAGGCCAAGTGCCGTATCGCGATTGATGGTCCAGGTGGTGTTGCGCGACAGGATGTCGACTTCGCCCGACTGCAGCGCGGTGAAGCGCTCCTTGGCGCTGAGCGGCGTGAACTTGACCTTGGTGCCGTCGCCGAAGACGGCGGCCGCGACCGCGCGGCAGAAATCCACATCGATGCCTTTCCATTCACCCTTGTCGTCAGGCGCAGCGAAGCCGGCAAGACCTGTGTTGGTACCGCACTGGATGAAGCCTTTCGCCTTGACGTCGTCGAGCGTGCTCGCCGACGCGGCCGAAGCCATCCATCCAAGCGCAGCGGCGCCGAGAATGCCAATTGCAATGTGTTTCATAACCCACAGACCCTTTTCTGTTTTCAGGTAAACCCTGATCCTCAGGCAAATCCTGATCTTTTCCCGCGTGAACCCGGCTCCCATCCGGCTCATTCCCGGAACCCCGCGTCGTAACCGACGCCCGGCCCCTCCCATTCACGAAGTGCATCGAAGGCGATTATCTCTGTGAGGTCAAGGGAAATGACCGTTTCACGACAGCTTTGAAAACCAATTGCCGCAAATGCCTGAATTGCAGACAACAGCATCAGGAAAGCAGCGAGCCCCGCAAATAAAACCGGCAAAGTCCGTCGACGCTAATCCACATCCACTCATGAAATCCGCGGCTCTGGATCGCCACGCATTCCAGACTATTCATGGGGGAATTGGCCTATGCAAAGGGCACCGCCTGGCGGGCGCCCGCTGTTGCACGGCCAATGCCGCCGCTCTATGGCTAGCGCTTTCACCACAAGGCGAAGAGCAATGGCGACTGACGGCAACGAAATGGGTAGAAACACGCGGCTTGCCCATTCGGGCAACAATCCGCACGACTATTTCGGCTTCGTCAATCCGCCGATCGTGCATGCCTCGACCGTGCTCTATCCCAATGCGTCGGCGATGGCGGCTCGCAGCCAGAAATACACCTATGGCACACGCGGCACGCCGACCACCGATGCGTTGGCGCATGCGATCGACGCGCTGGAAGGCTCCGCCGGCACCATAATCGTGCCGTCGGGCCTGGCGGCGGTGACCGTCCCGTTGCTGGCGTTTCTCTCGGCAGGCGATCACATCCTGATTGTCGATTCCGTCTACCATCCGACCCGCAATTTCGCCGACACGATGCTGAAGCGGCTGGGTGTCGAGGTCGAGTATTACGCTCCGCATGCCGGCGCCGGCATCGCCAGCTTGATCAAGCCGAACACCAAAGTCGTGTTTACGGAATCACCGGCCTCCAACACCTTCGAGGTGCAGGACGTTCCGGCGATCGCCAAGGCCGCGCATGAAACGGGCGCCATCGTCATGATGGACAACACCTGGGCAACGCCGCTCTATTTCCGCCCGCTCGACCACGGCGTCGATATCTCGATCCATGCGGCGACGAAATATCCGGCCGGGCATTCGGACGTGCTGCTGGGCACAGTGTCTGCCAATGCCAACTGCTGGAAGCAGCTTTGCGAGACGTTCTACACGATGGGCTGCTGCGCCGGCCCCGACGACGTCTACCAAGTCCTGCGCGGCCTGCGTACGATGGGCGTTCGGCTGGATCACCATCAAAAGAGCGCGCTTGCCATTGCCGTCTGGCTTGAAGGCCAGCCCGGCGTGGCCCGCGTGCTGCACCCGGCGCTCCCCAGCCACCCCGACCACGCGGTGTGGAAGCGTGATTTTTCCGGCTCGAGCGGCATCTTTTCCATCGTGCTCAAAGGCGGCGGCCAGAGACAGCAGCATGCCTTCCTCGATGCGTTGAAAATCTTCGGTCTCGGCTATTCCTGGGGCGGCTATGAGAGCCTTGCCGTGCCGGTCTTCCTCGGCGACCGTACCGTCGCCAAGGGCCCCTATGACGGCCCGCTGATCCGGCTGCAGATCGGGCTCGAGGATGTCGAGGACCTCAAGGCCGATATCCTGCGCGGGCTGGAAGCGGCCGCTGCGGCATGACACCAGCAAACTTGCCAAGCTGATTCCGCTAGCCGGCTTAACCCGTTGAAAGGATTGGCGAGCGACTTTCGTAGGACGATCGACCTCGCAAAGCCGCTCATCGGTCAACCAAGCGCAATGTTATTTCCCCAACGCGCGCATTTTCGGATCGGTTTGACTTTCAAAATCGTCGGTCCAACGCCATTGCAGGCGCTGCGCGCACAATTCCAGCCGGACTGAGCTTGCCATGGCCTTTCGTCTCTTTGTCCCCATTCTCGCCGGCGCGACGCTGCGCGAGCGCCTCATCGCCTGCATCGGGGCGATGATCGGCATTGCGCTGACCGGCGCGATCGGCGCGCTGGTGCTTGGCAACGGCCCGCATGTGCCGCTGCTGGTGGCGCCGATGGGGGCGTCGGCGGTGCTGCTGTTTGCGGTGCCTGCAAGCCCGCTGGCGCAGCCATGGTCGATCATCGGCGGCAATACAATATCGGCGCTGGTCGGCGTGATCGTGGCCCATTTCGTCCATCAGCCCGTTCTCGCCACGGGCATTGCCGTGGCGATGGCGATCGCCGCCATGTCGTTCTCGCGCTGCCTGCATCCGCCGGGCGGAGCCGCCGCACTGACCGCCGTGCTCGGCGGGCCGGCCGTGATCGGTGCGGGCTTCCTGTTTCCGTTCGTGCCGGTGGCGCTGAACTCCATGATGCTGGTCGCGCTCGGCTATGCTTTCCACAGGCTGTCGCGACGCAGCTACCCGCATGTGCCGGCCCCTGCCCCGAAAAGCACGCACGGAACCATCGATCCGCCGGCTCAGGAGCGCATCGGCTTCCGGGCCGAGGACATCGATGCCGCGCTGGCTGCGCTCGACGAGACCTTCGACATCGACCGCAACGATCTCGAACAGCTGCTGCGACAGGTCGAACTGCAAGCGACGATGCGCGCACACCGAACCATGTTGTGCGAGGACATCATGTCCCGCGACGTGATTTCGGTCGATGAACACGCGTCCGCCGATCGGGCGCGTCATCTGCTGCTCGACCACAATATCCGCACGCTGCCGGTTGTCGACAAGGACGCCAGGCTGGTCGGCACCGTTGGATTGAGGGAATTGGCGCGAGCCGACGAAGCCGTCGGAAGCGTTACGTCGACAGCGTCGACCGCCGCCGCCGGTACGCCCGCCATGGCCCTGCTACCGGTGCTCACCGACGGCCGCACCCATGCAGTCATCATCGTGGACGGGGACAGCCGCATCCTTGGCCTGATCACGCAGACCGACCTGCTTGCGGCCACGGCGCGAGTGCAGGCTGCTGACAAGCCGCTGGCGGAAGCAGTATTCTAGGCGCCGTCGGAGCCGGGCGAAAATGGCCGGGAACCTTTTGCCGGCGATGTCATCCAATGTCTTGATCGAGGTTTCGGACGGGGATTGGATCGAGGAACTGGCCATGCCTGCTATGTCTGTACCAATGCCCACGGCTGCTTCAAGCGAGATGCTTCTCGTGCGCCGCGCGCTGGCACGCGAAGGCAACGCCTTCTGCATCATCATGAAGACCCATAATCAGCGGCTCTATCGCATCGCTCGCGGGGTGGTGCGCAACGATGCCGAAGCCGAGGACATCGTCCAGGAGGCCTATGTCAGAGCCTTTGCCCATCTCGATGCCTTTCGCGGGGAGTCCTCATTGGCCACCTGGCTGTCGCGCATCGTCATCAACGAGGCGCTCGGCCGTCTGCGCAAAAGGCGGCGGACGGTGGCGAAAAACCCGCAAGCCGAAATCATCCAGTTCCCCCTCAATCCCAGCGACGATCCGGAGCGGACGATGGCGCAGCGGCAGATCCTCGAGTTGGTGGAACGGGCGACCGACAGCCTGCCCGATGTTTATCGGACGGTGTTCGTGGCGCGGGTTATCGAGGGGCTCAGTATCGAGGAGACCGCCGAGCTGCTTGGCGTGCGGCCGGAAACCGTCAAGACAAGGCTACACCGCGCCCGCGCCCTGGTACGCAAGGCACTCGACGACCAGATCGGGCCGGTGCTGCTCGACGCCTTCCCGTTTGCCGGCCGGCGCTGCGACAGGCTGACCAGCGCCGTCATGCAGCGGCTCGGCCTGGAGAGCTGATCATCGGCTGATTTGGCCGATTTCCCCGGGAACGTTTGCCGCCGCTGCGCATCCAATGACCGTCAACTGAAAAACATGGCCCGGCGCGATCCCGCGTCCGGGCGAAGGAGATGCCATGCTTACCCGACACACCGCCGCCCTCGCTGCCTTGCTGCTGCTTGGCGCTGCCCCGCTCGCACAAGCCGCCGACAAGCCGACGGACCCGCAGATCGCCCACATCGCCTACACGGCAGGCGTCATCGATGTGGAAGCCGCCAAGCAGGCGATCAAGAAATCGAAGACCAAGGAGGTCGTGGATTTCGCCAACGACATGGTGCGCGACCACGAAGCGGTCAACGCGCAGGCACTGGAACTGGTAAAGAAGCTGAAGGTGACGCCGGAAGACAACGCAACCAGCCAGGCGCTGACCAAGGCTGCGGCCGAGGAGCGGGCGAAGCTCGCCAAACTCGACGGCGCAGCCTTTGACAAAGCCTATGTCGACAACGAGATCGCCTACCACAAACAGGTCGACGGCGCGCTTGAAACCCTTTTGATCCCATCGGCCAGCAATGCCGAGTTGAAGAGCCTGCTGCAGACCGGCCTGAAGATTTTCCAGGGCCATGAACAGCACGCCGAGCATGTTGCAGGTATGCTGAAGTAAGGACCAGGCCATGTCGAAACGGCTGCTATGGATTGCACTGGCGCTGGTCTTCGGGACCTCACCCGTGCAGGCCGAAACCATCCAGGTCACCATCGACAAGCTTGTCTTTTCGCCGACCACCGTCGAGGCGAAGGTCGGCGACACGATCAAGTGGGTGAACAATGACGTGTTCGCCCACACGGCTACCGTCAAGGGCGGCTGGGAAGTGATGATCCCGCCGAAGTCAACAGCGAGCCTGACCCTGCAGAAGGCGGAAGCGGTCGACTATTTCTGCCGCTTCCACCCCAACATGAAAGGTCATCTGGCCGTGACGGCGCCTTGATCGCGGTCCGCAAGCCCGTCCTGCTGCGTTGAGGCTCGCCTGGCTTCATCCGGCCGGGTGATGTGCGTCCACGAGCCGTGACAGCCCGGCTGGCGGCGTGCGATCCAGGCATCCAGCCCTTCGCGCAGATCAGCGGTCGGAGCCATGCGGGCGAACTGCTCGGCCTCGACAGCCAAGCCATCCGCGATGCTCTGGTTCAGGCCGCGCGCCACTGCTGTGAGGATCGAGGCAATTGCTGCAGGAGAATGCCTGGTCACGCGCCGGGCGAGATCAATTGCGGCGGGCATCAGCTCCTCATGCGACACCACCTGATTGACGAGGCCGAGTTCGAGGGCGCGCGGCGGCGGGAACCAATCGCCGGTCAACAGCAGCTCGAGCGCCCGCTTGCGCCCTGCCAGCCTCGGAAGCCGCTGCGTGCCGCCGAAAGCAGGCGGCATTGCAAGGTTGATCTCAGGCTTGGCGAACAAGGCGCGGTCGCTGGCGATAGCGAGCGGCACGGCTTCGGTGATCTCGCAGCCGCCGCCGAAAGCGATGCCGTTGACGGCGGCGATGACGGGCTTGCGGAATGCCTCCAGCCTTGCAGTCAGCCGCTGTCCGCGCATGACGAAGTCGCGCAGGGCAACGTCGACGCCGATGGCCACGCTGCCTGAGAATTCAAGGATGTCGGCGCCGGCGGAGAAGGCGCGCGCTCCTGCTCCAGTGAGGATGATGGCGCGGATGGCATCGTCGGTCTCGGCGGCATCGAGGAGCGCAAGCAGGCGATCAATCAGCGCATAGTTCAAGGCGTTGAGCTTTTCCGGCCGATTAAGTGTGAGGATGGCGATCCCGTCGCGGGCCTCGGTGAGCACAAGCTCGGTCATGTCTTTTCCTTCCCTGTGTTTGTCGACCGGAGAGGATCAGGCTTTCGGTTGTATGTATATTCACTAGTCGGTATACTTGCCCTATGAGCGAAGCACCGAACCCCACCCGCAAACGCATTGTCGATGCCGCAACGAAGCTGTTCTATGCCGAGGGGATCGGCCGCGTCAGCGTCGATGCAGTGGCGGAAAAAGCCGGGCTGACCAAGCGCACGCTCTACTATCATTTCAAGAGCAAGGACGATTTGATCGCGGCCTATCTCGACGGTCGCGACCAGCCGAACCTCAAGCAGATGGCCGGCTGGTTCGAGACGGCCGAAGGCGATGTCGAGCGCAAGGTCGAGGCGATTTTCACCAATCTGGCGCGCGTGGCGAAGCACCCGAAATGGAGAGGCTGCGGCTTTCTGCGCACGGCAGCCGAACTCGCTTCCATGCCCGGACACCCGGCCGTTAAAGCGGGGGCGCGGCATAAGCAGAATTTCGAGACCTGGCTGGCCGGCGAACTCACAGGCCACGGCGTCGACGAGCCGCAGACCCTGGCGCGCGAAATCGTGCTTTTGATGGACGGCGCGTTCTCGATCATGCTGATCCACCGCAACCCCGACTATGTCGAGGCGGCCGGACATGCCGCTGCAACGCTGGTTCGGGCAAGGTCAGGATCGGCGACTATCCGCTAGAGCGTTCATCGTTTAATGAAGACGGCGAAACACGCTATCTCTTTGTTTTGACGCAATTCCGGACCGAAAAACCGCTTCACACTTTTTCCTGGAATTGCTCTAGAATCCAGCCGCCAGCCATGCCGTCCCGACGGCAAGGGTCAGCAGCGTCAGTGGCAGGCCGACCTTGAAGAAGGCTGAGAAGGACAGCTGCGTGCCGGCCGCCCGCGCCTGTTCGGCGACGATCAGGTTGGCGACTGAGCCGAGCAAGGTGAAGTTGCCCGCCAGCGTCGAGCTCATCGCCACCACCAGCCAGGCACGCCCGGGGTTTTCAAGGCCGGGTATGAATGGCCGCAGCGCCAGCACGGCCGGAACATTGCTCATGATGTTGGAGAGCACCGCGGTGAAGCCCGATAGACGCCAGACGTCGTCCAGCCCGAGGTTCTTGGCCGAGGCGATGATGTCGGGCGTCAGCAGCGTCTTTTCGGCGCCGGCGACAACGATGAACAGGCCGGCGAACATGAACAGCAGCGGGCCGTCGATCTCGCGGTAGATGCGGGCCGGCTTGATGGCGCGGGTGAGCAGCAGGATGGCCCCGCCGATGAGCGCTGCCTTGGCAACCGGAACGCCGGCGAAGAAGGCGATGGCCAGGCCAATGCAGACAACCACCGCCTTCAGCACCTGTCCCGGCAGCATGCGGCCGCGATAGACTTCCGGGTTGAGATCGGCGGGGCGGGCGAATTCGGCGCGGTAGACGATGCGCACGATGACGACGACCGCGACGAGGCCGAAGAGGGCAACCGGCGCCAGGGCGGCCGAAAAGGCTGGGTAGGAAATTCCCGACAGCGCGCCGATGACCATGTTCTGCGGGTTGCCGGTGATGGTGGCGACGCTGCCGCAGTTGGACGCGGTGGCGGTGGCGATCAGATAGGGAATGGGATTGCGATTGATGACACGGGTGACGTGGACGACGATCGGCGCCATGACCAGGCAGATGGCGTCGTTGACCAGGAACGCCGACAACACGCCGGTCAACAGCGTCACCATCACCAGCAGCACGAAAGGCGCGTGCGCATGCTCGATAGCGTAGGCGCCAAGCGCCCGGAAGGCGCCGGACACCTTCAGATGCGCCACCACGATCATCATGCCGAGCAGCAGCGTAATGGTGTCGAAATTGATGGCGCGATAGGCATCTTCCATACTGAGTGCGCCGATGGCGATCATCGCCGCCCCCCCCAGCAAGGCGATCCCTGCCCGGTCGAGACGGAGGCCTGGAATACGCCCGACTGCGACGCCGGCATAAGTCAGGACAAGGATCAAAAGTGCCGCTGCGCCCATCAATGTCATTGGCAGACATCCTTGTCCAAACGAACCGACGCAGGAACGGACTGTTCCCGCTCAGGCATTTGCCGGGCAGCTTTAACGCCGCTCCAGCAAAGCGAAAGCCTATAACGATCCGAATGCGAAAATCGGTGGGCAAAATCGCGGGTCGACCGATGCCGGGAGCAACCGGAGCTTGATCTTGAGACGGCCGAAATTGGGAATGAGACACGCGCGGCGGACTGCGGCGGACTGAGATCGCCATCCGCGAAACTTCCCCCTCGGAAGGCTCGTGATCTATGTGATTAAATTCTAATTTAGGCTTTCCGGGTATGGATAGCTTAGCCGTATTTCGGCCTTGGGGTTTCAGATGGTCCAGGTTCTTGAGAGGGAATGCCGTGTCTCGGAAAACGAGGCTCTGCTGGCGCGTCCGATAGAATGTCCACAATGCCACGGAACCCGCAAGGTGTTTGTCTGTGCCCGGTGGGCGAGCTCGAACGGCCATTGCTGCCCTGGAGGAACACACCGGCTCAGGTGCCCCGGTCACAGCGTCACGTGCATGGAGTGCGAAGAGAACCTTGAGCGTATCTGAAAGCGATCGCGACCATTTCCTGTTCGGAAAACGCAAAAAGCCCGCTCCGGCGAACCGGAGCGGGCTTTGCAACCATACGCCAAGAGTACCCTGCTGAGACCAGTACCCTGCCGAGAGCCGACCCGCTTTGCGTTTCCGCCACTGCAATAAATTGGTAGCGGCACTTCCAGAAAAAGCGATTGTTGGCTAACCGCCGTCGGATTACTCGCCCGACTGGCCGTCGCCAGTCACACTGCTGCCCAGAATTCCAAAGTCCTGAGACTTAGTTCCTTGTCCCGCAGTCAGGAATCCATCCGCATCCAGGCCGCGCCGCAGCAGTTCCCGCACCGCCGCGGACCGGCTTGGCATGCGCTTTTCGAAGCGCCAGTTTTCCAAGGCAGCCAATTCCTCGGCTGTCAGCATGATCTGCAGTCGCTCGGGTCGTTCCAGCTCGGCCATTCGCGCCTCCAACCGTCAAGACCAAAAATATGGTGAGTTAGTATGTGTCTCAATTGCAGTATAGCTAGGGGTCCCCGTGCAGCGCGTCAAGAGAGGCTGATGGGTGACTCACATACAAGACCAACGATGAGGAAGACACGCCGATAGCACAACCCGCGCAGTCTGCTAACTACTTGATTTACCTGAGAATATTTTATATTCTTCTTGCCATCGGAAGGTCGTTGGCGCATCTTGACCACGACGGGACAACCGGCTCCTGAAAGGAAGGTTTCCATGCGCTACGGATATTCGGCTCGGCTACGGGAGGATCTCAATTCACGGGTCCTGGGCGCGCTGCGCTCGCGCGGAATGGTCAATATTGCGGTGGTTGCCGAGGACATACGATTGCGTAACCTGGACGAGAACGTCGCCCTTGAAGATGTCGAGCGGCTTGTGATGCAGACGGCCCAACTCTACGGCGCGGTGATGGAATTGGACGGACTGACCTCCGTCGAGGCGGGGAGATTGACTTCGCTTGCCGACGATAAGCACGAACTGTCTGGCATCGGCAATTCCGACACCACAGGCGGCCAAACCGCTCCCCTGCTGGGATTGTCCTAAGGCGCGACCCGCTCTTTCAATCGACAAAATCCGCGAGAGAGATTTGGACCGAGCGCAGCGGCGCCTGGAGCGTCCAGACGACGCCTTGTTCCCCAAATTCCAGTTGTCCGGTGCCGCTAAGCGCTTGTGGTGCAACCCGCTTGAGCACGACGGAGCCAAAACCGCGGCGCGTCGTCCCACTCAGGTTCGGCGGCCTCGTTGTAGAAGGTGATGCGGCCCTGTGTGTCGATGGTGTAGGCTGCAACGGGCAACGCTTCCAACAAACTGGCGGGCCCGACACCTGGGATTCCAATCCCCGCATGTTGGATGACGTATTCCCCTACCCCAAATTCCCCACCTGCTCGATTTGCCCGTTCCGCGGTAGCTGAGATGCACGTGCGAGGTTTCGGTTCCCGTCGTCCCCTTGGGACGGCAATTGTTCTCCTCAGAAAAGGCGATCACCCGCCGGGCGGCGCCGGATCTCAGGGCTCGCGCAAATGTCGACAACGAAGCGCAACTCAGGCCGTCTTTGTCGGAAGCTCGTCAACCCGAGGCGGTTCTCCCGTTAGCCCCGCCTGACGCCAGCAACAAGTTGCCTGGAACTGTGTCGCCGATGGCAAACGACAACATTGCGGCAAACAGGCCCTGATCGGCATCCAGCTTCAAAGGCCGCGGAACGTTGTTTCGCAGCCTTTACGCTGCGCCGATGGCTTCGCATCGACAGGAACCAATCAAGGGCCAGAGCGTTTGCCGCTGCGTACTCTTCTCAGACGTAGCCAGACGGAGTGAGGGACATGGCTTCATCGGTACTTATCGGCATTCTGATCACTTTCCTGGTGATCATCCTGGTGCTCTATCTCATCCAGCGTCTGCCGCTCGATGGCCGCACGAGGCAGATCGCGCAGATCGTTGTCATCATTATCGGCATCATTTCGCTGTTGAAATACCTGGCCGTATTTTAGGATAAGGATCGCCATGACATCCCAAACAATCGCATGGATCATTGGAACGGCGTTGTTTGCAGCAACAAGCACGGCCTACGCCCGACCCGACACGCGTTCGATGAGCTGCGAGGAGACGCAGCACCTGATCCAGAGCCATCACTCGGCGGTGTTGACGACCGGCCGGAATACTTACGATCGCTATGTCCGCCAATACGGCAACGAGTGCGACTGGCCGGAGGTGCCGGTCGCTGCCTCCGTTCCGACACGTGATGGCCAGTGCCGTGTCTATTGGTGCCGGGAACCGGTGTTCGATTTCCCGAACTGACATATCCAGCAGCCTTGCGGCGGTCGTTGCCATGGCGCTCCCGGGTTCAGACGATGCATTGCGCGAGGCGACATGGAACCCTTGCGCCGCGCGTGAATTGATTGTGCGCATGGCGCTGCAAGATGTAGCGGTGTGATGCCCAACCAGATGGAGGAGCGGTCATGCCCAATGATACAAGGCGGAGCGGCAGCTGCCTGTGCGGCGGCATCCAGTTTTCGGTGACGGGAGATCCCTTTCGGATTGGCCTTTGCCATTGCAAGGACTGCCGCAAGGCTAGCGGGTCGGCTTTTTCGGCGTTTGCAGTGTGGCCGCTCGAGGCGTTCGAAACGACGGGTATCGTCAACAGCTACGGCGACAGAAGTTTTTGTCCCACCTGCGGCGGCCGGGTCCCTTTGGTTCGTGAGAATGAGGTGGAAGTGACGATTGGCAGCCTCGATGAGGTGCCCACCGAAGGGCTGGAGCCCAGCTATGAACTCTGGGTCAATCGCCGTGAGCACTGGTTGCAACCCTTGCCTGCCGCCCGGCAAATCGAGCACGACCGGGTCGATGACGAGCCGACAAACCGGACAGCCGAACCGATTTCTGACGGTGTCGAGACGCCGTCTAGCTTGCCGCAACGCAAGTCGGCCTAGCGCGAGCGGCGCAGACAGCCGGCAGGCAGGAAATTCATTCTCGAAACCGCCCGATGCCGACAGCACCGGGTCCGACAACATTTCACCCGGTAGAAGCCAAACGCAAAAAAGCCCGCCTTGGCGTCAAGCCAAGGCGGGCGGTAGATCATCCGGCCTGCGCTGCCGTGGAACGATGGATTGGCCAAAGCCCTGGGCTGAGACCCATGCCGTTTGTAACCGGCGATTGACTACGGAGCGTCTCCGGTCAGCTGGAATTCGTCTTGTGGTTGCAACGATGCTACGTTTTGTTTGGAAACGAGAGCTTAAGACCACGCAATATCGTTACGTCAACTATGCTGTCCAAGTATCTCGCGGTGTGAACTGAAGGAATCTTCCTGTCTTGTACAAAAGAACGCTTTGTTTATTTTCTTTCCGTCACATAGTGTAGCGAATCTTGAATCCGGATGGGGCGGCTTTCATGCAGCCAGCGCCTTCGCAGGATCGCGGTCCGCACGTGCAATATCCACTTCACGGCAATCTTCATGCAAGCATAGTCAGCACAAAGTTCATGCGCAGACATTGGGGGGCACCGATGGACCAGCCGAGCAAAATGGAGAACCTGCAGTTCGCGCAAGGGATACTGCGGGAGCTTCGGCAGAAAGCCGAAGGCGACGGCGAGAAGCTTCTGACCTACCTCATCGACATGGCCTACCTTGAAGCCAGCGACCGCATCCGTGCCCACTGGGTCGGCAATCACGAGCCCGAAAACCGCAGGGCCAAGGGGTAGTGTCAAGGGGTAAACCCGAAATGGGGCTATGGTTGCCCCCACGGAGCGTTTGATCAGACGCTTGGGGCCGGCGAGGCCACCGGTCAGTTGGCAATACCGGCTGAGATGTCAGCCAGAGCCTCCCTCACCCGAGTTTCGCTGATGCCCCGCGTGTCCTTGACCCAGCTGGGCGTCGAAAGCGGTGGTTCGATAAAGCGAACATGGTTGTTTACGGGCCCGTGCACATAGGGGCGATTCACCCCGTAGATGAGCGCGCATGGGACGTTCAGGGCAGCGGCGGCGTGGGAAATCCCGCCATCAACCCCGAGGAACATGGTTGACGCAGCGATCTGGCACATCGCGTCAGCAATCGACGGGGTCGAGGTGAAGTCGATTGCCTCAGGAATGGCGGCGCGGATTTTTGCGGCACCGGCGTGCTCGCGCGGTCCGCCTACAATCCAGATTGCCCAGCCGCGATCATGATGGTCTCTGGCGATCGAAATGAAGCGCTCGACGGGCCATGAGCGGAAATTCTCAATGTCGGCAGTATAGAGCGCCAGTGCCGGTCGGTCGGCATCGATCTTCTTGTGCTGGCGCCAATCGTCCAACTCGGCCGGATCGACCACAAGCCGGGGCGCCGGCCACTCCGCGCCCGCAGCCGGCTTTTCGCCAAGCGAGGCAATCGAGCAGACCTCCTCGAAGAGCCGCGTCTTGCGGGGTCCGAAGGCCCATAGATGCGCCAACCAGCCGGCGGGGAAGCGATTGAGGAGGCCGAATTGCAACTCCTGCGGATAGCCGATGCGCTCCTCTATTCCGGCCATGAACGCCATCAGCGCCGCCTTGGTGCTGCTGGTCATCAGATAGGCCGTGCGGTAATTTTCCTTGCGCAACTCGCCAACCAGGCGGCTGCGCTCGCCAAAACCGGGGCGCTGATGACGCTTGGCAAGCGCCCAGCCCTTCCTGACATGCGGCATCAGGCGCGCCAGCGGCGCTGCAACGGGCGAGGTGACGACATCTATGGGGCGATCAGGAAATCGCGCAGCGATGATCTGGATGGCGGAATGGCAACGGACGAAGTCGCCGACCGCGGGGAAGCCGACGAAGAGGATTGGATCGCCGGTCGTCAAGGAAGCGCTTCGCCGCCAAGGATGCGGTGTGTAGGGGTCGCGGGAAAATGGACCCGAGGCATTTCGGGACCGACCGAAGCGTGCAGGACTTCGTCCTGTGGGCGACCGGTGCCGGCAACCGAACCAGCGCCGATGCAAACCAAATCGACATGACGTTGAATCAGCCGCATTGACCTTGCCTCACAATGCTCTCAAAGACGGCCCAGTTGCGTCATGGGCTGGGGATTGTCAAGGTCGCGCCAGAAACGCGAAAAGCCGCGGCGGCCTCGATCGGGTTACGGAATCGTTAATCAGCGCTTGCTACTATACCGGATGACCAAGAATCTCGGCAATGCACCCAGGACCATCTCCAGACAACAGCCAAAGACCTCCGCTCTTGGTCGGCTGACGCCCGCCCTGTTTCCCCTTGTGGTCGTCGCGCTCGGATACGTGATCGGTCGGCAATTCTTCGGCTTCTAGGGCGACTCGTCTAGGCGCGCACGGTAAAGGCTCGCGCCACGCGGGGGACGCCGTCAATGTCACCCAACCTCCAAAATCAACCGGGGCACCGTACGCCGCTACCCACTGCCCCGCACGTAAGCAAATTTTGTGCAATCACGGGAACGTGATATTCACTGATCACCGGACAAAGGGGGCGCTGATGAGGTGTCTGGTGATCAATCTTGATCGTTCTCGCGATCGGCTGGCGCATGTCGCGTCCGAGTTCGGCAGGATCGGAGTACCATTTGAGCGTGTCTCCGCCATTGATTGCCTTGCTGCTCTGTCGCCAAAAGCCCGCTGAGCGCTGCTGAGGTTTGCTGTTTCCTGAGCCACCGCTCGTGTTGGGAGATCGTTGCGAACGGCGCGGATCAATATGGCGCGGTTTTCGAGGACGACGTCGTTTTCGGCGCGGGCGCCGGCTCGCTGCTTGCTTCTGATCGATGGGTGCCGCGCGATGCCGATGTGATCAAGCTGGAAACGCATTTTGCCAAAGTGAGGGTCGGACGCAAGGAAGTCGCTCTCGATGATGGGGTTTCGCTTGCCAGACTTTATGGCCTGCACGCGGGCGCCGCAGGCTATGTCATCTCCAGATCGGCAGCGCAAAGATTGCTGCGCAGGACCATGCATCTGAGAGGAGAGGTCGACTTCGTTCTTTTTCACCCAGGATTCATGACCTGCTCGCTCAATCGAATCTATCAGATCATGCCGGCGCTTTGCGCACAGCACCATTTTGTTTCGGGACGAGAGCGCTTTCCAAGCCTCGTGCGACGGCCCGGGAGGCGGCCAAAACCATTTCTCGATCGAATTGTCGGAGAAGCGGTGCGAACCTTCGCCTATCTTCGAAACCAGAGCCTGACCGGAACAAAGAAGATCGAGGCCGTCGCGTTCTCAGGCTCTGAGGTCGATGGCAAAACCGTCCACGGCGCGTTCATCTATGGGCAGCCCGAGCACGGCCACCTCAACAAGGCGGCCGGCATACCGATCGCGCGGAAGAATAGTTCGACCGCCAGATAAGCAGACGATAGAGGCTGCGCTACGAAACAGCTTTTTCGCGGACCGGAAGCTTCCAGCCCGGCCTGACAAAGTGGCAGGTATAGCCGTTGGGGTATTTCTCGAGATAGTCCTGATGCTCTGGCTCCGCCTCCCAGAAATCGCCCACCGGCGCAAGCTCGGTGACGACCTTGCCCGGCCACAGTCCAGAGGCATCGACATCGGCGATGGTGTCTTCGGCGACGCGCTTCTGCTCGTCGCTGGTGTAGAAGATCGCCGAGCGATAGCTCATTCCGACATCGTTGCCCTGGCGGTTCCTGGTGGTCGGATCGTGGATCTGGAAAAAGGATTCGAGCAATGTGCGAAAGCTGATCCTGGCCGGATCGAAAACGATCTCGATGGCTTCGGCATGGCTGCCGTGGTTGCGATACGTGGCGTTGGGCACATCGCCACCGCTATAGCCGACGCGGGTAGAGATCACGCCGGGATAGCGCCGGATCAAATCCTGCATGCCCCAGAAACAGCCGCCGGCAAGGACTGCACGTTCGGTAGACGTCGCCATATCATACCTCCATTGGATTGCTCCTTAGGTAGGCATTGTCGCTGGCTTCTTCCAGCATCTCAAGTGCATCACTCGTTGCCGGCCGAGCCGAACCGCCGCACGATGACCTCGAAGACGATGTCGGAAATCCACATGGCCGAGACGCCGATCAAAAAGGCGGCGGCGAGCGTCGTGGTGTCGTCGGCCGGATCGGGGATAGGCATGCCGGTTGCCCTGAACCAGGCGACGGCAGGCAGCGTCAGATACGCAGCCGCCAGCGCCCCGCAGATCGGCGAGGCAATCATCTCGCGCAGCTTGTAGCGATGGCGCGACAGTGCTCTCAGCACGCCGCCGGCTAGCCCGGCGGCGACGACCGGCCCCTTGATGCCGAGCATGTCGAAGAGGTCGTGCATCGGCTAAGGCCTCCATCCGCAGAGCTTTTGTCCCTTGCGGTTGTGCGCCAAGAGCGCTCTCGCCTCGGCGTGCGACAGGACGTCGACGGCTTCGGCCGACAGGCGCAGCGGGCTCGAAATCGCGCAGAAGCCGCCCGAAGCAGTCGTGCACCCGGCAAGCGCCACAAGCAGCGCAACCATCAGTCCCTTGCCCATGATTTCAGCTCCTTTCGAACAGCGTCCGCCGGCAATGCGCCGACGTCGTTCTGCACCTGCTCAGCGACCGCGCGCGCCGCGGCCTCAGCGGCCGCCAGTTTGCCGCGCTCGGCCCTGGCGCCGGCCAGCCGCTGGTGAGCGCCCCAGCAAAGGGCGGCGATGACCGATGCCAGGAAGCCCAGCAGCGCTTTGTTGCCAAGCAGGACGGCGAGGAGCGCGCTCACAGCAGCCACCCGGCGACAAGCCCGGCGGCAAAGCCGATAGCATAGGGTTTCGCGGCTTCGAGATAGGCGATGAGCAGTTGTTGAAACCCTTCCATGTCAGTGCTCCCAGCCGGATTTGCGGGCCAGCCAGTGCCAGGTCTCGGTGACCGAGGCGATGGCGAGACCGGCGGCGATCTCCAGACCAGCTTGAATGTCGGGGTCGGAAGAAAATGCCGCCGCGTCGTCGGCGCCGAGCAGGCCACGCGCGACCAGAACACCGGCGCCGTACCGCAAGCCGATGCGGATGAAGACGGCGATCATGTCGAACTCCTTGCGAAAATCGGTTTCAGGATTTGAAGCAGCGCACGCCAGAACGGCAGGCGTTCGACGGGACTGACGCGCCCGCCGGTAGACACCGGCGGCATCGCACTGCCGGGCTTCGGCGAGAGCGCTGATGGCTGGGGCGGGGTGCCCGGCAAAGGTGCCGCGGGCTGTAGTGCCGACATCAACAGCGCCTGGGAACGGACCGACCGGATGCGATCGCTCCAACCCTTGCCGAAAACCCGCCAGGTCGGCAGCCGCCGCAGGAATGCCAGGCGGGCATCGCAAAGATCGTCGATGACTGCGCCCGGTGGCCTGGCGCCGACAGCTTTGAGCGTGGCCGGGCCGATCCTGCCGTCCTGTGCGGTGCCAACTGCCGCCTGCAGATATTTAGCCGCCCTGCCCGGCCCACTGTTCACGGCGAAGTCGAAGACGGCATAGTCGACACCGCCGGGAAGCTCGGCGCCCGCAGTGGCATCCCAATAGAAGCGGCGATAGACCGTCGCCACCTGAGCATCCGTGATATGGCGAAGGTCGTCCTTCGTCGCATCCGCCTTCACGTAGCGGCGGAAATTGGCCAGCGTCACGCCCTTCATGGTTGCGCCGCCGGGATCGGCCGGATTGTCGGACCAGCCGCCTTCCGATTTGAGGACGAGCGCAAGCGCCCGCGCGAAGTTGCGGTCCATGGGTAACCTCAGGAGATTGTGGAATTTAGCTCGGAGACTTTAGCCAGTCACAGATCACGCACAGGAGACGAGTGTCCTGTTGATCCTGACTGTGCCGACGGCATGTCGGTTGGCCGGCTATAACGCTTCCTCACGGGAGAGGAATTTTGGATGGAGCGGCTAAAGCGGGCTCACGGAAGCACTTCGCCGTCAAGGATGCGTTTATAGAGTTCCAGATAGGCCGTTGCGGCTTTCTGGATCGGAAATCTTTCGGCTGCCGATTCACGGCATGTTCGCGCGGAAATGCTGTTGATCTCATTGAGACCGTGAGCAAACTCGTCATCGGTTTCGAAGAAACGCCCGCTGTCTGCATCGACCGTTTCGGCAAGCGCACCGCACGGAGTGGTCAGCACAGGCGTTCCGCACAGCATTGCTTCGACCGCCGCCATGCCGAACGGCTCTGCCCAGGAGATCGGGTTAAGGAAGGCGTACGCCTCGCCGAGCAATCGGAGCTTTTCCTCGCCATCGACAGTGCCGTGGAAGCGGTAGCGCGGCGATAAGCTCTTGAAGAACAGAGACTCTTTCCGGGTTTGGCTGCGCCCGAGCAACTTCCACCTCGAGCCACCCGCGATATCGAGTTCGAAGTTAAATTTCTTCGCCAGATCGACGGCCCGGTTGAGGCCCTTCCCGGCCCTCGCGATACCGCCCAAAAACAACAGCCGCTCACCTTTCCGATCTGCCAGCCGGTAGGCATCCACAGGGAAACCGTTGTAAACAAACGTTTCTCGATCATGATGATGCGCGTGACTGGCGCTGACGAAGCTGTAATTTTGCCCCTTTCTCGGGGCGTTTGGAACATAGCCGTGCAGAGTGTAAAGCGCACGATACGGGCTTTCTACATCATACCAGCCGTTGAAATGCACGATGTCAGTATTGATAGGGATCGCCCCCAGACATTCCACTACTGACGCGGCCTGCCGGACCTCGCAACGCGGATGGGTGGAGCCCACTCCGGCAATCAGTGTCATTTTATGTCCGAGAGATGCGAGTGCGCTGGCGAGCCAATCGATTTGCCGCTGGGTGCCGCCGTAGCCTCGACAGGGAATTTTGCCTTGCACTGCAATAGTAATATGCATGTTCCAACGTTTAGACCGTTGCTCACATTTCGCAAGCTAGGCCCACGCTCTCAAAACGAGTTTCCAGCTAGCGTTTGTTATGTCGTTAAAACCTGTTCCAGCCTTGTTGAGGACTTTAAGTGCGCCAGCAGCATTACCAATCCGTACATTCAAATTGGTGGCATCTGGCACGATGCTAATAGCTTGAGCGGTCGCATCAGTTGTATTGAGAGATGGGTTAATGGGAATCTCGTCACCAACCGAATACCCCGAATTAGCCGTAGTACATTGAATGAAGGCCGCATAGAGCTTCGGCTTCACCCCCAGCCCATGAGCCAACGTCAGCGACCCGCCGGATGTGATGGTCTGTTGCGGGCTTTCATAAAACTTCTGAAGCAACGCCGTGGACGACTGGACATAGCGTGCATCCTGTTCGGCCTGCGACCATTGCAGCTTGATCCATCCTCCCCAGGCACCGCCAGCCTGCCTGCGCCGCCATAGCTTTTGGTCTGCCGCCGTAGTGTCGTTGACGAAATCATGCACCGTCTGCGTCCGGTAGCCAGTGCTTCCGTGCGCTTCCACAAACCCCAGGAACCAATTTACGCCGTCTGGCGCATTAGCCGCCGCCGAGGCCATATACCAGCCGTTGTCCAGGGCGTTGTTCCAATCGGTGATCGTCTGCGCGACGACACCAAGGTTGGGTCGGCTATCAAGTTTCAGATCAAACCCAGCCTTGACGAACCCCGTTGTAGCCAATTGCGTGGTATTCGTTCCAGGCGCTGCGGTCGGCCCCGTTGGCGTCCCGGTAAATGTCGGGCTGGCCTTCGGCGCCAGGCTGGACACCGCGATCCCACTATCCTTCCCCACCTTGCCCGTGGTGCCCGCGAAAGTGACAATATTGTCGGTTGCCGAAGACGCAGGCCCCAAAAAATCTCCTACTCCCGTCCCGTCGGCGCCTCTGTCGCCGGCACGGTCGAACATCAGCCAGATGCCGTTGGCCACCGTCGGCAAAGTGCCGGCGCCGCTGACATAGGCGAGCGTCAGTTTGCGGTAGCCGCTACCATCCACAACTGCGCCACTGACGTTATAAACATAGTAGATAGCGGTGGAGGCTTTCGAGCGCAGGGTCAACTGGCCCTTGATGGGGTTCGTGCTGTCATCAAAGCCATCGAGGATGCCACTCACGGTGGCGCCGCCGGCATCGAGATTATCGATATAGGCCGCGGTCACCAACGCGGCGCTCGCATTGTTCAGCCGCAAGGTGCCGTTGCCCGGATCGGCGTCGGCTGTGGTCGTGGAAAAGGTGTAGCCGAGCGCCGCCACCGAGGTTGATGCCGCCGCAGCACTGGCCGCCGCATTGGAAGCGGAGGTCGCGGCATTGGTGGCTGAGGTGGAAGCCGCGGTTGCCGAGCCCGAGGCAGCGCTCGCCGAACCGGCTGCAGCCGTAGCCGAGTTGCCTGCGTTGGTGGCGCTGGTCGCCGCGCCCGATGCCGAGCCGGAAGCCGCCGTTGCCGAATTGCCTGCATTGGTGGCGCTGGTCGCGGCTGTTGTGGCGGAGCCGGCGGCGGCCGTGGCCGAACCTGCGGCGGCGCC
>NZ_AYWZ01000021.1:0-74356 GCF_000502335.1 Mesorhizobium sp. L2C066B000
CGCAGAGACGAAATCTCGCTGCGGCGGCGGCCGCCGGAGGCGAAGGCGGTGATGAGAAGCGCGCGATCGCGGAGGTCAACGAGACGGTCGCCGGCGCTAGTCGTAAGCAGTGCGGACAGGATGTCAGCGGTCACCGCCTTTTTGCTTTTTTTCGCCCGGGGGCGGGCGCTGGCACTCACGGCGAGCCTTATGGCGCTGCGCAGGCCCGGCGCCGAAAAATTTCCCTTCAGCCCGCGCCATCCGGTCAGCGTCGACCAGCTCGACAGCCGCCGGCCCACGGTGGCGGGCGCGTGCGGGCCGTCAATGCGCAGAAGCCCTTCAGCTTTCAGCGTTATCGTGACTTCGGCGGGCATGCCGTGTGCTGGATCGGTTTCGGCGGGATCCCAGAGATGATGGGCGACGAATTTTATCAAGAGCGCGTCCGGCGCGGGCCAGGGGAGCGAAACCGGTGGCGCCAAGCGACCAGGCTTCGAGATAACCGAGGTCCAACGCCAGGGCTTTTAGCGAATTCTCGCCGATGCCTTCTTTGGCGAGATGGCGCAACGTGGCGACATCGTCGTCGGTGAGGATTTCGGCCAGAAAACGTGACTGCCCCACACAGTTCCTCAACGCTGCACCTCGCTGCGGCGCTTGTTCGTGCATGACAGTGTTTACGACAGCTTCATTGCGCGACTGAAGAAGGACTATATCCAGCGCCGCCTTGGCATGGCGGGCATCAATGCAGATCGGCGGCAAGCCTTCCAGCGTCACCGCATGATAGAAACAAACCGCCAGGGGTCCTGTTTCGAACACGACTCGTTCGACGTTCGGAGCACGCTGGCGGATAGTCTCTGCTATCGGTTTCCGATCGGACAGGCATTTGCCGCGCCAGATCCGCTTGCCTCCTTCGCGCACCGAGATGAATGTATCTTTCAATGTACGTCGAGGCCGATAAACTGTTTCATGGTTGTCTCCCGTTTGATGCTGGGGCCGGCTATATGGTCGTGAGCCCGTATTTCATCCTATTCGGGGGCAGCCACCCTTCCAACGCCTCACAAACGCGCCGGTGTTTCAACCCCGCGATTACCCCATGTAACCGGAAGCGTTACGGGAGGGGTACGACGATGATAGGATCGCCGGGCTGACAGGTGAGCGCGGCCGCGCCGTTGAGGATACAGCAGCGCGTATCTTTTAAGCGGGTACATGCGCCTGCTCTGTTGTTTTCAAAATTCTCCGATTCTGGACCGATTTTCCAATCGCGCCCTACGGGCTCTGCGAAGGTCGGAAAATATTATGTATTCATGACGTATCTAAACACGTAACCGAAACATATCACAACTATTATGCGACATCATGTTGATCGTATGAAGACCTTTTTCACAACAAAAAATGCCGTGATAGTTGACTTAAAATGTTAATCCATCAATTCTGGACTCTACGGAGACTTGGCAGGACGGGATATTTTTGCGCCGGCGCCTGCCTGGCCCGTCGTCAACTACTCGCAAAATTTTTAGATTTTTCGGCGGTGTGAGGAGAGCAGAGATATGACGGACCTTGCCCAGATCAGGACGAGACTAAAACTCAGCCAACAATGCACCTTTCCGGCGTATATCAAAGAATTTGGGTTGGATTTGATTGTGAACGAAGAGGTATTTTCACCACTGGAATTCCAGAATTGGCGTTGGCTTACTGAAAATTTTCCTCCTGTCGCCGGGAAAAGCATCCTGGAGATCGGCTGCGGCTTCGGCCTTCCAGGACTGCACCTCGCCAAGCTCGGCGCACTTTCGTTGCTTGCTTGTGATGTCAACCCGAAGGCGGTGGCGAACACATTCGAAAATGCTGCAAGAAACGGTATCCAGAACGTCGAGGTGATCGAAAGCGACATTTTCAATGATATTCCCCTCAATCGAAAATTCGATTTTATATTTTGGAACTACCCGTCGGTATTTGCGCCCGACGATTACGAATATAAGGATAATCTCGAACCAGGAGCTATCGATCCGGGTTATAGATTGCTGAGCCGGTTCCTATCGCAAGGGACAGAATTCCTCACAGACTCGGGCTGCATCCTCCTAGGCTTCGCCAGCGGTGGGCGCGACGATCTTCTCTCGGAAATCATCGATGCAAACGATCTCGCCTCCGTGCTTCTCGCGTCCGGTACCGCCCCTAAGGGGAACCAAATCTACCGGATGTTCTCCATACGCAAATCTTCGGCGGGACACCCAGGTCGATCTGAAGAAGCGAATAGGCGACGAGCGCCTTCATCCTGTTAATGAGCCGCGTCTTTCAGCACGACTGCCGTTCACCGCTCATTCCTTAAGTCGCGGCCCTGCCAAGCTCGCACCGCGTCACAAGCGACGGCGCCGCTTCAACTGCATCCCCGGCGTAAGGAGCCCCGATCACATCGCCACCAGCTGGGCAACGTGCCGATGCCAGCGGCCGAAGATCTTCGACCGACATTATTGTCTGAAACCTAACAGCGGGCATGAGACAGAGCGGCCATCAAGCTATCATGCTGATGAAAAGCGTCGTTTGGCATTGGCACAGAATATGCGTGATTGGCAGTAGCCGATTTGCGTTTCAGAGACGAGTTCCCCTGAATCGTTGCCACTCAGCAAAACTCAAAACCTGACACGTGGAATCCATGATTGATGTCGATACAATAAGGAATCTCCGAGCAAAGGCTGAGCGTCATACCATAAGTGGCCGGCAATGCAGCGAATTCTGGCAGAGGGCGGGGCGATGAATAAACTATGGCTGACTTCCCTTCTCCTTGCAGGCCTGACTTCCTCCATTAGCAGCATTTTTCTAAAATGGAGCCGGACTTCATTGCCTGTGGACGCGGGACTAGCTGATAAGTTCCTCTCCATCGCCTTTATAAGCGCAATCATATTTTATGCTATAACGATAGTGTTGTATGCGAAAGCTCTGGGTTCTATGGAAGTGTCGGCCGCTTATCCGGTTATGATGGGCTCCGGATTTGCAATGCTGACTATTGCATCACATTACGTGTTTGGAGAGCCGTTCCAATTGTCAAAATGGACTGGGCTCGCTCTTGTCTTGGCCGGTATTTATTTTCTGGCACGAGAAGGTTGAAATGGGAATGCAGCTCTCTTTCATGTTCGCGTGCAGAGGCGAAGGATTTTGAAATGCCGAGTTTTTCGTGCTTGATTTAGACGTTTGGGAGGGTTGCTGGCAAGCAAGCGCCCGCGCAGACATGCCTATGGCTTTCCGCTGCGAGTGCCGCGCCCCTCAGTTTCCCTGGTGCGCTCTGGCGATGATCGGCAGTGTTCGTCTGAGCAACGCACTGCAGTTGGAAGCGATGCCGTGACTGACGGCTCGAGTTCGGAGCGCGAAAGTTGGTGGAGATGATCATGCGGCCCGTTCTCGACAGTCTTTCGCCATGGGACAACTGCGGTGACAAGGTAGACAGAACACCCTGCTGACTACAACTCGTAAGCAGCGAGATCTCATTGTTCAGTCTCTTAAAATTCCATCTTTCGAAATCCGTCGAGACCCTCTGCGCTACGCCTCCGGTGATCGATTGCGGTAACGAATTCGTTCAAGCAAATTTACATAACCTTTACGATTGCAGGTCGCCGACGATGATATGTTCGCTGTTAAGGCGCGGCTGAAAGCGCCAGCCTGACGGCTGCAGAGCACGCAACGTCGGCGACACAGTGAATGGTGAGAAGAGCGTTCATCCTGGTTGAAGGCAACACACGCGGCACTGGTTTGCAATACGTCCTCGCGGCCAAGCGCCTTTGTCTCCATCCAATAACCTTGTCGTGAACACCATACTTAAAGGAATGGAAACGAAATGCCCCCTCAAGTTTCATTTATATTCGGCGGAGTTTCTACGGAATACGATGGCTCCATCACATCTCTAACGAACGTCATCTCGTCTTACATCGAACTGCCCTATGCGGAACGCCCATTTTCTGTAAAAAACTTTTATCATATTAGCCGAAACGATGGGCTTGTTCGTACGATACCGTTCCACAGTGGGTTTACCGTCGATGAGCTGCAATCGTATATCTCTGATACCAACACTACGGCTGGAAGCGCATTGCTTATGGCCTTTGATGCTATTGCATCCCGCAGCGAATACGTCGTTAATTTGTTGCACGGACAGTTTGGCGAAGACGGAGGGGTTCAGACGATTGCGGGGCTTTCAGGAGTAAGAGGCACGTTCGGCGACCCGCATGTGGCATCTTTAACTATGAACAAGTACGCAATGGCGTCATTCGTCTCTTCGATACTACCTGCCGAAATGGTGAAAGTCCCGAAAACAACACTAATAAAACCCAGAAATGTTGCCGAGGCAATGCAGGTCGCGAAGTCAATCCAAGGACCAATTGTCGTGAAACCAAATTCACTTGGGTCGTCGCTATTCTCAAAGCTTTTTCACGATCCTGGAAGGTCTGAGGCGGAGATCGAGGCTCTAGTTCGCACGATATTTACCTATGATAGCGCCGCTTTGCTGCAAGAATTCATTCCAGGGGAGGAGTATACCTGCGGCTGCATAGTCAGTTCGTCTGATATAATACCACTTCCGGTAGTTGAGATAGAAGCAGATATGCAGTTCTGCGGTAGAGATCAGAAATATTCGAGCCGTGTAGCTAGAAAAACGGTAGTCGACTTGGAAAGCGAAATCTCGGATAGGGTGCGAACTTTGGTCAAATCGATTGCGTCGTCGATAGATATATACAATATGGCCAGGTTTGACTTTAGAGTAACTGACGATTCGCAAATTTGGTTTTTAGAATGCAATTATATTCCTGGGGTGGCTAAAGATGGCTCATTCGAGCTGATGCTTAACCGTTATGGAATGACGGTCATCGATTTGATATCATGGATCGTGTCAAACTCAACTCCATTCGTGGCGCCAGAGCATTACATAAACTACGAAAGCATTTGATGGTTTCCGTGTAAGCCAGCGATGGGCGGCAGCGCCTGTTTTGAAGAGAGGCTTGCCCATTGGATTCCTCAGCGAGGGGGCACACTGAACGAACAGGGCAGCGCCGCGACAATCTATACTTATCGTGGCGGGAGTCATCCCGATCCTCATCCACAGAGGATGCCAAGGCGCTCGCCGCCGCACCAAGGATTGTTGGCAGCATGGCTTTCGATCGAGCCGGCCCAATGGCGCTCCGCCCTATCATTTCTGGAAAAGGCGGCTATCTCAGCGAAGATGTCAGCCGAGGACTTTGCAAGCTGTCCCGCAGGTAGCGCGAGCGAATGCGCTCGTTGGACCCTGCCGAGATGTGGTCAGTTTTCCATCATTCCTCGGGGTGAGGCTATCCGGTCGCCCGTCCAGAACTGGTTCGAATATTTTGCATTCCTGCCCGTCCTTTGAAAAACGGATGCGCTCCGCTTCATCGTTCGCGCCGCGGTCCCGGACCTTCACCCGGCTGACGTGCACCGCCCCGATCCCCGTCTGGATGATCCGCTCCGGGCCGCGACCGTGCCAGACCAGCCGGTCACGTCCGTCCGGCAGCTTCAGATCCCGCATCTCGGCAAGAAACGCTTCGGCTTCTATCTCCACCGCCTGCGCAAGCAGACGCCGCGCGCCGCTGCGAAGCACATCCGTCGTAAGCGGTCAGCCGATAACGTCAGGCCTAAAGTTCCAAGGCATGAGCATTTCGATCTCGGATGCCGGCCATCCTTGAGCGATGCGGGTCAAGGTCTGCGAGAGCCAGTCGAGCGGATCGACGCTGTTCATTTTGCAGGTTTGCAGCAAGGTGGCTACCGTCGCCCAGGTTCGTCCACCGCCTTGGCTGCCGGCGAATAGACTATTCTTTCGCGTGATTGTCTGGGGCCTGATTGCACGCTCGACGATGTTGGAGTCGATTTCGATGCGACCATCCATCAGAAAGCGTTCCTGCGCCTCCCGCCGGGTGAGCGCGTAGCGGATCGCCTCGGCGGTCTTGGATTTTCCGGAGACCTTCCCCAGTTCCGCTTCCCATAGATCAAAGAGGCTCGCGACAATGGCCACGGACTTTTCCTGACGGAGCGCGGCGCGGCTTCCGGCATCCTTGCCGCGAACCTCGTCCTCGACCTTCCACAATTCGGTCATGGCGACGATCGTTACCGTCGCGGCCTGCGAGATCCCGCTGATGTGCAGGTCGTAGAATTTGCGCCGCAGGTGAGCCCAGCACCCGGCGAGCCGGATTGTTTCATTGCTGCCGGCTTTGGCCCGTGCCTTGACCAGGTTGGTATAGGCCGAGTAGCCATCCACTTGTAGGATACCGCTGAATCCGGCGAGGTGGCGCGCCACGCAATCCGCGCCTCTGCTGTCTTCAAAACGATAGGCAACCATTGGCGGACTGGTTCCACAATAGGGTCGATCATCTCGTGCGTAGGCCCATAGCCAGGCCTTCGTGGTTTTCCCCGCTCCGGGGGCAAGGGTGGGCAAGGTCGTCTCGTCGGCGAAGACCCTTTCGCCCTCCTTGACGCGCTCAAGGATGTAATCGGCGAGCATCTGCAATTCGAAGCCCAGGTGCCCCATCCACTGCGCCATCAACGACCGGCTGAGTTCAACGCCATCGCGCAGATAGATCGTCTCCTGCCGGTAAAGCGGAAGGCCGTCGGCGTATTTCGACACGGCGATATAGGCGAGCAGCCGCTCCGTCGGCAGGCCGCTTTCAACGATGTGCGCCGACGCCAGAGCCTGGACCACGCCGTCACGGCCCCGGAAAGCGTATTTGGGACGGCGCGTGACGATGACCCGGAACTTCGGCGGCACGACGTCCAGCCGCTCGGATCGATCCTCGCCGATCAGAACCTTTTCCAGCCCCTCGCAGTCGCCCGGGACTTCCGGCTCGATAACTTCCTCGATGCGTTCGAGATGAGCTGCAAAACCCTTGCGTGGACGCGCTGCGCGCTTTGGCTTGTCCCCAGCCGCGTGAGCAAGTTCGCTCCGGATCGCCGAAAGGCCGGTCTCGACCTCTTCGAAGGCAAAGGAGGCCTGCTCGTCGTCGATGGCCAGGCGTAGCCGCTCGGAACGCGTGCCATGTTGCGTGCGCTGCAAAACCTTCAGGATCGACGTGAGATTGGCAATCCGCTCGTTGGCGCTCTTCTCGATGGCTTTCAGCCGGGCGACCTCCGCCTCGGAGGCTGCGATCCGAGCTTCGGCGACTACGATCCGGGCCTCGCTTGCAGCCTGCTCGCGAGCCATGGAAAGGATCATCGCCTTCAGCGCATCAACGTCGTCGGGAAGGGCAAGACCCGGTAGAACCATGGCAAGCAACAAAGCACAAAAACAGCCGCTTTCCCAACCGTTCCAGCCGCATGATTCATCTTGCCGCAGGCCGGTTTCAGCCCGTCGATAACGGCCGCCTGACCCTGGCCGGGCGGATCTTTTTCCAGTCCAGTCCAGCCAGAAGCGCCATCAACTGGGCGTGGTCGAGACGCATGCGCGCGGCCGATATCGCAGACCAGCAGAAGCTGTGATCTTCCAGAGTCTTCGAATAAAGACAAACCCCGCTGCCGTCCCACCACACGATGCGAACCCGGTCCGCACGCTTCGAGCGGAACACGTGAAGCGCCCCCGAGAACGGGTCCAGGCCGCCATCCCTGACCAGCGCCATCAAAGATGCCGCGCCCTTGCGGAAGTCGACAGGCTGGCACGACACGTAAACCACCACACCGGAAGCGATCATGCCTTGCGAACCGCGCGGATGATTCTCGCCAGGCGATCGGGATCAACATCGCCGCCGGCGCGCACCACGGCATCGCCAATGACGATTTCCACCGTGTCGCTGCCCATTGCTTCAAAGCGCGTGAACTTCGCCGGCTTGCTCGCTCCCTCCGTCAGTGGCGCAACCATGCCCGACGAAAGCGCCTTGCGGCGCCATGCATAGAGCTGCGAGGGGTCCAGCCCCTCGGAACGCGCAACTGCCGACACATTACCCCCTGGAGAGAAGGCTTCGGCGACAAGCCGTGCCTTCTCTTCGTCCGACCGATGGCGCGGCTTGCGTCGGAACGGCACAGGCTCCGCCGTCAAAATCTCGAATGTTCGATGATGGCTCATACTGTCGCTCACCAGGATTCTCCGCATGATTCATGCTGAAAATGAGCGATCAACCGCCTGCACGCTACGTGGGGATGCCTACGCGCTTACCATCCGTCAGGGCATCATCGATTTCGTCGGGCTGACGAAGGCGAACAATGTTGATAGTCTCGTTCATGGCGTATCGCTCTCCTTGAGAGGTTCTGGCAGGCTTCAATCACCAGCCTCGATACGCCGCCCTTCCCGTCATCACCCGCCATAGCTCCTCCAAACGCCCTTGGCCGACCAGCGCTGGAAACGGTTGTAGAGGGTCTTGCGCGGTCCATAGACCGACGGAGCGTCGACCTTCACCACATGAATAATGCCGCTGATCACGCGGCGATCATCGACGCGCGGCTTGCCTCGGGTGTCGGTCGGCAGATGTGGTTCAAGCAACCCAAACTGCTCATCGCTGAGCCAGAAATATTCGCGATTCATGAATGGCCCCCTCAGAGACCCGTGAATCACAATCCTGTCGTCAGAGGAACCCCTTTTATGGATCCGGACCCTAGCGGTCGCGGTCGCCGCACGGCGCCAACGTCGCCAAGTCCACGGGCCGCCAGCTGAATGGGGCGGCAACGACCCCTTACGGCTACGGGAAGGGCGGAGACGCCAAGCCGCTCATGGCGACAGCTTGCGACCGGGCTTTGGAAATCACATGCTAGACCTGGGTCGGTCAACGGCTGACGCCAGGGCTCAAGACCCTCAGTCAGCACCAACGCTTCACGCCAAATCCCCTCCAGTGAATGTGGGACCGAAAAGCCTAGCCGAGAGAGTGCGGAACTTGACTTGAGGGAAGGGGAGCACGCGAGCTATGTTTTTGGCCAGATCAATCTGCCAGTAAAACCTTGAATCGCTGCTTCATTTCTTCCGTCACCTGACGCAACAGTCTAACAAATTGGTCTGCATGCGCAGATCGAAGCCCCTTTGCCGGTCTCCACAGGTTGACATGATAGGACACACGAACGCTCAGCTTTCGCAAGACCACGCCTCTCTCAGCATAGTGCGCGGCTGTGAACGGATTTACGATCGAAACGCCCACGCCAGCGGCTACCATTGAGCAAAGCCCCGTGGCGGTGGTGGTTTCGAGCGTAAAATGGCGCGCGACGCCTGCAGCATCGAAGACCTCGTCTATCTTGTCCCTATAAGGATCCTCTTCCGAGTAATAGACAAACGCGACCCCTTGGAAATCCTGTGGATCAATGACCGACTTTGCCGTTAGAGGATGTCCAGCAGGAAAAACGCAGAGGAGTTCGCCTGCATCAATCTTTTCGGTTGTTGCGTCGTCGTAGTCATAGCTCCCTTCAGTTAGGCCGATGTCGAACAGCTGCGTCGTCATGTCATGCCTGAGCGCCACTTCACCCAGTGAATGCACCGAAAGGTGGACTTGGGGACGAGCCTTCAAAAAACGGTGCACCACATCGGGCAAAAACGCCTCGGCGTAAGCCGGAAGGCAGGCGATTCTGATGTGGGCGGCGTTATGCCCTTTGATCGCAGTGGCCACTCGGCTGATTTCTTCCATCCCAACAAATGACCGCGCAACCACCGAATGCAGCAGTTGAGCCTGGCTTGTCGGCGTGAGGCGCTTGCCGAAGCGGTTGAATAGATCGAAGCCTATCTGCTTTTCAAGATCGCGCAACTCGCGGCTCACGGTTGGTTGCGACGTTCTCAAAGAGGCCGCCGCTGCGGTCACACTCTTATGCACCATGATGGCGTTGAAGACTTCTATCTGGCGCTGATTGAGTCGCATGTTCCCTGCTGTCATATATCGAAAATGAATTTGAAGCCTAAGACAATATATTTTCCACGCCTAGAGTTTTCTGGAATGATCCCTGTCAAGATTGGAAGGTAAGGCCCCACCCACGATGGATCGACAGGACTCGGGATGGCCGAGAATGGCAACTGCTATGATCGATGCTCCACATGGCGACACCGGCTCGAAACAGCTGGCCTATCGCAATCAAGCCCTGCACATGGAGCGCGTTTGCATCGACACAGTCGCTATGGCAGTTCCGACGCCGTTCTATTGCTACTCCTCTGACGCCATAAGAACGGCATACCTTACCCTGAGCGCCGCGCTTAAGCCTAGTGGCGTCTCAGTCTGCTTTGCGGTGAAGGCGAACGGAAACCTGTCTGTTCTCGGAGTGTTGGCAGCTTTGGGAAGCGGCATGGACATCGTATCCGGCGGCGAACTGGAACGTGCGGTATCGGCGGGTGTCCCCGCATCGAAGATCATCTTCTCTGGCGTCGGCAAGAGGCGCTCCGAGATCGCCAGTGCACTGGAAGTGGGTATCCACCAGATCAACATCGAATCTGAAGCCGAACTCGACGCTGTCATTAACGTGGCGGGGGCCCTGGGCGTGCGGGCGCCGGTTGCACTGCGGGTGAATCCAGATGTGGACGCAGGGACGCATGCCAAAATCAGCACAGGCAAGAAGCATGACAAGTTCGGAATCCCCCTCGAGGACATACCGGCTCTTTATGCCAAAGCCTTAACTGCGCCAGAGCTCGATCCAATAGGCCTTGCCGTGCATATCGGATCGCAAATTCTTGATCTTTCGCCTTATCGCGCGGCTTATTCTCGCATTGCTTACCTTGTAAGATTGCTGCGTTCGCAAGGTATGGCCGTTCGTCGCCTTGATCTGGGTGGCGGCATAGGCATCCCGTACGATCAAGGCCGCAGTCCGGACTTGGGCGAGTACGCCACGATCGTGCGCGAAACGGTTAGCGGTCTCGGTTGCGAGTTGACTGTCGAACCGGGACGTTGGTTGGTGGGGCCGGCCGGGATTCTGGTGGCCGAAGTGCTTTACATAAAAAAGACCGCTGACCGGCTTACCGCCATTGTCGACGCGGGCATGAATGACCTAATGCGCCCCGCGATGTATGGGGCCGTTCATCCAGTTTTTCCTGTGAAGCAGGCTCGGCAAGGCTTGCACACCTATCAGATTGCCGGTCCCGTTTGCGAGAGTTCGGACATCTTCGGTACCTATGAAGATTTGCCTCTGCTGCGATCCGGGGACCGTCTCGCCTTTGGGTGCGCCGGCGCATATGGCGCCTCGATGGCATCGACCTACAATGCGCGCGACCTAGCAGCTGAAGTCCTTGTCGACGGGGATCGGTTCCGGGTGATCCGGCGTAGGCAGACCACCGCAGCCTTGCTGACGCTCGAGGAAGAGACAGAGTGGCAAGGATCTTGCGTCCAATCGGCGACAGATCTCAGAAACGAATGGAAAGAGATATGAAGCATACGGATCTTCTCTCACTACCTTCTCCAGTTGAGTTGCCGCTCCAGTGGCCATTCATCAAGATGCACGGTCTGGAAAACTACTTCGTTATTCTCGACCGTCGAGACGGCAGCAAGCCTCTAGATGATGATGACATTGTGCGTATATGCAGCACTAATGTCGGCATTGGGGGCGAGCAGCTGCTGACAATTGAACGGGCGTCGGACCAGGGTCTGCGCGCCGGCGCCTATGCGGCAATGCGGATCTTCAACATCGACGGTAAGGAAGTTGGGGCATGCGGCAACGCCACGCGCTGCATGGCATATTTGCTGCTCGAGGAATCCGGCAAGGATGAGGTGCTAATGGAGTTGGCGGGGGGCGTCGTCCACTGCCGCAGGGCGGGGCCGATGGAGGTCAGCGTCACGCTCGGACCGATCAGCATGGATTGGCGCGAGATTCCTTTATCGCGGGAGGTTGATACGCTCCACCTGCCCATTGAAAGCGGCCCGCTCGCCGATGGTACCGCTCTTTATATCGGCAACCCGCATGCCGTTTTCTTTGTTGATCAACTCGATAGCGTCGACCTGGGCCGCTATGCGCCCGTGGTGCATAATGATCCTCTCTTCCCAGAGGGAGCCAACGTGGGCGCTGCTCAGGTTCTCGACGGACAGGCCCTTCGGCTCGAGGTCTGGGAACGGCAAGGAATAGTAACCAGGGCATGTGGGACCGGCGCCTGCGTTGCTGCATATGCGGCGCTTAAACGAGGCCTCGTCACCTCGAAGAACATCGTAGTCCATCTACAGGCCGGGAAGCTCGATATCGAACTTCTGGATGGCGACAGAGTCCGCATGACCGGACCAGTCGCGTTTTGCTGTCATGGTTTCCTCGAAGCGGGCAAGAAAGCCGCAGCCAAGGTCTCATAGGCCAGCATCGTATGTACAGAATGACCCGGCCAGAAAAGCGCGAGCATCAGACTGGAAGATAAGACAATGGAAATTAGCCCTTCAAACGATAGCTGCGCCTATGGGCAATCTGGCATTTTCCGAGGGCATTTGCGTTTCGACAATCCTCGTCTGGCGGACTACAGCTGGCCACTTTGTGAGATTCGCGGCAGGAAGCCTGGTCCGCGGCTATGTGTATCCGCTGGAGTTCACGTCAACGAGGTATCCAGCATCGAAGCTGCTGTTCGCTTGCAGCGGATGATCGATCCGGAGACGATCCAGGGTTCCGTCTCTATTATTCCTTTGATCAACCAGCCGGCGTTCTACAAATATACCGAACTAGTCTGTCCGATTGATGGCCGAAATATCAATTTCACTTTCCCGGGCAACAGGGATGGAACTTTTTCGGAAGCGCTGTGCGACTCAATCATGAATGAATGGTGCGTAGACTCTGATTGCTACGTCGACTTGCATGGGGGCGACCTGCGGGAGAACGTCTCCAAGTTTTCAATCTTCCAGCGTACCGACGACGTCGAGCTCGACGCGTTGGGCAGGCGGATGGCAATGTGCTTCGACGCCGAGATAGTAATGGGTCTGCCGGCTGCACATATGGAGAAGTCGGGTCGGGCTCCGACGGCTTTTGCTCGTCACAACCGGCTGGCCTTGATGTCGGAAGCAGGAGCGAATGGGCTTCTGGATGAGGGTTCGATCTCCTTCCACCTCGAAGGAGTGCTCAACATCGCCCGCACCCTAGGAATCATCGATGCGCCCCTCGCACCGTTCCTGAACGCCCGAATTCCATGTGATGAGTATCTCTGGCTTGACTGCCCCGTGGATGGCGAGTTCCACGCTGAGGCCGAGCCGGGTGATCGGGTTACCAAGGGCCAACGCCTCGGTACGATCAGCAATCTTTTCGGCGAGACGCTGGCAGAAGTCGCCGCACCGGAGACAGGTTTTCTTCTGTGGCGCATGACCCATCCGACGATTCCAAAAGGGTCGCCCTTAGGAGCGGTCGCAGTCGAGGAAACATCGGTTTACCAGTAGGACGAACACTTCAGGATCGCTTTTCGGTTGCTCTGGGGCTGCCGGGGCGACAGAACGGCCGCTCATTCGGCACGCTTGGCATAGCAACCACGCAACTGACTCGGCTTGAGAGAAACGGAAGGCCGAAGAAAAGCCGGAAGGGCCGGTCTGCAGGCATGCTCTAGAACGTGATGGGGCACTTGCTGCGCTTGACTGTCGTTAATTGGAAGCTTTGTCGATGAGAGGGTTAGGAATGAAATTCTCAGGCTTCCGCGTATTTGCCGAAGCGCTCAAAGGGAACACCGGATGGCGCCCGCTTTGGCGCAATCCGGAGCCCCAATCAGACTATGACTATGTGGTCGTCGGCGGAGGCGGGCACGGTTTAGCGACCGCTTACTATCTTGCCAAGACGTTCCGACAGTCCCGGATCGCTGTGCTGGAGAAGGGCTGGTTAGGATCGGGGAATATTGGCCGCAACACCACCATTATCCGTTCAAACTACCTACTTCCCGGCAACGAGCCATTCTACGAATTTTCGATGAAGCTCTGGGAAGGACTGGAGCAGGAACTCAACTTCAACGCGATGGTCTCTCAACGTGGGGTCATCAACCTTCTCCACTCGGATTCGCAGCGCGATTCTTTTCGGCGCCGCGCCAACGCCGTGATACTCGCCGGAGCTGACGCGCGTCTGTTGAGCCGTGAAGATTTGCGCGCGATGGTTCCCTTTCTGAATTTTGACAATGCGCGCTTTCCGATCCGTGGCGGTTTGCTGCAGCCGCGCGGGGGCACGGCGCGTCATGATGGTGTCGCGTGGGGATACGCTCGTGGCGCCGATCTGCAGGGTGTGGACCTGATTCAGAACTGCGAGGTGACAGGTTTCCGGATTGTTGGTGGCAAGATCCGCGGTGTCGAGACCTCGCGCGGCTATATCGGTGCCGGCAAGGTCGGCGTTGCAGTGGCGGGCTCTTCGGGCCGCGTCATGGCGATGGCGGGAATGCGGCTTCCAATGGAGAGCCATGTCTTGCAGGCCTACGTCTCGGAAGGCTTAAAGCCCATACTTCCTGGCGTCATCACCTTCGGGGCGGGACACTTCTACATCAGCCAGTCGGACAAGGGCGGCCTCGTCTTCGGTGGCGATATCGATGGCTATAATTCCTACGCCCAGCGGGGCAACCTGCCTGTGGTCGAGCATGCGGCCGAATGCGGGTTGGCGCTGATGCCAATGATCGGGCGTGCTCGCGTCCTGCGTATGTGGGGCGGCCTGATGGATATGTCGATGGACGGCTCACCGATCATCGACCGCACGGACGTCGAAGATCTCTTTTTCAACGGCGGCTGGTGCATTGGTGGCTTCAAGGCGACGCCCGCCAGCGGCTATGCCTTCGCCCATCTGCTTGCCACCGGATGCCCACACGAGACTGCGCGCGCTTACCGGCTCGATCGGTTCTCACGCGGGTATGTAATTGACGAAACCGGCACCGGGGCCCAGCCCAACCTGCATTGAGGTCAACCGAATGCTAATTCCCCATCCCATTCTGGGCTCGCGCGATGCGCGAGAATTCACGTATCTCGGCGATGTCAGGCTCCTGGACCGTCCCGACCCAACCAGGCCTGATGCCGAGTACTTATTCTGCGACTACGTCTTCCTGCGCGACAACCCGGCGGGCGTGCATCGCGAACTATGGTTCCATGAGCAGGGCGATCGGTCATGGCTGCTAATCACCCGCAACACAGTAACGCACGAAATCCTCGGCGCCGAACTGGCACGCGATGCCGCCCTGGCGCGCAAAAGGAGCGGTCAATGACCCGACTAGCCGGCGGGCTGGTCGACCGCTCGAAAACCCTGAACTTTACCTTCGATGGCAAGCGATACCAGGGTCATCCAGGCGACACGCTTTCCTCAGCGCTTCTGGCCAATGGAGTTCGCCTGATGGGCCGCAGCTTCAAATATCATCGTCCGCGCGGTGTGCTCTCGGCCGGCTCCGAAGAGCCGAACGCCTTGGTCGAGCTGCGCTTGGGCGCTCGTCAGGAGCCCAATACGCGCGCAACCGTTGCGGAGTTGTTTGAAGGGCTTGCGGCGCGAAGCCAGAATCGGTGGCCCTCACTCAGCTTCGATGCCTTGGCGGTCAATGATTTGCTGTCGCCATTCTTCACGGCCGGTTTCTACTACAAGACCTTCATGTGGCCGAAAGCCTTCTGGGAGAAGCTTTACGAGCCCGCAATCCGCAAGGCGGCCGGCCTCGGAAGCTTGTCCATGCAGGCTGATCCCGATGCCTACGACAAGGGCTTCTTGCATTGCGACCTCCTGATCATCGGCGGGGGCCTGGCCGGGCTTGCGGCGGCACTGACAGCGGCGCGTTCCGGTGCACGCGTGATCCTGGCGGATGAGGATTTCCGTTTGGGCGGCAGACTCTTGGCGGAGACGGAAACGCTGGACGGGGCGCCGGCTACCGATTGGATCTCCGCGTTGGAGGCTGAATTGGAGAGCCTGCCGAACGTTCGCGTGATGCGTCGCACCACCGTGTTCGGAGTCTATGATCACGGGATCTACGGTGCCGTGGAACGGGTTTCCGATCACCTTCCGGAGCCGGGGGACAGGGTCCGTCAGACGCTGTGGCGCATCACTGCCAAACGCGCCATATTGGCGGCGGGTGCCACCGAACGTCCCATCGCCTTTGCCGACAATGACCGTCCGGGGATCATGTTGGCGGGCGCAATGCGGTCCTACGCCAATCGATGGGCGGCGTGCCCATCCGGAAGGATTGCCGTCTTCACCAACAACGACGACGGCCATCGCACTGCTTGCGACCTTGCCGCCAAGGGCGTCCACGTCGCGGCCGTTATCGACGCGCGTCGCGAGGCCAGAGCCCAGGGCGATTATCGCATGATCGCCGGTGGCATGGTGACGGGTTCGCGCGGGCGGCTGGGCCTGACAGCAATTGAGGTTTCCGCGAACTGCCGCCGCGAATGGATCGACTGTGGCGCGCTGGGTGTTTCGGGCGGCTGGAACCCGAATGTGCATCTAACCTCCCATCACCGTGGTCGCCCGGTTTGGAATGAAGCGCTGCAGGCGTTCCTGCCGGGCGCTGATGGTCCTTCGGGATTGCTTCCGGCGGGTGCGGCGGCGGGCTATTTTTCGACCGCTCAGACGCTTCGCTCGGGCGCCGAGGCGGCTCTGCGCGCGCTGAACGAACTCGCAATTGCGGCAGCACCGCCGGTTTTGCCGCATTCGGAGGACTCAGTGTACGGGGTCGCGCCCATTTTCCATGTACCGGGCAAAAAGCGTGCCTGGGTCGATTTCCAGAACGACGTGACGGTGAAGGACATCAAGATCGCTCATGCCGAGAACATGCGTCCGGTAGAGCATCTGAAACGCTATACGACGCTGGGCATGGCGACGGACCAGGGCAAGACCGCAAACGTGACCGGGCTGGCCGTGATGGCGGAGCTCACCGGGAGAACGATCCCGGAAACGGGAACGACGATTTTCCGCCCGCCCTACACTCCAGTGACCATCTCGGTGCTGGGCGGAGGCGATACAGGACCGCATTTCCGCCCGCGCCGCCTTACGCCGACGCATGGTTGGGCTGCAGCCCAAGGTGCCGTTTTCGTTGAGAGCGGCCAGTGGATGCGAGCCGAGTATTTCCCCCGTCAGGGCGAAACGCATTGGCGCCAAAGTGTTGAGCGTGAGACCAAGGCAGTTCGCAGCGCTGTGGGCTTGTGCGACGTTTCGACACTCGGCAAGGTCGACGTGCAGGGCGCTGATGCCGGGGAATTTCTGAACCGGCTCTATAGCAATGTGATGGATACGCTGAAGGTCGGTCGAGTCCGCTATGGGCTGATGCTGCGCGAAGATGGCTTTGCCTATGACGACGGCACCTGCGCTAGACTGGCCGAGGACCACTACGTGGTCACCACGACAACTGCCAACGCCGGGCTGGTCTACCGCAACATGGAGTTTGCGCGGCAATGCCTCTGGCCGGAACTCGACGTGCAGATCATCTCCACGACCGACGCCTGGGCGCAGATCGCTGTCGCCGGACCAAAATCGCGCGCCCTGCTTGCCCGCATCGCGGATGGCTTCGACCTGTCGAAGGACGCCTTTCCCTTTATGGCCTGCGCGGAACTGACCCTTTGCAGTGGGTTGCGCGCCCGACTCTTCCGGATCTCCTTCTCGGGCGAACTCGCCTACGAACTCGCGGTGCCCGCCCGGTACGGCCATGCGCTGATGGAGCGGCTGATGGAAACGGGAGCCGATCTGGGAGTGACGCCCTATGGGGTTGAAGCACTATCCGTGCTGCGCGTCGAAAAGGGCCATGTGGGGGGTTCCGAGCTGAATGGCCAAAGCACGGCCGCGATGCTGGGGTTGGGAAAGATGGTGTCGCAGAAGAAGGACGCCATCGGCGCGGTCATGTCGCGACGTGAGGGACTGGCGGGTGATGTCCGTCGCATTGTGGGTCTGCAACCCGTCGAGCGCGCAGGCAAGGTTGTTGCGGGGTCACATCTGTTCACCCAGGGCGCTACCCAAAATCTCGACACCGACCAGGGCTGGATCACATCGGCCTGCTACAGCCCGCATGTCGGATCGATGATCGGGCTCGGCTTTCTGGAAAATGGCGACCAACGCATAGGCGAGGTGATCGTCGCCGCGAACCCAGTTGAAGGCGAAAGCGAACGCCTCCGGATCGTGCCGGCACACTTCGTTGATCCAGAAGGAGCACGTCTGCGTGACTAACCTCAACGCCTCAATGGCGCTCGGCGCCGCACAGCCCCGCTCAGTATCCTTTGCGGCACTGGACATCCGGGAAAACCCGGGGCTGGCGCTTGCCTCTCTTTCGCTACGCCGCGGTTCGGCAAAGCCAGTGCCCTTCGGCCTTCATCTTCCCGAGCCGGGCCACTGGGTGGCAGAGCAGGGGATGGCGGCCTTCTGGGTCGGCCTCGATCAATGGATGCTCGAAGCCAAGGGCCGTGCCGAGGAGAATTTCGCTGCCGATCTGAAAGAGGCTTCGCCCGATTGTACGATAACCGAGCAAACTGATGGCTGGATCGTGTTCGAGATTGCTTCGCGCGCCGGAAGCACGCCTGTCGAGGCATTATTGTCGAAGCTCGTCAACATAGATCTTGCGGGCTTTGGTCCCGGCCGAGCGACGCGTTCCGGCCTTGAGGAGATGAGCTGTTTCGTGATCCGTCGGAGCGAAAGTCATGTCGCTGTGATGGGCGCGCGCTCGTTTGCCGGATCGCTGTGGCACGCGCTCGAAACGGCGGCCCAGCGCTTGGATGAGAACGTAGTCTGACTACACTTACGAAACGGGTTCGCGGTCCAGCAGCGCTTGACAGCGGCTCGTCATTTGACCCGGCTCACGGCAGACCGCCGTGTCAAGCTCGGCCCCGCTGCGGTTCTGGAGTTCCTACGTCGAAGTCGTTGCTGCGTCAGCCGGTGTCGACGGCGGCCCATTTCCTAATCCCACAAGCGCGAACGAAGAGGTCACTCTCTGGCTTCGCACCAGCATTCGGAATGCCGGCGCTCGTCGCGAGTTGACGTGTATGCGCTGTGCGGCCGCTTGAGATGCGACTGCTAAACTTCCTTATGCGACTGGTCCCGTACATATCCAGATTGGATAAAGGCACGTTGAATTTCTATTTTCCAAACTATGGGGTGTGTGGAATGCTTTCTCAACAGAAGGGAACCCCTGACGAACTCAAATGTCGGAAAATCCAGGTATGGGGATGCCCATTACGACGATGCAGGCAACGCCAATGGCTCAGTTGCCGGCGAGGCCTATAGGTCGCACGCGATTGCAGCCTAACCTGCGAAAGTTTCGATCTCAGTACCGATGGCGCAAAGCGCCGCTGGCATCCGTTTCTTGTTGCGGCCCAAGCTGGGGTAGCTCGATCGGAAAACGTCAAGGATCTTTATTGGAAACGTGTGGATGAAAGCCGGGTTCGGGATGAAAGAGCTTGAGTGGTAAAGGATCGCCCCTCCGCTCTGCGACAGATCTCAGACACGAATGGAAAGAGATATGAAGCACACAGAGTTTCTGTCGCTACCTTCGCCGATCGAGCTGCCGCTGCAGTGGCCATTCATCAAGATGCACGGTCTGGAGAACTACTTTGTTATTTTCGACCGGCGCGACGGCAACAAAGCCCTGGATGCCGACGATATAGTGCGCATCTGCAGCACGAACATCGGCATTGGGGGCGAGCAGCTTCTGACCATTGAACCGGCCTCGGAGGAGGGGCTGCGCGATGGCGCCTACGCGGCAATGAGGATTTTCAACATCGACGGCAAGGAAGTGGGGGCTTGCGGCAATGCCACGCGCTGCATGGCATATCTGCTGCTTGAGGAATCCGGCAAGGATGAGCTTGTCATGGAGTTGGCAGGGGGCGTCGTCCTCTGCCGCCGGGCAGGGCCGATGGAGGTCAGCGTCACCCTCGGACCGATCAGCATGGATTGGCGAAAGATCCCACTATCGCGAGAGGTTGATACGCTCCACCTGCCAATCCAAAGCGGCCCGCTCACAAATGGTGTCGCCCTGTACATCGGCAACCCGCATGCGGTCTTCTTTGTTGAGCAACTCGATAGCGTCGACATGAGCCGCTATGCGCCGGCGGTGCAGAATGATCCTCTTTTTGCAGAGGGTACCAACGTGGGCGCGGCTGAGATTATCGACAGCCAAACGATTCGGCTCAAGGTCTGGGAACGACCGGGCGTGCTCACCAAGGCCTGTGGAACCGGCGCCTGCGTTGCCTCTTATGCGGCGCTTGAGCGAGGTCTCATAACCTCCAAGAAAATCGCCGTGCATCTTCCCGGCGGGAAGCTCGATGTCGAACTTCTGGATAGCGACAGAGTTCAATTGACTGGGCCGGTCGCGTTTTGCTGTCACGGCTTCATAGAAGGAGGCAAGTAGCGACGTCCAAATTCGCCGCAGGTCATGGCTCAGACATGCGAGCCGATAGAAAGCGATGAGAGCCATATCACAAAAACAGGGGAATGAGATTATGAGCGCAACAACCAGGTATTTTAGATTCAATGCCGCGCTGCTATTGGCCGCGTTGCCGTTCGCGGCGCAAGCGCAGGACACCATCCCGGATAACCTTAAGGGTAGCGGGGAAGTCGTTATAGAATCGAGCGGAGGGACCTTAGAAGCGGCTGAAAAGAAAGCATTTTTTGATCCATTCACGCGCGATACAGGCATTAACGTTGTGCTGGTTGCGGAGGATCACGCAAAGCTGTTGGCTTCGGTGCAGCTCGGCCAGCCTGCAAACGACATTGCCGACCTGGCCGGCGGTCAGCTTGCGAGTTGGATAGCCAAAAACGGAGCTGAGAAGATAGACTACAGCTACTTCGCCAAAGAGACCCTTGCCAGCATACCAGAGCCGCTCAGAAATGAATTCGGCATCGGCAATTTTACGTATTCGGCCGTTATCGGCTACAACACAAAGAAGTTTCCGGAGGACGGGAAGCACCCAAAGAACTGGCTCGACTTCTATAACGTCAAGGAGTTTCCGGGAAAGCGGGCACTGTCGAAGTGCGAAAAGATGGTTGAGGGCGGCCTACTCGAAGGGGCGCTGATGGGCGACGGTGTATCAGTTGACCAGGTTTATCCGATAGACATGGATCGGGCCTTTGCCAAGATCAAGTCGCTTATGCCGGATGTGGGTCGATGGCTGGTTGCTGGCGCCGATGGCCCCCAAAGCCTTATAGACGGCGAGGCCGACATGGCATCAAGTTACAATGGCCGAATGGCGGCTGCAAAGGAACAAGGGGCACCGGTAGCGTTTTCGTGGGAGCAGTCATTGCTTCAATATGACTACTGGGTGGTCATGAAAGGCTCGCCCAACAAGGAAAACGCATTCAAGTTCCTGGCCTATATTTCCCGCCCAGGACCGCAGGCGGTCTTTGCCGAGGCAATCCAATACGGCCCTGTTAACCAAGATGCGTTCAAGCTCCTTCCCAAGCAGTTGGCCGAAAATCTGCCCGGCGCGCCGGATATTGTTAAGAAGCAGATTTTCCAAGACTATCCATGGTGGGGCAAAACTGGCTCCGATGGTCGCACCAACTACGAGGTTGCTATGGAACGCTGCGTCGCACTGCTGTCACAGTAGTAATTTGCCCCTGCAGGCATTCGTTCGTCTGCGGGGGCGATTAGCCAGAGATATGGCTTCGGGCCGTATAAGCGAGCGCTTAACTAAGAAAGTAAGAGGAACATGGAAGTTTTCGCACTCAGCAATAGCTGCGAATACGGACAACCCGGCATTTTTCGCGGTCATCTAAGTTTCGACAGCCCGCGGCTAGCCGGTTACAAATGGGAGATCTGTGAGATCCGGGGGAAAAAGCCTGGCCCGCGGCTCTGTATCTGCGCCGGTGTTCACCCCAACGAGGTATCCGCAATAGAAGCCGCCGTTCGACTTCAACGATTGTTCGACCCAGAAGTTATGGAAGGCAGCGTTTCCATCATTCCTCTTATCAATCAACCCGGGCTTTTTCAGTATCCGCAATACGTTTGTCCGCTTGACGGCAAGAATATTGAGCACACGTTTCCTGGCAAAAAGGACGGAACGTTCTCCGAAGCACTTTGTGACGCGATCATGAACGAATGGTCCATCGGTGCGGATTGCCTTATCGACATGCACGGCGGGGACTTGCGAGAGAACGTCTCGAAGTTCGTCATGTACCAGGACACAGGCGACCCCCAACTCAACGCCCGAGGGCGACAGATGGCGAGGTGTTTTAACGCCGAGTTTGTTCTAGCGCTTCCGAGGCGCTTTATGGAAAAAGCGGGAACATATTCTCCTTCGGCTTTCGCCACACATGATAGAATCGCCGTGCTTCCGGAGGCTGGAGCGAACGGTCTCCTAACCGAAGATACGATTTCCTTCTTCGTGGAAGGAGTCTTGAACGTTGCCCGCACGCTCGGCATCATCAGCACACCTGCAACAGAGATCCGCAACGCTCGGGTGCATTGTGATGATTACCTCTGGGTCTATTGCCCGGCGGGCGGGGACTTCCACTCTGAGGTCGAGCCCGGTGACTCGGTGACCAAAGGCCAGCGTCTAGGCACAATCAGTAACCTCTTTGGGGAGACGCTCGCCGAGCTTAACGCTCCGGACGCAGGCTTCCTTCTTTGGCGTATTACGCATCCGTCAATCAAAGAGGGTTCTTTTGCGGGAGCAATTGGGATCGAGGAAAATCGATCGCGATGACCCATGCTGAGAACTTCGGGCTCGCCTGGGCGGACCGTGCCGGCGTCGCAGCGGAGGCCCAATGGATTGCAGAATGAGGCGCTCCTTCCCATCGACGGATTGCCTACATCTCTGCAATTTATGCGTTGTAGAGATACGCAATCCACTCCGGAACGCTTGGGCCTTTTGCAACGAACTGTCGCTAGATCGACTGCCACTTTGCTGAAAGCATAAGTCGGGCGACCGTCTCGTGAAGTGCAAGCGTCTCGGCACGAACTGCAATCGGATTGCCAGACGATGGTGGAACTCAAAAAGAGACAGGGCAGTCTGCTTCCTTCGGCGCATGACGAATCGAAGAGGGTATCGCGCCGCCGCCTTCCAGAAACATCCATGAGCGCCTTAGGAATGCCACCAGGAGCGACGTTTGTATGAGTGTAATGTTGGCGACAAGTATGACCGCTGGCTCTGCGGGATCACCCGCAGACAAGGGGCTAAACTACATGAACATTCTCCTGGCAAAGCGCTGGATTCGCGGCATCATCGTCGCCGGCCCGCTGGTTCTGCTTTTGCTCGGTTTCCTCGTCATTCCGCTGTCGTTCATCCTGTGGGGTAGCGTCGAGGGTACCAAACTGAACTTTGCGCACTATGCGCGCATAATCTCCAACGAGACCAACCTAAGGATCCTGCTTCATACCTTGAAGATTGGGCTGATCGTAACAGTCGTCTCACTGGTCGCTGGTTACCCGGTTGCGTATCTATTGACAAGGATCAGGCCGCGCACACTATCGATTGTGACCGTGTTCATCCTCGTCCCGCTGTTCACCGCCTTTCTTATCAGGACTTACGCCTGGATCATAATCCTCGGACGCGAGGGGATTATCAACAACACGCTGGTCCGACTTGGCATCGTCAGCGAGCCGCTTCCGCTTCTCAACACCACATTCGCCGTGGTGATCGGCATGACACATGTGTTTATCCCGATGGCAATCTTCACGATGTTTTCGTCGATGGTGCGAATCGATCACGATTTCGCTCGTGCAGCGCAAATTCTTGGCGCGAAACCGATCCAGGCATTCCTGCGTGTGTATTTTCCAATGTCGCTCCCGGGCGTCTTCTCCGCCGGCATCCTGATCTTCATCGTTGCGATCGGTTTCTACATCACGCCCGCCCTTCTCGGTGGCCCCAGCGACACGATGATATCACAGCTGATAGTCACGCAGATGACGACGCTTCTGAATTTCGAACTCAGCTATGCGTCGTCCATGGTGCTCCTGCTAGTGACAATTGCTACGCTCTTCCTCGCAAGCCTCTTCATTCCTCTGGAAATGATATGGTCTCCCTCGATAGCCGACCTGTCGAACCGGCCGCCCGGAGTGAGATCCCGCGCCTTGAAGTGGGCGAAACGGGTTTTGGACCCGCTTCTGGTTGCTATCGAAACTCTGATTCATGTGATGACAAAGCCATTGCTGACCCGCAAATCGCGGTGGCTTTGGGCCTATACGATCGTCGTCCTCGTGTTTCTGACGGCGCCCTTGATCGTCGTTGTCGTCCTTTCATTCAGTTCGTCTTCCTTCGTTGTTTTTCCTCCTCCGGGCTTTTCACTGCGCTGGTGGGAATCGTTGGCGAACGCCACTGACTGGCAGGCATCCTTCCTATTCTCGACCAAGCTCGGCCTCACCTCTGCGCTCCTTGCAACGATCATCGGCACCATGGGCGCATTCTGGCTGGTTCGCACGACGCTGCCGATCAAGAGGGCTCTCTTTCTATTCTCGCTGTCGCCTCTCATGGTGCCGGTCGTCATCGTAGCGACATCCCTCTACGTCTTCGAGGCCCGCATCCACGTGCTCGGCAGCTTCCTGGGATTGGTGCTGGGTCATGTTCTTTTGTCCGTGCCTTATGTCATCGTCGTCATGGCAGCTGCGTTGCGTGGTTTTGACGAGATGCTCGAGAGGGCTGCTGCGGTGCACGGCGCACGTCCCACGCAAGTGCTTCGCCTCGTGACATTGCCGATCCTTAAGCCGGCGCTCGTTACCGCAGGCCTCCTCGCCTTCCTGACCTCGTTCGACGAACTGCTCGTCAGTATCTTCCTGCTTGGTCGACAGACGCCGACACTGCCGATGAAGTTCTGGGGTGATATCAAGTTCCAGGTTAACCCGCTCCTGAGCACGGCCTCGACCTTCATCGTCGCACTCGTAATCGTATCGATCCTGACGGTTCAGTGGATCAGGGTACGGCATGAGAACCGCATCTCAACCAGTGCCAGCAAATGAACGACGGGAGGCAATGATGTCCACCAGCCTTGAGATGAAGAAAATCCAGAAGTGGTATGGCTCCCTCCACGTTGTGCGCGACTTCGATCTCTACGTCGAACCGGGCGAATTCCTGACCTTTCTTGGTCCGTCCGGGTCCGGCAAGACCACCGCGCTCAAAATGATCGCCGGCTTCGAGTCGCCGAGTGGTGGCGACATGTTGCTCGGGTCCCGCTCAATCGTGGACGTGCCCCCTTACGAGCGCGGCATAGGCATGGTGTTCCAGAACTATGCGTTATTTCCGCATATGACCGTTGCGGAGAACGTCGCCTTTCCCTTAAAGGTTCGCAAAGTCGGGCGCGCCGAGACGGAGGAAAAAGTCTTGCGCGCCCTGCAACTGGTCAAGATGGTCGAGTACCGCGATCGCTACCCAAATCAGCTTTCTGGTGGACAGCAGCAGCGCATTGCCCTTGCACGCGCAGTCGTCTTCAATCCGAGTATCCTGCTGATGGACGAACCCTTGGGTGCTCTCGACCGCAATCTTCGTGAACATATGAAAATCGAAATTATGCGCATCCAGGATGAACTGAATATGACGGTCGTCTTCGTTACCCACGATCAGGACGAAGCGCTTACCATGTCAGACCGGGTTGCAGTCATCAATGAAGGCAGGCTTGTTCAGGTCGCCGACAGCAGGAGCCTCTACTACAGTCCGCAGGACCGTTTCGTCGCGTCGTTCGTCGGTGAGTCCAACCTTCTCTCGTGCCGTGTCGATCGTATCGAAAATGGCTCGGGCAAAGTGACCATTGGCAAGGCTACGGGCGTCGCTCGCCTATCTGGGCAATTGCGAGGTGGTGATGCGGGTTGGCTGTTTGTACGGCCCGAGCATGTTGATATCAGCCCTCGCGGGGTGATCGCTCACGCCGAGAATGTCCTCAATGGGGTCGTCGAGCATGCACTGTTTCTGGGTGAAATGACGCGCTATGCGGTTCGCTGCGAAAATGAAACCGTCACGGTCAAGCAGCAGAACCGGGGGCAGACCCAGCTTGTCGGGGGAACCTCGGTCACCATTTCGTGGGATGCGGAAAACTGCATTGTGTTGAACTAAGTGACGGCGGATCTGTGCGGTGGCATGGCCATGGCTTGGTCATTTATTGACTAATGTGCGCGCGAAGCAGAGATTCGACGCTGAAGCAAAGTGCGAGGCGACCGCATCTGCTCAATCGGCAAGCGCATTCTGCCGGAGGGCGGGACTGTGATTGCGCCTGGCAAAATTCGTTGTGAGTGGTCAGGGCCACTAGGCCCAATCCATATATCGGAAATGAATTGACCGAGATGGATATTGTATTTTCAAGGGTCAATGGATTCTGGAATGATCCAGGCGAGATTAGATGATCGCAACTGCCTTTTGAGACGGAACGCATGTTCATCACTGGGATGGCATGGACGCTGTCTCGCGATGGTTGCCAGCATTGAAGGGTTCTTGAGGCGGCTACCCCCGCGCGGCATTTGCAAAAATCGAGAGGTTAAGAGCCTAGTGGGCGCGAAAATGAGATTCTGATTGGGACCAGTTGCGAAGGCAAATCCCGTGGCGATTGCCGTCGCCACAAACGCAGTGTTCTCGCGGAAGGGGGAGCCGACGCCATTCATTACTCTACCCCATGCAGCTGGTATCTACGCCGATCCAGATGGGGACTTCATTGACGGTATGCAATGCCGCATGCCTAGCCGGAGCGCACGATGAACGACGAAAACCTTGCCGACCCGAGTTTCCGAATGGACTCGCCAATCGGTGCGCGAATGCGGATCGATGGCCGCGAGGTCAGTTATTTTAGCGGTACCAGTTATCACACGCTACACGGTGCCCCTGCAGTCATCGAAGCAGCGATAGCGGCTCTGCGTACTTACGGTCTCGGTCCCGGGACGCACGCCAAGATGGCGATCTACGCGGAAACAGAGGCATTGGTTTGCCAACATTTCGGGTGCGAGAAGGCTGTCTCCGTGGCGTCGGGATATCTGTCCATTATGGCGCTGCTTTTGGCTTTGAGTGACGACTATGACGTCGCGTTCGCTGATGAAAGATCCCATTTCAGCGTTAGGGATGCGCTGAGATGTGTAGAGAGGCCTGTAGTTTGGTTTCGTCATTGCGATCCGCAGGATCTATCGGATCAATTAAAGCGGCACCTCAAGCCGGGGCAAAAGCCTGTCGTGGTAACCGACGGGGTTTTTCCAATCACCGGCGCGCTGGCGCCGGTGGATCACTTAGTCGAGCTGCTGAAAGCGTATCCAGGCGGACTATTATGCATCGATGATTCGCACGGAGTTGGGGTGCTCGGGACCTCCGGGCGAGGAACGTTGGAACATTTTGGCGTCGAGGGAAGCGGCACTTTCTGCGCGGGCACGCTCAGCAAGGCTTTTGGCGGCTTTGGCGGTATTGTTCCGGTAAGCCGCGTGCTCGCCGAAAAGATTGCTGCAAAAGCCGGAGTAATCCCCGGTGCCTCATGGCCCCCCGTTCCTGCTGTGGCTGCTGCCGGAGCGGGACTGCGCCTCTTCAGGGACGATCCGACCATGCTGCAGGCATTGCGCACCAATTTGAAACATATGCGCGATGGTCTCAGTAGTTTGGGGCTTTCCATTCCGGAAACACCGGTGCCAATCTTCAGCGTTCAGGCACCCACCAACCTGAAGCGGGTCTATAGCAGGCTGCGAGAGAAAGACATGGTCGTAAAGTATGTGGCGGCCGATGGGTATTCCGACGCTCCCCCGGTCGAAACGTTAAGAATCGCGATTTTTTCGAGCCACTCCCGCGCCCAAATCGATGACCTGGTCGCAGCACTTAAGATTTGTCTTTAGTGTACGGACCGAGAAGGTTGCGAGCGTTGGTCGCTCGCTCCGCCACTTGAACGCGCCCGGCCAGTAGCCGCCGGTCGGGAGCCATCGCTCGGCCTGGCTGCGAAAATTGATCGACTTTCGAACGAAAATCAGCCGAAATCGGCAGCGCCGCCAGCAAGATCGTTGTCGGCAGAAATCACAGCTTGATCGGCGTTGACTGCCGCCATCACTGACGCTGCGCGCGGATGCTACAACCTTCGGGATAAATACCTGTGCGGATGCCAAAGAGATCGGGGACGTGGCCGAGCTGTCACCGCAGTTTCGCACCTCGGACACTACGACACGGCCTCTCACCATATATCACAGGTGAGAGATGTTGCATGAACTCTTTCGTTTACAGATGGGATCGATGGACTGATGCTCAAATTCAGGGAGTTAGCATGTCTGCTAGGCGGGTGAGTGACATTATACGGCGCCCGACCGACGTGAGGCCTATCTAAGGCCGGTTCGAATTCGCTCTAAGCGAATACCAAGAGCAATCAAAAGAAGGAAATTGGGGAATGGTTTACAATATGACTGGCTTCTCACTCTCGCGTCGCGATTTCCTTGGCGCTGCGGCACTCGCGACCAGCTCGCTCATCTTGCCATCGATAGCCCGTGCCGAAGGCACGCTGCAGCGGATTACGAAGGATGGTGTCGTGCGCGTTGGTGTCGCAAATGAGAAACCTTACGGCTATGTCGATACTGATGGCAAGGTCAAGGGCGCCATTCCGGATGTCATCGCTGCAATTCTAGCGCCGCACGGCGTGAAGGAACTCAAGGCCGAGATCGTCGAGTTCAACGCTCTCATTCCTGGCATCAATGCAGATCGCTTCGACATAATCGGCGCCGGCATGTACATTCTCCCAGCGCGCTGTGAGGCGATCTCGTTCACCAATCCGGTAACCCGTGCGGGCGCAGGCTTTGCGGCGCTCAAGGGCAACCCCAAAGGGGTCAAGAGCATAGCGGAGGTCGCTGCCCATTCCGATGTGGTGGTCGGCACTCAGACTGGTTCGGCCAATGTCGAGGATCTGACCAAAGCGAACGTGCCTACTGACCGCGTCGTGCTGTTCGCCAATGCAACCGAAGCTCTGGCAGGTCTCAAAGCAGGTCGCTGCGATGTGATTTACTTCCCGTCGCTTGAGCTCAACGAGCTGCTCAAGTCCGCGAACGATCCGACCGTTGAACGGGTCGAAGGCTTCGAGCAGATCAAAGATGCAAACGGCGAGCAGAAATATGGCTATTCCGCCTTAGGGCTGCGCAAGGCCGATGCGGACCTAACACAGGCGCTCGACGCAGGACTTGCCGAACTCCTGTCTTCCGGTAAGCTCTTGGAGATCATCTCGAGCTACGGATACGGCAAGGCTGAACTGCCGGATGGCGTGAAGACGGCGGAACAGATCTGCAAAGCCTGATTTAAACTCTGGACATGGATCTTCATAACATCGTCGCACTCGACGTGCTGCCGCAGCTCCTTAAGGGGGCTGCGGTCACGTTCGAGATCACTGTGCTTACAGCAGTTCTGGCTTTCGTTCTTTCTTTCGTCATCGGACTGCTCCGCTTTGTCTCCAACCCTTTGGTGAGAGGCCTGACTACTGCCTATGTGGAGATTCTGCGCGGCACTTCGGCGATCGTTCAGCTCTATTATCTGTTCTTCATCCTGCCCGCTTTCGGTATTTCGCTGCAGCCAACTGCTACTGCCGTCATTGGTCTTGGGCTCAATCTCTCAGCTTATGGCTCGGAAGTGGTGCGCGCAGGCATTCTCGCGATCGGGCCCGGCCAGCATGAAGGGGCGACTTCCTTAGGTCTCACCAAAGCCCAGACCTACAGGCTCGTCGTCCTTCCCCAGGCGCTTGTCGTAATGCTGCCGTCCTTCGGCAATTTGCTGATCGATCTGGTCAAGGCGACATCCCTCGTTTCACTCATCACAATTACCGAGCTCACTTTCTCCGGCCGCCAGATGGTTGTTACCACCGGCCACACCGTCGAAGTATGGACGCTGGTGCTTCTGCTCTATTTCGCAATCGCCTATCCGCTAAGTCTAATCGTACGTTCGGCCGAGCGTTATGCCGCACGCTATCGGCGAGGGTAAGAGATGTTTAGCTTTGAATTCCTGATCCAAATCCTTCCCCAACTCCTGCGCGGGCTTCTTGTTACAGTCGAGGCCACCTTCGGCGGCTTCGCGCTCGCTCTCATCATCGGGTTGATCCTGGCGCTGGGCCGTCGCTCGAAGAGTATGCCGCTGCGACTTTCTTGCGGTGGCTATATCGCTTTCATGCGCTGCACGCCGCTCCTGGTACAGCTCTATTTCGCTTTCTACGTATTGCCATCCTTCGGCATCCGCTTCTCTGCCCTAGCGACGGGCATTTTGTGCTTAGGACTTCATATCGGCGCCTATATCGCAGAAGTCTATCGCGCTGGCATCGAGGGTGTGGCGAGGGGCCAATGGGAAGCAGCACTGGCCATTGGCCTCAAGCCTCTGCCCTTGTGGCTCAAGGTTATTCTACCTCAGGCGGTGCCGCCCATGATTCCCCCGCTTGGTAACTACCTCATCGGCCTCTTCAAGGAGACACCGCTCCTTGCTGCGATTACCGTGGTCGATCTCTTTGGCGCCGCTAACAATGTCGCCGGCCTCACCTATCGCTACAATGAGCCTTATACTGCCGTTACAGTGATCCTCTTGAGCGTAAGCTTGATGGCCGCCTATTTCGTGCGCAAGCTTGAGCGTAGGTTCTCAACGCGAGGCATGAAACTTCCGCGATCGCTGATCAATGACCCTCTGAACATACCGAGTGAGCAAGGTTAGATACGTGCACGGTGAGCCGGAGAGGGTTCGCTACGCTGGCCTACGCACTAACACTGTAGCGTTAACTGAGGCGCCGGAGCTTGTGAGTTGGACGCAACAGCAAACTGGTCGGAACGGGTAAGATCGTATTCCCGCGTCGGGGCCTTTTCGGCGAACCAACGACTAACGCGATTAATCGAGGCAATAACTTCCATGGATCAGATAAACACCGATTTCAACATCTCTGGAAGTCGTCCAGAGCCGCAGGTGACCGATGCCGAAGTAGCCATCGAGATTGTCAACATGCATAAATACTTTGGCGCTTTTCAGGTCCTGAGAAATATTAATTTAAAGGTCATGCGAGGCGAACGCATCGTGGTGTGTGGGCCATCTGGTTCAGGGAAGTCGACGATGATCCGCTGCATCAATGGGCTCGAGGAGCACCAGAGGGGGAAGATCGTCGTAGACGGCATCGAACTCACCAGCAAACTCAAAAGTATCGACGAGGTGCGTCGCGAGGTCGGCATGGTGTTCCAGCACTTCAATCTATTTCCGCATCTGACGATCCTCGAGAACTGCACGCTGGGGCCAATGTGGGTGCGCAAGATTCCTAGAAAGCGAGCTGAGGAAATCGCCATGCATTTCCTCAAGCGCGTCAAGATTCCCGAGCAGGTCAACAAATATCCCGGCCAACTCTCGGGTGGTCAGCAGCAGCGCGTGGCGATCGCCCGCTCGCTGTGCATGAACCCGCGCGTCATGCTCTTCGACGAGCCGACGTCGGCGCTTGATCCTGAAATGATCAGCGAAGTGCTCGACACCATGGTCTTGCTCGCAGAGGAGGGCATGACGATGCTGTGCGTAACCCACGAGATGGGCTTTGCCCGCCAGGTCGCAAACCGCGTCATCTTTATGGATCAGGGCGAGATCGTCGAACAGAACTCGCCAGCCGAATTCTTTAGCAGTCCCAAGCATGAGCGAACGAAGCTGTTCTTGAGCCAGATCTTGCAGTAGCTCGTTACGGGCGGACCCCGAGAATAACAAATCCGCCGAGGACCTTCCTGGCGTGGACTCCCGCCGCGCGATCGCGGGCTCGTCATTGCGAAGTGGCGAAGTTGGTTGAGGCGGGTGCCAGCTTACAGCCCATTTCGCTTGTGTGCCCTTGCGAGTGGTAGAAGTTGTCCTCAGCAGGCAAACCGGCCTATCCGCCTATCCCGCTCGGCGAAGCAGAGCAGAGTATAAGCAGCCGAACGCTTGCGCGACCTCGTCACCGACGACCCCGCCGCGCTCGCCAGGTCGACCAACGCGCGCTTCTCGGTGCAACTCCACAGTCTTCGTTGCCGCACGCGCCCGGGCACCGTTGAAAGCTCTTCGGCCGCCGCGGCGCCGCTTAACTCGGCGACCATATCGCCCCTCGCATGTTCCAATGTCATCGCGCGAAAGCTCCATGTTCATCAGCCTATTGCAAGGTGCCTTGGCGTATCGCTTACGCTGCTCGGTGCTTCCGAGGTTCAACGTTGGTACCTTCGTTGTTGATGGAGGTGCAAAACATGCCCTGGGAGGAGCTCCGGGGTGAGTGCCGCGACAATCGGAACAAACTTCGAACCATCCGCTGGCATGAAGGCGGACTGTATCATCGCCATCCTGCCAATCATCTCTCATGAGTGCCGGTCACTGAATGGTGACATATATGCGTTTGTAAGTCCGCCCAAGGCATCTGACACTGCGGCAGTAAAAGTAAGACACCGGTCCGTAACCGACTTCTGCGGCGGACCGGAATACTTCAGCTTTGGAGGTGCGCGCTGTGAATGCCATCGAGAAATACATGCCATCGCAGCGTGAGCAGTCGTTTCTGGACAAGGTGGTCAATGGCAAATACGACCGGCAGATCATCACCGGCATAGCCAAGTTCGCTAGCGGTGACGTGTCCCAGGACATGCGGGGTTTCTACTCGCAAGAAGAACTCGACCGGATCCTTGAACTGAAGGGGACCGCTAAGGATCTGGAAGCCCGGATGCCGATCAAGATCACGCGGCATTATTATGAGCAGGCGCAATACAGTCGGCCCATGCAGACGCTGGTGAAAGCCAGCCCGAAGGAAACCTATGATCTCGACGGTGCCGAAGATCCGGGCAAGCAAATGACCTACAGCCCACGCGAGGGGTTGATCCATAAGTATGAGCTTGGTCTGCTCTATGTGGCGTCCACCTGCTCCGCCCACTGTCGCTTCTGCTACCGGGAGGAACTGATCGGCCGCAAGGAGATCACCCGTGAGGACGGGACAGTTGCTCCAAAAGGCTTGGCGCAGCTCGGGGAGATTGTCGAATACATCAGCGAACACAATAGGGCGGTGGCGGCGAATGGCGGCCGCCATCCAGAAACCGGCCGTGAGAAGCTTCGCGAGATCCTGATGTCAGGCGGCGATCCCATGGTTCTGGGGAACAAGAACATTGCTGCCTGGCTGGCCGGGCTCGCGGAGGCCGGCGTCGAGAACATCCGCATCGGAACCAAGGAGCTCGCTTTTCATCCGCAGCGGTTCGACCAGACGTTCTTTGCGATGCTCGACGGCTTTCATGAGGCCTATCCGGAGGTCAGCCTGCGGATGATGGTGCACTTCAACCATCCTGATGAGTTTCTCCGCAAGACACCGGATGGCGGCTATGTCGACAATCAGGGCGGTGGGCTGCAATGGATCCCCGAAACGCGGGTTGCGGTCAAGGAACTCGCCAGGCGCGACTGGATCACCATCCACAATCAGTCGCCGATCATCCGCGATATCAACGACGATGCCGAAGCGCTGCGGATCATGCAACGCGAGATGCTCCGAAACGGCATCAACAACCACTATTTCTTCTGTGGTCGCGACATAGTCGGGCACAAGGCATTCAATGTGCCGATCGAGCGCGCATGGCAGATTTTGAACGAGTCGCAAAAGGGCCTGTCGGGCGTCGAGGCCCATGCGCGGCTTTCGATCACGCACTACAAGGGCAAGACCGAAGTGGCGGCCGTCACCAACGAGCCCGTTCCGGGAGTTCCTGGTGGTGAAAAAGGCGTCGTGATCTTCAAGCTCTTGCGTTCAGCCGCTGATGCACGCGACCGATGCAAGGTGACCATGGTCGGCCGAAACCCAGAGGCAATCTGGTTCAACGGTTACGATGATCGCGTCATCTTCGACGAGGCTGGCCTCTATTCCATGTATGGGATCAACCCCGCATTCCTGCAGGCGGCGGAATAGGCGCGCGATAGGATTCGCCATTTCCAAACAGTATGGGGGCCCAACGTGACCTTTGTTGTCACCGAGAATTGCATCAAGTGCAAATTTACCGACTGCGTAGATGCGTGCCCGGTCGACTGCTTTTACGAGGGGCCGAACTTTCTCGTTATTCACCCCGACGAATGCATTGATTGCGATGCCTGTACACCGGTGTGTCCGGCAAAAGCGATCTACCGGGATACGGACCTGCCGGCGGATATGAAGCACTTTTTGGAGCTGAACGAAGAGCTTTCGCGATTGTGGCCCAACATAACTGATTCCAAGGAATCACTCCCCGACGCAGCGGCGTGGGACGGGGTGCAAGGCAAGTTCAGCCATTTGGACCGCTAGCTGCTGTTGGGAGACGCGCATGGACGCTAATTTGCATACGGATATATCGAAAAGCGCAGCCCTGTTTGAGCGCGCCAAATCCGTTTTGCCTGGCGGATGTAGTCGAAATACGATTTTGCGCAAGCCGCATCCGATCTACGTCGAGAGAGGGCAAGGGTGCTACGTCTATGACGTGGAGGGCGTCCGTCGCACCGACTTTGCGAATAATATTGCCTCGCTGATTCACGGGCATGCGCACCCGGCGATCGTTGCTGCTGTCAGCGAGCAGTTGCAGAAAGGAACCGCTTTTACCCTCGGTACGGAAGTCGAGATCGATTACGCCGAGTATATTCGCAGCCGCAATCCGGCCTTTGAGAGAATCCGCTTCGTCAATTCGGGCACCGAGGCGGTCATGGCGAGCCTCAAAGCCGCGCGGGCATTCACCGGGCGACCGAAGATCGCAAAGGTCGAAGGGGCCTATCACGGCCTCTACGACTATGCAGAGGCAAGCCAGACGGCCAAGCCGGACAATTGGGGACAGCCGGAGCGCCCATCCAGCGTTGCTGTGTCGCGTGGGACGCCTCAGCGCTTACTCGACGATGTCGTTGTGATCCCATTCAATGATGCGCAACGGGCGCTCGAGATACTCGACGAACATCGCGACCAATTGGCGTGTGTGCTGGTCGACCTGCTTCCTCATCGCATAGGCGTGGTACAAGCGGCCGAAGATTTCATTCAAGCGCTGAGACGCTGGACCGAGCATAACGGGGCGCTCTTGATCTTCGACGAAGTGATCACGTTCCGGTCCAAATTTGGAGGGGCGCAGCAATGGTATGATGTCCAGCCGGACATCACGGCCTTAGGCAAGATGATAGGGGGCGGTTTTCCCGCCGGGGCCATTGCCGGTAGTGCTGAGGTGATGGAAGTCCTGAACCCCCTCAATGGTCCGGCGCCTTTCCCGCTTTCTGGCACTTTCTCGGCAAACCCAATCACGATGATCGCCGGCCATACGGCGATGAAGTTGTACGACCGGGAAGCTGTTGACAGGCTCAACGCACTGGGCGACCGCGCACGCGGCTCGATCGGCGAGGCTATCAAGACTGCCGACGTGCCTGCTTGTGTTACCGGCAGAGGCTCGATGTTTCGTATCCACCTATCCGCGGACGCGCCTGAGAACTACCGGCAAGCTTACCTGTCGCCGGAGAAAGCTGCACTTCTTTCAACATTCGTCGGACATCTTTTCGACGGCGGCCTGCTCATGGTCGAAACGGGTACTGGTTTCCTGTCAACGGCAATGTCTGAGCATGACATTGATGACATGGCTGCTGTGGTTCTCATCGCTCTACGAAAGATGAAGCCTCATTTGTAACCACGCCACTGGGGCGCGGAATGTGGAGGCAACGAGCGGCTGGAAGGTCAAGGTCGCTGACCGTCACGCCGCTGCTAAGTGGGTCTGATCCTGCAACCCTAGCGACCTGATAGCAGCGAGGCGGAAACGAAGGCCTGACCATGGTTAAAACCGCCAAAATAGGCTTGCCCGCACCGGACCCCGACTACGACGCAGTCTCATCGGAAGGAAAGGCATCATCTGAGAGCACGCTCAGGTTCAACATTCTTGTTCTGCCAGGGTTCTCGCAGCTTAGCCTTTCTTCGTTCGTAGAACCGTTTTATCAAGCGAATTGCAGCGCCGGCGAAAAGTTATTTGGCTGGCGAATCATCGGCACAGATATGTCCCCCGTGCTGAGCTCGAGCGGCATTGCAATTTCGGCCGACATCGACATCAATTGCTACAGAAACAACGATGACGATTCACCGATTGTAATAATCGGTGGAGAGCGCATCGAAGAGCAAAAATCACGTCTGCTCTCCGCTCTCTTGCGCTCGAAAAGTCGCCGCAAATTGCCAATCTGTGCGATTGGAACCGCTGCTTGGTTGCTGGCTGACGCAGGGATTTTACATGGCAGCATGCGATGCACGATTCATTGGTCGAAACTTGCAGCTTTAGGCGAAAAGTTCTCGGACTTGGTCACCGAAGATTGCCTCTTTGTCCAGCATGCCTCCGTTACAACTTGCGCCGGCGAGTTCGCAGCGTTCGATCTTGCAGCTGAAATGATCCGCCTTCGGCACGGAGAGAACCTGGCCCGGCGAGTTTGTGGTCAGTTGAGTGCGGACAGATTTCGTACAGGTAACCATTGCCAATCGGTGCCGCTTGGAGTGCGCTACAGCGGCGCCCTCGAAAAGTTCATTCGCGTGATCAGGCTGATGGAGGGGCATGTAGAGGATCCGTTGCCTCTCAAGAAAATCGCTCACTCAGTCAGTTTATCGCGTCGCCAAATCGAGCGTCTATTCTCAAAGCACCTGAAGACTACCCCGATGACTTATTACTCTCAGGTTAGGCTCAAAAAGGCACGGCAACTTCTCGAGACGACAGACATGTCGGTCATCGAGGTGGCAATAGCCTGCGGATATGTTTCATCTTCGCATTTTTCGAAAGCCTTCAAAGATCATTTCGGAAGGCTGCCGAGTCATGTTCGTCCCTGGGCATGCTCGGTCGTGTCGTGATAGGCAGCCTAAATGCAGCGCAGTCTTAGGTGAATTGTGAGAAGCTATGCTGGTGGCCGGTGGGCGCGTTTGGCCGCCGCCATCAGCCAGCGTGTAAAAGCGTTTACCTGTGGATTGACGTCGCCAGCCGCGCTGACAACAAAATAGCTGTTATGCGTCTTTAAGGCCATGTCGCTTAGCGGGATCAGAATTCCCCCCTCGAGCTCAGTTTCGATCAGATACTTGGGTAGAAGCGCGGCGCCAAGGGAGGCCACGGCAGCCGAGATGATCATGGAAAACTGATCGAAATGCCGGCCGGTCAGCAGCCGCTTGTCGCGGATGTTGTTCATGGCAAACCAGTCAATCCATGCGCTCTCGCGGGTAATGAGGTGCAGCAGCGGAGCCTCCGCGAGACGCGCCGGCTCGGTGGCCATGCGCGTGTCGCGGAATTTGGGAGATGCTACCGGCAGCATTTCCTCATCAAACAGCTTGGCCATACGGGCGTCTGGCCAGTCGGCCCTTCCAAAATGGATGGCGACATCGAAGCGTTCTCGGGTGAGATCGAACGGTACGGTGCGGGTTTCCAGCCTGATTTCGATATTGGGATGATCGCCCAGGAACGTCGCTAGTCTGGGGATCAGCCAACGACTGGCAAATGTTGGCAGTATACCGATGCGCAACGTCGACATTCGCTCGCCGACTGCAATCGCCCGCACCACCGATTGCTTGAGGTTCTCGAGATCGATCGCCAGGTCCGCCGCAAACCGCCTGCCAGCCTCGGTTACTACGACCCGTCGTCCAACCCGCCTGAACAATGTCGCGCCCATCATGTCTTCAAGCTCTTTGACTTGTCGGCTGACTGCGCTTTGCGTGAGATGAAGCTCCTCGGCCGCCTGTGTAAAGCTTTCGTGACGCGCAGCGCATTCAAAGCTGCGCAACAGGGCATAGGAGGGGAGATTGTGGTGACCCACCGAATGCAAACCCTACCACCTTCTGTGAGCGGAACTCATGCTTCGTATCTAGTACGTTCATCCAGTTCATTTCAACAGCTCTCGGCAGCTGTTGGCTGCTTGGGTCGCCGGCGCCGCCGCACGGCACCAGTCCGGTGCCTATCGCTGGAATCGCGTCGAAAGGATGATCGACGACTGGGTTTTTTCGACACCCTCGACGTCACCAATCACGTCGATAGTCTTGTCAAGCTCGCTGATCGATGGCGCGGCAACGTCGGCGATCAGGTCGAAGCCCCCGCTGACCGAATGGACGGACATGACTTCCGGAAGAGCACGAAGCGCGCGAACGACCGCGCCGAGCGCCTTGGACTTGAGGACAATCATGACATGAGCTCGAACCAGGCCGTGCTCGTAAGTGTCTGACAGCCGCACGCCATATCCGGCGATGACCCCCTCCTGTTCAAGGCGGTCCAACCGAGTCTGAACGGTTGTTCGTGAGAGGTCCAGCTTGCGGGCAAGCACGGCGATGGGCGTGCGCGCGTCTTCGGCAAGCAGCATCAGAAGTTGGCGATCTTTTGCCGAGACCTGCATTTTGTCAAACTGTCCCTGCGATATGCCCAAAATGAATAGGAGTTTTATGAAATTCATCGCTGCAAATCAACCGCGCGACCTGAGAGACATGACGCGCTCGGACCAAAGTCGCGTCGCAGGAGGAAACAATGAAAGACGTCGTCGTCATCGGATCAGGAAAGATCGGATCCACGATCGCTCGGTTGCTCGCGGATACCGGGGACTATCATGTGACAGTCGTTGACCGCAGCGCGCATCAACTGGCGGAAATTGAAAGTGGTCCCGCCCTTTCGACGGCAATCCTCGATATCACCGACGAAGCAGCCTTGTCGGCTCAGCTGTCCGGCAAATTTGCTGTGCTAAGCGCGGCGCCTTTCCAGCTTACAGTTTCCATCGCCACTGCCGCTGCCAAAGCTGGGGTGCATTATCTCGACCTTACGGAGGATGTAGAATCCACTCGGCAGGTGAGACAGATCGCCAGGACAGCCAAGTCGGCATTTATTCCACAATGCGGTCTGGCGCCCGGTTTCATCTCTATCGTGGCCAGCGACCTTGCCCGCAAGTTCGACAGCCTCGACAGCGTGCGGCTGCGCGTTGGCGCACTCCCGCAGTTTCCGAGCAACGCCTTGAACTACAACCTCACCTGGAGCACGGACGGGGTCATCAACGAGTACATCCAGCCCTGCGAGGCCGTCGTCAACGGCGAGCTCATTGAAGTGCCGGCACTGGAGGAGCGGGAAGAATTCTCGCTCGACGGCGTAACCTATGAGGCCTTCAACACCTCCGGCGGATTGGGGACGCTATGCGAAACGCTGAAGGGCAAGGTCAATACGCTCAACTATCGAACCATCCGCTATCCTGGTCACGCCGCGATCATGAAGGCGCTTTTGCAGGACTTGGGGCTACGACACCGCCGTGAGGTGCTGAAGGACATACTCGAAAACGCCCTGCCGACGACGCTACAGGACGTCGTGATCGTGTTTGTCACGGTTTCCGGGCGCAGGAGCGGCCGCCTGATCCAGGAGACCTATGCGAACAAGATCTACAGCACGCAGATTGGTGGCCGCACCACGAGCGCGATCCAGGTTACGACCGCTTCCAGCATCTGCGCGGTACTCGATCTGCTTGCTGACGGCAATATTCCGGCCTCCGGCTTCGTTCGCCAGGAGGACATTGCCCTCGACGCATTTTTGCGAAACCGCTTCGGCCTCTATTATCGCCAGGGAGAACCGGTGAAGGGCCATGGTGTTACTATCGCCGCATGACCAGGCATGTCCCCCTTCCTTCCTTGTCGGTCGGCGGAAGTTCCACGCTTAGACCCTCGCCTTAACCCTCAGGCGGGGGCTTGGCGTTCACGGCGAGATTACTCCGGCTTCAGGCTATCAGATCGAACGTGAACGCATTCCAACATGTAGATTAGGCTGAAGCTGGGTGATGCCGTCGATCGAGCCGTCTCAATTTGTATTCATTCCATTTCGGAATGAACTTCTGAATAGATGTCGATATCGAAGCCGGCAGAAGGATGGTTTGATCGCATCCCGATCCCTTGAGCAGCCGCAAGCGTCGGCTGCTTCTTTCCCGGTTGGCATTCAGGAGGTCCGTATGACCATGCATGCTCAGATAAAGTCGCTCAGGATGTCTTCGATGACGGTCCACGCCGACGAGATCCGGTCGCTCTTTTCGAATGCCATGTCGGAGATGTACCGCAGCGAGGTGCCGCAGTATGGCACCCTCATTGGGCTGGTAACCGACATCAACACTGCAACGATGGCAAGCGACCCGGAGCTGGAACAGGCATTGCGCCGCAGCCACGAGTTGGACCGGCTCGGTGTCGAGCGTCACGGCGCCATTCGTCTCGGCACGCCGGAAGAACTCTTCAACATCCGCCGCATCTTTGCGGTGCTCGGCATGCATCCGGTCGGTTACTACGATCTGTCGGTCGCTGGCGTGCCCGTGCATTCCACGGCCTTCCGCCCTGTCGAAGACGATGCGCTGCGAAACAACCCGTTTCGCGTTTTCACCTCGCTTCTTCGCCTCGAGCTGATCGAGGACGAAGCGCTGCGCAAAATGGCAGCGCGCATACTGGCGCAGCGACAGATCTTCACCCCGCGCGCACTCGAACTCGTCGAGGTCTTCGAGGCCGAGGGCGGCCTTGAGCAGGCCGAGGCCGAGGAGTTTGTACGCGAGGTTCTGGAGACTTTCCGCTGGCATAGCGACGCAGCCGTGACGCTTGCCACCTACAACAAGCTGCACGGCGCTCACCGCCTGATTGCCGACATCGTGAGTTTCCGCGGACCGCACATCAACCACCTGACGCCGCGCACGCTTGACATAGACGCGGTGCAGGCCGTCATGCCCAAACGCGGCATCACGCCCAAGGCGGTCATCGAGGGCCCGCCGCGTCGCGTGTGCCCGATCCTGCTTCGCCAGACCAGCTTCAAGGCGATTGAGGAGCGAATTGTGTTCAAAGCAGCAGAAGGGGCCTTGGTAGAGGGCAGGCACACGGCCCGGTTCGGTGAAATCGAGCAGCGCGGCGTTGCGCTCACGCCGAAGGGACGCAAGCTCTATGACAGGCTGCTGGCGTCGGTTCGCCGCCAGGTCCAGGTTGGCGTTGCAGGCTCTCATGCCGGTACCTACGAGAGCCAACTGACAGGGCGGTTCAAGGAGTTTCCCGACAGTTGGAGCGCACTTCGCGAACAAGGACTCGCCTATTTTCGATACGCACCGACTCGGGAAGGCCTTGCCGCTGCTGCAAGCAAGCAGATACTGCGATCAGTCGATGAGCTCGTCGCGAGCGGCCATTTGCATTTCGATCCGATCATCTATGAAGATTTCCTGCCAGTCAGCGCTGCGGGAATTTTCCAATCGAATCTCGATACCGACGAGCAGCAGAACTATTCGGAATGTTCCAATCGGGACGCTTTCGAACAAGGCTTGGGAGTTAAGGTCGCCAACGAACTTGATCTCTACGCCAAGGCGCAACAGGACTCGATCGACGGGGCATTGGCGCACCTAAGCAAAGCAGCACGCAAAGCGCCATGACCACAGTGCAGCGGATCAGGAAGGCCGCGACAGCCGATTTATTGCGGATCTTTGGCGCGCTGGGGCGCTCCGGTTGCTGTGGCGACTTCCCGCCCAGCTTCTCTAGCCCAATTCTGTTCGCCGCTAACGACAGCATCTTTCTGATCGTACCGGTTACGGTTCTTCATCCACGTGAGGAAGACGAGTTAGACCGCATTATTAATCCTGCCGCTTCAGGTGATTTTGAGCGCTCACCGCTTTCGGGCCGTGGCGGTGGAAACCGGCATCAACGGTCAGTCGCCGACGTCGGTGTGGCCATTGAAAGGTCGCGGAACAGGAACCCGCTCAAGCGAGGCTTCTTGCTGAAGCAGGTACGCTCCCGGTGCCACCAACTTACCGCATCTCTGTCACGCACCTGTCGCCGCCAATACGCATTCCTAACACTTGGAGGAACACCATGACTTCCCACGCCACGCAGATCGCCCGTCCATCGCTCGCCGACGAGGTCGCCGCGATCCTCAGTCGATGCGGGGTCGATGTCGCCGCCCTGACCGCTGGCGAGCTCATCGTGAAATCACCCATTTCGGGCGAGACTCTAGCGCGAGTGAAGACGGTCGATACGGCAAACACCAACAAAGCCATTGAGAACGCGCATTCGGCCTTCCTCGAGTGGCGACTGGTGCCCGCGCCTAAGCGCGGCGAACTGATCCGTTTGCTTGGCGAGGAGCTCAGGGTGGCCAAGGCTGACCTCGGACGTCTTGTCTCGATAGAAGTGGGCAAGATCCCTTCGGAGGGCCTTGGCGAGGTCCAGGAGATGATCGACATCTGCGACTTCGCGGTCGGCCTATCGCGTCAGTTGTATGGCTTGACGATCGCTACCGAGCGTGCTGAGCACCGCATGATGGAAACCTGGCATCCGCTCGGCGTCACCGGCATCATCTCGGCATTCAACTTCCCTGTCGCCGTGTGGTCGTGGAACGCGGCGCTTGCCCTGGTCTGTGGGAATTCCATTGTCTGGAAGCCGTCGGAGAAGACGCCGCTAACCGCGCTAGCGACTCAAGCCTTGTTCGGCCGGGCGGTCAAGCGCTTCCAGGATCAAGGCGGAAGCGTCCCACATGGACTTGCGAGCGTGCTGATCGGCGCCCGGGATATCGGCGAGGTGCTAGTCGACCATCCGATGATGCCGCTGCTCTCCGCCACCGGTTCGACGGCGATGGGTCGCGCGGTCGGTCCTCGCGTCGCCTCCCGTTTCGGTCGCTCAATCCTGGAGCTGGGTGGAAACAATGCGGCAATCGTCACCGCCACCGCGGATTTAGACCTGGCCCTGCGCGGCATCGCCTTCTCAGCGATGGGCACCGCCGGGCAACGCTGCACTTCGCTGCGGCGCTTGTTCGTGCATGACAGCGTCTATGACAGCTTCATTCCGCGACTGAAGAAGGCCTATGCCTCCGTTTCGGTCGGAAACCCTCTCGAATCGGGAAACCTCATCGGCCCCTTGATTGGCAAGGCAGCCTACGACGCACAGCAGGCCGCCCTTTCCGACGCAAGGGCCGCTGACGGCACGGTCTTTGGCGGCGAGAGGGTCGATGTCGGCTTCGGCGAGGACGCCTATTATGTCCGCCCTGCGCTGGTCGAGATCGCCGAGCAGACAGGTTCGGTTGAAAAAGAGACCTTTGCCCCCATCCTCTACGTGATTCGTTACAGTGATTTCGATGAGGCCCTGCGGCTGCACAACGCCGTGCCGCAAGGCCTGTCGTCCTCGATCTTCACCAATGACCTGCGCGAGGCCGAGACTTTTCTTTCCGTGCGAGGTTCAGACTGCGGCATAGCCAATGTGAATATCGGCCCATCCGGCGCCGAAATCGGTGGCGCATTCGGCGGCGAAAAGGAAACTGGCGGCGGCCGCGAATCCGGATCGGACGCCTGGAAAGCTTATATGCGCCGGGCCACCAATACCATTAACTACGGTCGCAGCCTGCCGCTCGCTCAGGGCGTGACGTTCGAAGTCGAGTAAGTAGCCAGCGAAGAGGTCGCCGCCGGAAGCCACGCTTGGCTGTGATGTCCAGGCGCCACGGTCGCGACGTATGGGCGGCGAGCCCTGCCGGTGTCCTCCCCACCAACGGGGCGCTTCTAATATCAGACGACATCGAAGATGGCGCGAGCAACCGCTTTAAAACGCGTGCAGATCCCCTGCACGCATGTTCCACTTTTTTGGAGTTCCTGCGATGGTCAAGTTCCTGCCGCTCAAACAAGCCGTTGCGGAGAACTTGAACAATGGCGACTGCGTTGCCTTTGAGGGTTTCACCCATCTGATCCCGACGGCGGCGGCGCATGAGGCGATCCGCCAGGGGTTTCGCGACCTGACCCTGATCCGCATGACGCCGGACCTGATCTACGACCAGATGATCGGCATGGGCATGGCGAAGAAGATCATCTTCTCCTATCTCGGCAATCCTGGCGTCGGCCTGCTGCGGCGCGCCCGAGACGCCATCGAGAACGGCTTTCCCCGGGCGATCGAGGTCGAGGAGCACAGCCATGCCGGCATGGCCAATGCCTATGAGGCGGGCGCTGCCGGCCTGCCATGCGCGGTGTTCCGCGGCTATCGCGGCGCGGGCCTTGCGGCGGTCAATCCGAACATCAAGTCGGTGACCTGTCCGTTCACCGGCGAAATGCTGGCCGCCGTTCCCTCGATCCGGCCGGACGTCACCTTCATCCATGCGCAGAAGGCCGACAAAAAAGGCAATGTGCTGGTCGAGGGCATTGTCGGCATCCAGAAGGAAGCAGTGCTGGCGGCCAAGCGGGCCGTGGTGACAGTGGAGGAGGTGGTCGACAATTTTGACCATCTCCACCCCAATCTAACCGTGCTGCCGCGCTGGACGATATCAGCGATATCGGTGGTGCCCGGCGGGTCGCATCCGTCCTATGCGCATGGCTATTATGCGCGCGACAATGCGGCCTATCTAGAATGGGACGAGATCGCTGCGGACCGCGTGAAATTCCGCGCATGGATGCAGGTGAACGTCATGGAGAAGAGCGCCGGTGATTTCGCCGCCAGAGTCAAGCATCTGAGGAAAGCGGCATGAGCGAAAATCATAACCCCTTGGGCTTCACCCCCAACGAGATGATGATCATCGCGGCGAGCCGCGCGCTGCGGAATGAGGATGTCTGCTTCGTCGGCATCGGTGCGCCGTCGGCCGCCTGCAATGTGGCCCGGCTGACGCATGCGCCCGACATCACGCTGATCTACGAGAGCGGCACGATCGGCACAGCACCTGACGTGCTGCCGCTGTCGATCGGCGACGGCGAATTGTGCGAGACCGCCGTCACCACCGTCGCGGTGCCGGAAATGTTCCGCTATTGGCTGCAGGGCGGCCGCATTTCGATCGGCTTCCTCGGTGCCGCTCAGCTCGACAAGTTCGGCAACATCAACACCACGGTCATCGGCGACTATTTTCACCCCAAGACCCGGCTGCCCGGCGGGGGCGGCGCGCCGGAGATCGCAACCTCGTCGAAGGAAATCTACATGACCATGGCGCAGACCAAGCGCGGCATGGTCGAGAAAATCGATTTCTCCACCTCCTTCGGCCATGGCGAGGGTGGCGATCATCGCAAGCGCCTCGGCATCGACACGGCTGGGCCGACCTTGCTGATCACCGATCTTGCTATCTGGAAACCGGACCCCGTGACCAAGGAATTCACGGTCGTGTCGCTGCATCCGGGCGTCACACGTGAACAGGTGCAGGAGACCTGTGGCTGGGTGGTTAAGTTCGCCGAGGCGCTTGACGAAACACCGGCGCCAAGCGAACTCGAACTCACGACATTGCGCGACCTGCAGGCCCGCACCAAGGCGGCGCATGAGGGACCCGGAAAAGCAAAGGCTGCATGACATGGCCGAGGCCTATATCTGCGACTACATCCGCACGCCGATCGGCCGCTTCGGTGGTTCGCTGTCCTCGGTACGATCAGACGATCTCGGCGCCATACCGCTGAAGGCGCTGGTCGAGCGCAACCCCGGCATCGACTGGCAAGCGGTGGACGACGTCGTCTATGGCTGCGCCAACCAGGCCGGCGAGGACAATCGCAATGTGGCGCGCATGGCGCTGCTGCTGGCTGGCCTGCCGAAGGAGGTTCCGGGTTCGACCGTCAACCGCCTGTGCGGTTCCGGCATGGATGCGCTGACCATTGCGGCGCGAGCGATCAAGGCCGGCGAGGCGGAGCTGATGATCGCCGGTGGTGTCGAATCGATGAGCCGGGCGCCTTTCGTCATGCCCAAGGCGGAGACGGCGTTTTCGCGCAATGCCGAGATTTTCGACACCACCATCGGCTGGCGCTTCGTCAACCCGCTGATGAAGAAGCAGTATGGTGTCGAATCGATGCCGGAGACCGGCGAGAATGTGGCGGAAGAGTTCGCGATCTCCCGCGCGGACCAGGATGCCTTTGCCGTGCGCAGCCAGGACAAGGCGGTCGCCGCACAGGCCAATGGCCGACTGGCGAAGGAAATCACAGAGGTGATGATCCCGCAGCGCAAGGGCGATGCGATTGTCGTTTCGAAGGACGAGCATCCGCGTGCCGGCAGCACGGTCGAGGCGCTGGCCAAATTGCCAACACCGTTCCGGCAGGGCGGTACTGTGACGGCCGGCAATGCCTCCGGGGTCAATGACGGCGCGGCGGCGCTGATCGTTGCCTCCGAGGCAGTCGTGAAGAAGTACGGCCTGACGCCGATCGCCCGCATTCTCGGGGGTGCCGCCGCGGGCGTCGCGCCGCGCATCATGGGGATCGGTCCCGCGCCGGCGACGCAGAGGCTGTGCGCCCGGCTTGGCCTGACGCCAAAACAGTTCGATGTCATCGAGCTCAACGAAGCCTTTGCCTCGCAAGGCATTGCCGTATTGCGCCAACTCGGCATTGCCGAGGACGCCGAGCACGTCAACCCGAATGGCGGCGCCATCGCGCTTGGCCATCCCCTGGGCATGTCGGGCGCGCGCATATCCGGCACCGCGGCGCTGGAGCTACTCGAACGCGGCGGCCGCTATGCACTGGCCACAATGTGCATCGGTGTCGGCCAGGGCATCGCGATCGCGTTGCAGCAGGTGTAACACTCCGGTGATCAGTACAGCGGACCGACGCAATTCTCCGCGAATAACTTTGCGTTATTTGCTAAATCGGCGTTCCTTGAGCGCTCGCCGATTGGCATTCGATCAATCCGCAGCCAATGTTGCCGCGATTTCAGGGTGGTCACCACCGAAGCCATGATCGCGGAGGCTCCGAAGAAGGAGTCGGCTGGCGGCGGCATGCCTGGCGGCGGCATGGGCGGTATGGGCTTTTAAAGGTCCACGCATCTCGACAATTTCGAAAGGGCGGCAAGCAATGCGCCCTTTCTTCGTGCCCTTGCGCCGGTTGTCGGCGACCCGCAAGCCGGGGTATACGCCCGCCAAGGGTATGCTTATGTTTGAACGGATTCTGCCTTTTTTCCTCTTGGGCTGGCCTTACTGTTGGGCAGCGGCTGCGCGCACAGCGATGATGGTACGGTGATTATTCCAAGATCGCTTGATGCCAGGCGATTCTTTGACAAAGAGCCGCCACGCCTGCAGCAGCAACAGATCGAAACCAGGGTGTTTCCGGTTGCGCCACAGGAGCCGGAGAGGCTCGAACCGCGCCGTTCGGCAGGTCAAAAGACATCAAAGAGAGTCGTTTGGCGGGCCGCAAGTCCGCCGCTCTCCTCTTCCGAGCCGCACAAGGTGCTTGTCTGCAAGAACGTCAGCGAGCCCGGCAAGCGGTACCGTATGGTTTGCGAATAGGCACTTGGTGGCCAGCATTCTCACGATCGATGTCTAAGCGCTGTCGACTTATGCCAGCGAGGCTCACTGCCTCGGCCGTATCCGGGCGTGACCTGCGTGACGGTGCTCGACGCCATCCTTCGGGATGGCGTTGAGTGTCGGGCGGTAGCTGTTACGCGGCTTCTTGATGCCGCTAACGAACTTGCGAGCTGAATGCCTGGACATTCACCGTCATTCAGCTTCGCAGAGACCGCAAACCAAAGCGGAAGCCGGGCTCGCGATGGTCGAAGTGTGGCGCATTGAGATGCAGCAGTGACCGCATTCGGCTATACACGTCGTGTGCGGCCTTGCCCGCCTCCGCCGGCTGGGCCATCCAAAAACGTAAATTCGCTGCGACGTCAAAAGCTCCCTCTGGCCTTGACGTGCACAGCTCAGGCCTTCGCCTTGCGTTTTGCCGCAGGTTTCTTGGCTGGAGCCGGCTTCCTTCCCAAGCCCAGCGACTTTGCCAAAGCCGATCGGGTCGCCGAATAACTCGGCGCAACCATGGGATAGTCTTTCGGCAAACCCCATCTTGCCCGGTATTCATCGGGTGTCAAGCCATGACTAGTCGCGAGATGGCGTTTAAGCGACTTGTATTTCCTACCGTCCTCAAGGCTTATAATATAGTCTGGAAATACTGACTTTTTGGGGTTGACTGCCGGCTTAGGAGCCGGTTCTGCAATGGGAGTTGGCGGACCAATATTGGACAGTGCCGAATTCACGCTGGCAATCAAATCAGGCAATCCAGACACTGGCACAGAGTTTTTTTGGACATAGGCGGCAACGATATCTGCAGTAAGTTCAATCATATTATTGGTTGGTTCCCCGGGCATCAACGTGCTCCTTCAATCATCAGATCCTCATATCCGTCAAAGAGACGATATGCCTCCAACCTATGCCACTCGGATTTTCCCGGATCAAGCCGGATATTTGGCATTTCTGTATGACGCAGGGGCAAAACGAACTTTCGTTTGGTGACAAAGCGTATCCACGCCAAACCATCCTCCCGGTTGGTATGGGGCCAAAGGATGTTGAAACTTACTCAATTGAATATGATCTAGGAGCGTCAAACGCAGGTTCCGGACTATGCGAAGCGGGATATCATGGAGTGGAGACCACAAGTGCCTAATAAAGCTGTCGCTATTGTTACAAAAACCATCTAGTCGGGTCTCCTAGTTTCTTATGACAGAGAGCATTCACTATCTATTTGAGGCTCTTTGCCGTGCGGGGTAATGAAGCCAGCGAAGAGGATGGCGCCGGTATTGGGTTTAGATCCTCCTGAGGAGCCAGTTCGGGCCATGAACGCGATTCGTAGCCATCTCGAACGACACTCCGACTGAATCACATCGGGCTGATACCCGGCAAGATGACTTGATCGAACTGTGTTCGACGTTCAGATCTGACGTCGTGGCGGAGCTAGCTGACTTACAAATCTCGCTCAGACCATCGAAGGTTGACTCCTTCCCCTGTTGATGCGGCGTTGGAATAGCCATCGTCGTTGGTCGGATCGCGCAACCGGCAGCTTGATGCGCGCTCGTTTGACGGACCCAGGCCGACTTGCGCCAAGGCGGGACAAAGGCGATATGGGCTGTAAACCCCGAGGTCGGGTCGGATCTGCTTTCAGATGTCGGGCTCCGAACGTCATCCCGATCGCTATCTGAAAACCCTGGCATGATGTCGCCCGCAAGCAGCTTCTCCTTGCTCAGCAGTCCGGCATCCTCGAGCGCCTCGAAATCCGGCAGGTCGCGCAGCGTGTCGAGGCCGAATTCCAGCAGGAATTGTTTTGTCGTTAGGTGTAGGGCGCGCCCGGCGTCGGGCTGCGCGGCCCGGAAGCGATCAGGCCGGCACCGCGAAGATGACCAATAAATCGCGGCTGATCTCCTTGCCGAAGAACGATGACAACTCGGCGCGGGTGATCGGCTGGAAGTAGCCAATGCACATCAGCACCAAAACCTCGGACTGTGTCAGGTCGGCCGTCTTCTCACGTCCGCCGACGGCGGCGCGGATGGCGTCGGCATAGGCCGGCCGGGTCAGGTGCTTCCAGCCGCCGGCGACGGCGAGAGGTCATAGGGCCGGCCGCGCAATTCCTCGCGGATGTCATCGATCAGCAGGTCGATGCTGCAGCTCTTGCCGACAATGCGCGCAAGCACCTCACGGGTGACCGGTTCGCTGCCGCGCATCACCTGGGAGGGAAAGTCGATCACATACTCGCCGTTTTGCGCGATGCTCTCCTACAAGACCAAAGTGCCTACGATCTTTACCTCTCCCTTCTGGGTAGAAAACCAATTTCGGTTTGTCGTCAAAAGGCTGCCGACCGCCGATGCAGGTGAGGGATTGAGACAGTTTTCCAACCGCTGGTCGTGCCAGGACCCGGCGCAATTGCCCGATAATGACAGCTGGTCGCTGATCGGCAGGATAATCAGGCTTCTTCTTGCTTCTCGCCAGTTCAGATGCCTCGCGGATTCGCTGGATAAATTCAATCACGTCGCGAAAATGCTCGGAGAGGACCCCGAACTCCTGGAGGCGATCGTCTGTAACCACGACAATCTGTCCTACGGCAGTCTCATCAGCGTTTACGACGGCACCGGCGCCCATGCCCGCCGCTCGACCAATGACTGGAAACGATTTCCTCGAAGACTACGTCAGACCCAGACATCATCGCACGCATCAAAGCGAAATCTCCGCGATAACAATCGGGCGCTTACACAAGACCACACTGCCGCAAGCTGCTCAGCGCGTTCCAGATGCTGTTCCTGACAGGCCGGTTCTCTCGGCAGAATGCTTGGCCGAAATATATCCTCCATGCAGGCAGAGCTCCCTCAGGAGACCTATATTCGACTCTATCCCTAAGTATCCGACCCTAAGTATCCGACCTACCGCACTGGCCCCTACCAGTGTCGGGTTTGTCGAATCCGCGACACGGTGACGTCTGGCTGGCGTGCCGCCGCGCTCTCAGTGAAGCCATTGAATAACATCCAGAATTAGTTTTCTGGGTCGCTTCCTGTGCAGTTGGCACGACTCTTGATGTTGGTTGTACGGCGGCAAAAGCCGCTAAATGGCAGACTGGTTCATCTTATTTGATCTCTAGGAAAGGAGACAGCAATGAAGGTCGATCTGTCAGACTATGGTGTGACTGAATTGGCTCCAGAAGAAGCATCCACAATTTCGGGCGGGTGGGCTTTTTTTGCGGCGATAGCTTTCGCGGTGGCGGGGTTAGTAGGCGTTGCGGCTGCGACTATACTGGTAGCGGCGAGGCACTGGAAGAGACACGGTTAGAACATTAGTGTGCAAGCTAAATACCCTTTCTCCTGAAATTGCCAGCTACACTGCAGAGAGCATTCTCTCCCGACGATCAGGACGATCTTTGATCATCTATCGGCTGATTTTGCTCTCTGTGGTTGCGACGTTGGTATCGCTGCCACTCATCACCATAGCGATCTCGGTCCAAAGTCCCGGTATCATTCGCCCCACCGTCGAGAAGACGCCCCTGGTCGCACCCGTCTCCGGACGCATCTCCCGTATCCTTGCCGTTGAGAACCATCTGGTTGCCCAGGGGCAGGAGATTCTCGCCCTCGATGATGAGGTGGTTGAGGAAAAGCTCAGGGCGTATAAAGGCGATATTCGCGCTAAGAGTGATCTTGCCCGTGACCTCGAAACCCTGATCTCCTCCGGCACGAAGGCCAAGGACCCGATCCTCCTCCTGACCGAGTCCGCCAAGGCGGAGCGGGCGCATTTTCTCAATCTGCTGCGGGAGAACCAATATGCCAGCAGTAATGCCGCGGCGGAACTCGACCGCGCTAAGCGACTGCTCTCCGCTGCTGCGACGCCCGCAAAGGCCGTTGACGAGAAGGCTTTCGCCCTCCAGAACATTGAGGTTCAGGGGGAGATCCTTGCCCGGCGCAAATCCGCCGAATGGAACCAGCAGCTCTTCGACCTTACCCTGCGCCTCAAGGAACTCACGGCCGCCGTGCATCAGCTCGAGAAGGAACGGGATCTCACCCACATTCGGGCCTCCGTGTCAGGCGCACTCGAGCAATTCACCGGCCTGACCCCCGGCAGCTACATCCAGGCCGGGCAAACCGTTGCTTGGGTTTCGCCGGACGACGAACTGGTGGCGGAAATCTACGTCTCCCCCAAAGACATCGGCTTCGTGCGGGAGGGCCAGTCGGTGCGGCTCCAAGTGGATGCCTTCAACTACAATCAATGGGGTCTCATCGATGCGACAGTGCTCGGCGTAGCGCAGGACTTCACCCTCCACGACATGAGCCCGGTCTTCAAGGTCCGCTGCGCACTCTCTCGCACCCATCTCGCACTCAAGAACGGGGTCATCGGTCATCTGAAGAAGGGCATGACCGTGCGGGCCCGCTTCCTCGTGGCAGAACGCACTCTTCTGCAACTCCTCTACAATGAGGCCGACGATTGGCTCAATCCCCTCCTGGCGGGCCACTAGTCCTTCCCTATCCAAACAGCCAGCGAGCCGCTATGTCGAGCAAGGTTATCAAGTTCAAGCAGCACGACATCACCGATTGTGGAGCTGCCAGTCTTGCTTCTGTCGCAGCCTTCTATGGTCACAAGCTGCCATTGTCGCGCATCCGCCAGTATGCCTCGACCGACCGCTCCGGCACTACCGTACTGGGCCTCACGGAAGCGGCCCGGAAGCTGGGCTTTGTCGCCAAGGGAGTGAAGGGTGGCTTCGACAGCCTGTACAAGATCCCCAAGCCCGCTATCGCGCACGTCGTCGTCAAGGGGGTCCTTCACCACTTCGTCGTCATCCAGGCGATCGACGCGAGGTGGGTCACCGTCATGGACCCAGCCTATGGCGAAATCCGCAAGCTGCCGCACGAGGAATTCAAGACGCAATGGACTGGCGTCCTGGTGCTCCTGGTTCCGGCAGCCACCTTCAAGCGCCGCGACGAGACCATTACGCCGCTTGCCCGGTTCGCGCGTCTGCTTGCGCCACAAAGGGCGGTGATGGCCCAGGCTCTCGCCGGGGCGCTCGTGACGACGGTACTCGGGCTCTCGACGGCAATCTACGTCCAGAAGATCGTCGATCATGTGATCACAGCGGGCAACCGCAACCTGCTCAACCTGATGAGCCTCGTCATGCTGGTGATCCTGGTGGCGCAGATCCTGATCAATCTCCTCGGGAACCGGCTTATCCTGCAAACGGGGCAGAAGATCGATGTCCACTTGATCCTCGGCTACTACAAGCACATTCTAAACCTGCCCCAGAAGTTCTTCGACAGCATGCGCATGGGCGAAATCATCGCCCGCATGAACGACGCGGTGAAGATCAGGAGCTTCCTGAACGACGTCTCGATCAACATATTCGTTGACGTGCTAATGATTCTATTTTCGTTCGGTCTGATGTGCATCTACTCGTGGAAGATCGCCTTGGTCGTGGCGGTCTCCATTCCGCTGTACCTCTTGGTCTATTGGACCATCAACCGGCTGAATAGCAAGCACCAGCGCGCCATTATGGAGGATGCCGCCAACCTGGAGGCGGAGCTGGTGGAATCGCTCGGAGCTGTCTCCACAATCAAGACCTCCGGCATGGAGAGTTTCGCCAACTTCAAGATGGAGATCCGTTTCATCAAGATGCTGCACTCCGTCTACAGTTCCGGTCTCATCTCGATCTTTGGGGATAATGCCTCGACTTTCCTCTCGACCCTATTCACCATCGTGCTGATGTGGTTCGGAACGACGCTTGCCCTCGATCAAACCGTCACGCCCGGCGAGTTACTGTCCTGTTATACGTTACTCGGCTATGTCATCCGGCCGGTCGCCAATCTGATCCAGACTAATCGGATCGTTCAGGATGGCTTCATCGCAGCGGATCGCCTGTTTGAGATCTTCGACCTGGAGCAGGAGACAAGCGGCGGCGGCATCGATGCCACAAAGTCCGACCTTGGTGATATTCGCCTGGAGAAAGTCACGTTCCGCCATGGTTCGCAGCCGGAGCTTTTCCACGATCTCAGCGTCACCTTCCGCCGGGGCGAGATGACGGCCTTGGTGGGGGAAAGCGGCTCGGGCAAGAGCACCCTTGCGGCGTTGCTGCAGAATGTCTACCCGCTTGAGGGAGGACGCATCCGGATTGGTCCCTTTGCCCTCCAGGATCTCTCAACAGTGTCCGTGCGCAAGGCTATCGCTGCTGTGCCGCAATCGGTCGATGTGTTCTCGGGCTCGGTGGTCGGGAACATCGCCCTTGGCGAGTTCGAGCCGGACATCGAGAAGATCCTGCACATCTGCGGTCAAATAGGGCTACGAGAGCTGATCGAGCGCTGGCCCGGCGGTCTTCAGACCTATTTGGGCGAGAATGGTATACGCCTCTCCGGCGGCGAGAAGCAGCAGCTTGCGTTGGCTCGGGCTCTGTACCGGGATCCGGAGATCCTGATCCTCGACGAAGCGACTTCCTCTCTCGACTCGATAGCCGAGGGGTTTGTCCTGCGAATCATTGAAGATCTTCGTCGGGCCGGTAAGACCATAATCGTCATCGCTCATCGACTCAGCACCATTCGTAGGGCCGACAAGATCGTGGTCTTCGACAAGGGACAGCTTATTGAGGAGGGGAGGCATGCTGATCTGCTGGCAACTGAAGGTGCTTACGCACGCTTGTGGCGGGCGCAAACCGGATCCAGCTAACCACGACGGTGCCGTAGCGCATCGATCACCGCCAGATCCGGTCATCGAGACCTAGGAGCGTAGCCTGCAGCATCACGTATGAGCTGACGCGGATCGCATCGTCGCACTCGGTGAATAGCGTCTGGCCTGCCCTGCATAATCGCATTGACCTGAGACCCTTGTTCCCTCCAATTCAATGGAGAATCCGGAGTTTCATTGATCCGATACCTTTGGACCGCCGGAAGGTGGAGTTTTCCGGCTGTTTCACGATAGCGGGCTGACGGCGCCATCGGGATTGATCAACGAGATCGGAACCTTGTGCCCGATTGCGCCATGGGGGCGCACCTCGTTGTAGTATCTGCGCCAATCCTCCAACTTTTCGGCCGCGTCGGCAAGCGTCAGGAACCAGTGGGCGTTCAAACATTCCGCCCTGAAGCGGCCGTTGAAGGCTTCGATGTAAGCGTTGTCCGTTGGCTTTCCCGGTCGCGAGAAGTCGAGCGTGACGCCCCTGGTGTAGGCCCACAGATCGAGGTCGCGGGAGATGGCGACGCTGAAATAGTCAGTGACCGAACGCGTCGAAGAATGAGCCAATCGGAGATGTATGACGAGTTCGAAGCGGTTTCAGCCGGGCTTCTTGCCCAGTGGCTCGCCGCTTGGGCGCCATACGCAAGACCCTTCCGCTTTTCCGGATCCTGACGACGGTTTCGACAAGTGGCGACCAAGCCGGCGATCGCAGTCGCAATGACCGGTCTGCCTTCGCCGCGGTGAATGGTCAATGATACCGACGGGACCAGAACGGCTGATCTGCCTAACGCTGCTCGGCCGAACCTATACCGCCGCTCGTATGTTGGCTGGCCTGGACCAAGCCGCGCTTGCCAATGTGCCGCCGGCGTGTCGGCGGGAACGGTCTCCAATGTTGAGCGGGGACGGGACAGCCGGCCCGACACGCTCAGGGCAATACGAAAGGCTCTGTCACGCCAGGGCGTGCTTGTTGGCTTTAGTTCGAACAACGGACTTGCGTCCGTCTCCATCTCATTTGCCGCAGATGACGAAGAGGAAGAGTGACATGAAATACTTTGCCAAATTCAACCGGGTCATCCGCGACAACATTCGCGTCGCGGCGCAAATGCTGCGCAGGCTGTCTCGATGCACGGGTCCTGCCACACCGGACCTCCCTCGTGATCGAGCGGCTGCGAGGCATGTCATGGTCCGATTTCACGAATGCCGTCGGATCGGTTCTTCAGGCTCGGCGCGGTTCGGTCATGCTGTCCAGTAAAACCACGGGGAACACATATTTCTGCAACAATCGCGGCAACCGCCCGGGTCGCTTCATCCGCCACCAACGCTCCAATCCTCGTTCAAAAAGAGCCGACCAAATCTCTTTGACATAGCTTTCGGTTGCGACCGTGAAATTCAACAGCAGATTGAACACTCGATCGAGTGCCTCTTCGGGAACGGCTTGGATAACGGCCAACAGTTTGGCGTAGGGATGCCTCAACAGCTCGGCCAAGGCGACCTCAAAGAGTGTGTTGGCCGGGTCTGACGCAAAGATCGTTGACGGCTGTGATCCAAAACTTCGAGTTGTTGTGATGCGAAGCGTACCACCACAGCGGTTGTGGCTACGGTTGCACTTTTTGTCGGGTCTTCGACGAAGTTGGACACGACACACAGCGCGATCAGCGCGATAGCATTGTTCTGACATCATTTTCTCATTTGGCACGATACATGCTGCGCTATCCGCAAACGCGCTGCGGCTCAGACTGAGGAGAACTCATCCTGCTGTCGCTGGCATCGAAACTCGACCGCAGCCTTCGATCGGCATGAAATCACCCTCCATGAGAATTCGCCGGCCAGTCTCGGATCGCGGGCCCAAAACGAACCGACCACCAATCCGACTTCATGGGAGAAAATGATGTACCGTGTCCCACCTGAGACTACCGAATACCAGCACCTCATCTATGAGGTGGACACCGAACACGTTTGTTGGCTAACGCTGAACCGGCCTGAAAAGATCAACGCTATGAACGAGCGCCTGCTCGCTGAACTTAGGGCGGGACTACTTCGCGCTGATGATGATGGCAATGTGAATGTAATTGTTATCCGAGGTGCTGGCCGCGGATTCTGCGCCGGTCATGATCTCGAAGGGGACACGTCGGACGATCGCTCGTCATTGTACGAATATCGCCTTAAATATATTCGCCAGTTCGAGCAGTTCACAACGCCGTGGGTCATTAGTAAGCCGGTCATAGCATCCGTTCATAAGTATGCCATCGGCAAGGGGTTCGAACTTTCACTGTTCTGCGATGTGTCCATCGTCACCTCAGACATTCGGATGGGCTACGGCATGCTTCGCCACGGCATCTCCGGCCATTGCATGTTTATGCCCTGGCTAGTCAGCATGAAGGCAGCGAAGGACCTTCTGCTGACTGGCCGAGAAGTTTCCGGCGAGGAAGCCAAGGAACTAGGTTTGGCGACCGAGGTTGTGGCCCCTGAGGACCTTCAGGAGGTCACCCGCCGCAAAGCCACGCTCATGGCACGCATGCCGCGCGATATGCAGCGGATGCACAAAATGTACCTCAATCGCGTGTATGAAATGCAAGGGCTCAGGAGTGCGTTGGACTACTACCTCGAGTTGGTTGCGATGTTAGGGATCCAACCGGTTCCTGAGTACGCAGAGCTCACCAAGCTGACAATTGAAAAAGGTCTGAAAGTGGCGTTAAAAAGTAGCAAAGCGCGTTACGAAGGACTTGAATGACACTTGGCCGAATGACACCGCTCTCCGATACTGTACCGGTGCTGCGAGTGTGAGTTGACCCGCACTAGAGATCCTTGTAAGGGCGAACGCATATAGATGCCGTAATGGGCTGGCGCTCCTCGCATAGACCAGGAAGGTGGTTGTCCCTCAGGTGGCACGGGCCCGCAAGCTCGCAATCGTTCTTCACGCATGTGGGCTAATGTCAGTCAGTTCCGATGGGTATCCGCGCCTCCGGATGCATCTGGTCTCAACCGGTATCTCGTGGCCGGCGCTGAACCAGACGCTGTGTGCGTCTGTCACGTCGTCCGAAAAAGAACGGGATTGAGTATGACAATGCGTACTGCCAGTATTTTAGCGGCTTCGAGTTTTTCCAGCATGAGGCGCCGATCGACGCCAGCACGATGACACGTTGGCGCAAGCGGATCGGACCAGAGGGTCTGCAAGAAATGCTGAAGGCGAGCGTCGAGGCGGCGCTCGACAGCGGGACCGCCAGGCCGAATTCGCCGGAGCGGATCACCGTCGACACGACGGTGCAGCCGAAAGCGATCGCTCATCCGACCGACAGCCGGCTTTACCTAAAGGCGATCCAGATCCTGGCGCGCCAGGCGAAGCGGTATGGCATCGAGCTCAGGCAGAGCCACGCTCGGCTGGCCAAGGCCGCGGCGGTACGCGCCGGCCGCTATGCCCACGCCCGGCAGTTCCGACGGATGCGGCGCGAACTGAAGCGCCTTCGCACCTATCTCGGNGCCGGCCGCTATGCCCACGCCCGGCAGTTCCGACGGATGCGGCGCGAACTGAAGCGCCTTCGCACCTATCTCGGCCGGGTGTTCCGCGACATCAGCCGCAAGATCGCCGGCAATGGTGAACTCGAGGCCAGGTTCGCTCGGCTGCTCGGGCTGGTCGAGCGGCTGCTGGCCCAGAGGCCGAAGGACAAGAACAAGCTCTATTCGATGCATGCGCCCGAGGTGGTCTGCATCTCGAAAGGCAAAGCCCGCGCACCCTACGAGTTCGGCTGCAAGGTCGGGACTCGCAACAACAACCGTGAAGGCCTCGTGCTGGCCGCCAAATCCTTCCAGGGCAATCCGTATGACGGCCACACGCTCGCAGCGACTGTCGATCAGGCCGCGCAGATTGGCGGCGTCGAGCCGGACCGCATCTACGTCGACAAGGGCTATCGCGGNCCCTACGAGTTCGGCTGCAAGGTCGGGATCGCAACAACCAACCGTGAAGGCCTCGTGCTGGCCGCCAAATCCTTCGAGGGCAATCCGTATGACGGCCAACACGCTCGCAGCGACGGTCGATCAGGCCGCGCAGATTGGCGGTGTCGATCCGGACCGCATCTACGTCGACAAGGGCTATCGCGGCCATGACTATGCCGGTTCGGGTTCGGTGATGATCGCCGGCAGCAAGCGTGGGCTGAGCGCCACCATGACGCGGGAGTTGAAGCGACGATCGGCCATCGAGGCCACCATCGGCCACATGAAGACCGACGGGCGACTGGACCGGAACTTCCTTCTCGGGCATGCTGGCGATGCCATCAATGCGCTGCTCGTGGCCGCCGGCCACAATCTGCGCCTCNCTTCCTTCTCGGGCATGCTGGCGATGCCATCAATGCGCTGCTCGTGGCCGCCGGCCACAATCTGCGCCTCCTCCTCGCCACACTGGCGCTTTGGCGTGCGCTCATCCTGCTGGCTATCGCTGCTTGCGCCGCCAAACCGGATACTTCCTACCGTCACTTGCGGCACTGCCGCGTCAATGGCTTAGCCATTGTTCAGGGCGGACGATTTAGGACAGCATTTCGGTCCCGGCTTTCCACTCCGCCATGGGCCTTGAGGCGGTGGATATGGATGACGAGCGTTGAGTGTTTGGAGGTTGGTGGNCGGCTTTCCACTCCGCCATGGGCCTTGAGGCGGTGGATATGGATGACGAGCGTTGAGTGTTTGGAGGTTGGTGGGACGAAGAGATTGCGCAGCGCAGAAAAGATAAAGGTGGAGACCTCCGGTGATCGCAAGCCCTCATCATCCCCTCCCGGTTTCGCAAGGGTAGATGCGAGTTTTCAGCTCGATTTGTTCAATCCCTATGAGATCGATGCTCGACCTGCGGCATGCTACCGGAGCAGATCCGCCACGGAAGCCAAACGCCAGCGCTTTCGACATTCATCTCGAAGATCGCTGCGTGATGAACAAGCCGATACCGCGACCAGGGTCACGGGTCATGGCGCCTCCCTTTGTGGAAGACTGATGCCGGGATCCCAAGTGCGGCGACGTCCGGCTCCACGCCAAGTCCCGGCGCAGTCGGCGGCGCAGCAAAACCATCGATGTTCCTGGCTCCTTGGCCGGGGACGGGGTCGACCGCAAGGTGATGATGGCAGAGCCAGCTGGCCAACCTGTTTGCGGCAGGGGTCGATGATGCGAGATGAATTGCCGCAGTATCTGCCAATGCCGAACCGCCTAGGTCCGCAAAGTGCATCTGCCATCCCACCGAGACACCAAAATCCCGAATCTGCCGGGCCTTGGTCAGACCGCCCATTCGGTTGGGCTTCACCTTGACCCCCTCGCAGGCACCCAAGCGCCAAGCCAGCAGATGGTCCTCAAAAGTATGAAGGCACTCGTCGAGCATGATCGGCTGTATTATTCGTTGAGCAACCTGAGCGCATTGCTGCAGCGTCTCGCAAGGCTGTTCGATCCAGCCACGCACGGACACGTTGTTCAGTACCTGGATCGCAACCGCCGGCAACCAGGCTCGGTTCACGTCGTAGGTAACCTTCTCGTCCGGTTTCAGCGCCGCTTCAATCGACTGAATGCGCGCAATATCCGCGACGGGATCGCTGCCTCCCACCTCAGCAGAGTGTGTACGATAGCCCTCTGAATAGGCATCTCTTATGAGTGCGATCATCTCGTCGCTAGTGCCGGCGGTAATCGAAGAGTTAACTGCGACCGAATTTGCCTCAGTTCCACCGAGCAATTGCCATAGCGGCATCCCGGTGACTTTTCCCAAGATATCCCAGCAGGCCATATCGATGGCCGACTTCACGTACAGATGACCGGGAAGCGCCGTATCCATTGTCCGGTTGATCGCTTCAAGCGACCTCGGGTCCTGCCCCAACAATGAGGGCGCTAGTGTTGCTATGCCCGCCCTTACCCCCGGACCATGGGCGGGTAGATAGGTGTTGCCCCAAGGGCAACTTTCCCCCCAACCAGACACATCCGCATCGGTATCAACTCGAACAAAGGTGCTGTCGAGTTTTTCGAACTTCAGGAGGCCACCGGGCAGCCAATAGGGCCTTGTAAGTGGCAGGTCGAGTTGCCACATCGTAATGCCAATGATCTTCATAGAATACTTCGCTCCTATAGAAATTTCCTGGTAGCCCGAAAGCACTCCCAATCCTTGTAAACGCCGTCATTATTCAGAATGTGTATTGCCGCTCGAATTTCCTCCTTTGTGACGTCATTGTTAAGGATGCTTCGGCAAAGCGTTTCCCAGTCTTGCATCTTGCCAAGCGCGCCGATCATTGAGAGATCCACCGCTCTTCGGATCAATTACCTCGTCACCCCAACCGAACCCAAAATTATTGGAAAAGGACCGTGCCTAGTTTGACGGAGTTCACCTCCATCAACGATGCGACCGCTCATGCCAATGCTCTCACCACCTGGGCCTCGAGCCCGCCGATCGGCGCCAAATCTGTTCGGCGCAACAGAAACCTTAGAATTGTCGCAACGACTGCTCGGTGAGAGCCAGAACGACGGCGGAATGCCGACCATCAAAGCCGATCGCATCGTCATCGTATCCAATATCGAGAATCGTCTCGCGGGTAACTTGGCTGTAATCGACCTGCGCATCGCTGGTGATCTCGCCAGCCAGAACGACCATCCCTGTCTTCACCAACGCTTCGCACGCGACGCGCGCCTTCGGATCGGTGCGCAGGATCGCATCCAGGATGGCATCCGAGATGTTGTCGGCCATCTTATCTGGGTGTCCGGCGCTGACGGATTCGGAAGCGAACACGAACTGCCTGGTCACGGAATGCCCTCGCTTCGGGTGTTGGAGTTGTATGGGACGTTTTTATTAGCCCGCCTTACCTGTGACGCCAGGGACCTCGAACGCGGCGCAGGAGTCCGCAACGTCTCTTCGCACCCTGGCATGAACATCTGGGTCGTCGGGCTGGCTGCAGACCGAGTCAATGAAAGCGGCGATCTGCACCATTTCCGCCTCGCGCATTCCCACGGACGTCACTGCCGGTGTCCGTACGCGGATGCCGCTTGTAACCGCTGGATCGCGCGGATCGTCCGGCACCACATTGGCGAAATCGAACCCATGTGGGACAAGTTGCTCACAGGCGCCTCTAGCGAATGCACGCCAATTACTGTGTCGATCCTCACGCTGTCAGGCGGCATTCCGACCAACGCGCCCCGCTCGCCATCATATTGTCGAAGACGTCGCGTGGCAGCGGCGGGCAGGTTATGACAATGTCGCAATCGCGAGCCGCATCACGCGGTATGTCATGCCACCGGGCTCCCTTTTCGACCACGTCTTTTGCGGCTGCGGGATTGATGTCGTAGACGTCTACCGGATAACCGGCTTCCAGGAGCTTGGCGATCATCGGTCGCCCAATGCTGCCGGTACCAATGAATCCGATCCGTTCGGTGTTGTGGAAACGAGTGGCGCGCACAGCGCTTCCCCCAGCCTCTACAGCAGACATGGGACTTTTCACAAGTAAAGTCATGATGAGACTTGGGCATAACGTAATCTTGCCACCATTTCATTTGCTGTCATGTAATATCTTGAATAGGCAAATTTCACAATCGTCAAACCTATGGTGCTTTTAAGAGGGACTTGCGCGGTCGATCGCCGTCATCACCTTCGCCGGCGGCTTTCCTGCAGCGGTCAGACGGCTCTGTCGCAAACCGATCAATAACCGTTCGTGTGTGCCTTCGCACAGCAGCGTCTCGTGGCCGCCCTCTTGCAGCGCGCCGCCATCACGCTTTCAACCGTCTCGCGGTCGTCGAACTCCGTGCGAGGCTGTCCGAACCGGTTGATTACGGCAGTATTATCATGATTCCGCACGACGGCTACCCGCATCAGCTACTCCCTGGATGGCTGCCCGCTGTCACATTCACCAGCTAGCCTTAACGGTGCCCCATGCAATCGGCGTGCCACCAAAGAGGATCTGCGAGCAAAAGGAGAAAACCACGCATTTCGTGTCGCCCCGGCTGAATACGCGCCTCTGTGTGTCAGGTTTCGAACATAGACGTCTTCAATTGGACACGGCCGGACGCGAGAATTTGGAACGTCGAATGACGATGGTCGCCTCCCGTGACAAACTCGAACGTCTGCTCGACATTGAAGTCAGAACGCAATCGCCGTCTCCACGGATCGTGGTCGAGTAGCTCAGCCATTCGGCTTTCGCCCTCACAGATCCGGGCGACACGATCACGCGTTCCGGCTGCTCGCCTGCAGGCCAGATTGCGGCTATCGGAGATCACTGGTCTCAAGCGTGACGATCTGTTCTTCGGCACGGGCACCCACATGCGCGTCATTTGCAAAGGGCGCAAGGAACGCTGCACCCCGTTCGCCAAGTCTACGACCGCAGTCTGGAGAAGCTGGCTGAAGAGCCTCAGCGCGGAGAAGAGAATATCCTGTTTCCCAGCGCCAGAGGTGAGCGGCTGAGCGTTCATGGCGTTCAGTATATGCTGAGCAAACACCGCCAGACCGCTTCTGCCATTTGCCCGCCGCTGAATGGAAAGCGTGTCACTGTTCATCGATTGAGGCACACGACGGCCATGGACCTCCTGCAGGCGGGCGTCGATCGCGCCGCCATCGCTCTGTGGCTCGGACATGAATCGGTCGAGACCACACAGATCTATCTCGAGGCGACGTTGGCGATGAAGGAGGCGCCGTGGGCAAAGACGTCCCCTATGTCGGTAAATCATCCCGATCCGGCCCGACGACAATTTGCTGGAGTTCTTGAACAGCCTGTAGATCGCGCTGACTATGTCGGGTGGCCGGGTGTTTCTGCGGAAAATTTCCTTATTCCTCAACCATCACAGTCAGAGCTACTCGACATAGTCGGGCGGGGTAGGTAGTGCCTAACCGGCTCCGCGATTGCGGAGCGGAAGGAGGGGGGTGCCGCCGGCGTGGTGTTGATCGCGTCGTCTGTCGCGCCGGTCCTGTGTGCACAAGAAGCTCTCGCTTTGTCAACATGGGGTGGCTGCTTGCAGCCCATTCCATCGGACAAGGAGGAGTTTGTCATGACCCAACTTCGCCAGCGAATAAGAGAGGACATGGAGGTGCGCAACTTCGCGCTCAACACCCAGATCTCCTATCTTTAGCAGGTCTCGGTGTTTGCGAGTCACTTCGGCAAGTCGCCGGACTTGCTCGGGCGCGAGGACATTCTGACCTACAGGTTTATCTGACCAATGAGAAGAAGCTGTCGCCCGGTTCGCGGCGCTGCGCTTTCTCTACAGTGTGACGCTCGAAAGGGACTGGGCGCCGTCCCAAGAAGCCGCAGAAGCTGCCGATCATCCTCAGTCCTGGGGAGATTCAGCGAGGTTCCTCGGTTGCGTTCTCTACGTCAGACCACCACGCCATCCTGACCACCTGCTATTACCTGCGGATTGCTCCAACAAGGTCTGCGCCACATCGAGCCCCTTCGAGCTCTTGCCGCGTCCGGCGGCCACCCTGCCGCCCCCCGCCAAGCCGCAATACTTCTGAGCGGCGCGGGCGATGGCCCGCTCAGGGCCGGAAGTGGTGGATATCTTCCGCTGCTACGGCGAAGCCTATCGCGCACAGCATGACGCGTCGCTGTCGATCGCCCAACGCCGCGTCATGTGGCCACCGGCGCATCGCCTTCAACAGCTGCCGCGACAGACATTGTCCCCCCTGCCAATCGCTGGCCCGCGCGCAATGGTTGGAAGATCGTCGCGCCGAGCTTCTCGACACGCAGTATTTTCATGTCGTCTTCACGCTCGCCGGAGCCCATTGCCGCCATCGACTATCAGAACATGGCACGCGTCTTGGCGACCTGCTCTTCCGAGCCACCGCCGAGACCAGTCGCATCATCGCCGCCGACCAGGCAATCCAAGCGGCGATGGGCTGGCATGATGGCAACCTCCATGCCTTCGATATCGGCGGCGAGCAGTTTGGCGATCGGCACAGTGTCGACGACGTCGCTGACGAAAATCGCGTGACCCCAACGGCCTGCTGGATCGACGGTCGTCCGCTTCACCTGCACTTATGACTTCGGCGACACTTGGCAGCATACGGTCGCATTCGAAAAAAGCGAGCCGGTGGTCGCCTGCGTATCCTACCCCATCTGCACCACTGGAAAGCGTAACTGTCCACCAGATGCTTGCGGCGGCGTTTAGGGCCATGAGGAGCTGCCGGCCTTTCTGGCCAATCCCACCCACCCCGAGCACGTCGAACGGATCGACTGGAGGCGACACCCGGACGAGTTCGATCTCGAACACGCCAACACCGTGCTCGCCGCACGGTTCACCAAAAATAGTCGCCGCCCGATGAGCCACCCCGTCGCCAAACGTTGGGGCGTGAGTAATTACCCACAACCTACCAAGTTATCGAGGCTGCTAGTGGATTGATCGAGACAAAAGAGTCCGACGTTGGAGTCCCATCGGTTTTCGCTTGTGCGACGATCGGGCATGCGCACCGGTATTACATTTGACGTCACTGCCGCCGACAGGATTCGGCTCGAAGCCATCGTGGCAAAGCACGGTTCGCCGCAGAAGCATGCGTGGCGGGCGAAGATCATTCTGATGAGCGATGACGGCTTGGGAACTGTGGCCACTATGGAGGCTACCGGCAAATCGAAGACCTGCGTGTGGCGATGGCAGGAGCGTTTTATGGCCGAAGGCGTGGATGGCCTTTTGCGCGACAAGAGCCGCCCGCCAGGCATTGCGCCACTCGATCCCGAACTGGTCGATCAGGTGATCGCGCTGACGCTGGAAACGCCCAAGCAAGAGGCCACACACTGGACCGTTCGCGCGATGGCAAAGGCGGTGGGGATCGCGGCCTCTTCGGTCGTCAAGATATGGCACGAGCATGGTCTTGCACCGCACCGCTGGCGCAGCTTCAAACTGTCGAATGACAAGGCCTTTGCCGAGAAACTGCACGATGTCGTTGGGCTCTACGTCTCGCCGCCGGCCCACGCCATTGTTCTTTCCGTCGATGAAAAAACCCAGATCCAGGCGCTGGACCGCACCCAGCCAGGACTTCCTTTAAAGAAGGGGCGGGGTGGCACGATGACCCATGATTACAAGCGCCACGGGACCACCACCCTGTTTGCTGCCCTCAATGTTCTCGACGGCTCGGTGATCGGCCGCAACATGCAGCGACACCGGCATCAGGAGTTCATCCGTTTCCTCAACGTGATTGAGGCGCAACTGCCGAAGGATAAGGCAGTCCACGTCATTCTCGACAACTACGCGACCCATAAGCAGCCGAAGGTCCGCGCCTGGCTGGCAAGACATCCGCGATGGACCTTCCACTTCGTTCCAACATCATGTTCATGGCTCAACGCTGTCGAGGGCTTCTTCGCCAAACTGACACGACGCAGACCGAAACACGGCGTCTTCCACTCCGTCGTCGACCTGCAGGCGGCAACCAACCGCTTCATGACTGAGCACAATCACGAACCGCGGCCATTCGTCTGGAAAGCAGACCCCGATGAGATCATTACAGCGGTCAAACGCGGGCACCAAGCGTTGGAATCAATCCACTAGAGGAAGATTTCTCCAGAACTACCTCCTAAGATTAACGTATTGTGATTTTTTACTGACGTATATTAAATGACATTCGATCAGACGTAACGATAATTCAATAAATTATTAATTCATATCTACTTGTCTCCGACATGAATCCGGCAGATATTCCTTTGCTATCGATCGGTGCGACTAATCCAAGTCAAATCATGACGTTACTCGTGAAAGGAAGTCTTATGCCTATTGCAGAGGCTGGAGGAAGCGCCGTGCGCGCCACCCGTTTCCGCAACACCGAACGCATCGGATTCATTGGTACCGGCAGGATGGGGCGACCGATGATCGCCAAGCTCCTGGAAGCCGGCTATCAGGTGGACGTCTACGACATCGATCCTGCGGCTGCGAAATACGTGCTCGAAAAGGGAGCCCGGTGGCATGACGCACCGCGCGACGCGGCCCGCGATTGCGAGATTGTCATCACCTGCTTGCCACTGCCACGCGACGTCTTTGACACCATGACGGGCAAGCAAGGCGCCTTGGCCGGAATGCCACCGGGCAGCGTGTGGATCGATACGTCCACGACCGACTACCAAAATGCCGTCGAGATCGCCCGTCGGGCGGCAGCAATTGGTGTGTATTCGCTAGAAGCGCCCGTAAGCAACTTGTCCCACATGGGGGTCGAGTTTGCCAATGTCAGCTTCTTTGTCGGTGGACCATCGGAGGCCTATGTGCGTAGCCAGGCGGTGTTGCAGACCATGGGAGCCATCTCCTTCCAGGTCGGAGGCATTGGTCAGGGCCAATCAGTCAAACTACTGACGAACCTGCTCTTTTACGCTGCAGCCGTCGCGAGCGGCGACGCGCTCTGCCGAAGCGTGCGCGGGGGCGTTCCTGCGCAGCAGGCGTGGCGCAGATTTGCCGGTTCTTCGGCGAACTCGGTTGCAATCGAGCAGTACGCCCCGTTTCTCCTGGATGGCAGCTATGATCGCTCTTGCACGCTGGAGATCCCGGTGAAAGATATGGGCCTGACTGTCCAGCTGGCCGACGACCTCGGCGTGGGACTGCCGATCGGGCGCGCGATCGAAAAGCGCTATAGCGAGGCGGGACGGAAGTTCGACCGATACGACAGCCATCTGCGCGTCGTCGAATTGGCGCAGCTGGCCTTCGGCGTTCGACTGCAAGTGCCGGGCTATCGCGCGCCATCCAAGTACGGCGCCAACCCCTCGCATCCGCCAGACCAAGAATTCCTGGCCGATCCCCTCGGACGGATCAAACCGAAGCGCGAGCATGTGTTTCCGCTCGAGGACGTCCCGCTTAGCGACATCCAGATACAGTTGCTCGAGTCTCTGTCCGGCGAGCTCACCCACATCAATCGCCTGATCCTTGACGAGGCGTTTGATCTTGGGCGCGGCATGGGCCTGAACGATGCCCTGCTCTACGACGTTATCACCTGGAGCGTAGGCGCCTCCGCATGGTCGGACAGCCATGCTCAGCAATACGGCAACGAGGACCTTATTGATCTAAGCGGTGCCATTGCGCCGCCGCTGACGACCGTGCCGCATCTCATCCGCCCCTTCACGGAGAAACTGTCATGACCACCCTCGATCAGCAGACAGCACTTGAGCAAGCCGCACGAAAGCGCATCAAGGATTCTCATGTCCTGGACGGCGACGTCGGTCGTTTGGCCCACTTCTATCGCGGTTGGGCCAGTTCCTATGAGTTGGATGTCGGCCGCGACGGGTACTGCGGGCCGAGGATCGTGGCGGAACTGGCGGGTGCCGTGCAGACGGCGTATTTGGCGAACGACCGAGCATCCATCGCAATCCTGGACGCCGGCTGTGGAACAGGCCTGGTTGGCCAACAGTTGAAGCGCCTTGGCTTCCAGGTGCTCGACGGTTGCGACCTCTCCGAGGAGATGGCCCAACAGGCCCGGAAAACCGACATCTACCGTCATGTCCGAGGCAATGTCGACCTTAACCGGCCGCTCTCCGACTACTCTAGTGCGACCTACGATATTACGGTCTGCTGCGGCGTCTTCACGCTCGGACACGTCCGACCGGACGCACTGCGCGAACTGGCTCGCGTAACCCGCCCCAGCGGATTCATCATCGCAAGCACCCGCAAGAGCTATGCGGAGGCCACATCCTTTGAACATGAGGTGCGGCGTCTGCAGGATGAAGGCGTGCTTGTGACGGCACAGCGTCTAAACGACGGCAAATATATCGCTGAGGAGGGTGCGCATTACTGGGTTTTCAAAGTGCCTGATAGGGCCTGCGCAGAAACGGAGCAGCATCTATGACCACACTGCCGCAAATCTCACTAGCAAAATTGGCCGCCGATACAACGCGACACGAAGAGCGCGAGCGCCTACGCCTGGCCTGCGAGGAATACGGGTTCTTCTACCTCGATCACGGAATCCCGAAAGAACAGATCGCAGAAGCCATCCAGGCTTCCCGGCGGTTCTTCGCGTTGCCACAGGCGACAAAGGAACGTTTCGGTCACTCCGCCCAAGACGTGTACCCCACTACCGCCCGTGGATACACTCCGTTGTACGGCGAGGCGCTGCATCCCGAGGCCGGCCCCGATCCGAAGGAAATGTTCGACCTCGGAATCGAGAACGAAGGCGACCGGCGTCCGTTTGCTGGTTGCACNCTGGTTGCACACGCCTTCCGGATGACGCGGTGGCTCCTGGTTTCGCGCGAAGCCTGCTTGCTTTGCAGGCTATCATGGTCAACGACGTTGTGCCGAAGCTCGGAATCGCGCTAGCCGACCTGCTCGATATGGAAGAGGGCTGGTTCCGACGCCATTTCAGCCCGCCGACGGTCCTGCAACGCGTGATCCGGTATCCATCTACTGGCGGCACGGCCGGAAAGCATACCGACAATGGCTTCTTCACGCTGCTGCTGCAGGAGGAACTCCCCACGCGCTCCTTGCAGGTGTGGTTCGGGGGACACTGGGTGCCGGCGCCGAGCCTCCCCGACAGTCTCGTGGTCAATCTTGGCGACATGCTTCAGGCCTTGAGCGACGACCGGTTCAAGAGCACGCCGCATCAGGTCGTACACACTGGTCCGACTGACCGAATTTCCCTTCCCTTCTTTATCTATCCCGACATCGACGCTCGCCTGACTTCCCGACAAGGAAAGCAAACCTTCAGCGTCGCCGAAGTGATGTTACGCAACTTCGATTCGATCTGGGAAACCGGGAAGGGCGCCGGACGCGCGCGAGAGTTGCAGTAAGCCGTTCTCGAAGAAGGAGCTTAGGACATCCTAGATGCCGTAATGGGCCGGCGCTCCTCGCATAGCCAGGAAGGTGGCTGTCCCTCAAGTGATGATGTTGAACGGGGTCATCTCGGCCCCAAACATCAAGCGAGGGACAACCATGGACGGTGCTGTCACGTCGTTCGAAGAAGAACGGATTGAGTATCTGAGCCTGATTTAGGACAGCATTTCGGTCTCGGCTTTCCACTCCGCCATGGGCCTTGAGGCGGTGGATATGGATGACGAGCGTTGAGTGTTTGGAGGTTGGTGGNCGGCTTTCCACTCCGCCATGGGCCTTGAGGCGGTGGATATGGATGACGAGCGTTGAGTGTTTGGAGGTTGGTGGGACGAAGAGATTGCGCAGCGCAGAAAAGATAAAGATGGAGACCTCCGGTGATCGCAAGCCCTCATCATGCCCTCCCGGTTTCGCAAGGGTAGATGCGAGTTTTCAGCTCGATTGTTCAATCCCTTATGAGATCGATGTTCGACCTGGGGCATGACCTGGCGTTTCGCCGCTCCATACGACCGCAACTTGTCGGCGACGATGCGCTTCGGAGCGACGCCTTCCTTCTTCAGAAGCCGGATCAGCAACCGCTTGGCGGCCTTTGTATTTCGGCGAGTCTGCACGATTTCATCGAGAACATAACCATCATGGTCGACGGCGCGCGCCGAGGGAATGGCTGCTCTATCCGAAAAGCGCACGCCTAACTGGAAAGGACGCTGACAGTGGCTGAAGTTTATGATGCCCCTCTGCCGTGGGATGGCAAGATCGAGATGCCGCTGACCCTGTTCCGCACGGCGGTCAGGGAAGAGTGGATCGACGTGTTCGAACACGTGAATGTCGCCCACTATGTGACCATCGGCGATCACGCGAACTGGGCTTTCTGGAACTGGGTGAACGGCCACGACGGGACCATGGAGGCGCGCGGAGGCCATGAATACGTGATCGTCGAGAACCACGTCCGCTACATCGACGAATTGGCCCTGGGCACTCCGATCCATGTCACCACGCAACTCATCGCTGCGGACGACAAGCGCTACGTCCTTTTCCACCGCATCTGGAAGTCGGGGACCAACGAACTGGCCGCCACGAACGAGGTGAAGTGTCTCGGGTTCAACCTGACGGTGAGGCGGTCGGAAAACTGGCGGCCCGTCGTCGCCGAGCGGCTCGAACAGATTCTCCAAGCGCAAGCGGAAGAGGAAATCCCGGCGGTTGCCGGCCAAGGCATCGCCCTGAAGAAGAGGTAAGGCCATGCGGTGCTGCCACGTTGTCCGAAAAAGAACGGGATTGAGTATCTGGGCCCGATTTAGGACAGCATTTCGGTCACAGTTTCCACTCCGCCAGCGCGGTCGAAACGTCATGCCGCTGCGCCACCTGCGTCACACAGGCTCCGGGCGAAAACGCCTCCTCCAAAGTCTGACGTAAGCGCGAATTTCCCCGCACCTTTTGCTGTTGAGTGCTCTGATGCATGAGGTGTCCACCAAAATAGGTGGACACCAAGTGATGGAAGAAGATGAGCAGAAACTGCGGGTGAGGCTTGTCGGTCGGGACGGGCGACGCCGATACGACCCGGCATCGAAGGAGCGTCTTGTCTCGGCCTGCCTTGAGCCTGGCGTGTCGGTATCGAGGCTCGCGCTCGAACATGGGGTCAATGCGAACCTTCTTCGCAAGTGGATAAAGAAGCGCGCGGAGACCCAGTCCCTGCCGCCGTCCCGGCCACCTGCGTTCATCCCGGTTCAGATTGAAAGCACTTCCGATCGGGCCTTGCTGCGACAGAGCAGCATGGCTGCGGTGGATTTGCCGGGGACTTGCGATGGGGTGCGTAGGTCGGCCTCGAAAAGAACTGCGCCTTTTTCCTCTCCAGCCAAGGTGAGCGCATCGCTGCCGAACGGCGTGAAGTTGACGCTGGAATGCGGTGATGTGGATGCATTGACGGCGACCATCGGAGCACTGGGTCATGTTCAGACTGGGCGCTGACCTGAAAGTCTACCTGCACCGCGAGCCGATCGACTTCCGGGCCGGCATCAACAGCCTTGCGGTCCTGGTCCAAGAGACGATGGCGCTCGATCCGTTTGCTCCGGCGGTTTTTGCGTTCTGCAATCGCCGTCGCGACCGGATGAAACTCCTGTTCTTTGACCGGTCGGGCTTTGTGCTGGTCCTGAAGCGGCTGACCGAGGACAAGTTCCGGTGGCCGCGCCGAGAGGCAGCGGTGGTCACGCTTACGACCGAGCAATTGCACTGGATCCTCGACGGCATCGACATCGATGCGATGGTCCGCCATCCGGTGCGGCAATATCAGGTTGCCGGTTGAGGGCTCTCGAATTGAGCGATTGACGCGGCGGCATGCTTTCGATTCAAGAATCTGATGAACCGACCCGGCGAACCGACTGTTGAAGCGTTGATGGCGCGCATTGCTGCGCTGCAGGGGCAGAACCGTCAACTCGCCGAACGGGTCGTCAAACTCGAGGAAGAGCTGGCGCTTGCACGACTGCATCGTTTTGCGCCGAAGAGCGAAAAGCACATTGACCGCCTCTTCAATGAAGCCGAACAGGCCGCGGATGAGGATGACGCCGACAGCGAAGATGGCGATGTCGTTGTCCTGCCGGACACGGGCTTGCCGGCGACCGAAGGGGCGACGGGAAAGAAGCGCGGCCGCAAGGCCTTGCCGGAAAACCTGCCGCGCGAGCGTGTCGAGTATGACCTTCCCGACGACCAGAAGGTCTGTCCTTGCTGCCGTCACCAGATGCATCGCATGGGCGAGGCCGTTACCGAGCAACTTCATATCGAGGTGAAGGCGAAGGTTCTGCAGAATGTGCGGTTCAAATATGCTTGCCGCCATTGTGAGCGCACCGGCATCAACACGCCGGTCGTGACCGCGCCGATGCCCGCGCAACCCTTGCCGGGCAGCATCGCCACGGCTTCGACGCTGGCCTTCGCGCTCGTTCACAAATACGTCGACGGCACACCGCTCTACCGCCTGGCGCAGGCCTTCGAGCGCGCCGGTGTTCCTGTCAGCCGTGGCGCTCTGGGCCACTGGGTGATCGGCTCGAGCGAAAAGCATCTCGCCCGCATCTATGACGTGCTGAAGCTGCGGCTCAGATCGCAGCCCCTCATCCATGGCGACGAGACCACGGTCCAGGTGCTGAAGGAAATGGACAGAGCGGCCGCCAGCACCTCGTACATGTGGGCATACCGGAGCGGCCACGACAGTGACGAGCCGATCGTGCTGCTCGATTATCAGCCGGGTCGCGGCCAGATACACCCGCAGACCTTCTTGGGCGATTACCGCGGCATCGTGATGAGTGATGGCTATTCCGCCTGGCGCACGCTGGAAGGAGCAACGCATCTTGGCTGCATGGCTCATTCGAGGCGGCGCTTCGTCGATGCCCTAAAGGCGAGGAAGAAGGGTGGCGGCCCGCCGGAACAGGCACTCCGGTTCTTCGAACAGCTCTATCGGGTTGAAAGGCAGGCGCGGAACCAAATCCCCGATGACGGCGAAACGCGAGATCACTGCATTCGCCGCTTCCGCCAGCAACATAGTGTCCCCATCCTCCAGGCTCTCAAGGCATGGCTCGACGACTTCGCCCCAAAAGTCTTGCCGGACAGCAAGCTCGGCGACGCCGTCTCCTACACCCTGAACCAATGGGGATATCTGACTCGTTACACCGAGGACGGCAGCATGCCGATCGACAACAATCTTCTCGAGCGTGACATCAGAATCTTTGCCACTGGCCGGAAAAGTTGGCTGTTCAGTGATACCGTCGACGGAGCCAGGGCCAGCGCCGTCATCTACAGCCTGATGTTGACCTGCCGCGCCTGTGGCGTCGAGCCGTTAGCGTGGCTGCGCCGCGTCCTCACTGAACTACCTCAGCGCCCCGAGAACGCAGCCATCGACGATCTGCTGCCCTTCAACTTCGCCAAAGCAACAGCAGTCTGATCAGACCAGATACAAGTTCCCAATTCGAAGGCCATCCGTCGAAAGCGCCGGCGTCAACGTGCAGCGAAAATAGCGCTTACAGTCTGACGCCATTCCTCCTCGTTCCACCGCCGCCGACGTCGGGGTCTGTGAGCAATGTGATCTGACCCATCAACCGCTCCTAAGTGCGCTCATAAGAGACACGCTTAAGGCCAGTCGTTCATCACCGAGACAAGGGATCCGTACTCATGCGTATTCGGTCGGACTTGGTAATCAGGCGATGGTCTCTGCCGCTGATGTCATGAATGAGCTCTTGGACGATCACCGCGTCCGCGCCGTGAATTCTACCTCGAAGGCATCCCAGATGCGATGGCCTTATCAGCCGGGGGGCCTTAAGGCGGCGCGCAAAGGATTCCCGTGGTGGTCCTCAAGGGCGGCCGGACTAGCGCAGGCGGTCGAGCTGCCCCAGTCACACACCGCCTCTCTAGCGGGCAACGATGTTGTCATGTGGCCCTGTTCCGGCGATTGGGCTTTGTCGACGTACGCACAGCTACGGAGGCCATGGAAACGCTCAAGATGCTGACTTATGCCACTCAGCCTAACGACTTGAGCAATCCCAACAGAGGAATTCACCAATGGGCGTTCTCAGCGGGGTGAAGATTATTGAAATGGTCGGGCTTGGCCCTGGACCATTTTGCGGGATGTTGCTTGCCGATCTCGGTGCCGACGTGATTGCAGTGGAGCGTCCGGCCGCTGACGCGGGCAATCCCCGGCCGTGGGAGCTATGCAGTCGTGGCAAGCGTTCGATGGTTCTGGATGTCAAGAAGCCTGGAGCTGTCGAGACTTTCCTGGAACTGATCGATGGGGCCGACGCCCTGATCGAAGGCATGCGACCGGGCGTAATGGAACGCCTCGGCTTGGGTCCGGAGGTTTGCCTCGCACGTCGTCCTTCCTTGGTCTATGGCCGGATGACCGGGTGGGGACAGTATGGCCCACTGTCTCAGGTAGCAGGACATGATGCCAATTACGTGGCTGTTTCTGGTGCTCTATGGTTGGCGACACAGTCTGGTCAGCAGCCCGATGCTCCACCCGGACTGCTAGGCGATGTCGCCGGGGGCGCGCTGTATCTCGCGATCGGCCTCCTCGCGGGCATTCTGCGTGCCAGGCAGGACGGCCAAGGGCAAGTCGTCGACGCGGCGATGGTCGATGGCTCGGCGCACTTGCTAAATTTTGCGATATCTTTTCTCCCCGACCACTATGGAGGCTCCTTCGAGAAGGCGCGGCCCGCGGCTCTTGGGATGCACTGGGATCGTCCCTATCTCTGCGCCGACGGCGAATGGATCGTTATACAAGCTGTCGAACCAAAATTTTACGCCGAACTCATCAGGCGCCTCGGGCTCGACCAAGACGAGCGTTTCGTCAACGAACAACGAAATCCGGCGGCTTGGGCCACTCTTGGAGATGAGCTTTCGGTACTGTTCAAGACAAAGAGCCGCGCCGAATGGACTCGGCTGCTTGAAGGCACGGACACCTGCTTTGCTCCGGTCCTGGCACCCGAAGAGGCGGCGGCACATCCCCATAACATTGCTCGCGACATCTACAAGACCATTGACGGCGTCCTGCAAACAGCTCCCGCACCACGATTCTCAGTCACTCCATCGGCCGAACTGGTCTCTGTCCCGCCGCGTGGCGCGCATACCAAAGACGTTCTCGCCGAACTCCAAATAAATTCGAAGCGGACAGGAGATCGTGGACAAGCGACTGCGGTTGGATCGCCTGGCTGACATGAAGAGCTGACATGAGTTCGCAATGCAGCCTGCTATCGAGGCCACAGCGCCGCAGCCCGAGTTGGAGTATGTTAGCNACTCCAAATAAATTCGAAGCGGACAGGAGATCGTGGACAAGCGACTGCGGTTGGATCGCCTGGCTGACATGAGAGCTGACATGAGTTCGCAATGCAGCCTGCTATCGAGGCCACAGCGCCGCAGCCCGAGTTGGAGTATGTTAGCACCATGTTTGTTTCGCCTGTCATGCAAATCGAGAAGGGATGGATAGACTACAACGGCCATCTCAACATGGCCTATTACAACGTGCTCTTCGACCGTGCTGGAGATGACGCGTTCGAGAAGATAGGCCTCGGGGCCGAATACGCCCGGACGCGCGCCTTGACGAGCTATTCTGCCGAAGTGCACGTCTGTTATGTCCGGGAGCTGCACTTCGGACACAGCGTCACCGCAACATTCCAGCTGCTGGACCACGACGAGAAGCGCATGCGCTTCTACCAAGAGCTTCGCCACGTCGACGGATGGCTGGCG
>NZ_AYWZ01000022.1:0-75995 GCF_000502335.1 Mesorhizobium sp. L2C066B000
TGTGACGCGGGTCGGCAAGCTCGAGCTGCGGGTTCCGCAGGACCGGGCCGGGCGCTTCTCCACCGAGCTGTTCGAGCGCTACCAGCGTTCCGAGCGGGCCTTGGTGGCGACACTGGCGGAGATGTATGTGCAGGGCGTGTCGACCCGCAAGGTGAAGGCGATCACGGAAGAACTGTGCGGCCATGCCTTCTCGGCCTCGTCGATCTCGGCCATCAACAAGCGGCTGGACGAGAGCCTCGCTGCCTTTGCCAGGCGCCCCCTTCAAGAGCCGTTTCCTTACCTCATCCTCGANAGAAGGTGCGTGAAGCCGGTGTTGTCATGAGCCAGGCGGTGCTGATCGCGGTCGGTATCGACTGGGACGGAAGGCGCCAGATCCTGGCCGTGGAGATGGCCAATCGCGAGAGCCGCTCGGCCTGGAGGGACTTCCTCGTCGGCCTCAAGTCGCGCGGCCTCAAGGGCGTCGAGTTGGTTGTGTCCGACGATCACGCCGGCCTGGTGGCAGCGATCGGCGAGGTGATCCCCGAAGCCGCCTGGCAACGCTGCTACGTGCACTTCCTCAGGAACGCGCTCGATCATCTGCCGAGGAAGCACGGCGACGACTGCCTGCAGGAANATCTGCCGAGGAAGAACGGCGACGACTGCCTGCAGGAATTGCGCTGGCTCTACGACCGGCGCGATCTCGCAGAGGCCAGGGCTGATCTTGCCGCATGGCTTGCCAAATGGTCGGCACGCTATCCGCGCCTGACAGGCTGGGCCGAGGATGCCATCGAACAAACCCTGACCTTCTTCAGGCTGCCGAGACAGCACCACAAGCATCTCAAATCCACCAACATGCTGGAGCGGCTCAACGAGGAAATCCGCCGGCGCACCTATGTCNGAAGCTCGCTCTGCGCCAAGCCGCATGACCAGCATCATGGCTGCCCCATTTTGCAAAACTTGACGCACACAACCACAGCATCTCGCGCCATTGCCTGGGCCAAAATGGCGGGAAATGCAGGGCCCGCACCTGTTAATCCCGTGAAATATTCCAGATCGAGCTCGGAACGCAACTCGTCAACTTCGCCCCAGGCTGAAAGAATGCGATCGGCAACGCCCCGGTCCTCGTCTGAAAGATTCGGCCGCGCGGCCCATGGCGTGTAGGACTGCCTGATTTCTGCAGCAGCATTCGGCAAGGATTGGACGACGCGATCCGTTCCAAGCTGATGGGAAAGCGTCGCCAAGTTGATCCCGGCCATAACGGAAATCACGAGCTTTCCTTCGATCGCGATGTCAACCGACCGAAAATGGGGTGGTTGGACCGAAGCGATGATGATCGAGGCCTTCTCGGCGAGCAGTTTGTTGTCCAGCGTCCACATTGAGCCCGGCAAAATATCGGGTCTTTTGCCTCGAAAGGAAAGGATCAAGTCCGCTGGTTCGGCTACCCCCGCATCAAGAAGACCCTGCGCCAACGCCGAGCCCAACCACCCCGACGCCCCGATGATACCAATCTTTGACATTCGATCTCCTCGAACGCACGCGCTCGACCTAATATAAGGTGATCAGCGCCTAGCTCTGACGTGACGCTGCTGGTTTCGATAGGAGATAGAAGCAACGTCTCTCGAGAGACCGTCCGTCGATGGAGCCCGGTGCCGGCAGAACCGGGGATCGATTATAGTTTCCATCCCACTTCCATACCCTCGTACACTGCTTCTTCTCAGGTCCGAGCCATTTGGCAGTCGCCGATCATATAGAATTCTCTATCACTTCCCTCGAACTTGTCCGCCAGTTCGTCATTTGGGTCGCCGCCTTGCGTCAGGACTGGGTATCGATGCCCTCGATCAGCATCGGGTCACCACTCACGATATGCTGCAGGTCGAATTCCATGCTTCTCGCGTTCGGGGAGTTCCGCTGCCATCAACGCTATACGCATCAAAACGCCTTCTGCAATTCTGGCAGCGCTTCGAAGAGGTCCGCAACGAGGCCGTAGTCTGCCACCTGGAGATCGGGGCCTCCTCGTCCTTGTTGATCGCGACGATGACCTTCGAGTCTTTCATTCCGGCCTATGCTAGGTGGCGCCCGAGATGCCACAGGCGATGTAGAGCAGCGGGGCAACCACCTTGCCCGTCTGCCCGACCTGCCAGTCGTTCGGGGCATAGCCCGCATCAACGGCAGCGCGGCTTACGCCAACGGCCGCACCGAGCTTGTCGTCGACCGGGAGGATCACATCCTGGAACTTTTCAGAAGAGCCGAGCGCACGGCCGTCCGAGATGATGATCTTTGCCCACGTCAATCCGGGTCGATCGGATGAGGACAGCGCGTCAGAAACGTGTGTCAAGACTGGAAGAAAGAGCTACTGTCGAGATTTCATGTGACAACGTCTTCGGATCTCCTCATTGTGTCTGTTCCTGGTTCCCCCCGCGGCTCCGTCGCAGGACGAGATGCGCCCTTGCGATGACCGGCGCGTCGATCATCTGCCCTTCCACGGCTCGCGTGCCGCCGTCGGCGGCCGCCTCGACGACGCGGCGAGCCCACTCGACTTCCGATGCGCCGGGCAGGAAATGTTCGAGAACGGCGCTCGGCTGCGAGGGATGGATGCAAAGCTTGCCGCCGGCGCCGCAAGCGACTGCCGTCAGGCATTCCGCCCTCAGCACAGCCGCGTCCCCGATCTTGAAGGCAGGGCCGTCGAGCGGCGGCGCGATGCCGCCGGCGCGGCTGGCGACCGCAAGCCGGCACAGGATGTGCCGTGTCATTTCGGCCGACACGGGCATGCCCATGTCGAGAAAAAAGTCGGCCGGTCCGAAAGCCAGTTGCGACACCTGCGGATGCCGGGCAATTCCCTGCGCGCCCTCGAGGCCCGCGGCGGTCTCGATCTGCGCGATCAGCATGACGGGATAAGGAAAGCCGACTGCGATGCGGTCGAGCTCGCTTGCGTCCTCGATCTTGGGGACGCAGAGTGCATCAAGCCGAGCGCACGCATAGCATCCAGGTCGGCTTCGTGCCAGCGCGTGTCTTCCGCATTGATGCGCACGAATGCCGGGACGGATAGCGCTCACGCCGCGCTGAGGTTCATGCGAACTTCGTCCTTAAGACTGTCGGGCACAGCGTCCTCGAGATCAACGATCACCGCGTCGGCACCCGAGACGGCGGCCTTGACGAAGCGCTCGGGCCGGCTGGCTGGCACAAACAGCGGGGCTGTGACTGGGGGCTCCTGCCCGCGTCTGGCAGCCCATCTGCTTGAGCCGCCGGCACACCTCCCGCAGGCTCATGCGATCCAGGCCGACCCATGCGAAGATCAGACGAACAATGTGCGCCCTCCGCCTCCACCAACCTCGAAGCGTGCCACGCCGCCACCTTGGTTCCGGCTCACATAGCGGTAGCCAAAGGGCGCACCCGTCAGAGCGCTGACGGAGCCGGAACGGGCCGCATGACGACGACCGCGACGGCTCCGCTCGAGGATCTTGGAGCAAAAGATCATCTTCGGCCGTGCCACCAATGGGGCGGTTCAGGAAGACGATCTCCACACCGGCACGACGGAACTCGTCGATCAGCAGCGCCTGATGGGCGTAGCGGCGGGCGAGCCGATCGGGAGCATGGACGTAGAGACGCTCGACGTGGCCACTGGCAACCGCATCCCTCAGCCGCTCCAGCGCCGGGCGAAGCAGAATCGAACCACTGTAGCCGTCATCCAGATAGCTGTGACCTGGCTCAAGCACGAAGCCATCGGCGGCAATGCGTTCCTGCAACGCTATGACCTGACTGGCGATCGTGTTGTCGCGCGTCTGGGCCTCGCTGGATACCCGTGCATAGAGCGCGCATCGCATCTCGGTCATTGCTCACCTCCCGATCGCGCCATAACTTCCTTCACCTTCGATGAGCGGCCCGGAGGACCGTCCGGCCGCTGGCTTGTGCGCCATATCATCGGCACAAGGCGGGCATAGGCCTCGAGCAGATGTTGGGGCCGGTTCTTGTCGCTTCGAACGACGTGCACGCGCAGCACAGGGCGATCCTTGCGCCGGACCATGTGCGCCTCCATCGGCCAGCTCGCAGCTGGGCCGCCGATGGCGCATTAAATCCTGTGGTGGCTCTGATTCACCCGCGACAAATCGACTCGCACTCCGACTGCGAGTCTCAACAAGCTGCCGCTTACGGCTTGGACGCTCGATGCGCACCGACCACTCAAAGGCAAACTTGGCAACATTGTACAGCGGTTCACGACCCATCGTCGTGGCAGCACCACAAAGCCCTTGGCCGTGTCGGCGCGCTTGATGATTTCGATGGTCCATGTGCCGAGATTGGCCAGAGCCTGCGATTCTCCGGCATAGCCACCGTCGGCGAACAGATGGCCCAACCAGGGATAAAGCCTTCGAATGGAGGCGATGACGCCGACTGCCCCATCCCTGTCCTGGATGTCGGCCGTGTGCACCGTCAGCCCGACCAAGTGTCCCTCGGTGTCGGTAATGATATGGCGCTTCGGCCTTTGACCTTCACCGGCGTCGTAACCACGCAAACCGGCAACGTCCGTGGTCTTTGCCGATTGGCTGTCGATGACGCCGGCGCTCGGGCTCGCTTCGCGACCAAGCGCCAGGCGTGCCGCAGCCACCAAATAGGAAGTTGATGCTCTTCCACAGCCCGTCGTCCCGCCAGGCATAGAAATAGCGTTGAACCGTCGAAATCGGCGGGAACCGGTCCGGCAATGCCCGCCACTGGCAGCCGGTTCAGGCGATGTAGAGGAGCGCGTCCACGACCGCTCGAAGTTCTGTCGTCCGCGGTCGTCTCGTCGTCTTCGTTCCCGGCAGGAACGGCTCGATCAATGCCCATTCCTTGTCCGTCGACGCGTTTGCATCTCGCTGTCCCGCGCGGCAATATCGCCGACGGGTGGTCTCCGTCCAACCGATGTCTTGATCCCGTTCAAGTCTAAACAACTCAAGCGAATCACAATGGACGGGGCCACTCAACCGCTTCCACGCCCAAAACCAAATTTCGGGTGAGGCTCTGACAGCAGGTCGTCGCTACACTACGGCAATCCTTTCGATTCAGTCAGAATGCTCGACGCTCTAAAGTGAAGGGCGCCCTGGTCAAGGGCGCCCTTCACATCGGCGGCGGGCTTCGATCCCGGAGGTGCGGACCTAAGCACTTTGGAAGGAGCCGCCGACGAATCCTTTTTGGGTAACCCGCTGAGCCAACACCGGCTGTACGAGCGAGTCCAGCGCACGCAAACGTATGCGGCGGGCGCTATGGGGTAATGCTTCGATTCGTCAGAACGAGCGCTGGAAGCGGAGGATGCCGCCGACAGCGTTGCTCTTGCCAGCGGGGATGCCGGTCCAGTTGTAACCGTTTCTGTCGTGGTCGTTATGAGCCCAGTCAACTTCGGCCGTGATCGTGAGACCCGGGACGATCTTGTAGGCAACGTTCGCCGCAAGGCCAAACTCTTTGGCTTCATCATACGAGAGCTGGAGGTTGAATTCAGTCTTCTCGTTCAAGGTGTAGGTGGCGCCACCCCACACTGCCCAGTTGCCGCCCCACTGCTTGTAGAAGCCGCGGTCGCCGGCAGGGATCGCATAGGTCGGGTCGTCGAGATTGTCGTTGGTGCCGTAGCCCGCCATGACGAACAGCGCCAGCGCCTCGGTCGCATTCACGTCCAAGCGAACCTTGCCGGCCACCTCTTCGTAGTTGCTGTCATAAGCAACGACGCCGGTGATGGCGCCCCAACCCTGCGTGTACTTCACGCCGCCGACGACATGCGGAACGTAGCTGTCGATCGTGCCGACCGTGCCAGAGCCTTCTTCGAGAGAGAGTACTGCCGAGAAGCCATTGCCGGCGTCGAAGTAGTACTGCACGACATTGGTGTCGAAATCGCCATAAGGAACTAGCGTATCGTTGATGACGTTGCCAGCGTAGCCGATGAACGTATCGAACGCTGATTCGTCCTTACCAACGCGCAGTCCACCCAGTTGAATCCAGGCGAAGTTCAGCGTACTGCTGTTACTGCCGTCGGAATAGTTGAACTTGGTTTCAGTGTAGGTCTTCAAGGTGCCGAGTTCTGTTTCCTGACCAGTCCAGGTCCTCAGCGAGAGGCGGGCCTTCTTGTGCCAGGTATCGTTGATGCTGCCGTCCTCATGGTCGACAGCACGACGGCCGTTGTACGAACCTTCCTGGCCAGCCGAAGCATCCCAGCGGACATAGCCACCGATGCGCAGGCAGGTTTCGGTGCCAGGGATATAGAAATAGCCAGCGCCATAGACGTCGCAGATCTTGACGTACTCAGCTGGTTCCGGCTCGGCGACGGTGACGGCATCGGCCGCGCGGGCGCCGGTGACCGCGGCCAAGGCGGCAGCGGAGCCGAGAAGAAGGCTCTTGATGTTCATTTTGATCTCCAGTCAAAGATTAAAAAAAGGGTCAGGGCATCATTGCTGAAAGACAGCATCCCCTCCCATTCCCCACGATCGAAAAAGATGCGCATTGCGCTGCTTCTTCGCAGTTTGACGCTATCTGTCACATCGAATAATTCAAGGTATACAGCACGAATCGCGCCGTTACGTGCAATAACCGTTGCCATTATGTCACGGAATTTGAATATATATGGCACAATTGGTGCGAACGGTACAAATAACGCAATCGGTACAACTGACACAATAAACGAAATACGAGCTCTCGACATAGGGCAACGCGCGCGTCGCTCTATATGGCTCTCGCGGGTTCACGCCGGGTCTAACCAATTGCCGGTGCATTGTTTTGCAGTGAGCTTCGTCAGTCGGGCTTCATGTCGAGGAAAAATCCCGTGCGGCCAAGATGACTTCTGCAGCCAGATCCTGTTTGAGCATTTCAATGGGAATGCGGCCGTCAAGCCGGGCTGAGGGGCGGGTCAGCCAGAGCCACGCCGGTCTGGGATTGGCGATCAAGGAGAGCACCTGTTGTATCCCCGGCGCAGGCCTGCCGTCGATGAATTGAGCCAAGGGGAAGACATGCTTGCGGGCGCCTTTGCGCAACGCGACTACATCGTTGTGCCGTTGCCACCGATGCAGTGTCGATCGCGGTATGCCGAAGCGTTGTTCCAGATAGGTTGGCCCTGCAACCTGACCCGCCCAGTCTTCGATGCGCACGCATTCGCTTTGCTGATTTCGCGCTTGTAGGACGGTGCCCCCACGTCTGCCCTCGGCTCGCGCCGCGAGCGGAGCCGCTTCATCGGCGGTCTCATTGGAACGACCCACTGCTTCGGCTGCGAGCCTGCGAACAAATTCGGACGCCAGGGCGGTCAAATCGTCATGAATGGTTTGTTGGGGCGGCCCAGAAAGTAAATCGGTGGCAGCAGTATTGCCCGTCCCGATGCGCGATGCGATTGAACTGCGTTCCTTCATAACCTCCTGGTGCTGAGCCAGAACGCGCTGGACCTCTTTTGCAACCAAGCTTGAAAGCTCGTCCTGGCGAGGCTCATTTCCAAAATCAAATGATTTTATCACGGTGTGGCTCCCCTGCCGCGTATGAGTCCGCTTGATTCCCTGCGCGATCGAATTGTGATTATGGGCTATTTATGTGGGCACAATGATCTTCGAGGCCATCCGCAAGCGCTGGCCATGGATCAAGTATCTCTTCGCCGACGGCGGCTACGATCGCATGCAATTGCTGGAACAAGCTGCCCTCTCTACTGATCAACACATGCCGCTCGACTGTTGGTACCGTTGGCGCCTTCTGCATGTCAAAAAACTTCCCTCAAGTCTGCCAACACTCCGGTCATGCTGAAGGAAAGGGCCGCGCAAGTCCTAGCCTTCTAAGACCCTGCCAGTGCAGCCATTTGGCCAACTCCAAGTGTCCAGTGGCGGTGAAGTTGATGACCACGTCGACGCCCGATCTCTTGATCAAATTCAGAACCTCTTCGTAGAGATGCAAATCACGCGCGGCTTTGCCGGTTTCGGGGTTGCGTACATGGATATGCACGATGGCTGCGCCCGCGTTGGCCGCTTCAATCGATGCGTCGGCGATCTGTCGCGGTGTTACAGGCACGTTGACGGACTTGCCAGCGGTGTCACCGGCGCCTGTCACCGCACAAGTGATGAATACGTCACGGCTTGGGTTGAGCCCCATTTTCCCTACTCCTATTTTGATCGGCTGATCTGCCGCAAGCTTCTGTTGTCGTGATCGACAGGCTCTGGCGCACTGAAACCTGCTCTGTTCCAGAACCGAGTGGCGCACGAGAACTTTGCCATCCAACGTGGGACTCGGACTGCGCAGAAAACATCGCTGGCCGCCATGGAATTTCAGAATCACCTTGATCTTTGATCAAATACAGGTTAGCTCTCTCTCTGGCAATAAAAAAATGGCCACGTCGCAGCCGACTGCCGCGCATGAGGGGTACCAAGATGATAAAGGGAGTTGATCGCATGTCTCTTAAAGTATTCGCCGCGACCATCATGCACGAGAGCCATACCTTCAGCATAACGCCGACCACTCTGGATAACTTTCGGAACTGCGAATATCTTGAGGGTGACGCGATAGACGGGGCGATGCGAGGAACGCGCAGCGAATGGGGTGCGGTACTCGATCTTGCCGACGAGTTCGGCTGGAATCTTGTGGCCCCGCTCTTCGCCTATGGTGAGCCCGCGGGCAAGGTCACGGACCACGCCTTCGATCACATGATGGGAATCATCACCCGCGCGCTCGAACGGGCGATGCCCGTGCACGGCGTAATACTGCCGCTGCACGGCGCCATGGTCACCGAGAGCCACGACGACGCCGAGGGGGAGATCCTCCGGCAAGTACGGTCGATCGTCGGGCGCGAAGTGCCCATCGCCGTCAGCCTGGACATGCATGCGAACGCGACCGAAGACATGGCGAGTTTGGCCAACATCATCACCACCTACCGGACGACGCCGCATACCGACATGTACGAGACCGCCGAGCGTGCCGGCCGGCTGCTGCAGCGAGCCATGCTGGGTGAGATCAAGCCAAGCGTCACGCTGGCGAACCGCCCAGTCCTGACCGGGCTGGACCACGGTCGCACCATTGCCGGACATGNTGCTGGGTGAGATCAAGCCAAGCGTCACGCTGGCGAACCGCCCAGTCCTGACCGGGCTGGACCACGGTCGCACCATTGCCGGACATGGGCCAATGATCGAGATGCTGGCGAGGGTGCGCGAGGCCGAGGTCCAAACGCCGGGCGTGCTCGATATCGGCGTAAATGCCGGCTTCGACTTCGCCGACGTGCCGTTCACCGGGCCCTCGGTGCTGGTCACCGGCGATGGAGTGCGGCCGGAATACCGAGAAGTTGCCGAACGGCTGGCCGACTTCATCTGGGAGAGCCGTGGCCGCGAAACGGTCCGGCTACTCCCCATGGACGAGACCATCAGCATCGCCCGCGAGGCCGCTCCATCCGGCTCGGGTCCGTTGCTGATCGGCGACTACACCGACAATCCCGATGGCGGTGCACCTGGCGATGCCACCAATTTGATTCGCGCCCTGATCGCAGCCGGCATCAAGGGCGTTGCGGTCGGCGCCATCGCCGATTCGGACNTGCCACCAATTTGATTCGCGCCCTGATCGCAGCCGGCATCAAGGGCGTTGCGGTCGGCGCCATCGCCGATTCGGAATCGCGCGCCTTCGAGCATCGCTTAGCCTTTTCGAGCCGCCCTCTGCGCCCGACCTGGTCGAAAAAATCAACGTCATGCAGGAGGAGCTTGTAGTGCGCTCCCTTACGTGCCGGCCGGAGTTCCTGTCTGGAGGACTTGCGTGCTCTTTCGGCCGCGCCCCCAACTTCAACGGGATCACCCCCCGACGCGATCCTCCAGCTTGCCCCCGCGACGCTGCGGCCAGCCGATGCCGATTGGCAACGCGCCTGCGCCGTCGAAGTCGAGGCGTCGAATTTCCTTACGGCCGTGGAACTCGTCCGGCACTGGGCCGACTTCGCCCGTGTCGACGTGCCCGTCCAGATCATCCTCGGCGATGAGCGCCCGTGCTCGACCTGCCGCTGCTCGCCGCCTTCGGCCGGTCGATGGCAGTGCTTCGGCTTCTCCGTGATTGTCTGTCCGGCGACCAACCATTTCATGCAGCTCCAGCAGCCCGCGTGGTGCGCCCCTCGGTTGGCTGCATTCGCCAACAGCAACAGCAAGGCCTCCCGCGATGCCGATGCTGCAAATAATGACAAGGGGCCGAACGCTGAAACAACGCGCGGAAGTGCCATCGGCTTTTGAATCACACCAATACGACAGCCTCATCGACGCATTGCGCTATTGGGCTGAGAGAGCCTCAGATGCGATGGCCGTCGCCAACGATGCCTTCGGCTTCAACTACCCCGATGCGGTGATGGTGCCGGGAAAATACCAGAAGCGGCCGAGCCGCCCTTCGTTCCCGGCCGTGACCGCGCCGGCACAATGCTCGCCGTCGGCGAGGGCGTGTGGACTTCAAGGTCGGCGATCCGGTTCTCGCCCAGGTGTTTTCCGGCGACTTCGCGGATCAGGTCGACGCTGCGGCCGGTGCTACAGTATTCAACGCCGTCTTCGTCGCGGTCTCGATCCGGTCGGACGTCAAGGCGGGCCACCGGGTGGTGGCCAAGGGCGCGACCGGCAGCGTCGGCGCCGCGGCGGTGGAGCTTGCGCCAATCTCGACGCCCATGCGGTCGACATGGTCTCCTCTGAGGAGAAGGAGGAACTGGTGCCCTGCTCTGATGGGAAGGCGATCGTCATTGCCGCGCATGACGGATCAAAGATGGACGCTTCCCAAGCGCAGGTGCGCCGCGCCTGGGGCGGCGGCGACCGCGGGGCGTATGTCGTCATCGACATGGTGCGCAGCGCGTTGTTTCGGGGGCTTGACCGCGCGGGCTCGGCTTTGCGGGCAAGCTCGTCATGGTCTGCTTCGCCTCGGGCGACATCCCAGCCGCCAGGCCAACCATCGGCTCTACGAGAACCTGACCGTAATGGGTGCGCCGCTCAACATCTATTTCGATGGGCACTAAAGCGGATGCGCAGCGGGGCCAATGTCGCCGCGGTCCTGCCCTTCGACGGGCTCATCCACGGTCTTCAAGATATCCCCAACTGCAAAGTCACCGGCAAGTTGGTGGTGAAGACTGAGACGGCCATATAATGCAGGCGCCGGATTTCACGCAACTGTGCTTCCGCCCGTTTCGCGAGGATGATGCTCTTCTGACATCGCTCGGTACGGTCTGCGTCGCCTCGAACGAAACCGGTCTCGTCCTTCGGCTGGACAGCGGCCCGACCGCCGTCAATCCCGGCGGCTTCGTCCATGGCGGTGCGACGGCGGCGCTGTTCGATGTCGCGCTCTACGAGGCCGCGAAGGCGGCGTTCGCTGCGGAAGCCGTGACCAGCGCGCTCGATGTGAAGTTCCTCGCGGCCGGCAATGCGAAATCCCCGGTCTATGTTGTCGCGCAGAGCGTCAAGGCCGGGCGCATAATGGCGACCTGTACCGGCTCCGCCTTCCAGGACGGCAGGATGATTGCCTGCGCCACCGGACAGTTCGTGAGAGCGGCCGCCCCTCCGTCTCCAACGTCGCCATGAAGGACAACCGATGACCGCTCTCGTCTTCGAGCAGGTGCTTGAACGACCTCCCGCTAGATGTTTGGTCCCGGGATTTGATGGAGCGGATCGACGCTAAACCGCTCGGGCTGTGATGCCCATGCCTTGCAGATGAACTCGTAGGGCGTGAGCCCTTAAGGGTCTTGAGCCTGCGGGCAAAGTTGTAGGCTGCGACGAAGTCAGCAAGGTGCCTGCGGAATTGGTCATGGCTCTCGTAGTAGAAGCGCTTGACGGTGGCATCCTTGATAGTCCGGTTCATTCTTTCGACCTGACCGTTGGTCCAGGGGTGCCTGGCCTTGGTAGTTCGGTGCTCGATGTCGTTTCTGGCGCAGGCGTATTCGAAGGCATGGGCGCGGAAGAGTTCTCCGTTGGCGATGGCCTCCCTGATGAGCGGCACAGCCGAGCCGCCGGCGCCCGGCTTGGTGAACTAGATGCCGTTGTCGGTGAGCACGGTGTGGATTCTGTAGGGGACGGCTGCGATCAGCCGCAGCAGGAACTCTCTCGATACGGCGGTAGTGGCCTTTTCATGCAGTGCGACGAGGCGAACTTGGACGTGCGGTCGATAGCGACGAACATGTGGAGCTTGCCCTGTTCGGTTCGCACTTCGGCAATGTCGATGTGGAAGTAGCCGATCGGGTAGCTCTTGAACCTCCTCTTTTCCGGCTTGTCGCCTTCAACATCCGGCAGGAGACCGATGCCATGGCGCTGCAAGCAGCGATGCAATGAAGATCGCGTCAGATGCGGGATCATCGGCTGCAGCGCATAGAGGCAGTCATCAAGCGGCAGCAGCGTGTAGCGTCGGAAGGCGACGATGACCGCCTCCTCCTCGACGGAGAGCACGGTCGATCGCGGGTCCCTCGGGCCGGTCGGCAGATCGGTGACCGAGATTCGCGTCTCCCACTTCGCGACTGTCTTCTGATTGATCCCATAGCGCTTGGCCAGCGCTCTCAGGCTCTCTTGACTATGCTGTATCGCTCGACGGACCGCCTCTGTCGTCGTGGCGCTCCCATGGAGAACTTGGCCCATAGTGCCTCCCTTGATTCGGAGCTCAAGGATGCTCCATCAAAGCCCGGGATCAAACATCTGGGCGTACTGCTCTTCCTAGTCGCCACCGGCCTGACGTTGATCTTCGGCGTCCTGGACTTCGTCAATTCCAGCCACGGCTCGCTTCATACTGGGGGCCTATTCGCGCTCACCTTCCAGACCCTTACCGACAGCTTCTTTCTCGCGGCGGTCTTTGCCGGGCAGTCGTCTGTGTGATCGGGCTGCTCTTCGAACTGGCGCTGGTGCGCCGCTTTTGGGAGCGAAGCCATCTCGACCAATGCTGATCACTTAAGGCCTGATCCTCCCCGCCAACGTGGCCGTCAGCATCCGATTAACTTGCAGATTCACTGACAGCCTTCCAAAACCCTCCGAAAGACGCGTGCACCCACTTTTTAAGCGCGGTCAGACTAGCGGCGTTGTTCAATTCGGACGAACAGAAAAGTTTCTCTTGCAACGTATCCAGTTTGGATACTTAATGCCCAAAGTTTCGGTTCAACCCCGGTTATGTAGAAGCAATGGAAAATTGGATTGTGGGCTGCGATGTCGGTGGGACGTTCACCGACTTCAGCGCGAAAGATGTCTCAAGCGGACGAACGGTGATTCATAAGCGAGCGTCAACGCCAGACGATCCGTCTCGCGCCGTCCTGCATGGTCTTAAGGAGCTTACTGAGAGGCATGGGATCTCACCCAATCAGATCAGCCGTTTCGCTCACGGCACCACGGTGGCAACCAACGCGCTTCTACAACGGAAGGGTGCTCGTGTTGCCGTAGTCACCACTCGCGGTTTTCGAGATCTGCTGGAGATTGGACGTCAGACACGTCCGCTTATCTACGACCTTCAGGTCGACGCTCCTCCAGCACTGGCAGAACGACATCTTCGTTTCGAGGTTGACGAGCGCATCGGAGCGACGGGACAAATTATTACGCCGCTGACAGATGCCGCTATCGACAAATTGGTCCACCAAATTGGTGCTGAAAAGGACATCGAGGCAATCGCCGTCTGCCTCATCTTTTCGTTCTTGAATAACGAGCATGAGCTTAGACTTGCCGCAACTCTGCGAAATGCGTTTCCAAACATCTTCGTATCGGTTTCCGCTGAGGTTCAGCCTGAATTTCGCGAGTATGAAAGGTTCTCGACGACCCTCATCAACGCTTTTCTACAGCCAGAAGTCTCTCGCTACATGGAGCGGCTTCAATCAGAGGTACGGACCGTAGCGCCCAACGCTGAATTTGGAATATTCCAGTCAAGTGGGGGGCTGATGTCGGTGGAACGTGCCGCACAGCTTCCGGTTCGCACAGCCCTGTCTGGCCCTGCTGCCGGTGCCGTCGGAGCTTCGGGCGCGGGCGCCCTGTCTTCCATTACCGATGTTATAACGCTGGACATTGGCGGCACAAGCACTGACGTTTGCCTGATCCGAGACGGGAAGACAGCCCTTGCTAACACGCGGGATATTTCCGGGTTCCGTATCCGCCTGCCCATGGTTGATATTCACACCGTTGGAGCTGGGGGCGGATCTATTGCTCAGATTGGCCCGGATGGCCTGATGAAAGTAGGTCCCGAGAGTGCGGGGGCAGTGCCAGGTCCGGCGTGCTATGGGCGAGGGGGCACTTTGCCTACCGTTTCCGACGCGAATGTACTTCTCGGTCGGTTGCCGAAGGAACTGGCAGGCGGCGGCCTAACCATTGACAAAGACCGCGCTCAGGCCGCGATCAAACCGATAGCAGACGCCCTTGGCGTGAGCCTGGAAAAGGCTGCGATGGGCATTATCGGTATTGCAACCGCAAACATGACCCGGGCAATCCGCGTAGTTTCCGTTGAAAAAGGTTACGATCCTCGTCGCTTTGCTCTCATGCCTTTCGGTGGCGCTGGTGGTTTGCATGCCGCGGACGTCGCCCGTGCTCTCGGCATGAAAACGATTATCGTGCCACGAGCTCCCGGAATCCTCTGCGCCGAAGGACTGATTGTCGCGGATTTGCAAGAGGACTTTGTTGCCAATTGTAGAGCCGCAGTCGGAAGCGATCTCACTTTTGTCCAAAGTATCGTCAACGATCTCAATTTAGCGGCGGGCAAATGGTTTAGGACAGAGGCGGCTGGTGCGGAGGCACGCCAGGTAATCCTGACCTTTGACATGCGTTATCTAGGTCAAAACTATGAACTCTCAGTGGAGGTTTACAACGGCGCGCAAGAACCGACCTGCCCCGATACAGAGGTCCTACGAGCTGCTTTTTTCGAAGAGTATCTTCGCAATTATGGACATTGTGACAAAGATGCCCCGATCGAAATGATCAATGTACGGCTGCGAGCCTTGGCACGCCTGAGTCAAGCTGACACTACTGTCGTGCCGCCTAGCGAGGAGCCCTTGCCCTTCCAGCATGTTGATGTCTGGTTCTCGCCACAAAACCCCGAACGCACGCCGTTGTACAACCGCAATACAATGCCGGTCGGCACAGTGATAGCCGGGCCCGCCATAATCACACAGCTTGATACTACAACAGTCGTCCTGCCCGACGCGAGCATCCGCGTCGACGAAGCTTTGAATCTCATCATGGAACTTTCAGATGTCTGACTTTAAGATCGACCCCATTACGCTCGAGATAACATGGAACGGGCTGAAATCGATTGCTGATGAATGCTTCATCACCATCATGCGCAGCGCGTTCTCCTCCAACGTTAAGGAACGCCACGACCATTCAACGGCGATTGCTGATGCAAAAGGTCGGTTGATTGTCCAAGCTGAAATGTCGCTTCCGGTCCATCTTGCTTCGATGGGGGGGATGATGAAGGAAATCATGGCGCTGTACGGCGATGATATCGCGCCAGGAGACCTTTTCATCGCGAATGATCCCCATGTGGCAGGCGGCACGCACCTTCCAGATATCAATATGGCCGCGCCTGTTTACGACGGCAACCACCTCATTGGATTTGTTGCCAATATCATTCACCATGCTGATGTCGGAGGGGCAGCCGTCGGCTCAATGTCGGGTGGTCTCGACGAAATTTACAAGGAAGGACTGCGTATTCCGGTAGTACGTCTTTACCGCCGTGGAGAGCGGGTCGATGATGTGATGCGTCTTCTCCTCCTAAACATGCGGTTGCCCGACGAACGTCGCGGTGATCTTAATGCGCAAATTTCCGCTTGCCGGCTTGGCGAACGGCGTCTGCTTGACTTGGTCACCGATATCGGCAGCGAGAAGCTTCGTCAGATATTTGACGCGATCGTATCACGCACCCAGCTTCGCATGCGCAGAGCGATTGCCGCCCTTCCCGATGGTTCATACAGCTTCACTGATTTTATGGACGACGATGGAATTGCTACCAAAGACATCAAGATCGTGCTGACGGTCGAGAAATTCGGTGAGCGGATAAAATTCGATTTCACGGGAACCGATCCCCAGGTCAAAGGAAATTTCAATCTCACATATAACGCAACGCAGTCTGCAATCTGTTACTCTTTGAAGGCACTGCTAGACAGTGAGGTGCCGACAAATCAGGGCATCTTTGATGCTATTGACATCGTTGCGCCTGAAGGAAGTTTTGTTAACTGCGTTGCCCCCGCAGCGGTCGCAATGCGAGCGAACTCCTGCCAGCGTGTCGTCGATTGTGTGCTCGGGGCGTTAGCTCCTGTGGTGCCGGAAAAGGTCATTGGTGCCGCAAATGGGGCAAACACGTCTGCTGTATTTACAGGAACTGATCCTCGCACCGGAAAAATGTATGTCTACCTCGAAACGTTAGGTGGGGGAATGGGTGCCCGAGCGACGCGAGACGGCAAAGATGGAGTCCAAGTCCACATAACCAACACGTCGAATCTGCCCGTTGAAGCCATTGAGCTCGAGTATCCGCTGCGGGTCGAGGAATATTCTTTACTCGCGGACACGGGGGGCGCGGGTCGCCAAAGGGGCGGTATGGGCATCCGGCGCATTATAAAACCTGTCGGCCACGACTGCGAGTTTAATGGTGTCGGAGAGAGATTTCGCCATCAACCGTGGGGTGTATTCGGAGGATCCTCAGGGGCGGCTGGCGCGTTCTTTATCGTGGGGCCCGATGGCGCTCGCGAAAAGCTCGACTCGAAGGCAAGTAAAATCCAGCTGAATGCGGGTTCAAGCGCGGTGATAGAAACTCCGGGTGCCGGCGGATATGGCGCGCCCGCAGAGCGATTGGTCGCGTCAATCATTGCCGACGTGAAAGCGGGCAAAGTCAGTGAGCAGGCCGCCACTCGTGATTATGTGCAATTCATCGACGAGCCCCCCCTTTAAAAGGTCACGGTTAATGCCGCCGAGACCAGTTCTTAAGAGTGATCTCAATATGGATCGAAGAGACATTCTAACGTGAAACCGAACCTGCCAAGCACCACGCTGGCTCCAACAAAAGCGCCAATAAAGGTAAATTGTGATGAACCAAACCTCCAGTACGTCAACTGATGCGGTGGTGGATGCCCCTTCGGCTGGCGTTGGTGTAATGTCTGCTTCGCGCCATGGTGGCGCTTACGGAGGAAAGGCAGATGACGCAGGTGCGTATCCTTGCGATCGACCTTGCGAAGCGAAGCTGTCAGGGGTGGTGCGGTTCTATTCAATCGTGTTTTGTCCCGGTCCAGGCGGACTTCAAAAAACTCTGGACCAATCCAGACACCCCGAACCGCGAACGAAAGCACCTGCTTGCCCACATCATTGAGGACGTCACTCTCCTCAAACCACCGAAGAGAGGCACAACCAAGGTTCAGTCGCTTCAAGGGCGGTAAAACCCAGACGCTCGTCACCGTGAGCCCAAAATCCCCCAGCCAGCAGATCAAGACGAACCCCAATATCATCGAACTGATCGATGACATCCTCGACAATCATATTTTTTCCGAAATCGCCGAGATTCTCATCGATCAGGGATATCGTCCGGGCTCGGTGACGCGCCGTGACCAGCGGAATGCACGCTTCACAACCAAACGCGTCACCTATCTCGTTGGCTGGTCAACTCCGCCAGTAGGATACGCAGCCCCGGCGGATCGAGTGTCCCGTCGATGCGCAATCGCGCGCCGCTCGGAAAGGCCACGACGATCCTGCCGGCCCGGTTCGGGCAATCGACCGCGGCGCGTTCGACACCGGCAGATCCTTCACCTCGATCCGCGCGAAGGTCGCGATGGCCTGATCGGCCTCGAGCTCGCCGCCGGTCATCTGCTTGCGCCAGGCATAGAGCTGTGATGGAGCTACACCGAACGCTTTCGCGACCTCGGTCACCTACGACCCCGCTGCGCTCCCAAATCCACCAACGCCCACTGCTCGGCGCAACTCCACAGCTTGCGTTGTCGCGAATGCCCGGACTCCGTTGCATCATCGGCGGCCGGCGCGCTAGCGCTCAATTTGCCGACCAGATCGCCCTCTGTAGATTCCAATGTCATGGGTGGAAAACGCCCATCTTCATCGGACTATTGCAAGGTGCCCTTTGCGCGTCGCTTATTACTGTGATCGTCGCCCTTTCCAACAAGCTGGCGCGCATCGTTTCGGCGCTGTTGCCGAAAGGCGGGGTCCATGGCGCTCCGGTAGCGGCCGGATAAACCGACCGCAAACACGAGGCGTCGAAGGTGTAGGAGGGTCGGGCATCAGATGATCGCAACAGAGGCCGGACAGATGTCAGCACCCAACTACGCGCAAAGTACCGTACCTGGAAAATCCTCTTGCACTTACGGGAGTGTCCACAGATGTTCGGGGGGCCAGATAAGCAGACGGCGCGGCGTCAGCGTCCTCATCGGCGATCTCGAGGATACGGGGATACGGTGGTGCTGGCCAAAGAGGAGCGCGTCGCGCGATTGGCAATCTTTTGCGACAGGAACCGAGGAGCGTTGGACGGTTCGTGCGCGTCAATCGGCTTAATACCGGATTGGTGGAGATCGTCCGCTGAGGGCTTCGATTGCGGGACGGGCACTAGGCTTTGCACAGCATGCACTGCACAACGAATTTGGCTCGCGAGCGAATCGCATGCTTCAAATGTCGCCCAGGAAAAGAGACCAACTGGGCGGCACCGTCGGAATCCGCACATGAACCTTTCGCTGGGAGCTGCGCTCGTTTCGTCTGGGTTACGCGACCACCGCTCCTCAATTCGCTCGACAGTTGCTGTACACCGCACGGCATACGGTTTGTAAATTACCTGCCCTTCCACCGCGGCTTACGTTTTTCCTCAAAGGCCCGAGCCCCTTCGCGGCTGTCCTCCGAATCCTCTAAAGCCTTGGATTTTCTTAGTTCACCCGGCGGATTTCTGATCGCCGCAAACCCGTCCTTTGCAGGCAGGTGCGATATGTAGCGCATGACTTCTTTGAGGCCTTCGACAGCGAGCGGGGCAGATTCACAGATTTTGTTGGCATGACGGAAGGCGGCTGCCAGTGCCTCTCCCCGAGGGGCAACCTCATTCACAAGGCCCCATCTGGCGGCCTTAGACGCTGAGATTGGCTCGCCTTCATCATGAGGTGCATTGCGATGTTGAATGGTATACGGCGATGTAGGTCTACGTACCGCCGGCCGTGGGCAAACCCGAGCCGCGCTTCCGGGAGAAGGAAGCGCGCATGCTCGGCCGCTACGATCATATCGCACGCGAGCGCGATCTCGAAGCCTCCACCGGCCGCGGATCCGTTGACCGCGGCTATTACCGGCTTCGTCAAACCCCAGAACTCAGTAATGCCACCCGAACCCTCCCGGGCCCTCACCAACCTCCGGATCAAAATAGAGATCGGGACTGCTCGCCTCATTCAAGTCCCAACCGCCGCTGAATATCCGGTCCCCCGCACCCGTGAGGATTGCCACTCGTAAGTCTTCGTCTTCCTGAGACGCTGCAAAGGCAGAATACATTTCTCGGCTTAGACGGCGAGAAATGGCATTTGCTGGTGGGTTGTCTATCGTGACTACGAGTATTTGTCCTTGTCGACTGAGTGCTAACTATGTGTGGTCATATTGGCAGTCTTCTGATCAGTGCTTTGTGCTTGGTGCCGGACGGCGGCTCTAACCGGTAACGCTGCCGCGACGACGCCGGCGTCGGTAGTAAATTACAGGTTTCTATCCGGGACGCCCCATTGGTGACGAGGCGAGCTCAAACCGCTGACTCGCGTCGCTAAATCGCCACGACGACTTTGCCCATGGCCTTGCGGGCAGCGAGATGGCCAATCGCATCGGCACCTCGGGCAAGGGAAAAGCGCTCGGAGATGTGCGGCTTGATCTTACCGGCAGCATATAAGCCCAAAGCTCCTTGACCTCCTGCTGGTACGCCGCGGGATCACACGGGCGTAGAGATCTCGAGCGTCGTCAAGGAAGTTGGCGAGGGTATTACCAATGTTAGGCCGGGTGACCGGGTACTGGGCACGTCCAACTTCGGCGGCATGGCTGAAGAAATGGCTATAGAGGCGACAAACTTGATCCCTATTCCAGCCGCCATGCCTTTCGACGAGGCAGCGGCGTTTATCTGCACTTACGGTGTCGCGTACTACGCCCTCAAGCACCGCGGTCGATAGAGCCCCGGCGAAAGACTGCTCGTGCTCGGCGCGGCTGGCGGCATCGGCCTGGCGGCAGTGGAGCTTGGTCGCGCCATGGGCGCGCGCGTAATTGCGGCAGCGTCATCGCAGGAGAAACTGGACCTGGCTGTGGCTCGGGGCGCGAAGTCCGGCGTTGTCTATCCACGCGGTCACGTCTTCCAATACGAGCGTCTGTGGCCCGCCGATTGCCTTTCTTAATAACGCCTTCATAATACTTGCCGGCTCTTTTCACGGCGGTACAGTGCGGCGCAAATAGATCCAAACGCGTTAAAAAGCCAGTGGAGTGGTCGATAATCGAAGTGCTACCCCTGGCAGGAGGTCCATCAGGCTCACCGGTCATATCCATCAGACCGGTGTATGCTCTCGCAATCTGATCACAGCTAGGCTTGGTGGCATTTGGACCTGTCTGCCCGTATGCAGAAATGGAGCAATAAACAACGCTGGGATTGATGTCCGCTACTGATCGTAGTCCAGTCCAAGTCGCTTAATTCTGAATGCCTAGAGAATAACATCAGCGTCAGCAATCATCTTTTAATTATATTTAGCCCCGTCGGATCGGTCAGCGAAATCGTTACGGGCTTTTTCCCGCGATTAAGCCAAAGGTACCATGAGTAGCCGTCAATCTCACCGGAGCCCCACCATCCTGTGTCGTCACCGGATACAGGTCTCTCAATTTTAATTACCTTGGCCGTAGTCAGCGAGCATAGCGCTTGCCACGGGGCCAGCCACGTTGTTTGCAAATCCAGTATTTTCAACCCCTCGAAAATCATACTTTGGCGCACTTTAATTAGCCTTTCGTTTCTATTGGGAGCGCTATTCCCCGAATGAGCGGAATCTGTGGATTGTACTCGAAGAGTTACTAGCCCCCTGACTGGTCATCGCTCTGTAAATAAATCCATTAATCATGCGACAATGGACCATTGCTCAAGATGGTGACAACCTGGCCTATTGCATCATCATCGGTAAAGCGGAACACGTTGTAGATCTAGATATCCTTGATCGATGGATGCAACGCCGCATATTCGCGTGCCTTGTGGTTCAATTGTCACGCCCGCCTTGACAAGCGTTTCAGTCAACCCCTTCAGCACGCCAGCTGGCGATCTTAGGGGGCCCTGACCACGTTCCACCACGAAGAGCTCCTCGTCGGCGGGCCTCGGATTCAGTCTGTTCGGTTCCTGGCTGAACTGGGCAACGAGAATGCGATGAGCCTTTGAGATTTTTTGGCACTCGTTCAATCCTTTCTTTGTAAAGTCGGAGCAGGCTAACTTATGTTTGATCAAAGATCAACTGCGATCCTGAAATTCCGTGGCTGTCAGCTATGTTTTTTGTGCAGAGTCCCACGTTGGATGGCAAGGTTCTCATGCGCCTGGAGATGGCCGAGCAAATTGGTGTGCTTACAGAAAAGATCGAGACGCTCGACACCAGGATTGTCGCGGCGCTACGACCGTCCGCGCCACCGTCCAAGATCCCGAAGCGTTCCGAACCGGGGGGGATCTGGCCGCCTGGATAGGGATCACGCGGCGAGCGAACTCGAGTGGCGGCAAGGACCGTTCGGCAAGATAACGAAGCGCGGCAATAAGCAGTTGCGAACTCTGCTGATTGTCGGTGCGACGTCTATCCTGAAGCAGGCGCGCAGAGGCGTAAAGGTACCTGCTCTTCGGTGGCGGGCCCGCCGGTCAGTGCCGCGACCGAAAACAACGCACGCGGTCAAAGCACCTCGTTACGGCAGGATGTAGCAGCGGCCGTTGCCCCCCTCTCAACCGAGCCTGACTCCGCCATTGGAGCCACGCTCGACATCAACGGCGGCGAGCTCAGCACCTAGCGACCTAGCCGCCTCAACTCAAGTGATGCGAAGGAATCTTGGGCGGAACCGCCGACAATCAGCCGGTCTGCGCACGTTCCTTCGCATATGCCACCTCTCCATTATGCAGAGCGTTTTTAGCGTGGGGTCGCTGGTATCGACGTTGACGAGCGCGCCGAGGCCGATGGCGACGGTTCGCTAAAAACGTGTTGGGCTAAGCCGCGGGCGCGACTGGGGTTCTATGGGTATTGAATGGTGCCGATCCAAGGAAAGGGCATCGCAAAGTGGTGTGGATGCAGGGGGTGGCGGGAGCGCGGGAGACGAAAGCAGCACGGATTCCGGTGTCGATAAACGTGACGATTGACGCGGCATCCTATCGGGAAGTGCCGGTGGGCGCGATGGCGCGCGCTTTCGCGGGATCGGCCCGGTTTGCCGGCCGAACGGGGCGATGCGGCGACGATGAAAGCAGTGTGGTTCTTTCATGACGTATCCCAGTACCACAAGGGTCCGCTGACGCCGTCGAAGATTTCGATGATGATCATCTGCCCTTGATGACAGGCCGGGCATTTCCTGAGGGAACGCCCGGTGAGCTTCTCGTAGCGGTCGCGATAGTCCTTTGCGGATCGGCTGTCCGACGGCGCGGAAATCGGCATGGCCGAGCAGCTCACGACAGCAAGCGAGCTTTTGCGCGCGATAGCGATTGCCGAGGAAGCCATAGCAGCGGATCCGATGGAAGCCCTCGGGCAGGACGTGTAACAGAAAGCGGCGGATGAACTCATCGGCCGATACGGTCATGACCTTTTGCCGATCACGGTGCCGATAATCCTACAGCGGAAGCGCGCCGCGCCATCCTCGATATCGACGAGGCGATTGTTGGAGATGGCGACGCGGTGCGTGTAGCGGCCGACGTAATCGAGCACCTGTTCGGGTCCGGCGAAGGGCGGCTTGGCAAAGACGACCCACTCGGCCCTTCGCAGCGGCACCAAATAGTGCCGGAAGGCGTTGCGTTCGCTCAAGGCTCGCAAGTCGGAGAAGAACCGCAGCTTGCCGGCGTCGAAGGCTTTCCCCAGGTACTCCAGGAACAATCGTCGGAACAGGTGTGAGAGAACGCGGACCGGCAGGAAGAAGCCCGGCTTGCAGGCGATCCAGCGCGTGCCGTCCGGCGAAAACCCACCACCCGGGACGACGCAGTGCAGATGGGGGTGGTGCAACAAATTTTGCCCCCAGGTGTGCAGCACGGCGAAGAAACCGATCTCGGCGCCGAGATGCTTGGGGTCGGCAGCGATCGTGCGTAGCGTCTCGGCGGTGGCGCGGAAGAGCAGGCCGTAGACGAGCGCATTGTTCTGATGGGCGATGGCGGCAATGGGCGCCGGCAGCGTGAAGACGATATGAAAGTACTGTGTATCGAGCAGTTCGGCGCGTCGATCCTCCGGCCACTGCGCACGGGCCAGCGATTGGCAGCGAGGACAATGCCTGTCGCGGCAGCTGTTGAAGGCGATGCGCCTGTGTCCGCATTGATCGCACGCTTCGACGTGCCACCGAGCGCGGCGGTCCGGCACAACTCGATCGCCGTCATGACGCGGCGCTGAGCGGTCGACAGCGATGTGTGCTGGGCACGATAGGCCTCGCCGTAGCGACGGAATATGTCCGCCACTTCCGGCCTCGAACGGACCATCGGGAGCTCAGAAATACTCAGGTTTGGCGGGTGGCGGCAGGGAGGGCGCTGGGCGTGGCAAAAGCTCGAAGGGCTCGCGGTAGCGCAGACCTTGTTGGTGGCGATGCGCAGATAATGGGCGGTGGTCGCGAGGCTGCGGTAACCGAGCAGCAATTGAATGGTGCGCACGTCGGCGCCTGCCTCCAGGAGATGAACGGCGAAGGCGTGCCTCAAACTGTGCGGCGTCACCGGTTTGGACAAGTGGGAGAGATCGTGCGCTTTCGCACAAGCTTGCCCCGCTGCATCCCGGGTGATCGGGTGGCCGGTGCGATCTCCGGGGAGCCACTCCTTTGGACGCCGCATCCTCCAATAATCGCGCAGGATCTCCAGGAGCTTGGGCGACAGCATCACATAGCGGTCCTTCTGGCGCCCTGCTCGACACGGACGACCATTCTCTCGCTGTCGATGTCAGTCGTCTTCAGATGCACTGCTTCCGAAATGCGTAGACCGGCGGCATAACAGGTGGTCAGGATCGCGTAATGTTTGAGATCGAGCAGGCAGCCGAGAAACCGCTGCACTTCATCCGGACTGAGGATGATCGGCAGCTTCTGTGGCTTCTTGGGAAGCGGGAGGACCTCTTCAGGCACCCAGTCTCTTTCAAGCGTCACCTTGTAGAATGGCGGTGTGATCGAGCCCGGCGCCAGTTGCTTCTCGTTGGCCAGATAGACCTGGTAGATCCGGACGTCCTCTCGTCCGAGCAAGTCCGGCGCCTTGCCGAAGTGTCGTGCGAACAGCGACACCTGTTGCAGATACCAGAGTTGGTATTGAGCGAGAAATTGCGCACCTGCATGTCATCGCTCATGCGCTGGCGAAGTGGGGTCATGACGAGCTCCTCTGTCCGATGGAATGGGCTGAAAATAGCCGTCCCATCCTCGCGCAGTTGGGCTCCTACTGAATACGTGACCTCCTTGCCGCTCCGGCGTAGCGGAGCGGGTTAGTCCAAGTGAAGTAATGCTCACCTCTCCATTACTTCACAAAAGGCCGCACGTATTGCGGCGCGATCAGCTGCACCTCATGGCGAAGCTTGACCATTTCTATGTAACAGCACCCTGGGCCACCTAACGGGGACTTGAACTGTGTAGAAAATATCGCTGGCAGCCATGGAAATCTCTATTGATCTTTGATCAAATGCCGGTTAACGATCTATCGAACACATGCTCTCTCCGGGGCAGCGCATCCAATAGGGGGAATTTCAACGCATGATGGTCCAAACGGTGACTGGCCCGATCGCGGTTGAGCAACTGGGCCGCACACTAATGCACGAGCATCTGTTCATCGCTCTTCCCGGCGCTTGGTTCGATCCGCTCGCGAAATTCGACCGTGCGGAACTCATCAAGGAAGCAGTCCGGCGGTTGGTTCAACTGCGCACTGAGCATGACGTGCGCACCTTCGTCGACCCGTGTCCAATCGAACTTGGACGCGACGTTTCGCTGATGAAAGAGGTTTCCGAAAAATCCGGCGTGCACATCGTCTGCACCACTGGGTTTTATGTAGAGGAGAGGGGGCTACCGATCTACTGGCGCGCCCGCAGCGTCGATGAGGTCGCCGAGTTTTACGTCCGCGAGATCACCTACGGCATCGGCGACACAGGTGTGAAGGCTGGCGCCCTGAAGGTCGCAACGGGAGCGCCCTTTGTCACCGAGCAGGAGAAAAAGTTCCTTGCCGCCGCCTGCATCGCGCAGAAGGAGACCGGGGTTCCGATCATCACCCACACCGAGGAGGGCTGCGCAGGGCCAGATCAGCAGGAGCTGTTCGCGGCCGGCGGCGTTGCCCCCCATCGCTGCCTGATCGGCCATAGCTGCTACAACCCAGATCCCGCGTATCATCGCCGCATCGTAGATGTGGGCTCTTACATCGGATTCGATATGATAGGGATGCTCGGTACGTCGGACGAAGTTCGCGCGGATAATCTGGCGGAGCTCGTGCACGCCGGCTTTCGTTCGCAGGTTATCATGAGCATGGACCGCATCTGCGGCTACTTAGGCAAATTGAGGTACCAGCTCACTGCCGATGAGATTGCTAAGATCGAACACGAAAAGTCCCAGGGACTCCACCAAGCCTACACTTTCATATTCACCGACTTCATCCCGATGTTGCACGCACGCGGGGTCAGTCAGGCGGACATCAACTCAATCCTGGAGGACAACCCGCGACGGTTCTTTGCCGGTGAGATTCCGCCTAAAAGGGCGACAAACTAACGAGCCGACGCACCACTCGCGGTCAACCGAATGATCCGCCTGCTAGAGCTACTAAGTCAGGGTCCCGCCGCACGAAGTGGGATAGCTTCGCCAAAGGCTGAACACGCGCAAGAAGGATAAGCAATGCACAAGAAGACCGTCGATACTCTCATCATCAACGGGGATATTTTCACCGGCGACAAAAGTCAGCCGCACTATCGGCCGGGGGCCGTAGCGATTTCCGATGGCGTAGTGCTCGCGATAGGTCGCGAGCAAGAGATTTTGTCGGCGTATGATGCGACGCGCAAGATCGACGCCCATGGCGCTCTGGTCCACCCGGGCTTCATTGAAACCCATATCCATTCGACTGGAATGGCTTATCACGGAGCGCCTTTCAGCCCGCAGTCGGCCACTGCCAGCAAGGTGAACTACCAGAGCATGAAGGCAGCGACTGACCCCGAGATAACCGCTGCCTATGCGGCCGCGGCCGCCTGCACGATGCTGCAACGCGGCTTCACCCTGTACTTCGAGGCAGGCACCGTCTTCGAAACCGATGCGTTTGCCGAAACGTTGACCAAGTGCGGTGTGCGGGGAATGGTGACCGCCCCATGGGCATGGGACGATATGTCGTTCGACACGCTCGATGGACTGAACGAGACCTTGATGCGACGTGCACCGGCGGACGCGAGGCGGGTTATCGATCAGTGCAAGTACGAACTTGCGCGCAACAAGGACGACAATGCGTTGGTACGAGGCTATGTCGGTCTGCAAGGAAGTGCTGGCGGCACAGACGAGCTTGTCCGGGAAGCGGTAAGACTGGCCACCGATTCGAACGCGATCTTCTGGCAGCACCAAGCCTTCGAGCCCGAATGGGACGCACTAGAGCGAAGGAAGTTTGGTGACGCCGGCACGGTCCGTATGCACCGGCTCGGAGCCCTTGGGCCCAACACGACGCTCGCGCATATGAACATGCTTGACGAACAGGACGTCGAACTCATCCTGGCGATGAAGCCGGGCCTTTCCTGGTGTCCCAACAATGCGATGGGCTATCAGATTACGCCACCGCATAAATGCTGGTTTCCGCATCTCTACCGAAATGGGGCAAGTGTTTCGCTCGGTGTTGACACTATCATCGTCCATCCGATGGGGATCGCCGGCCTCATGAGCCTCTATCTGTCGAGAATGGTTGGGGACGCGCTGAATCCCTCCGATCCTTTTTACATGCAGACGATCGATGCTGCAAGAAACGTAGGCCTCGGTGACAGGCTGGGCAGCCTGGCCGTGGGCAAGCGCGCCGATGTGGTAATCCGGGAAGCTCGCGACATCACCCATTACTCCTGGCGCGACGACACGGGCATCCTGTTGTCGCTGTCCTCGTCGATGATCCCGGTCGACACAGTTCTCATCGATGGCAAGGTCATCATGGAAAAGGGTCGCCTCACGACAATGGATCAGGATGAAATCCTTGCCGAAGCCGTGCGACAGCGCGATCTGTTGGCCCACAGGCTCTCCGCCTAAGTATGCGACACTTCCGAAAAATGTAGCAACTGCTTGAGACGACTAACAGAAATCAAAAAAGAGGAGGAACAGAATATGAAAATCACTAGACGCGAAATTGTCAAGACAGGGCTGGCCGCCGGAACAGCATTATCTATGCCAACAATCCTTAGGGCACAGACATCACCAGATGACGCTCGGACAGTTCGCTGGATACCGGGCGGGAATACCGTAGCGTTCGATCCGATCTTCTCGTTAAATGCATCGCAGCATGCTTTAGCTATTTACGACATGCTGTTTGATGTCGACTCCAAGGGCATGCCGCAACCACAAATGGTAGGAAAGTGGGGCGTCTCCGAGGACAAGAAGACCTACACATTCCAACTCCGTGAGGGCCTGATCTTCCACGACGGCAGCCCAGTCACTGCGGCGGACTGTGTGGCCTCGATACGACGTTGGGCCCAAGTGGATACAAGTGGAAAACTGATCATGGCCAAGGCCAAGGATATCTCGAAACAAGACGAGAAGACCTTCACGATCACGCTCAACGAACCGTTGCCGCTTCTCATACCTTTGCTCGCATCGTCCTACGCTGGGTATTATCTAGCGATCATGCGCGAGAAGGACGCGAAGCTTCCCCCAACGGAGCAGGTGACAGCGAATATTGGATCCGGGCCATTCAAGTTCAATCAGGCTCTCGCCAAGCCTGGCGCAAGCTTCACCTACGACCGAAATGAACAATATATACCGCGCCAGGAACCAGCGGACGGGTTCGCCGGTGGAAAGGTCGTCAAGGTTGATAGAGTGGTCATGGAATTTATTACCGATGAACAGACCGCCTTCGCGGCTCTCCAAGCGGGAGAGGTCGATTTTGTTCAATACCCCGCACAAGTACTCTACCCTGCGATCGAGAGCGATCCCAACCTTGAATTGGAACTCTTAAACACTGCGGGCTCAGACATGTTCATACGCTTGAACTGCCTGCAGAAGCCGTTCAACAACGTGAAAGCCCGGCAAGCGATGCTTCACCTGATCGATCAGGAGGCAATCATGCTGGCCGCCGGATTTGAGCCAAAAAATATACGCCCTGTCACATCAATATTTGGATATAGTACCCCGTACTCCAATGACGAGAATACGGCATGGTACAAAAAGGGGGGCGACCCGGAAAGAGCGAAGCTTCTTTTGCAGGAGGCTGGGTATGCCGGCGAAACGGTTCTCATTTTGCAGACCACTGACTGGCCGCAAGGTAGCAATGCCGCGCAATATCTGGCGAACACCCTGCGAAATATCGGAGTCAATGCTGAGCTCGCGGCTAGCGACTGGGCTGGGATGGAGAAACGCAGAGTAAACAAGGGACCGATTGTGGACGGCGGCTGGAGCGTATTTATTAGCGACTTCGCCGATTCCAAATTTCATAATCCGATCGGTTTGCCTTTGCTCGCCGCAAATGGCGTAGACTATTATGGCTGGCCGAAGAACGATGAATACGAGGCTCTCCGGGCCAAATGGGCAGAGGTCGAAACACTCGATGAACGCCTGGCACTGGCCCGTGAAATGCAACGCCTCGCATGGGACTTCGTTGGCACTGTCATGTTGGGAAATTATGTCGACCCAATTGCTCGCCGAAAATCTCTGATCGGCCTAGTTCAGGTTCCGTCGGTTTATTACCCGATGTGGAACATGGAGAAAGTCTCGGCCTGATGACAGTTTACATCTTCCGCAGAGTTGTTTCGGCCATCGCCGTCATGGCGATGGTCGGGATTTTTGTCTTCCTGCTTCTCAGGCTGGCCGGGCGACCCGGCTGCCATGATCGCCGGCCGGTCGGCCACGGCTGAAGTAATTGCCGGCATTCGTGAGCAGCTGGGCCTGAACGATCCTATGCCGGTTCAGTTCATCCATTGGGTGCGCGACATGCTGGGCAATTCGTCGACAGTGGCCAAAGCTGCATCGCAAACTATGCTGCCACCCCTATAAACATGTCCGAAGGCCGATTTGGCCGCTAGCGGGCGGCGCCCGAAGGGGTATAACGAAGCGAGAGATACACAGCCTGGTAGCGGTCCAGTTAGCCTGCCCTCATCAAGGAAATCTACATACCCCAAACCATAATAGCCACCTGTGCGTTTCCGGGCACAGACGACGTGGCCAAAAACCTCGATCTACACCTGTCCTAAATCAAGGAGGCTGCTAGAGCCGGTGCTTCCCTTGTCGTCTTTCCTGAGACGAGCTTGCAGGGTTTTCCGGTCCTGGACTTAGGAAAGATTGAGAACGCTATCACGAAAGCTCAGCGCACGGCCGAGTCAGTCCCCGATGCCCCTCGGTGGAACGCCTAATAACGGCTGCCATGAAGCACAACATCCATGTTGTCTTTGGCCTCACTGAGGCTGGCAAGCAGCCAGGTATTCTCTACAATACCCTAGTGCTTGCGGGGCCGCAGGGATACATCGGGGCATTTCGCAAGGTCCACCTCACCCTCGATGAGAATTTATCTGGCGGCCGCGCGACCATTGGCCAGTTTTAACACCGCCCTTGGCAAAATCGGCCTGCTGATCTGCTACGACAAATCGTGGCCGGAGGGATGCCGAGAACTCACCCTTTCGGGGGCCGAACTGCTGGTTATAGGTTCCGCGTGGGCCGCAAATGCTGGCCAGGGCGAGCGCGAAAACAACTCCGTTGTGAGCAGGTACAACCTATATGACCGTGTGCGGGCGTTGGAAAACAGCCGCTGGCTCATCTCCTCAAATTTCTTTGGTGAACATGGTGGATCGAACTTATTGGGTTCAGCCAGATTGTCGATCCGCTCGGCGGCATCGCTGTAAGCAGTGGACTTGACCACGTTGGACTGGTCACCGCGGAGATAGATATCAGTGCCGGACTTGCCGATGCTTCTGCGGCTTATATGGGGCCGCGCCTCATTAGGGACCGTCGCGCCGATACCTACAAGGTGCCCAATGGGTCCTTGCCAGTAGTAGTGGACGGCTGACAGATGGTTTAGCGTTAGACGCCCTGTTTGAGCGCTGTGCGGTTGTCGCACGCTTCACAGATCGCAGCCACCATGAGCCGCAAGAGACGCCTGAGCCATGCGAGCAGGGCGCGGAGAGTGTGGCCGATGGGCGAAAGCACGGCTTGTTTCGGTCGCCGTGGCGACCGCTTGAGCATGTATGAGATCGTGTAGTTGACGGCTTGGTCGCCGCAGTTCCGGCATGGGCCGGGATGATCAGCGCGCCACAGCTGGCAGGCTGATGAGCGGATCATCGCTCATTTGGCTGATGGTTTCCAGCGTCATGTATCTCGCCCGCTGCACGGCCCATTCATCGTTCTGCTCGAGCAGGATCGCGTCGACGAGGCGAATGATGGCGTCGTGGTTGGGGAAGATGCCGACGACCTCGGTGCGCCGCTTGATCTCGCCGTTGAGGCGCTCGATCGGGTTGGTCGAGTGCAGCTTGGCGCGGTGCTCCTTGGGGAAAGTCATGTAGGCCAGCACGTCGGGCTCGGCGTCGTCCATGATTGTCGCCAGCTTCGGCACCTTCGGCCGGATCTGGTCGGCGACGGCGCGCCATTGTACGGACGCGGCCTCGGGCGTTTCCTGGGCGAAGGCGGTGGCGATGAAGGCGGAGACGACACGGCGCCCGCTCTTGCTGGCATGGGCCAGTACGTTCCTCATGAAGTGGACGCGGCACCTCTGCCATGTCGCGCACAGCACCTTGGTGACGGCCGCCTTGATGCCTTCATGGGCATCGGAGACGACGAGCTTGACGCCGCGCAGGCCGCGGCGGGTCAGCTTGCGCAAGAACTCCGTCCAGATCGGCTCGGCCTCCGAGGTGCCGATCTCCATGCCCAGTACCTCGCGCCGTCCGTCCGCGTTGACGCCGACAGCGATGATGACGGCGACCGAGACGATCCGCCCGCCGCGGCGGACCTTCAGGTAAGTGGCGTCGATCCACAGGTATGGCCAATCGCCCTCGATGGGTCTTCGAGGAAGGCCTTGACCTTGCCGTCGATCTCTTCGCACAGCCGGCTGACCTGGCTCTTCGAAATGCCGCTCATACCCATGGCCTTGACCAGGTCGTCGACCGAGCGGGTCGAGATGCCCTGGACGTAGGCCTCCCGGATGACGGCGGTGAGAGCCTTATCCCATACGCCGCGGCTCCAGGAAGCCAGGGAAGTAGCCCCCTTTCCTGAGCTTCGGGATGCGCAGCTCGACGGTGCCGGCCCGCGTCTCCCAGTCGCGCTCGCGGTAGCCGTTGCGATGGGCGAGGCGCAGAAGGTTCTTCTCGCCATAGGCAGCGCCGGTGGCGGCCCCAACCTCCAACTCCATCAGCCGCTCGGCGGCAAAGCCGATCATCTCGCGCAAGAGATCGGAATCCGGAGTCTTCTCCACGAGCGCGCGCAGGTTCATCATGTCGTCGGTCATCGATGGTTCCTTCGAATCAGGTTGGTGTCAGCAACCCGACCTTACCGGCGAACTGTCGATGACCACCGCAAAGCCGCTCGCTCGCTACGGCGCTATTGAGGGCGCGCTCGCGAGCGGCTTCGCTACCGCCGAACTACACCACCTGTGGGAGCGCGACCCTGTATCAAGTGCGGACTTCTGTCAGGCCTTTTTACGTGCGGCGGTCCACGCGCCGCGGGCCGGTTTCGTGATGCGCGGATCAGGTCCAAATCTGCTTGACGATATCATGAGACTTCCGTTCAAACGCTGGTACAGCGCGACACGCTGGTTTCCCTCAGCCGGTTTGATCGAACATTTGCCCATACGCCTTTCCTACATCTCCGACGCACCTTCTTGGGGTTGTGAGCTATGGCGGAAACTGGGGTGATGACGGTTTGAGGAGAGCGGCGTATCGAGGCGGGTGATGAAGCCTGCCAGAACCTCTCAAGGAGAGCGATACGCCATGAATGAGACCACCAATGTTTTGCGTCTTCGTCAGCCCGACGAGTTTGATGATCCACTGATGGATGTGCTTCGCACCGGGGCGCGCAAATTGCTGGTGCAGGCGATCGAGATCGAGGCCGAGACGTTTCTTGCCGAGATGCGGGATCTCAAGCTTGCCGATGGCCGTGACCGGATTGTCCGGCACGGTCACGGCCCGGAGCGGAGCATCCAGACGGGCATCGGTCCGGTGCCAGTCAGCCGGGTGCAGATCCGGGATCGCGGCGCGAATGGCGAGGTTGATCGGGTCCGGTTCGCCTCATCGATCCTGCCGAAATGGGCGCGTCGGACGCGAAGCCTGGATGCGCTGCTTCCCGTTCGCTACCTGCGCGGTGTTTCGACGGGCGATTTCAGGAAGCGCTAAGCGCGCTTGTGGGCAAGGACGCGCCGAACCTTTCACCCTCGGTGATCACGCGGCTGACGTGGAACGCCGATTACGAGCGTTGGCAAAAGCGCGATCTTTCGGCGCGCCGCTATGTCTATGTGTGGGCGGACGGGGTCTACCTGCAGGCGCGGGTGGAAGACCAAGCCGAATGCATGCTGGTCCTGATCGGCGCCACGCCCGAGGGCAGGAAGAACTCGTCGGTTTCCAGACCGGCGTTCGCGAGCGCGCAGAGCTGGCGCGAGTTGCTGGTCGAGGTGAAGCGGCGTGGCCTGAAGATCGCGCCCAATATTGCCGTGGGCGATGGCGCGCTCGGCTTCTGGAAGGCGCTCGACGAGGTCTTTCCCGGCAGCAGGCACCAACGCTGCTGGGTGCCACAAGACAGCCAACGTCCTGAACAAGGTGCCGCTCTCGGTGCAGGCCAACATGAAGACGGATTTGCGCGAGATTTATGGCGCGCCGAGGACATCGAAAAACAATCTGACGACCTTCTTGCCATTGTCGTAGTAATCGTCATGGGGATTGTTCTTGCAAGCAATGCAGATGTCGGCTGCCTTTAAACTGCGGCGTGATATTGGCATGAAGGTAGAGACCTACTCCGATAACTGGATTTCCGCCGATGGCGCTGCGAATGTAGGAGAGGAAATCACCTTCCGCATCTTCGAACTCAGTCGTGGACATCGACCCATGCAGGTCCAGGACAATCGCATCGGGCGCGAGCTTCTTCAGTTCCTCGCCCCAGAACTGGCGTTGCTCAATGTAGAAACCATGATCGATGGCGCCGCTCGGGGCGACCATCGAATCTGAAACGGGAAGGATTTCAATATCAGCGCGTTCAATCAAGGTGTCGACAATCCCGCCGAGCGTCGTGCCATTTCCCTTGGCCCTTCGATCATAGCCTCGGCGCGAACGACCGTGAGATCTGCCGCCGCTGTCGCATGCGCATATCCATGCAATTCATGAAACAGGCGTCCGACTGCATCGCGGCTACCTTGCTGGGCAGCGTGCGACGACGTTTTATGCAGCGGTTTCAAGTTTGCGATTTGATCGGCTGGCGGGTGTTGACCCGCAAGAGGCTGCACCGGGGACAAGCGCTGAAGTCTTAAGGGGCCGCAGGCCGCTCCTGATCGCCAGGGGTCGAAAATGGTGTAATCGACCAATCGATTAAGTCGACGGCACGCTGAAGTATCGCCTCAGTCCGGTCATGGGCGGGTGAAGCAGCGATGACATATCCGATCATGTCTCGGCGATCGCCTTTTCTGACGATCAGTGTCTTGGGTTCAACATACAATTTGACCTCGGCTACACCGGGGACAGCAGCCGCCCGACTGTCGCCACCGATCCAATCGAGCGTGCCATCGCGATCAGCAACCAGGAATCGCGCGGCCGCTGTGTGCGAATGCCTTCTGCGCAAATTCCATTCCTCGCCGATGGCAAGCTTGATGTGCTCAGTGACCAGATCAACACCGTAAGCCAGATGAACCAGTTGGGAAGTGGGCGCGCCATGAAGCCGCGGATTGACTTCAATGACGACTGGGCCACGCTTCGTCCACCGGAATTCGATGCCCGTTGGCCCCCAGTCAAGGCCGAGAGCGCGCAAACAGCTCAGCGAAACATCGGCGATACGCTGATGCTCGTCATCGGTCATCGGGGCCGGAACGGTCCATTCCCGATCGACGAAATGCGGTAGGGGGCCGGAGTCACCGATGCCAATTCCAATGATCTGATCTCCCATTATGTCGGTCCAATAAAGGGGGCCCTGTGCGAATTCTTCCACCAGAATTCTCGGCGAAGATTGCCATACGTGCTTCCCGCCCAACAGATAGGTCGTATGTTCAGCCAACTCGTTGACGTTGCCGCACAATCGGACTCCCCTACTGCCGCTGCCCACGGCTGGCTTGATAATCACCGGCAGGCCGATCTCCTCGGCAGCGCTTTCCACCTCCGTCGCATCCGCTGCCAAGCGATAGGCAGGTATCGGAACGCCGTCTTCCTCGAGAAGCTGACGTTGCTTGAATTTGTCGCAGCATTGTTCGATGGATGTAGGGTTCGGTCCCGGTAGATCGAAGTGGCGGCAGAGCTTGCCAACTGTCGCATAGAACGAGTCCCCGACCGACGTAATGCCAGCAATGTCATAGGTTGCATGGAGCCGGGAGCATTCGCGGATCAGCGCATCGAGATCGGCTGTATCGATACGGATTGTCTCAATTCCGTCGACCCCAAGATAGTCGTACTGTTCTGGATCAGCCGACAGGACAATTGTATGAAGGCCAAGTTGCATAGCTGCTTGAACGTATAGCGGACCATTATATCTTGAACCTTCAAGCAGGATGAGCGCTCTTCTTGCCATTGGCCCTTGTCTCCGACGTTGCGTAGTGCGGCGGTCCGAGCGTACATTGGACAAAATCTTTTCAGCCTTGCCTGATCTCAGGCCCTGTGGTGATCGTACCATTGTCAGCGAGTTTTCAGCTGCAAAGATCCTGTAAATTTACTTCAAGGATTTGTTGCAACAGTTTGGTCGGCGACCCTTGTCTCGCTTTTGCGATCCGCTGCAGGTGCCGTCGCTTATTCGTTTCGATTGAGATAATCTTTGAGCTTCGTTGCTAGAGCACGTTTTTAAATCGATGAATCGATTGTGATGTGACGAGGGCGTTGGCAGTGTGGTTCAACATCCACTTTCATGAGGTGGATGATGGGAAGAGCACTGAGCGAAGATCTTAGGTCCCGGGTCTTGAAGGCTTCGGACGCCGGCATCGGCGCGGCAGGCTGCGGCGCGGTTCGGGGTCGGCATATCGAGCGCGATCCGTTGGGTCGCTCGGGCAAAGATCGGTGAACTGGGGCCAAGGCGGCAAGGCACGACGCGCGTCCAGCCTCGATTCGCATGAAGCCTTCATCATCGGGCTGATCGATGGCCGCAAGAACATCACGCTGAACGAGATGGTGGAACGGCTGGCGGTCGAGCGATCAGCTCGAATCAGTCGCAGCGCCTAAGCGCCTGGCTTGGCCGGCATGGCTGGACATTCAAAAATGTATGGCCCGCCCCGTCTGCAAGAGGGTTTTTGAAGTCGGCTTGAGTGGTCTGCTCAGACGCATCCGGTCTCGCGGTTTTTGCCCGCGGTCAAGATGGATATCCGCACGCCCCGGTCCCCTCATAAAACGCACCGCATCGAGTGCCATTTTTTTGATCGGGCTTTCCAAACGCCGGTGAATTGTCAGGCGATCTTCACGATCCTTTCTGCAAACCTCATTGGACTACGTGCGCGATGATACGTAGCCGACCCGATTATGCCGTCGCTAACAGGTAGCCGCGTTCAAAGCGTATCTCCTTGCGTAAAGCGGCCCAGGCGACCTCCCTTCGGACATAAACGCTTCGCCGGCCGTGGCGACATTGTGCAAGAGGTCGGGTGTGGCCTCGAGGTACCAGTAGGTCGCGTAGATGTTGACGTGACCCATGTAGTGCCGCCATGTGTGCCCCGCACTGGCCTCGGCCGGCAGGGCTGCCTTGCAGCGCGCGCACCGCAAACGGCGCTTGCAATATCGGTGATGCCAAGCGTTTGAATGAAGCTGCCGCTCGTGACCGGCCCGTTGTGCGCGACCAGGTCGGGCTCGACAAATCCGGGTGGATGGTCCTGCCAATCGGAGAAGGTTGGGATCGGAATGCTCCGTCTCAACGCGGTCGATGAGGCATTTCGGCGTCGTTTCCCTCTTCCTGCGGCCTCTCGTACGTCGCGGAGGGCACGGTCGATCGTCGCCGCACTCATGGCAAGCAGACATCTCCGGATGAAGCAAGTTCGAGATGGCAGCGCCGCTCCATCGCATCAAGTTTGCCGCAGATCCGGTCCGAAGCCTCGCAGAGCGCGATCAACGCTTGATGGACGCCATCGTCATACAGTCGGCGCTCAGGCCGCGGTCCCGAACGGACCATCGGAGGCCGGTTTCGCAGCAGCCGCATAGCGTGCTTCCGATGAAAGCCGCTCACCGCAACGAATTCATCGAGAATGCGCGCCTTTCGGCACGAGCACTCCGCCACCGCGTTCACCAACTCATCCCGCGTCCATGCTTACTCGCCCTGCTCCTGCCACTCCATTGCCGGCAGCAGATCAGATGAGGTAAACGGGGGTCAAATCGTCACTTCGCTCGACAAAAGGCAGACGGATGCCGCTTCGGCCGCCGAAAGCTCATCGCCGTACATCAAGGTGGTTAGTTAGCCAGCCCTTGCGACCACCAATAACTCCTTCCCATAAGTCGGCGGAGAATACCCATAATCGCTGTACTCTGCCTCAACCGAAAAGGCGCAGCGCGCCAGCAAGTGGCGCAGTTCCCACCGGTGCGTCCAGCGCAGCACCAGATCGCGCCTCTCCTCGCGCAAGATTTCGCCTTTATCGCCAATTTCTGAAAAGCGCCAGACATTGTGCTCTGTTTGAGCAAAGTGATCATAACGGGTATTCAGGAGTTCTCGGACAAACCGCCGCCCGCTGGGCTCGTCAATGGCAGTGCGCGACCGGGGAGGCACCAGCTTTTCCGACAGGAGATCAATGTGGAATTCGACAAGATCGAGCACGAGCCGGCCGCCGGGCCGAATGTGCCGGTGAATGGCCTCCAATGCTCTGATCTGCAGCTCACTTGTCAGAAGGTGCTGAAACGAGTGAAAGGGCACCAAAACGACCTCGAAAAGCTCACCAAGTTCCAAGTCTGTCATGTTTTGCTGCACAAACCGTAGTCGTTGTTGTGCCGCGATCGGAAGCCCGGCTGCCTTGTGCTTCGCAATTGATAGCAGGCCCTCCGATAGATCGACTCCAGTGACATTGAAGCCAAGCTCCGCGAGCGGCAATGCCACTCGCCCGGTCCCGCAGGCCAGTTCGAGCACGTTTCCGCCGGCTTCCCGCGCAACGCCTGCGTAAAAGTCGATGTCCCCGACGGGCGTCTGCGGCATCTTGGGGCTATAGAAGGCGTCGTAGGACTGAACAAAAATTGAATTTTCGCCATCATCGTAAAACCGTTTCAAAATACTCTCCCTGATTTGGCTCTGCAGGATCAGTTGCGAACTGGCTTTTTGCCAGAAAACATTGTGTAAAATGTCGCTATCCGTTGCGGATATGCATCGAGCAAGTCCCTTCCTACTGGGTCTCGGCCACCCCAGTGTAAAGGCCTGGATACATGCGACGCTAGTGACGGTTCCTAGTGACGGTTCGCTTGCGATCGGTTGAACCCTTCCAGCAGTTGAGGCGAGAAGTGAACAACCCAGCAATGAATTCTGGAGAGATCGACCGGCAAACCTCGCTCGGGCTGAGCTTGGAAAAGAGAGGTATTGATTGCGGAAACGCTGTTGTAGTGAGCGCGATCATGGGACGATTCTCCTCGCGTCGTGATACGTGTGCGGACAATCACGCGCATACACCGTGCCAATCGAATTATTCAGTTTAAACAACATGGTGGTGCTATTGACATTGTTCGATGTCAGACACCAAACAATGCGGTTGAACGACCCTGAATCCCACTTTGCTCGCAGGTAGCGCGCCGACCGATAGATGGGATGGTTATCGCCCTCCCAAAACGGCTTCGCCATGTGCGGCCGAACCCTTCCGGTCCCGATCGGGTCATGTCGACCCGTCCGAATGTCAGCTGGCCGTCTTCCCAAACCACCACCACCCCGCAAAGGTGCGGTGGAAGTCCGTTTTAATCACACGCCTCATCGGCTCGCTCCTCAAACAGTCGGGAGCCGGCGGGCGACGCGACACCTACGGGTCCGCGCTCTCGGCGCAACCGGGCAAGTCGCAGGGGCGGCCAGCCACTAATACAAAGGCTCTGAGGGCTGACCCCTCTAGGGGTTCCCGCTCGATTGATCCATGATTCCTTGTCGCGAGGAGGATTCGCGCGATGGGATCAGCGGTGAAGATACGGACGGACTATTCGGCTGCAGCGCTTCGGCGACTGGCGAAGGTGGCGAAGGACGTCAACCAGAGCAGGCGCTTGTTGTCGCTGGCTGCGGTCATGGACGGGATGAGCCGGGAAGATGCTGCACGAATCGGCGGGATGGTCCGCCAGACGCTCCGGGACTGGGTGCATCGCTTCAACGAGGCAGGTCCTGACGGACTGAAGGATGCCTGGTATGGCGGACCCACGCCGCGCCTGTCGCCGGAGGCGATTGACGGCGTGGTGCGCTGGCGGCGCATCCATCTGCAGCGCGTCATCGAGGATCGTTTTCGGCGTCGCCTATCACGAGCGCTACGTGGGCAAGCTGCTGAAGGGACTCGGCTTCTCGCACATGAGCGCGCGGCCGCGCCCCGGCGCAGGATGCCTGGATCGTGGAAGAGTTCCAAAAAACTTCCCGCGCACGCTAAGCGCCCACCTCGCCGATCTGCCGAAGGGCAAGCCCGTCGAGGTGTGGCCGCGGCGCACCTGACGCTGTTTGCCGTGTAGGCGGGTGAAGTCATCCGCAAACATCAGCGCATAGATAAAGCACGCGCAGGCGCCGGTCAGGTTGACGGCGCCTGCGCGACCAAGTCCCAGCCAATGTGCGACCAGCGGTGCACTGGGCGGCAGGAGGTGATCGGGCGTCGAGGTGGCAAGCAACAGCAGCCCGATGTCGCTGCGGTCAATGCCGGGGTTCGCCAGCGCCATGTCACCGGCATGCGCGGCTTGACCGATGCGATGGTCTGTCCGTGCGCCACCTCGCTGCCGTCCGGACACTCCACTGTAACCTGTACAGTCTGATAGATCAGCCTGAAGGCGAGCCTCGCCAGATCAAGCCCGGTACAACTCCGGTCTGGCGCGCTGCCAGTACGCTCGTCGCGCTAGAGGTCTTCGGCACGATCGTATCGGTCGTCAGATCACGCGCCGGCCGAGATCTTCCAGAAGTGCTGCCCGCACCAGAGGCTCTGGCATGATTGCGGTAAGTGGTGGCAGGTTCATCACAGGACGCTTTCCAGCGTTGGGGAGGATGCAAGTGCCCGCGCTGTCGCCCAGGCTTCATCGAGCGTGTTGGGGTGGACGGCCCCCGACGGCATCGCAATGTGCCAGAATGAGGTCGTTGCAGATCTCAAGCAAGGGAGACCGTCCGTGGATAAACTTATTCGCATTGCCATGGATACGTCAAAGAGCGTTTTCCAGTTGCATGGCGTGAACGATGCAGAACAGCCTGTGCTGCGCAAGAAGCTGCGGCGCAATCAGGTGCTTGCCTTCTTTGCCGGACTTCCACCGCTTGCGGCTCGGCCCATTACTGGGCGCGTGAATTGCGCGCGTTGGGGCATGAAGTGGTGTTGCTGCCGCCGCAATACGTGAAGCCCTATGTCAAGCGCTCCAAGTCGGATGCGGCCGATGCGCAGGCAATCTGCGAAGCGATGAGCCGGCCGGAGATGCGTTTCGTTCCCGCCAAGAGTGGCGAGCAGCAAGGATCCCAGATGCTGGCCAAGCTGCGCGCGCAGTTCATCGGCCGGCGCACACAGCTCGCCAATTCGATCCGTGGCTTTGCGGCCGAGTTTGGCCTTGTTGCGCCCAAGGGGCTTTCCCGGCTCGGCGACCTGCTGGCCGACATTCGTGCCGACGCGACGATTCCGGACACAGCCAGGGACATGTTCGAGACACTGGGACGCGACTATGCGCATATCGGCACTGAGGTTGCCTCTCTCGATGAGAAGCTGCTTGAATTTCACAGGCGCAGCGAAGTGAGCCGGCGGCTGGCTGCCATACCGGCGATCGGTCCTGTCGGGGCAACGTTGCTGGCCATCAAGGTGCCGGATGCAAACGGCTTCAAGTCGGGTCGCGACTTTGCCGCCTGGCTCGGGCTGACGCCGAAGAACCATTCAACAGCGGGCAAGAACAGGCTTGGCGTGATTACCCGCGCTGGCGATGAGATGCTGCGAAGCGTACTGGTGGTGGGCGCCACTGCTCTCATCCAACATATGCGGCGCGGCAGTAAAAGGGTCTGGCCATGGCTAGCGGCCCTGATAGCGCGCAAAGCCCCCAAGCTTGCGGCGGTGGCGCTGGCCAACAAGCTGGCCCGTATCGCCTGGAAGCTAATGGTCAGCGGTGAGCAATACCGCCCCATCGCTGCCACCCATCCGGCGCCTGTGCAGCCGTAGAGCATTCAGAATTCGGCGCCGAGCCCACACTCGACGCTGAAGGCCGGAACTTGCAAGCAGAGGAGAAGATGGTGTGACCGGTCGAACCGGGACCATCGAGGCATTCCGAGGTGCTCACCGGCAGCCAATGTCGTGTACGTGTTTGGAACTCGCTATCCGCGTAGCCCATCTTGGCCAGCGCTCTCAAATCCGCGCGCAAAAGGCCGGACATATGAGCGCAAGCGATCCGATCAACTATCTCCCCAAATCCTTGCAAGCAGGGGGCCGTCCACATATGAGCACCCGTCGACCGACAAGTTGCCGAAGACTGATCGGCAAACTGGGTGCAGGCCGCCCGGGGCATTCACAGGCGTCCTAGTACCCGCGGGCCGCCAGCCGCCGGGGAAACGGACTTTTTGGTACCTAAGGGCATGGCTGACGGCAGAGGGCGCACAAGGCGCCCTTCATTTCAGCTCGATGTCAGCAATCCGCTTCGCCTTCCCCTCAGAAGCGGTAGGTGACACCTGCACCTATCAACCAGGGATCGAGAGCGGCCTTCCCCGTCAGCTTCGCGCCGTCCACCGTGACGTCGAATTCTGGTTTTAGGAAAAGCTTCTTCACGTCGAAGTTGACGCCCCAGTGCTGATCCATCATGTAGTCGAAGCCGACCTGCAGCGCGGTGCCGAACGTATTCTTAATCTTGAGAGCATCGGCGCTGCCGGCATCCTGGTTATAGAAGATCGTGTAGTTCACGCCGGCGCCGACATAGGGCTTGAACGCGCCGAAATCCGTAAAATGATACTGCAACGTGAGCGTGGGTGGCAGCAGCCAAACCTTGCCGATATTGCCCAGCCCGCCGATCGCTCCTTGGCCCTCGATGTTGGCATAGGTGGTGCCGAGTATGAGTTCGGCGGCGATGTTGTCGGTGAAGAAATACGAGATATCGAGTTCCGGAACCACCGTGTCTGAATAGGAAAGACCGGAGCCGGGCACCGTATTAACGTAGCCCGAATCCTCAGTGATGACCCCCAACGCGCGCAGGCGGATCTGCCAAGGGCTAGGCCATTCCGTGAACGCGGCTCCCGCCTGCGGGACGCTCGCGGCTTGCGCAAGGTCGGCCGCGACTGCCTGCTGTCCCGCCAGCATCAGGACGATGGCCGCTGTTACGCCACGTGCCACGCCCATTCGCTTTGTCTCCATGATGTTCTCTCCTTGTCGTCAGAAATGATACACTGCATTATGACTAATACTGATAGAGTTACTTAAAGTTGACGGAGGCTCTAACTCTATATTGCGGGAATGTGTGCACACATAATTTTGTTGTGCTCACATCATCGAAGTTGTTCTTGTTCGAGGCCGACCAATTATCGAAGGCCATCGGCGTGCCACACGATCGCACTGCGAAGGAAATTGTTGCCGATGGCAATGAATGCGGCCGCTCGCGATGGTCCTTGCCGCAGCTATGTCCGCCCGCGCTGGGCTCATAGAAGTAGGCGGGATAGCCAAGAGCCTGCAGCTTTGCGGCCATCTTACGCGCGTGGCCCGGGTGGACGCGGTCGTCCCACTTCGTAGTGGCGAGCAGGATCGACGGATAGGCGGAAGGATGATCCCGGCGCCACAGTGCGCGCGGATTCCGGCATCTTGCCAGAAATTGTAGAGGTACTGGCCGCGGCGCGTGATCACGGGAACCTTGTCAGGACGGTCGAAGATCGTTGTCAGGGCGTCGTGGTCGTGATCGAACTGTGTTCCACCGAAGTGCCCCAGGGTCCTGGCCGACTGGCTGGGGGCCCAGGCAAGTGTCCGTTCAGCTTCTACATCTTCGAGCCAAAGATAGGGATCATCGTCCGGGGCATTCAGCGTTGGGCGGAAATCGAATACGGTCATGTCCGGATAACGTGAAGAATGATGCCGACTGGAAAACAGCCGCAACGTCCTGTCGGCTCGGAAAGGCCCAGTTTTCGCGGCTGCGACCGCATGTTCGGCGAGCTTGATCATGGCATGATTTCTCCTCAGTCCTTGCCGCAGCGCGTTGCGGATAGCCTTGCACGTGTCGTGCCAAACGAGAAAACCATTTCACAACAATGACATGGCTCTGATTGCGGCGTGTCTCATGTCCGACTTTGTCGAAGACCCGACAACGAGTGCAGCCGTGACCGCCTCATAGAACCTCCTGTGCGAGCTCGGTGGGCACTGCGGAATAAGCAGTGAAGCTCACCGCGAAACTGGCCGAGCTTCGGATCGACATCGGCGACGCGGCGATCGACGATCACTACGTCGCCGGTGTCGGGCGCGGCACAGCCTGACGAGCTCCGCGGCGGCGATTATCAAACACTGCGTTTACGATGGCTCCATCCTGGCCCACCGGTGGGCGCGTAGAAGACCGCTTTGCGGCCTCATCCCTCCGCCTGGATTGAGTCGCAGCGACCGAATGGCGCACGTGCTTTTGGAACCGGCAGAGTGGTCATGACGCATTGGTCTTCCGGCTATCTTTCCAGAGATTCGACAATCCAGTTGGTGAAGGCCCATATCGCGCAATCCTTGATGCGCTTAGGTCTGGCCATGCGCCCATCCGCAACCATCTCATCAAGAGCATCCAACACCAACACAGAGAATTGCTTCCCCATGAGAGAGGCCTCGCGGCGGACATGAGATTGCGTCACTCTTCATGATCACGGCCTCCGAGGATGTCGGGATCGAGCCAGTGCAACGGCACGATAGGGTGAAGGATCTGGCAGCTCTTGCCACTGCGGACCTCGATGGACAAGGCATATCGCGATCTGTCCGGCAGAGACACAAGGTTCTGCACTGTCCGTTCATGAAGACGTCGTGCTAGTCTCCATAAGAGAAGTATTCTGGTGCAGAAAGTGCCCGATTAGCTATTCGGAAAAAGGCGACATCGACGTGCAAATCGGGCGCCGCCGTGTGGCGTCCCCCTCAATGTCGGATTTCGGACAGGATCGTAAATCCGCCAACCCATTGTTTGATAAAGTTTACCTTCTCTGGCACGGCCCATGCATGGGACTCTGCGAACGCACCAGCGAGACGTCGTCCATGATCATGCGCACCGAAAATGCCGTCGCCGTAGTGAACACCGCGCTTTCGCCTGCCATCAAGCCGCCGAAAGGCCGGCGCGTCATGGTCGGGCCGGCGATTGGGCCGGCTTCAAACACCTTAATGGGCCTGCAAAGCGTCTCGCGTGACGGCGACGCGGGCATCCAGACGAACGGAAAGACATACGTCGTTGCCCCACGTCGCCGGCCTAACCCCTCGATTTCACCGCGCTGGAATGCTCCGGTCTACATTCGACGACGCGAACGCGCTGGGCAAATTCTCGCAAACCCGGTCGGGACCGGTGCTCCGAACGTCCGCGAGGGGGGGCCAGCGGCTGCGGCCGATATTCGCCGCGAACAAACCGCCTAGTGAGAAGACTCTATAGGAGGAAGCAGTGGAGTTATCTTGCGTTGGGATCGGTGCTGGCCCGTCCAATTTGAGCCTCGCGTGTCAGTTACACGAGCAAGTTGGGAAAGGGGCCGTGTTCCTGGACCGGCAGGTCGACTTCCGCTGGCACCCAGGCAGTGCATTCGATTCCTCGGAGCTCCAGGTCAGCCACTTCAAGGACCTGGTCACTCTAGTGAATCCGCGATCAGCCTACACTTTCGTAAACTTCCTGCACGAGAACGGGCGTCTGTATCACTTCCTGAACGCACAGTTCGAAGCCGTGCTCAGAGTGGAGTTCGAACAATACCTGAAATGGGTCTTCCACAGGAACCCACTTGTGCGCGGCGGCGAGACAGTGCGCGAAATCCGCTTTGACGGCGAGTTTCGGGTGCGGACGGATAAGGCGGTTCTCGGCGCCAGAGACGTCGTGGTCGGCATTGGCAAGCAGGCGCAAATTCCGCCTCAGTTCCAGGGCTGGACTGGACGCAACCTGTTCCACTCATCTGTTTTACTGCACATCCACCCTGAGGTGCGGAGAAAGCATGTCTGCGTGGTCGGCGGAGGACAATCGGGAGCCGAGGTGATGTTGCATCTTATCGGCCTGCCGAAAGAACGGCGGCCTGCCTCGATCACTTGGGTCTCGCAGCGCGAAAACTATCTGCCTCTGGACAACAGCCCGTTCACAAACGAGTTGTTCATGCCCTGCTTTTCGGATCGTTTCGCGGCCATGAGCGAGTCGCAGCGTAAGCTGCTCCTGCGGCGTTTCGTGCTTGCCTCGGACGGCATTTCAGAAAGCACGTTGCGGGCGATCTATCAGGCGCTCTACCGCCACGCATTTTTCGAGCCAAACCGATCCGACATCACACTGCGGCCGGGCTGCACCGTCTCGCACTGCATCAACGCCGGCGCGGGTCACAGGCTGACCCTGCAGCACGGCATGGTCGAGGTCGAAGAAGTCGCGGCTGACATCGTCGTGCTGGCCACCGGTTACGAGAACGCGATCCCAGACTTCTTCGAACCTATCGCGCACCGGCTGGAGCATATCGACAATGAATTAGCTATTCGCGAGGATTTTTCGGTGAGCTGGGACGGACCGCGTGACAGACGCATCTTCGTACAAAATGCGAGCCTCGGGCAGCGCGGCCTGGCCGATCCGAACCTAAGCCTGCTGGCCTGGCGCGCGCGCCGCATCCTCGATAGCCTTATTGGGCGCGCGCCATGCGCGAACCCCGAGCATCCTGGCTTCATCAGCCATACCTCGATCGAGAGCTGGCCCGCCCCCGCAGCCGAAGAAATGGGCAGCGGGATATGACTCGTAGACTTTTGATCATCGGCGGTGGCATCCTAGGAATGATGTCCGCCTCCGCTGCGGCGAAGGCCGGAGGCTTCTCCGAAATTGTGACCGAACAAGTTCTTGGACCAAGCGGCGCATCGCATTATTCTGGGGGCGTGCATTTCCCCTACGGTTGTCAAGACCGTACCAGGTCGCTCACTCGAAAGAGCGCCGTGGTGTTGGCGGCCATGGCTGGGTCGGCGGTCGGATGGTGCCGGCCTCTAGCGACGCGTGTCGCGGCTGGACCGGGTGAACCGAATGATCCGGCCCAGTTTACCGAAGCCCTGGACCCGGCTGAGCCTGACATAGGCAGTCTCGCGCCGAGCTTCTGCGGACAAAATCCGTCGGAGCGGAACGCACTTAGCATCGCCGTCCCACATGCGCGGGACCGTCTCCGTGGACCCGCAACTTGCCAGCGCCCGACTGCCCGAATTGGGGTCCGACCAACCAGTCTTTCCAACTGGAGGCTTTTCGCATGTTGACTGATACACAAAGAGACAAGTGGCAGAAAGACGGATACGTCAGGCTCGAAAGTTTCTTTGCGCCTGCGGCTCAGGAAGATATCTCTAATTTTGTCGAAGATGTGTCACGCTGGGATGTCAGCGATGATAAATGGCTCATGTGGTTCGAGAAGACGACGGACAATCGAAAGACCATATCCAAGATCGAGAATTTTCTCGACTTCCACGATCCATTGCGTCGTTTGCTATTAGAAGATCAGCGCATAAAGTCAGCGGTCGAAGATTTGCTTGGCGAAAATGCGCGCAGGCTCAAGGAGTTGCTTATTTTCCACTACCCCGACAGCGGCGGCTATCTCCCGCATCAGGACATTTATCACATTCCACACAAACTCCCCGACCGGATGGTCCATGCGGTGGTTGCCATAGGCATCGACGATTCCGACCCGGAAAACGGCGGGCTTTTCTTCAGCCCCGGCAACCACAAAAAGGGGGTCTTTCCCATGGATGCCGGTGGGGTGATCTATCCTCAAGTCGCCGAAACGTTCTCGTGGGAACCCGTAGTATGGAAGGCTGGCGACATCTTCATCTTCGACGATTACGCACCGCACTACTCACGACCGAACAAAAGCAATCGTTCTCGGCGGACACTCTACTTGGTGTTCCAGCGTGCCTCAACCGGTGGGCCGACCCGCGCTGAATATAACGTGCTCAAGCGCGCCCTTAACCCGCCCGAGGGCAAAGTGGCCGATCTCGACAATCTCAAGCCCCCAAATGGCATCTTCTATCGCGATTGAGCTCACGCAGCCAGGCGGAGGCAAGCACACGAAACTGATCGACCGCTCAAAGATGCGCGGACGGTATGGCGGTCTGATTTCCGGGCTCGCGGAGCATCGGACGCCTTGGCACGTGGATTGTGGACCTGGTTGCAGGCGGTCTTCTGTGTGCCTTCAGCCCGACTAGCGCCCCCCTTGGTCGCCCGCCTGCCGGCCCAGAGCTGCACTATCCTGGCCGGGCCGCCAACGGGTCGGGCTGCCGTTTCTCTCCATGAAGTGCACTTGAGGCTGTTCGTTGGCAGCCAAAGGTCCGTCCCACTCTTCAAAAGCTTAGGTTCGTTGTCATGCGCAAATACACATTTTCTCGAACGGAGCTGTCGCGAGCATTCGGTATCGACACGGCCACGCTTGGAACGGGCAGCGCTCGCACGGGGTTTTCGTTCGGAAAGGTTGGACCCGGGGTCACATCCGAGCCCCATCGGCACGACGAAATCGAGGCCTTCGTGGTCCTGTCTGGTGCGGGCAAGGTCACCACCGACCTTGGGGAAATCTCGGTCGGGGCCGGCGACGTCGTTCTGTTCCATCCTTTTGAAGCGCATGTGCTGCGCAATGACGGGAACAAAGACCTGGATTTCGTCGATGTCTACTGGCGGGACGGCGAGGCCGCCCTTGGTGCCGCTGCAAAGACCACGGCTCCACGCGGGCCGACCTTCGTCTTCTCCGCGCCGCCAACGCCAAATGGCGATCTGCATCTGGGGCATCTTTCTGGCCCCTATTTCGGCGCTGACGTCTATACCCGTTTCCTGCGCATGAAAGGAGTCGAGGCGTATCACCTGACCGGAAGCGACGATTACCAGAGCTACGTCGCGACACGCGCCGCTACCGATCAATGGACGCCTGCAAACGTGGCGCGCTACTATTCCGACGAGATTCGCGCCACGCTCGCACTTCTCGATTGTGACGTCCACAGCTTCCAAGCCACAATGGGCGATGACGGTTACCGCGAATTTCAAGCCGCGTGTTTCCAAACTCTTCTGAGCAGCACGGCGGTAGATCTGCGCCAGAGCCCTGCGCTTTTCGATGCTGTGACAGGCCACTATCTTTATGAGCCGGATGTCAGAGGCCTCTGCCCCGATTGCGGCGGCTCCGCCGCCGGCAACATCTGCGAGGAATGCGGCGCCCCAAACCTTTGCCACGACCTGGGTGCAGCGCGGTCACGGCAGTCTGCCGAAGCGCCGCTGGTCGGCTCCCTCCGCCGTCCGGAACTTGCTCTGGACCGCTGCTACGACAATATCGACCGGCATCTAAGGGCATCAGGCGTCCCGCTACGCATCTTGGATGTCTTCGCGCGCCTACGCCAACGCGGCGAATTTTCAGTGCCCATTACCCACCCCTCGGACTGGGGCCTGCCGGCCGAAGGGTTCCCGGGTCAAGTGATCTGGGTCTGGCCGGAGATGGCCTTCGGTTTTCTTTACAACATCCAGGCGCTCGGCCGCTCGCTGGGTCGTGACTGGAAGGCGGAGGTGCCCGGCAGCGATTGGCAGATTGTCCATTTCTTCGGCTTCGACAATTCCTTCTACCACGCGCTACTCTACCCCGCTCTTTACGCCGAGGTCTTCTCCCACTGGACGCCGCGCATCCACTATCACGTCAACGAGTTCTACTTGCTCGACGGCAAGAAGTTCTCAACCAGCTGCCGCCATGCGGTCTGGGGTAAGGAGGTTCTGAGCCCAAAGACAGTCGACGTCGTGCGCCTCCATTTGGGCCTGACACGCCCGGAAGGGGAGCGGAAGGATTTCACGCTGGACGGGCTGCGCCGCACGGAGAAGGAGGTCTTCCAAGGGATTTGGCTGAACTGGCTTGATGCGTTGGACCAGGAAATCAAGCAGGATTTTGCCGGCCGTGTACCCGATGCAGGCGACTGGAGCCCAGCCGACCGCGCCTTCTTTGCTCGGATAGAGATCTATCGCGCGGCGATGGAGCGGGCATATTCGGACGAAGGCTTCTCGGTCCGGCGCGCGGCCGCTCAGGTCTGCGATTTCGTGCGCGATTGCGTGATCTACCGTCGGGCGCGAGACTATGCGGCTGCGCGATGTTTGTATCCCGCCCGCAATCGAACTTCGCTAGCCCTTCAGACGACGGCCGCTGCGATCATGGCACCGACAGTCGCTCCGTTAATGCCCCGGTTCGCCAGAACGCTGGCGCGAGGCATCGATGGCGTCTCAACCGAAACATGGCCCCGGTCCGTCCAGCGCCTTGCACCCGGGACGCGCTTTGATCTCAGACCCGTGTTGGTGTTCTACGCCAAGTCCGGCAATCCTCATCTCGATGAGGAGGAAGCACTATGAGCCCGAAGGTGCACCAGTGAGCTGTCCCAATCTCGACCAGATTTGCGCGGCAACCAAAGCCGACCATGCCAAATATGCTGTCACTGGGGCGACCCAAGCCGCTATCAAACGGTAGAGACCAGATTAGCGGCCCTGAACCAGCGCGTCGTCGACAACCCTGGCCCGCGCCTTCGAGGACCGCTCGGCCGATCGCTTCCCAGCCCTTGCTGTTCGTGCCGCAATGCCGTGTGGGCTCGACTGCGCTGACAACCTCTGCGGCATCGGCATTCCGTCCTCCAGCCGGTCAAGGCTGTCATGCGATTCGACCCGCTTGGTCAACCTGGCGCCCTGGAACGTGCGCCGATCACCAATGTGAATGCGAATGCCTGCGTGATGCTATCTTCTATTCTGTCCGAGACCGTACCAACGCGGCATTCAGCCGAAGAACAACTGAGCTACTGACAATCGGAATGTAGCAGGTTCAAATTCGGGTCCGAAACAGGATATTGCTCACAACCAGCGTTCAGCATCCGGCATGGTGCACAAGCTTCCAATCAGACCCGCGCAACGCACAGCCCTTTGCCTGAAGTATTCGGCGAGGGCTGCCAAATCGCAAGCGTATCCTCCTTAACATTCACGAGGTCTTCGCCGAAAATGCAGACGCTTGTCGCGGGAGAGATAGATGCCTAAATTATTAGGGTGCTCCTCAGGATTGCGTGTTTGCTCCGGTATGACGGCCCTAATCGAGGAGCGATTCTACAATTTACATGTTTGGGGATCGCTCGCTAGGTACTCGGCCTGTGACCCTGCAAGCCGATGCTTCAGATGCCGCCCATGCAGAGATATTTCATTTCGAGGTAGTCCTCGAGGCCATGGCGGGAACCCTCCCGCCCGATTCCGGACTGTTTTATCCCACCGAACGGCGCCGCTTCCGAAGACATCCGGCCGGTATTTACCCCCACCATTCCATATTCCAAGGCCTCGGCGACACGCCAGACACGCTTCAGGTTGGACGCATAAAAATAGGCCGCGAGGCCGTAGATCGTTTCATTGGCATCACGCACGACCTGATCGGCATCTTTGAAGTGAATAATCGGTGCGAGCGGCCCGAATGTCTCTTCGCGCGCGACGGTCATCTCGCTGGTGACACCGGTCAGGACCGTTGGTTGGAAAAACGTGCCATTCGTGCCGATGCGTTTACCCCCGCATCGAATCGCGCCGCCTTTAGCTACGGCATCGGCAATATGGGATTCAATCTTGGCCAAAGCCTTCTTGTCGATGAGGGGTCCTATGTCCACTCCGAGCGCGAAACCGTCACCAACTTGAAGTTGGCGAGCCTGTTCAACGAATTTCTCGACGAACTCGTCATGAACGCCCGACTGGAGGTAAAGTCGGTTCGCTGAGACGCAGGTCTGGCCGGCATTGCGGTACTTCGCTTGGATGGCACCATCCACCGCGGCATCGATATCGGCGTCATCGAAGACGATGAAAGGTGCATTGCCGCCGAGCTCTAGGCTGACTTTTTTGATCTGGTCCGAGCACTGGCGCATGAGTAAGCGCCCGATCTCAGTAGACCCGGTGAAGCTGATCTTGCGGACCTTGGGATTTGTGCAAAGTTCGCGGCCGACCGCGTCACCTTCGGATGCGTAGATCAGGTTGACGACGCCTTCGGGAAAGCCTGCCTGATGGGCGAGGGCGAACATTGCTCCAGCCACCAGCGGCGTCTGTTCAGCGGGCTTGAGGACGATCGTGCAGCCCGCCGCCAAGGCTGGCGAGATTTTGCGCGCCACCATCGACACCGGGAAATTCCATGGTGTTATCGTGCCCACGACCCCGATGGGCTGCTTGATCACCAGCATTCGGCGGTCGGCCGATGGTGCGGAGATCGTCTCGCCATAGACGCGATTTGCCTCCTCGGCGTACCATTGCAGATACGCCGCAGCATGCGATATCTCCGACTTGGCTTCCGCAAGCGGCTTGCCCATCTCCGCGGTGAGAATTGCAGCGAGATCGTCGGCGTGGTCGATGATCAACTGATGCCATCGCCATAGAACGTCGCTGCGCTCACGTGCGGTAAACCCTGCCCATCCAGGCTGCGCGACATAGGCCTTGTCGATCGCAGCGCATGTCTCCTCGACACCCATATCGGGTAGTTCTGCCAGCACTTCGCCGGTCGACGGGTTGAGAACCTCAAATGTCCGCTCGCCCATCCGCGTGCCAAGTGCCGGCAGGCGATCGATGGGTCCAAACAGGTCAGGGGATCGCAGGTGACGGATCATCGGCAGGCACAGGGGCAATATCCGATTCCTCCTCAACGCGGCAGGTGTCCATAGCAGGTGCGGTGTGTATTCCGGACGTAAAGGTTCCTTATAGGGCCTCGGCCATACAGCTAGCAGACCACGGTACCCAAGTGGGAGGGAGAATACGCTACAAGACGCCTAGCGGTTCTACTAGTCGGGCTCGACCGGTCGGTTGCGCGGTGGCAGGTCCGGCCCGCGCGCAACCTTGCCATAGGTCTTCGCGGCCAGCGCCTTCACCGTCTCAGGCTCTGCGTCGCCGGCCACCACCAGCACGGCGTTGTTCGGTCGGCGGTATTCGTTGCACATCGTGAACCGATCGGTGCCGTTCAGCTTCTCCATCTCCTGCGTCCAGCCGTTCACCGGAATGCGGTAGGGCTGATTCGGCCGCAACGTCGCGTTGACCTCCTCGTCCACCAGACCTGAGGGTCCGTCTCTCTGCGCCAACGGCGCTCCTCCAGGATCACGTTTCGTCGGTCTCGATATCATCGTCGTTGAGAATGAGGTTGAACATGCGATCGGCCTCGAAGCCCATCATCTCGCCCAAAGCGATTTATAGGCAATGAGGGCGGTATTGTAGCCGCTGACTGAGACGGCTCCGTCGAACTCGCTGTCGGGGCGGTTGGGCGTCGCCCTGAAGATCAGACGCTCGAGGGAAGGGGCAAGTTCCGTTTTGCCCGGTGGCTCGTCGGCGCTGCGGACCTTGTGCCAGATCATGTGAGTGACGATTTGCGCGGGGTCATGTCGACCGTTCCATGCCATCATCGAGCAGGAAATCTTGCCGCCGTCGGTGGCGGCCAGAGCCGGAGCGGTCGTCGCCAGGCCAGGGCGGTGGCAGTGAACGGCTTGCGCAGCCAGGGGGTGATCGATGGCTCCGGTTGGAAAGGCAAGTTTCGAGGCAGTGATTTGTTCCTCATTTTCATGAACGGGCTGCGTCTTCGATCCCGTGGGAGGATCGCGGGCAGGCCGAGCCAGATGAATCATGCGGCCAGGGCTCACTCGGGCCTCATCTTGGGATGAGCCCAGGAGACCGGCGGCGGTGTTCTTGGGGGGATGGTCATTGGAGGGATTTTCCTTGATCCGCGACGCCTTGCGGACGACCACGCATGCACCGTGCCAGATCAGAAAACATTCGAGGCATGTGGACAAGTCAGTCTGACATGTTGTGCATCCGACATTGTGGGCCATCGAACAGGGCTGAAGGCGACGCGAGCACGGCTGAGAATATCTTCTTCATTGGAAGACGATTGGGCGCGCTGCTGGGAAGGGGGACGGGATGCGCTTCGAAGGCCGCTGCACCGACGGTCAGAATTGAAATGTTGTCGCTCCAGCGGACCGATGTCCTCGACAGTCAGACCGGGCGGTGCTGAAGGGTAGAGGCGTGAGCAGCGTAGCTAAGTGGGCGCGGACCCAGCTCGCGCGCGAAGACGGACCTGAAAAAAACGGCGGGTGGCGACATTCGCGAGGCGCTGGAAAACGAGGTCGTAGGACTGGGCGGGAAAAACGATGCCGTTGCTGTCTTCTGGCGTCATGGCCTGCCGCGAGGCGGTTGAACAGTGATGAGTTGCTGCGGAAAGGGGAGTGTTTTCGCGGGACCTTGGTCAACGTAAGAAACAAACGTCGAGCTCGCCTTGGATGGGGGCATGCAGCACATTTGCCGCTGCAGGACAGCAGCACGGAAGCTGTCCGCGCTTGCCGTCGTCCATGGGAACCAAACAGCAGAATTTAGCGGTCGCGATTGATTTCATGTGCATAAAATACCGCCTGGTGCGCTCGGCTGCAAATGCACCCTGGCGAGTGGTCGCTTAGGTCAAGAGCATCGCGTGAGTAACAGCCTTACCTTGCTCAACCTGATGCGCGCTAACCGCCTCGCCGGATTGTGGAACTGCTCGCGGGTGGCTTCTACCACAAACAGCAAGGTCATGAAATCAAGCAGGAAGTCGTCAATCGCTTGGGCGATTGTTTCTGACTTGCCCTTGAACTGGTCCAGCAAAACGCGCGCGCTATCGATCGCTTCCACGCTGGTCGCATCGATCAACCCCTCGACCCTCTTGAAACAATCCAACTCGAAACTCCTTAAGGCGCTCCCAAGGTGTTATGCACGAAGGCAGCTCCGTGAACTACCCGGCCTTTTGACCTGGCGGCACGAGCAGCGGTCGGCCTTACGTCCCGCGCCTCCAAACACGAGCCATCGACGTGGCGCTGAGGAGCGTTGGAGGAAATTGGGCGCTTCCGGCCACGCTCGAGCGGTAGTATAGGACAGTGCTTGCTGGCGGCTACGCCCACAATGGAGTGCGCCAGCTGATCGGGGCTTAACAATTTTTCGCTTTTTGCTGCGCCCAACTCTCGGCTATGACTCGGACAGGCCTAATGGCCGCCCACGTGCATTGTAGAAGAAGGAACAAGTATATGACGACTGGAACGGTAAAGTGGTTCAACAGCACCAAGGGGTTTGGATTTATCCAGCCCGACAATGGCGGTCCGGATGTTTTCGTCCACATTTCCGCTGTCGAACGCGCGGGCCTCTCGACCCTCGCTGACGGCCAGAAGATCAACTATGAGATCGAGCAGGACCGCCGCACTGGCAAGTCCTCAGCTGGCAGCCTGAGCAAAGCTGGTTGAAATTTTCTCCTGCGAAGTCGCAAGAGTGGGCGTGTAGGCCCGGAAGTGCTCACTGCCGCTCGATAGGGACGAGCAAAAAGTGAGGGCAGCAGATTGCTGCATGGGTCGCGAATTCCTCATGAAACAAGTTGTTGGAAAGGAAGGCGGGGTTGGCCCCGCCTTTTTTATGCGACGGCCAGATTAAGCCGACGGCTGAACGCTGCAGAAGGAATTTCAATTGCCGCAATCAAGCCGCGACCTTCTTGCGAGTTCGCTTCGTCGGCACCGGCGCTTCCGGCTCTCTCGGCGCTTTCGGTTTGCGGCCGAGCCCCATCGTTTTCGCCAGTGACGAACGCTTCGCGGCGTAGTTCGGCGCCACCATGGGATAATCCACCGGCAGGCCCCATTTGGCCCGATATTCACCCGGCGTCAGCCCATAGTGGGTCGACAGATGGCGCTTTAAAGATTTGAATTTCTTCCCGTCTTCAAGGGAGATGATGTAGTCCGGTGTCACCGACTTCCTGATCGGGACTGCAGGCGTAAGGGCAACCGGCTCTTGTGCAGAGATACCTCCGGCCGTCGCTCTCAGAGCCGCATGCACTTGGCCGATGAGGGCAGGGAGATCCCCCACCGGGATCGGATTGTTGGACACGTAGGCCGACACGACATCGGCGGCAAGCTCAATGAGGGTGTCGACGTTTTTTCCGGCTTCTTCTGTCATGAAACTCTCCAGGCGGTGAAACATAGTCAGCGAAGCGTCGCTTCATAGGGCCGGTTGCCGCTGAAAGCAACAATGTCTCTGACTGCGTTATTGCCAATGCTCGTCCAGAAGCGACATCGATGCGCCAAATTTCGCGGCGTGACCGCTGAGCCACTCGTTGTTGGCGACCCTGCCGAGGTGCGTGGCGCGTGCCGCTTAACTTAGCGCCGAAGTCGCTAGTAGCCTCGAGGCTAAGCGCGCTGTTTTTGTCTCGCTTTGCTTCTTTGGACTGTGAAATCGAGCGATAGTGGTCGCTTGATGGTGGGCGTCAGGGACGATGGAAACGTTCATTGGCAATGGCCAAAGTGATGTAAGTTCATCGCCGGTGAGCCGCTCTTGCAAAGGGGCTGGGAACCGCCGCTGATAAACCTAGGACATCAATGTATTTCGAGGCGTTTCTTAGCCGGTCCTGGAGAGGCGGCAATGGCTGCGGATGACACCTGTTCCACGATATCAAACAGCGCGGCGACCGGCAGCTTCTCGAATCTGGAGCGGCTTCTCGCAAGTTGGCGCCGCGCCGAGAGGCCGGGCAAGGACAGTGAGCCGCCTGCATCAATCATACGCATCAACCAGCCAGCGACGCGTCCTCATACAGAATGCCGCGACCGGCCGTGTGATCTCGCCGGTAGTCGCCGAGGCCCTCTGCATGAAGCCTCCGGATGTGCTGACGATCAACCAGGCCAGAAAGGTCGACGTCCTGAAGCAGGGATGACATGAGTTTGCCACTATGCGCAGGCTTGCCTTGCCCTTCCGCGGCATTTTGCGGGGCCTGTGAGTTGGGCAAGCTCGGCACTTCGATCGACTTGGCGTCACCCGGCTCATCGCCATCACGCGTTTCGGTCTGGTCCTACGCCGTGACGTTGACTCCGTTCGCGATGCCATTGAACTGCCGTGGAGAACGGCCGAGGCGGAAGGGCTGATCAACCGCCTGAAGACGATCAAACGTACCATTAGGCAGCGCCGGCTGCGAACTCCTTAGGCACGCATGCTGCCACTCAGCCGGCCTAATCACCACACGAAGCGAGGAAGAACCTGGTCAAGTGCAAAGCGACAATTGCCTCGACAGCAGGTCCCGGAAGGTTTATGCTCCCCGATGTTACCGCAATCCTGAATGGCGATTGAGTACCTTCACGAGTGAAGGGAGTGGAACTGCTTTGTCGGCCAAATTGTTGACGGAACGCCCGGCGCCCATTGTTGCTACATGTCTAGATTCTTGGGGCGTTTTGGATGATGCAATCCACCACCTCACTCCAAAGGGCAGTGGAATCTGGAACAATGTCGCTTTTGTACGCACGACATCCTTCGTGCCTGATTGGCATATTGTCTTTAACTCTGCTTCTCTTTTTGGGCTCCCTGTTGATATCGAGGCGAGCCCCAACAGGACAATTTTTGCAATCGGCGAACCGCCGACGAAAGCTCATCGTGCATTTCATGAAGGGCAGGGGAAAAATACTATCGTCCTGACGTCTGACGCAGAGCTGGTTGCTCGGCAGAATGCAGCTCGCCGATTCGTTTTGTCTCCACCGATCACTCGGTCTTGGTCTGTAAACAAGACATATGACCAACTTCTGGTCAGCGAAGTCATGGATAAGCCACTTCGGCTCTCATGGATTACCAGTAACATCGCCCTGCTTAAAGGACATCGGTATCGGCTGGCGTTTCTGGAACGGCTAAGAAAGGAGCTCGATTTTGACCTGTTCGGCCGAGGTTTTCGGCTGATTGGGGATAAATGGAACGCACTCGCACCTTATCGCTACAGTATAGCGTTCGAGAATACTCGTGCTGATTACTATTTTACAGAGAAGCTTATGGACTGCTTCGTCGCTGAAACAATGCCGATCTATTACGGCAGCCCGGCAATCACGAGGTTCTTCCCTTCGGACTCTATGGTTCTGATTGACCCAGAGGACAAGAACGTAATCCAAAAAATTCAAGAAATTATCAACTCAGACCTCTGGAAGGAACGTCGCGGCGCAATAAGAGAGGCGAAGCGGCTAGTCCTCGAGAAATACAATACGTTTGCCTATCTCGCGGGCTTCATCGAAAGCGTTCAGGATAAACCCTTACCGCCAGAAATTATACACATCGAATCGCCTGAAGTTGATTTTTCGATAGACGAATGAAGTACTCCAGCGCTCGCTCCGCGTGCCCGGCGGTTGGTGGTCTCACGAGATCGGTGCGGAACGCCCGGCGGAGAATGCCTGCTGCGCAAACGGGCCGGCACGGGCGCACAAGGTCATGCGCCCCGGCTGCCGCTAATCAGACGAACTGGGGAAGGCCAGGAACGGAATTGAGGACCTCGTCCACGAGTTCGTCGCCGGCATGTTCCTTGGCGCAGGCGATCGTCTCGTTGGCGAGGGCGGCGATCTTTGCCATGCTGAGACCCTCACTCATCAATTGCTGCCCGAGCCCCATAAGGCCGCCACCCTCTGGGTCGTCCCCATGATACTTCGCTACTAATTCCGAAGCTCCCGGAATGGCCTCGATCATGCGCGCGCCGGGACCGTCGGCCGCGTGGCTCCGCAGGAAACCCAGCATTAACCCAACGGCCTTCTCTGCGACAGCCGGGCCGATGCCGGCACCAGTGGCGATGCGCGGTAAGATTTCTTCCATGCAGGGTCTCTCTCTCTCTTTGATTACGTTTACAAGGGGGCGGTCCGGCGCCCCGCGCCTTTGGCCGAACCACAATTGAACTCCACAAATAGGCCAGCGGAGGTGCTATTGCGCCTAAAACCGCCTCTGTCAACGCAAGCTGCGTCGGACGTGCGTGTTTCCCAAACCGAAGATCATTCCAATTCACTTCATTACGCACTGGCAACCGCACAGTTTGCCGTGGCTCGCTTATGAGCCAATGCCCCGCGCCCGTCAAATGATGACGACAACATGGTCATCGCCTAGGATCTGTGGATCAAGGTGTGAGGCAGTTGCAGCGGGTGGACCTGCTCAAGCGCCGCGCCATCCTCGCGTGATGGGATGTTCGTAGAAGCGGAGCTATATGCCGGTGTGACGATCGATGAAGGCAGAACGGCTATTCCGCTACGACCTCCATACTGTCGCATAGACCGTCGCTGCTTAGGTATTGAAACCGCCATCGCTGGTGACATCACAATGTGCAGTCGGCGGGTGTCGACAAGGCCGATTCACGCAATCAGCAGGTCAGGAGGAACGAATGAACCCTGACGTTTCAGAAGCTCACTTTTCGCGAGGCGTGCAGCGCACATCGTGCAAGAGATTGCCAGTCTTGCGGATGCTGTCGACTTTCTCAACCTTGGCTGGAAGATCGCAGTGACCGAATCTACGAAGCCGCCCTCAGGGCGTGCTTTGATGCATAAAACCGGTTGCCAACCAGGGATACTCCTCCTCCCTGAAGTCCAATCGAGAAGAGCGATCACTTCCAAGAGGGTCCCAGCTCAGCTGCGAAAACAGGTGTGAGACCCCGTCCTCTCCCTCAAGCTGATCTAGCTCAGGGCGTTCATGAGCCGCAGATCGCATAATGGCTGCGTGGACGACGCAGGAAGACCAATTATGAAAATCCTATTCAGTACGATGGCTGTCACCTTGCTGGCACCCACCGCCTTTGCTGCGGATTGGATCCCCACCGACCTCAGAGATACGGCATTGGCCACCTTCACGGCTTTGCCATCCACCACGCCGACAGTCGCCAATAACCCGATCACCCCGGAAAAGATCGCTCTCGGCAAGGCACTGTTCTTCGATCCACGCGTCTCGGCGTCAGGCGTCTTGTCGTGCAATTCATGCCACAACCTGGCCACCGGCGGCGACGACAATCACGAAACCTCGATTGGCCATGGTTGGCAGAAGGGACAGCGCAACGCGCCGACTGTACTGAACGCTGTCTTCAATATCGCCCAGTTCTGGGATGGTCGTGCCGAAGACCTGAAGGCTCAGGCGAAGGGACCGGTCCAAGCCGGGATCGAAATGGCCAATACACCGGGCCAACTCATCGCCACTCTCAAGTCCATGCCGCAATATGTCGAGTGGTTCGATGCAGCTTTTCCGGCTGAAGCCGATCGGGTCACCTTCGACAACTTCGCCAAGGCGATCGAAGCCTTCGAGGCGACACTGGTCACACCTGCCCCGTTCGACAGCTTCCTGAATGGTGATGAGGTTGCCATGACTTCCGAACAGAAACAGGGCCTGGTGCTTTTCATGGACAAAGGCTGCTCGTCCTGCCATGCCGGCATCAACGTTGGTGGGCAAGCCTATTACCCATTCGGCCTCGTGGAACGGCCCAGCGCCGAAGTCCTGCCGGACAAAGACAAGGGCCGATTTGAGGTCACCAATGCAGCCGACGATTCCTATGTCTTCCGCGTGGCGCCGCTGCGCAACGTTGCACTCACCGCGCCATACTTTCATTCGGGCAAGGTTTGGGATCTGAAACAGGCCGTCGCCATTATGGGGACCACCCAGCTCGGCGTAGTACTGGCGGACGAAGAAGTTGACCTGCTTGTTGCCTTCCTCAACTCGCTGACCGGAGAGGCACCTGACGTCGCCTATCCCATCTTACCCTCAGAAACGGCGACAACGCCCCGGCCTTTAACGCAGATCTCAGGAAAATAAGGGCCAACTGGCCGCGGACTCGTAATCGAAAATGATTGGCGATTTTTACTTGGCTACACGAATTGCGACGTCCATCTCCGAATTGGCGGGACGCTAGCGATACCCGAACCCTGCCACCTCGCCCGTAGTCTGCGCGATCAACTGGGGGCGGACAGACGCAGCACCATATATTGTCCTGAGCGAACGCGCCAAGCAGTCTACTTTGAGAAACGACGCGTGACCGATTTGTTCGAGGCGCGGGGCCTGTATGTCCCCAAGGAACCAATATTATAGCGTAGTGCCACATTTATATTTCTGCGGGATTAAGACACGTGCCGTAGGGAAATTGCACATTTGCGCCGAGTGGCTCATTTCCAAGAGTGTGCCGGTTTGGCATGTTCACGGCCGACAGGAGCCAGCCGGTAGCTCACCACACGGTGAGGAAGGAGAAGCCTCAGGCCACTTTCTCCCGGAGCGCGCGCGCTGCAGCGACCATGTTAATGAGGGCAGGGCGGACCTCCTCCCACTTGCGTGTTTTGAGGCCACAGTCAGGGTTTACCCACAGTTGGCCGTCGGACAGTCGCTCGCGGGCAAGCATGATTAGGTCCGAAATCTCGCAGACCTCCGGCACACGTGGTGAGTGAATGTCATAGACGCCGGGACCGATCTCGTTCGGATATTTGGAGCTCGTGAAGGCGTCCAGCAGTTCCATCTTGGAGCGCGACGTCTCAATCGAAATGACATCCGCATCCATTCCAGCGATCGCGTCGATGATCTCGTTGAACTCCGAATAGCACATGTGGGTATGGATTCGAGTCGCGTCCTTTACACCCGTTGAAGCGATCCGGAAGCATTCGACAGCCCAGTCGAGATAGGCTTTCCAGTCAGATTGGCGCAGTGGCAATCCTTCGCGAAACGCGGCCTCATCGATCTGGATCATCCTTGCGCCGGACCTTTCGAGATCCGTCACTTCGTCGCGGATGGCGAGCGCGATCTGGCGGCAGGCTTCGGAGCGGGGTACGTCGTCTCGAACAAAGGACCAGTTGAGAATGGTCACTGGGCCTGTGAGCATTCCCTTCACAGGCTTTTCCGTAAGCGACTGGGCGAATTGCCACCAGCGCACCGTCATCGGATTGCGCCTCGATACGTCCCCGAAGATGATGGGGGGACGCACGTAGCGCGACCCATAGCTTTGCACCCAGGCATGCTGAGTGAAGGCGAAGCCGGACAGCTGCTCGCCGAAATGCTGTACCATATCGTTTCGTTCGAACTCACCGTGCACCAGCACGTCCAGCCCGATCTCTTCCTGCCAACGAATTGCTGACTCGATCTCCTTCTTCAGGAAAATCTCGTAGTCGACATAACTGAGCTGGCCCTTCGCATGAGCGGACCGCGCGCGGCGTACCTGCGGCGTCTGCGGGAAGGACCCGATTGTCGTCGTCGGGAACGGCGGCAGCCCGAGCGTGCCGGCCTGGACTCTGGAGCGCTCGCCAAAAGCGCTCTCTCGTCGTTTCATGCTATGATCAATGCTGGCGATCCGCCCCTCAACAAGCGGGTCATGGATCTTCGTGGACGTCAAGCGAGTGGCGGCAGCCTCGGCAGAAGCTTTCAACGCGGCTGCCACCGCATCCCTGCCTTTGGAAAGGGCCCGGGCCAGCAAGACCAGCTCGTCGGTCTTCTGGGCCGCGAAGGCGAGCCACGACCTGATGTCGGCCTCGAGTTCCGTCTCCATGCGCAGGTCAATCGGCACATGCAGCATCGAGCAAGAAGGCGCGATTTCGACGCGGTCCAAGGGCCAGCCGGCGACGATCGGTTTGATGCGGTCGAGAATGGCGGGCAGGTTCGCACGCCAGACGTTGCGGCCATCGATCAAGCCGAGCGAGAGCACCAGATCCTTCGGAGCGAGCCGACCCACCGTTTCCAGCTGCTCGGGAGCGCGCACGAGATCAATATGCAGGCCGGCCAGGGGCAGAGAAACCGCGGTTTCGAGATTGTCTCCCAGCGACCCGAAATACGTAGCCAGCATGATCTTCAGCTCGGGCGCGGCTTTCGACAGCTGGCCATAGGCGAATTCGAACGCAGCTCGTTCGTTCGGGTTCAGATCGAGGACAAGCGCTGGCTCATCGATCTGCACCCAGTCGGCTCCCGACAGCTTCAGCCTCTGCAGGACTTGCTCGTAAACGGGCAGCAGCCGCGGTAGGAGCGCGATGGGACCGAACCCTTCGGCACGCGATTTCGCCAGCTTGAGGAAGGTGATGGGTCCAAGGATGACTGGGCGTGTGTGAATGCCGAGAGCTTTGGCCTCGAGGAAGTAATCGACGGGTCTCGTCGACGAGAGGGCGAACGTCTGATCATCACCCAGTTCCGGCACAATGTAGTGGTAGTTTGTGTCAAACCACTTGGTCATTTCCATCGCGGTTACACCGGGCCCATGAGCCGCCTCCTGGTGACCAGCGTGTGCACAATCCTCCGTCTGACCCTGGTTGCCGCGCGCCATTGCGAAGTAGATGTCAAGTGGGACCTCGCCGCTATTCCAGCCGTAACGGGAGGGAATGGCGCCGACCATGGCTGCGGTGTCGAGCACATGGTCGTAAAGCGAGAAGTCGTTTGACGGTATTTTCGACACGCCGCGATCGCGCTGCTCTTCCCAGCTAGCGGCACGGAGCGCCTTCGACGTCGTGAGAAGGTCGCCAGCGGACGATGTTCCGGACCAGTAGCTTTCAAGCGCGAATTTCAGTTCTCGGCGACGACCGAAGCGCGGCACGCCGAGCGTTGCTACAGGAATTTGCTGAGAGACAGTCATGTCATACTCCGATGATTGGGGCGTCGGTGACAAGGAAGGCGCTGGCAGGCCGGCATCAACGCCGGGTTGCAGCGGCCACCGAGACACCCCGCCCGTGGACGTAATTCGCCGTGGCAGGTCTCCTGGCTCGCGGGGTCGTAGCCTCTACCGGTCTTCCCGAGGGTATTCGCCTCAGTGACATGAGTTGGTTTGGCTCGCCGCTAACAGTTGCGGGGGCAGCGCCGGCATCGCACCGGCTTCCCTCTTAGCTCCGTTGCGGCAGCGCCGCACGCGAGAACCACGACACGCAGACAATCACAGCAGTCCGCTCTTTTGTCAATGACGCATAACGAAATGTCTATGTCGTTATGTGATCGCGCTTTTACGCTTGTCTAACATTGTGAAATATTCAGTCTCCCATTGGCGGCGCTGCTCCGCTGCCACCATTGTCCAACTGGCGGATTCCTGTCGGGCTGCGACGCAGCTTGGGTGAACGACCTGTTCTCATAGATTATTGGCGTCCACTCGTCCGTGCCATGCTGGCAGAACAACAAGCCGAAGTTGGCCCGTCCCGTCCTGTAATGAGATTGACGAGGATGAAGCCCAGCTGCCAATTCCGCTGGTCCCAGACCAATGGTGAACCAGTCTGCCCGCATTCGGCATCGTGGACGTGATCGCAAGTCAAGTGCTCCGACGGATGCCGCGAGTTCTCCGTTACCTCAGGACCTTACTGGCCTTCCCCAAGCTGAGCTTCTGGAAAATGCCGGTGGCGATCTCGATGACGGTGAATGCCGTCAAGGCAAGCCCGCCTTGCACCGCCTTCCAGCAAGCTTCACGGCAGCAGCATCGTCAGTTCTCCGAAGCGAATGGCTGTCGCTATCAGCGAGCTTTGACACAGTTCCGCCACTGCGATGATCGCGTCAGTAGGGCGGCTGGTTAGTTGCCCGCGCATGCAATCCCGCCTGTTCGGCCTCGCGGCGCAAATTCCGCCGGGGCCTTGGTCCGATCTGCTGGATAACCAGTCCGGCCGCCAGTGAGCCAAGATCGCCGCAGGTCTGGAGGTCGCGGCCTTGTGTGTAGCCATGCAGGAAACCGGCGGCGTAGAGATCGCCGGCGCCCGTCGTGTCGACCAGTTCCTTGATGGCGGTCGCCTTGATGACCACGGTCTCGTCGCCGCGCACGATGACAGAGCCCTTTTCCGAGCGGGTCACGGCGGCAATCCGGCAATCCTTGCGGATCTGCGCCAGCGCCTCGTCGAACGACGACGTCTGGTAGAGCGACTTGATCTCATGGCTGTTGGCAAAGACGATATCGACCGTGCCCGACCGCATCAGGTCGAGGAACTCGTCGCGGTAGCGGTCGACGCAAAACGAATCCGACAGTGTCATCGACACTTCGCGGCCTGCTGCGTGCGCCAGCTTCGCCGTCTGGCGGATTGCCTCCTTGGCGCGCGGCGGGTCCCACAGATAGCCCTCGAAATAGGTCACCTTGGCGCCGGACGCCTTGTCGGCTTCGACATCTTCCGGCCCGAGTTCGACGCAGGCGCCGAGATAGGTGTTCATCGAGCGCTCGCCGTCGGGGGTGACAAATATCATCGAGCGCGCCGTCGGCGGCTCGCCCTTGAGCGGCCTGGTGTCGAAGGCGACACCCTGTGCATGGATATCGTGCGCATAGATTTCGCCCAGCGCATCGTTGGAGACCTTGCCGAAGAAGGCGGCGCGTCCGCCGAAGCTGGCTACGCCGGCCGCCGTGTTGCCGGCACTGCCGCCGGAAGCCTCGATCGCCGGGCCCATGCGGCTGTAGAGCAGTTCGGCGCGGCGCGTGTCGATCAGGTTCATCGCGCCCTTGATGATGCCGTTGATCTGGAGGAATGCCTCGTCGCACTGGGCGATGATGTCGACAATGGCATTGCCGATGCAAAGCACGTCATAATCCGGCATCAATGTCTCCGCCAAAAAACCCGAGCCGGCTTCTCGCCACGCCTGCCAGGCGCGGGTCTGCCCGGTGGAAATGGGCTTTCCGCTTGCCAATCCGCTCGCCGGCGGCTCTCACGGGGTGGCGAGTCCTGCCTCGCGACGCAATTCGTCCGCCCTGTCTGTCTTCTCCCAGGTGAAATCAGGCTCTTCACGGCCGAAATGGCCATAGGTCGCTGTATTGCGATATATAGGGCGTAAGAGATCAAGCATCTTGATAATGCCTTTCGGTCTGAGATCGAACAACTCAAGAATGAGGCGCTCGATCCTGCTTTCCTCAACCCTGGCTGTCCCGAACGTGTTGACCATGACGGAAACCGGACTGGCAACGCCGATTGCGTAAGCAAGCTGCACCTCGCACACGTCCGCAAGTCCGCTAGCGACGATGTTCTTTGCGACATAGCGGGCTGCATAGGCAGCCGAGCGGTCAACCTTGGACGGGTCCTTGCCCGAGAAGGCGCCGCCGCCATGACGACCCATCCCGCCATAGGAATCGACGATGATCTTGCGTCCAGTGAGACCGCAGTCGCCGCGCGGCCCGCCGACTACGAACCGCCCCGTCGGGTTGACCAGAATTCTGATGCCTTCCGTCTCCAGGTGGGTCGGCAGGACAGGCTTTATGATTTCCTCAATGACGCCCTCGCGGACAGTCTCTTGCGAGACCTGCTCGTCATGTTGCGTCGACACGACGATGGTATCCAGGGCGACCGGGCGCAACCCCTCATAGCGCACTGAGACTTGGGATTTCATGTCAGGACGCAACCAGCCAAGCTGTTGTGCCTTCCGGACATACGCCTGCCGTTTCGTCAAGCGATGAGCGAGCTGGATCGGCAAAGGCATCAGGGTATCGGTTTCGCGGCATGCGTAGCCGAACATGAGGCCCTGATCTCCCGCTCCCTGCTGGAGGTCTTGCCCTCTTCCCTCGTCAACGCCTTGGCTGATGTCGGGCGACTGCTCGGTGAGGGCATGAACGACGGAGCAACGCCGGCCGTCAAAGCCGACGGCCTCGTCGTCGTACCCAATGTCGAGAATCGTATCGCGCGCAACTTGGCTGTAATCCACCTGGGCATCGCTGGTGATCTCGCCAGCCAGAACGACTATCCCTGATTTTACCAACGCTTCACAGGCGACGCGCGCCTTGGGATCTGTGCGGAGGATGGCATCGAGGATGGCATCCGAGATGTTGTCGGCCAACTTATCCGGGTGCCCCGCGCCAACCGATTCGGAAGAGAACACGAACTGCCTAGCCATGAATACCTCGCTTCGGATGTTGGATGTGGTATGGGCATTTTGCTTGGCCCACCTTACTTGTCGGAGATGCCCGGGACCTCGAACGCAGCGCACAAGTCGGCAACGTCTCTTCGCACGCAGGCATGGAGATCTTCGTCGTCTGGCCGCTGGAGGACGGAGTCAATGAAGCCAGCAATTTGCACCATTTCCACATCGCGCATGCCCATTGACGTCACTGCTGGCGCCCCCAGGCGAATTCCGCTTGTGACCGCCGGATGCCGCGGGTCGCCAGGCACCATATTAAAGTTTGTGATGATTCCTGCCTTTGCTAGTCGCTCGGCATAGGCCTTGCCCGATAGTGGCCGATCGCGAAGATCAAGGATCAGCATGTGATTGTCCGTCCCCCCGGTAACCAGGTCATAACCTCGCTCAAGCAGTGCATGTGCCAGAGCCTTGGCATTCTTGACCGTCTGTTGGCTGTAGCTTCGGAAGGACGGGTTCGCGGCTTCGTGCAAGGCAACCGCTAGCGCAGCGATGGCATTCATGTGAGGTCCGCCTTGCAGGTGAGGGAAGACCGCCCGGTCTATTCGTCTGGCGAGATTGTATTTGCTCTTTGTATGATACAGGGCCTGATAGCGATCTTCGTTCCTTGACAAAATAAAGCCACCGCGGGGACCGCGGATCGACTTGTGGGACGTGCTGCTGACCACGTCGCAATGGCCCACGGGATTCGGGTGCGCTCCCGCGGCAATCAGGCCGCTGATGTGCGCAATGTCGGCTACGAGATAGGAGTTCGCTTCCAGGGCAATTTCTGCCATTGCCGCGTAGTCAAAGACACGCGGGTAAGCGGTTCCGCCGACCCAAATGAGCCGCGGCCGTTCCCGCTTGGCTGTCTCGCGCAAGCGGTCATAGTCAATCTGCTGTGTCTTTTCATCTAGTCCATAGGGCACGCGTTGATAGTCAGTTCCGGAAAAGTTGATGGCCCAACCATGAGTCAGATGGCCCCCTTCCGGAAGGGGCAAGCCCATGACTTTGTCACCGGGACTCAAAAGCGCACGATAGACAGCCTGGTTGGCCGGCGAGCCGGAATAAGGCTGGACGTTGGCATGCTCGCTGCCAAATAGCGTTTTCAGGCGCTCAATGGCCAGATCCTCAAGCTCATCAACGATCTCGTTTCCAGCGTAGTAGCGCGCGCCGGGGTACCCCTCGGCGTACTTGTTCGTGAAAATCGAGCCGTTCGCTTCCAGCACGGCCGAGGACGCAAAGTTCTCTGAGGCGATGAGCTTGAGGGTCGTCCGCTCCTGCCGCTCCTGTCTCAGAAGCAGCTCGTGGACGCGGCAATCAACCGCGGCCAAGGAAGACCGCCCGTGGGTGTCCGGCTGTGCGATTGCGCCGTCTGCGGAGTTGTCCATGGTAGCTTCGCGCTCCAATTGGATTGACCTATTTCACGATCAAGCACGCGGTCCCTTTCGGCCGCGTGTCTCGTACCGCTTCGAGCCGCTGCAGGTCCTGTTTATGATAGCCGTCGCGATGGGGCAGGAGATCGACCAATAATTGAACCAGCCCGCCGTCGTTGGATCCTGCGTTGAGATGGTACGAGCGCCACGGAGGCTGTTCGTTGCAGCAAAGAAAGTCGGCTCTGGCGAGCAGCCGGACGTGTCGCGCAACCCGCTCTCGACACACGCTCAGAATCTCCGCTAGCTCGCAGACAGTTAGGTCCGCATGCGCACAAAGGCCCAGGATTCGAAGGCGGTCAGGATGCGCTGCCATGCGTAGGCGACTAACCAGTGTCATCATGGCTCAGGACCAAGTCCTACCGAATTTCTCATTCGCGTCCTCCACAGAAGTCGCAGCTTTTGAAGGTTGTCCAACGACCGGACAAATCTCGGTGGCTGTGGCGACTGCCGATATCGCCCTGTCGAACAACAAAGGGCGTTCTTTTGCCTTTAGCCGAAATTGCAAGCAGTTCGGCGAGTCGAAGACAAGCGGGGCCACGTTTTGGAACCACTGACCTCAGACGTTGCAATAAGCCTACCATTCACACCGAGCCGGAGTTGCTAAGAGTCTATGAATTTTCTTGAAGGATCTGTTGCAACGTTTGCCCAGCCTGGCCTGCTCCCGGTTTGCAGCGGTCATGGTCAGGCGATCCATCGCCTCTGCGAGCACGATCAGGAATTTGCCCTGCATCGCATCGCTGATCAGCTCCTGAAGGCCGGGACGCAACAGCGACCCGCCGCAGATCGCGCGGTGGGTATTGCTGTCGACGACTGTCCAGCCTTGCTTTTCAGCACGCAAGCAGCAGAGCCGCAACTGATCCTCGATCGAGGCGTCTCGGTGATTGTCAGTTGAGTAGCGAGCGCCAAGCGCGACCTTCATGAGGCGGCCCCTTACTCCGGGACGCGGTCTCGCGTCTGGCTATCCGTTTCGGCTTGAACGAAATTCCGTGCGGCCTGTCGTGCCAGCAGCCGGACCAGATTGACGAAGCGTCGATCGGGCTTCGGCGACGCAGACACAGCCGATTCGCGGGCCGCGCCGGCGACCACACGAAGCTTTTCGGCTGTTGCCGTTTCGGCGCGCTATGATCGCGTTCCTGTCCTGACGCGAAATACTCCGTTTCGCGACAATGATGCCAAGTCAGTGCTTCGACAAGCTGGAATTCTATCAATAGCGCGCGTCGCGCAAGAGCCAGTGCTGGCCGATGACGGGGCACCTTGTGCTCCGAAGAAGCCATGGCTATATATCCGGATAGAGAACGGAGGCACGCGATGGGCAACACTGCACAGAAGAGAGCCATCGAGAATTATCGCTCTCGCCTGGCTGAGCGCGGCATCGCGCGGTTCGAGATCCAGGCGTTCGACGCAGACCGCGATCTGCTGCGAACTCTTGCCCGAAAATTAACGGAGAGCGGGCCGGATGCCCGACAGCTTCGTCGGACCATACAGCAAGCCGTGGCGGGTGAGCCACCGAAAGCGGGCAGCATTCTCGCCGCGTTGCGTCGCTCGCCTCTGGTTGGCTCCAATCTCGACCTCAGCCGGCCGCGCGAAGAGGGGCGCAAGATCGACCTGTGACGCGCTACCTTCTTCATACCAATATCATCAGCAACGTCATAAAGCCGGAGCCTTCGGGCTCGTTGCTGGCCTGGATGGGCGCGCAGAAGGACGAAGACCTCTTCATTGCTTCGCTTACTGTCGCCGAAATTCGCCGAGGCATCCTAGAGAAGCCGAAGGGGAAAAAGCGCAGCAGCCTTGAAACTTGGTTCGAGGGCTCCGAAGGCCCGCAAGCGCTGTTCGCTGGCCGCGTGCTATCGTTCGACGAGAAAGCTGGCCTCGTGTGGGCGCGGCTGATGGCCAACGGCAAAGCCATAGGCCGTTCGCGGAGCGCCCTAGACACAATCATTGCCGCTGTAGCCGAAGCCAACGAGTGTGTCGTAGTGACCGACAATGAAAAGGACTTCGAGGACGTTCAGATAATCAACCCGCTCCGTAGCTCTGGAAGCCAAGCGGGTGATGATAGCTCCAACGGTCCGGCCGATTCAATTTGAGGATTTCAGCGGCACGGAGTCCGAACGTCTCGTGTTCGCCTACCTTTAGCGATGGCTGGATTGATCTTGCTTAGTTCGGCCAGGGCGTCTCTTCCAGTTCCGCTTTAATGCCATCCCGGTTCATCTAGTCAGCTCGATCTACCAACAGTTCGCTCGCACGAGCGCCGCGGACAAGGCGCGATCGCAGGGACTGCGCGATACGCGTGTCGAGCTCGTCCATCTTACACTCGATCTCGTCTTCGAAGGCCCTCTCGCCAAACGCCACTGTAGTCCATCCCGCTTGCGCCTCGGGGGCCTTCTCATCGAGGGTTTCTCGCCACTGGTCTGGCGCGCTACCAATGGCAAGTTCGCCCGCTGGGAACTCGTCGGTGCACTCCCAGCTCTGGGCATCCACATCAACTGCGGAGCTCTTCATAGCCGTGTTCTGCCTTTAGCTGGCAGCTCTCGAGCTCGACGAGCAGCCGATCAGCGACACCCGCGACCTCAAGTTCGACCCGGTTGACTCGATAACACCCTATTGGCAGATTCAGTCGGGGAGGATCTGCCCACTCCGATCACAAGCCGATCTTTCGACCCCGTAGTCGGGAATTCTCCATGGACCTTCGTGAAGAAGGAATGCAGCGCCGAAAGCCGAAGCGCTTCCGATACATCGAAGCCCCTTCCGAGTCGGAGCCCCGATTAGGCATTCCTGCCACTCTATCTAGCCGACCCCCGTGGCCGCGTTGCCGATCGGTGCGCACTGGTCGCCTACATCGCCCCGGCACGTGAAGATCGTCTCTGCTGACGCTCGTTGACAATTCAGGCCGCCTCCGGCTGGCGTTTGATCAGCGTCAGCGTCAACCAGCGCGCGGTCAGCGCCGGCTTTTTCGAGCCCTCGATCTCAATCGTCACGCCCAGCGCCGTCTGCACCCAGCCCGACGGCCTGACCTTGACGTCGGCCAGTACGAAACGGGTGCGGATGCGCGATCCGGTTTTCACCGGCGCCAGGAAGCGCAGCGATTCGAAGCCATAGTTGACACCCATCTTGCAGTTTTCGAGCGGCCGCATGGTCTCGAAAGTCATCGCCGACAAAAGCGAAAGCGACAGGAAGCCATGTGCGATGGTGCCGCCGAACGGCGTCTCGCGCTTGGCGCGCTCCGGATCGCAGTGGATGAACTGGTGGTCATCGGTGGACTCGGCGAACTGGTCGATCATCCGCTGCGAGACCACCCGCCACGGCGACACGCCGACTTCCTTGCCGACGCTGGCCAGAAGCTCGTCGAGACTGATCGGTTCCAAGCTAATGTCCTCCATTTCAACCGTCCGAAGCGCGAGCGGCTTCATTCCGTGAACAGTGTCAGCCCATGCTGCACCGACTGCCGGCCATCCATCGGCAGGATGGCTCCGGTGAGATGACTGCCGTCACAGCTGCACGAATAGAGCGTTCCGCCGGCAATCTCATTCGGCGCACCGATGCGGCCGATCCGAACATGGCTGCAGACGAGCCGGCTTGTACTCGGTCGCGGTGCGCGTCGTGCAGGCCACTGAAAGCAGCTCGTCTTGCTACCGGTGATCATTCCGCCGGCGCCGCTATGCGGTATTGTCGCAGATTGATAAAATCAATTGTCTGGATAGGAACCATCCGTGTTTCGAATTTGGAGGAGTCCGGCAGACGGGGTGGCTTGGGGTCCTTGTTGAAGCGCGCCGGCCTCATTCACCGGTAGCACTGAGCCGGCAAGAAGCGCCAGTTCAATGACATTGGGTGTCGACACGGCAAAGCGGCATCAGATGCTACTTCATGATGCGGGATGGCGCTTGCTTCAAGAAGCGCTCGGCCTGACGTGGAAGCCAGCACCGGATCTGGACTGTCGATATGCGCCCGATATTCGCGCAGCACAGCCTGCAACCGCAGCGACGATGATCTCAGCCGTTGCGAGCATGCCAACCTTGGTGCCGGCCACTCTGTTAGCTTGAAGCGCAACGCGCATTTGACCCGTCACCAGACCGGGTTGCGTAACTTGGATTTCCAAGGCGTCTTCCTGGGTTTGCACCGTCAGCGCGCTGACAGCAAAGGCAGGTGCGCACGTCAAGGCAAGCGATCGTCTCGATCTCGCGGGCAATTCCAGCCCCCCCGCGGGAATCTGACCCGACAACAACGAGCAGATGCGGTTCTCGCCTCGGCGCCATTGCTCTGTCTTTCGATCCATTCTCGCGTGCGCGCTTCTGGGGCGTCGTTCAGCGCAAAGTCGGTGACCACGGCTGCGCTTTCCGCGCCAGCCTCAAAAAACGCCTTCGAGACGGTAAGGTTGAGGCCGCCGATGCAGACCAATGGGATCGGCGCGACCTGGTGCTTCCACCGCTGATCCGCTCGAGTCCTCGCGACGCCCATTCATCTTCTTGAGGCTGTTGGATAGACTGGGGCGAGCGCCACATACTCCGGTTCCGCCACTGGCGCCGTTTCCAGTTCGGTGTGATCGTGGATCGACAGGCCGAGCTTCAATCCGACTTATTTCATCGCCAGCATCGGCGGCAGCCAAATCCTTTTGACCAAGAGGACGAAGTCGCAGCCTTCCACGATTGCCGTGCGCCAAATGTCGTTTACTCACTTGGCAACCATGGACCGCGCAGGCGTCGTTCGCGCGGCGGATTTCCGTCTGCAGTCCTTTCTCGTCCATATCCTTTATCCGGAGCTGCACCAGACTCACGCCGAGCGGAACCAGCCGGTCAATCCAGCCGGCACGTCCACGACTTCATGAGTAGACGGCCCTGCCGATCGTCGGTGGGTAGCGCCGTTCGAGCATTCCCGAGCTGAAAGCTTCACGACCGGCATCGACCGCTTTGCCGAACGCACGCGCCATGCCGACCGGATCGGCCGCCCTCGGGACCGCCGTGTTCAGGAGCACGGCGTCAAACCCCTCTATGACGGTCGCCGCGTACGACGGCCGTCCGAGCCGTGCATGCACAATCAACGGAATGTAGGGGGAATGTCCGCGCATCAACTGGACCTCGGAGCTCAACGCTTCATCGCATTAGAATGAGCGTTCGAAACGCAGGATACCGCCGACACTGCTCTTCTTGTTGGCATTGGTCCAGTTCACTTCGGAAGCTTTCACCTTTCCGACGGCGGAGCCTCCGTAGCGGTCATAGTCGAGTTCAGCCGTAACTGTGAAATCTGGAAGGAACGCATAGGCGACGTTCGCAGCGACACCATAGTTGTTGAGCTGATCACCCGAGAGCTGAAGGTTGAACGAAGCTGACTCGGTGAGCTCGTAATCGGCGCCAGCCCAGAAAGCCCAGTTCCCGCCCCAAGGTTTATAGAAACCGCGACCATGAGCGTCTACCGAATTCGTCGAGCCGTAGTTGAGCTGGCCATGGGAACCGTAGCCCAACATTCCGGATAGCAACAGTTCGTTGGTGACATTGATGTCGACACGGACCTTGGCGGCCACCGATTCGTAGTTGCTATCATAAGCTGCAACGCCGGTGATCGCTCCCCAGCCATGTGCGTATTTCAAGCCGCCTACTATGTGGGGAGCGTAGCTGTCGATTGTGGCGACCACGTCCGAGCCTTGTTCCAGCGAAACCACGGCCGAAAAGCCGTTCCCTGCGTCCAAGTAGTACTGAACCACATTGGTATCGAAAGCGCCGTACGGAGCCGGCGTCTGGTTCAGTACATCACCCGCGCAGCCAATAAACATGTCGAAAGCCGACCGGTCCTTACCAACTCGCAGGCCACCAAGCTGAATCCAGGCGATAGTCAGGCCGCTGCCTCCGTTCAAGCCATAGGACCGAGAACTGTCCGAAACCGATGTCTGGTGGCTGCCGAAGTTCACGCGGGTTTCGGTGTAGGTCTTCAACGTCCCGCGTTCGGTCTCCTGGCCGGTCCAGGTTTTCAATGTGAAGCGTGTGTTGTTTTGCAACGCGCTCTGATGCTCACCAGTCCTCACATCCGAGGTTCTTGAGTGGTCAAACAATCCGACGTTGTAACGGACAGAGCCGCCGATTCGCAGGCAGGTCTCGGTGCCTGAAATGTAGACGTAGCCCGAGCCGTAGACGTCGCAGATCTTGACGTACTCAGTCGGGTCAGGCTCGGCGGCGGTGGTGACGGCGCGAGCGTTGGAAACGGCAATCAGTGCCGCAGTTGAGCCGAGGAGGAGGCTCCTAATGGTCATTGTCGATCTCCGCTTTAATAATAAAGTGATGGACGCGAGTGATTCTGTGAACAACCTCGAAACGTGCGCAGTTTTGCTGCGCCGTCAGCTAAGCCCTGAAGGAAATCCTAGAATGTATTCTGGTGATTGTTGTCCAATATATGGTTTTAGCTGTCGATAACATAATTTTCGCCGAAATGGAGGTATGCAAAATTTTGTACAATCATCACAGTCAACTCAGCTGGTAAAGGTAGGCGTCACAAAGGGTCCTGCATTCGACCGCAAATGACGTGCCAGCCTGACGACCAGCTGCGGCTTGAAGCTCAATTGTGCGGGCGGACCTTGGTTCGCACTTCCTTGTTTTTGCCTTGCGGATCCACCCAAGCACGAACGGAAAAACGTTCGGCTACAGTTCGACTGTTCGCTTCGCGACAGTTTCGTTCAATGGGGACAGCATTGTTTGTGGTGAGCCCGACGTTGAGGCATCATGCGGCGGCACCGCTCGGCACGACGCCGTCATGTTGGCGAGCTGATGCTCGACAAATACGCGCTGCAGCCTTGCACCAAACAACGCTCGGCAATAAGTCTCGACCAGCGCTCAAAGTCCCGATAGGTCCGGCCGTAGGATGGAGTGCGCAGGCCACCCCTTCACGCTGGAATTCTTCGAATGTGATGGCGATACGCTTTATCGCGTGAAGATCATCTGTTCGCGGATTGTCGAGCAGAAGACCGAAGTTCGGGGTCGTTACAAGCGCGATTCCAAGTTCCTTTGTCCCCCTAATGATGGCGGTGCGCTGCTCGCCAAGGGTCCGCCACGGTTCAATCCGATGATCGTGATTGACGCCGGTTAGAACAAAGTCAGCGGTGGCGTCTATGTTGTATGTGCGACAGAGGTTTCGCGCGTTTCGAAGTGAAGCTTCCCGTGTTTGCAATCGATGAGATCGGGCAAGCGCAAGGCGAACACTTTGCCAGCGAGCGGCGTCGTTCGACTGCTTCCATGGTAGATGAGCGGCACGATATCCGCGCTCAATTGGGCAGAACAAACGGCCGTGCGTGGAATGTCCTCAAATCCGAAGCCGCCAACCTCGCGCATCTGCTGCACAAAGAGCTGCGGCTTATGCCGTCGCCAATGCTCACGATTGGCCAAATCTTTGGAAGTTGGCTCTCCGGGATCGATGAATCTGAGAAATACGAATTCGCCATAGCGCTACTCCGGGACGCGGCACTGCCGCATCAAATGCGAAAACGTGATCGGGACCGCGCGGAAGCGCTACACCTCGCAGGTGGGCGTCCACCATCGCTCCGGAATCGCGCCGTTGCTCTGGCGCAAGAACGCGGCGAGGTACGGACTCGCGATCTCACCGACGTCGGCATCCCACGGTGCTACCTCTCCCGGATGTGCGAGGAAGGGCTGTTCGTGAAGGTCGGCTATGGGCGGTATCGAGCCGCTGCCTACGTTGAAGCGAACTGAGCTGGCTAGGCGAGTGACTTCAGGATGACCCCGGAAGTATTATCAAATAGATCGTTGCGGAAAATTCAGATTGGCATGTGCTCAAACGTGATCCAGAATTTCCGTTGAGCAAAGTTGGTAGTGAAAGCGCGTGACCTCGTCGGCGTGTGGCAGAAGGCGATTTCAGCTGTGATTGACAAGACCGCGCCTGCTGGTCGCTGAACGGTCAGCGACAAGAGGCCTGGCACACTAGCATACGTGAGTTCAGGGCTCATGAAAGGGTAATGCTCAACAATCCTGCTCAATGAACGTCGTAATGAATGACGAGCTTGTTCTGAGTATTTAACAGGTGAGCGATTTCAGGGGCGTGAATTCGGTTCATTCAGGTTGAAAGGTCCAAAAAGGTTGCAACTTACTACCGACACCGTCCCGTCATCGCGCAATTGCAATTCGATCTAACCGGCTTATTCTGGCTGTCGGGGAAATGTTACAGCGGAGGGAAACCGTGAACGATTTGCTGAACAAACCGGCTACGCCCAGGTCCAGACATTTCAATCTGAAACTGGCTGTCGCAGCCGTGTCTATCACTTACGCGCTTTTCGGCGTCTACGGAAAATCCTTCGGCGATGCATTCTTCGGCATCATTCTGGCGCTCATAGCCTTCCTCGACGAGTATGGATTTGACACGAACCGTTATGTCGATGCGGCGCGGCAAAAGTTGCAAAGGTTCTATCGGCAAGGTGATAAGATCGCGCGGGTTCTCGTCTTCACTATCGGAGTCGGTGGAACCGCTCTGATCGTGGACTGGATATTCAATCTCAACGTCATCCCGATCGATGCGGTCGATCCATGGATAAAGCGTCTGGCGCCGGCGCTGGTCATTGCCGCGACAACGCTTTTTCTCGTGACTTTCTTTTCCAAGTTTTTCTATCAGCTCAACGTCACCGTCGCGGATCGAATATCGAACCGGATTGAGATCACGCTCTACCTGGCCACATCGCTCTTTATTGTTTCGAACATCGTCTTCTGGATCGGGATTAATGTCGAAAACGCGCTTCCCTCCTCCTCCACCGATCTGAACAGGTATGATCCAGGGCAATGGGCAGATATTTCTCCGTGGTGGCAGAATTTGCTTCTGTCCCTTGTCCTAATCTCCCTGGTTTGGCTGACCGCCAGCTTCATTTGGGCCTTCTCGCGCTACGCGGAATATTATTGGCGCGACGTACCGCTGAACTCCAAGCCCAAGAGGGCTCAGAACCAGGACGGCAGAAGTACGAAATCCAAGTAATAGCCGCAGGTTGGCGGCAGCGATTGATCATGTTCGACCGGAATCGCCGGTGTTAGATAGGAGTGGCTTCTTCGATGTAAAAATGGGCGAACTTCTTGTGGTTGCGTGGAGCCTGAAGTCGGTAAGGTCCGAACCCGGCGCACTGCGGGACGTCGCTGAACTCAAAGCGTGCGTCGACGGCATAGGCGCTAAGATAGCTTTGGCATGGACTGGAATTTGCGCTTTCGCGGTGGCTCACGCCAGCGATATCGCAAGGCACGGAGATTTCGGCGCAGGGTTGCCAAGGGAGGTTGAGCGAAGATCGCTGCGATCAGAGAGGCGACGATCTGGCGGGTGGCGCGCCACAGTAGCGGGCGCCCGTCGCTCAAGGGGGAGAGACACCCAACTCCTGCGAGAGGGGTTCGGTCACAAGCGCGATGAGGAAGTGTGCAAGGATCCAAGGC
>NZ_AYWZ01000023.1:0-51353 GCF_000502335.1 Mesorhizobium sp. L2C066B000
TGATCGCAGTTTCCGGTGCGCGCGCCGCCGACGCCGTCGTCGTCGCCGAGCCGGAACCGGCTGAATACGTCAAGATTTGCGACGTTTACGGCTCGGGCTACTTCTACATCCCCGGCACCGAAACCTGCCTGCGCATCGGCGGCTATGTCCGTTACGACATCGGCGTGGGTGATGTCGGTTCGTTCGACGGTGCGACGTCCGCCGACGTTGAGGACGGCGGCAGCAATGACACCTACTTCAAGAAGGCCCGCTTCTCGCTGAAGACCTGGACCGGCCAGGAAACCGAGCTCGGCACCTTGAAGACCTACACCGAGACCCGCTTCAACTTCCAGAACAACAACCGTGATGCGGGCGCGCTTGGTGACGTAAATCCTGCCGGCAACACCGGTGCTTCGCTGAACTTCGCCTGGATCCAGCTTGGTGGCCTGCGCGTTGGTAAGGACGAATCGGCGTTCAACACGTTCATCGGCTACGCCGGCAACGTCATCCAGGATACGCTCGTTCCCTACGGTGATTTCGACACCAACGTCATCCAGTACTACTTCGACGCAGGCAACGGCTTCTCGGCCGTGATCTCGCTCGAAGAAGGTTCGGGCGGCGGCACGGTAGACCTTGCCGGCAACGGCGTCTACGGCGTGGGCACTATCGACAGCTACGTTCCGCATGTCGTCGGCGGTCTGAAGTACACGCAGGGCTGGGGCGCCATCACCGGCGTGCTCGCTTATGACAGCAACTATGAAGAAGTCTCCGGCAAGATTCGTTTGGACATCACCCCGATGCAGAACCTGTCGCTCTTCATCATGGGCGGCTACGGCACCGACGACAACCTGACGGATACGACCTATGCGTTCCCGGCCGGCGGCCGCGGCTTCTACAAGCCGTGGGATGGCAACTGGGCAGTCTGGGGTGGTGGCACTTACACCATCAACGAGAAGACCTCGTTCAACGCCCAGGTCTCGTATGACGAAGGTAAGAACCTCGGCATCGCCGCGAACATTGCCTACGACGTTGTCCCGGGCTTCACGGTCACGGCCGAAGTCGACTACGTCAATGCAGGCAGCATCGGTGAAGACGGTGGCACCCTGAACCACAACTGGACCGGTATCACTGATGGCGACGACGCCATCGGCGGCATGCTCCGCTTCCAGCGCTCGTTCTAAGGGCTGGCTTTAGACAGGTGAATACCAGCCCGGGCGCTTCAACGCCCGGGCTGTTTTTGTTTCGTGACTAGGTCAAGACAAGCAGAAGGAACAGGGGGAATCGGCAGCTGAACAGTCCGTAGGGTGAGTTCGTGGGATCCGCTGATGGTGGATGAATTCACAACTGCGTGATTAAATCTCTTGAAAGGACGCTTCCAAGCGGGTAGGTCTGACTCTATCCACTCGGGGGTGTGGCAATTTATGACCATCGAAGCGATACAAGAGGGCGACCCCTCCGAACATTTCTCAATGTTCTCTTCTCAAAATGCGAAGATAAAATACAGCTACAACAAGATCAGAGAAGTAAAGTCGCACCGGGTCGGAGAGCTTTTTTCAGCGTACCGAGACATACTCTGGGATGATGGGCGACATAAGTACAATGTCAGCTCCTTCATCGGCGAAATAGACGAGATTCTCCTCGGAGAACGGTTCAGCGCCTTCGACCAGAGCACCCTTGACAACCTTATCGGCACCTTGCGCCAGCGCGGCAACGGCAACGCAACCATCAATCGAAAGATGGCTGCCCTCAGCAAACTGCTGCGCAAGGCTTACAAGATGGGGGATATCCACAGCCTGCCCGAGTTCCGCCGCCAGAAGGAGCGGGCGGGACGGATACGTTTCCTCGAAAGGGACGAAGAAGCAAGGCTGTTCGCCGCCATCAGGACCCGCAGCGAGGATGCCTACCGTCTTTCATGCTTTCTCGTGGACACCGGATGCCGTCTCGGCGAGGCGCTCGGACTGATCTGGAACGACATCCAGGAACACCGCGTCTCGTTCTGGATCACCAAATCCGGCCGCAGCCGCACCATCCCGATGACCGAGCGGGTCAAAGAGGTGATCAAACTGCCGCCCTCAGAGGGCCGCCGGCCCAAAGGTCCGTTCACCAAACTCAGCCAGGCGCAGTTTCGCGCCATCTGGAACGATGCCAAGGCCGAGGTCGGCCTCGGCGCCGACGACCAGGTGGTGCCGCACATCTTGCGTCACACCTGCGCCTCACGTCTGGTCCAGGGCGGCATCGACATCCGCCGCGTGCAGATGTGGCTTGGCCACCAGACGCTTTCGATGACCATGCGCTACGCACATCTGGCCACCAACGATCTCGACGGCTGCGTCGTCGTGCTGGAAACGCCCCGCGGCGAAGGGCTGTCCGGCGACGGAAAAAGCTCGGCCTTCGCATCGCCGCTGACCACGGCCTCAGTGCCAGCGCCTGCTCAAAAAAGCAAAGCGGCAGCGGCGAAGGCACCCAAGGCGCCCCGGAAAAGCTCGAAAGCCAAATAGTTACCCAAGGCTTTCGTATACTGCCACGACAACCCCAGGATCAGATTTGATCTTGGGGATTACTTATCCGATCCAAACATTCCGCTTCATCCAGGAAAGCCGCGATAGCGCCCGGCAGATTGCCTGTCTCCAGGAAGGGCGCATGGCCCTGGCCCTCGACGGTGATCGCTTCCATGCCGGAATGACGCTTTTGCATCTCGTCGAGTGTGTCGGCCGACAGGAGTTTCGAGTTGGCGCCGCGGATGGCAAGCAAAGGTATCGCCGCCAGCGCCTCGAACTGCGGCCACAGATCCGGCAACGGCTTGCTGAGGTCGAGGCCCGCCACCGTCTCGACCAGCTGCGTGTCGAAATCCGGCAGCAGGAGGCCTTCGTCCGTCTCGCGGTAGAGCGCCGACACCATCCGCTCCCAATCCGCCTCGGTCAGAGCGGGAAAATCTGCCCCGTGCGCGACGCGTTGCGCATCGATCGCCTCAGCGCGGCTCTTCGGTTTCGGTGCCGGGTCGAGATAGGTTTGGATATGGGCCAACCCCGCTGCCTCGATCACTGGTCCGATGTCGTTCAGCACTATGGCTTTCAGTATGGCTGGCCGCAGCGCGCCGAGCACGTGGATGATCAGTCCGCCACGCGATGTGCCGATGAAGGCCGCTTCCTCGACGTCCAGGGCAGCCAGCCCGGCGAGGACATCGCCGGCCTCGATGCCGATAGTGTAGTGGCCGATGTCAGGGTCGTAAGCGGACTGGCCGCGGCCGCGGTAGTCGAAGGCGATGACCTTGCGCGGATTGTCGGTTCGCTGCGACAGATAAAGCGCCAGCCCATGGAAATCGCGCGCGTTGCGGGTCAGCCCGGGCAGGCAGGCCACCGGCCAGGTTCCTGAGTTTATCTCCCCATAGACGCGGGCGTGAAGCTTGAGCCCGTCCGGCGCGGTGTAGAAAAAGTCGGAGAAGCCGTCGGTGCTCGACATATTAAAAGGACTCCCTGTCCGGATTGTCTCCGTCTGCTACAGGCGAGGGTGGGAGCGGTCAAATCGAGGGTTGTCGGCAAGCTGACACTCTTGGAAATGCCAGACATCTCCCCCACGAGGGGGGAGATTGGCGGTTCAGGCGCTACGCCCTTCCTTCGACGTTGGAGATTGGCGAAATCGGCAATGACAGCTGATCTCCCCACTCGTGGGGGAGATGGCCGGCAAGGGGGGCGCGAAGGATCGCCAACGTCTGCCCGTGGCGACAGCTCTGCGGCCTCAGCCTCTTCCGTTCACCAAATCCCCAACGATATCGTACTTCCCCGAAATACGCATCTTGTAGACCTCGTAATTCTCCATCACGCGCTGCACGTAACTTCTTGTTTCGGTGTAGGGAATTCGCTCGATCCAGTCGACGACGGCGTCGATGCCCTTGCCGCGCGGGTCGCCGTACTTGGCTACCCATTGGCTGGCGCGGTTAGGGCCGGCATTGTAGCCGGCGAAGGTCAGCACATAGGAGCCGCCGAAGCGGTCGAGCTGCTCGCCAAGGAAGGCAGCCCCCAGCGTCGCATTGTAACCGGCATCGCTGGTCAGCCGATCCTGGGAAAAGCTCAGTCCTGCCTTCTTCGCCAATTGCTTGGCGGTGCCCGGCATCAGCTGCAGCAGGCCACGCGCGCCGGCACTGGAGACGGCGCCGACATTGAATTCGCTTTCCTGGCGGGCGATCGCATAAGCCAGCGCCTTGCCCGAACCGGAAATGTCGGCGGTGTCGGGAATGACGCCCAGCGGATGCGACAGCGCGCCGACATCGATGCCGCGCGCGCCGGCGATCTTGCCGATCTTCAGCGCCATGAAATGATTGCCCTGCTTTTCCGCCAGCACCGCAAGCAGCGCCAGCTCGCCGGGGCTGGTCAACTGCCCGGCGAGGTCGCGGTAAAGCGTCTCGGCATAGCGGTCGTAGCCCGCCTCCTGCAGCCGCTTGATGGCGCTGACGGCTTCGCGGCCGTCAAAGCTTTGGCGGTCGGCAGTGCTTGGCTCGGGATAGACGATGTTCAGCGTGCGCAAGCCAACCCGTTCCGCCGCCAACTGCCCGTAGAAAGTGGTGCCATAGGCTGCCGCCTTGGTGAAATAATCCTTCGCATTGCCGGGACCGCCGACTTCCGCCGCGCGGCCAAGCCAGTAATAGGCGCGTGACAGCGACATCGGTCCCTGCGCGAGATCGGCGATGCGGGCAAAATGGGTCGAGGCCGTCGCAGGATCGTTGAGGCCGCGCAACGCATACCAGCCGGCGTGGAATTCGGCCTCGGCGGCGCTGGCGGGGCTTTCGGCGGCATGCGCGGCAACGATCTTGTAGGCGGTCTTCCAGTCGCCCTGGTCGACCAGTGCGCGCGACAGCACGCGGCGCTCGACCCACCAGGCATCGGGATCGACCAGCGCGTCGCGGTTCGTTGGCGCTTTCATCATCACCGCGGCGGCGTCCGCAAACTTCCGCTGCTTGCGCAGATATTCGGCTTGCGCGAAGAAATAGCCGGCCGATTGCTGCGCGGCAGGCACCGCTTTCAACAGCTTGGCCGCGTTCTTGTCGCCACGCGAGGCGGCGGCCCAGGCATCGGCCAGCGGTTGCGCGCCGGCAAGTGCTGCGACCCGCAGTGCCGAATTCTCCCGGTCGGCATAAAACATCCGTTCCATGCGGAAACGATGGTCGGCAGCCGGAATGATGGCGCCAAACTCCTTGCTGACGGCCGCCTCGTCCCTGGCTTCCAGCTTCTCGGTGCGCCAGAATGGCGACAGCACGGAAAGCGCAGCCTTGGTGTTGCCAAGAGCTACATAAGAACGGGCAAGGATGACCACGCCTTGAAAGGTCAGCGGCTGGCTGCCGTCAAAGGCTTTCACCACGGTGTGCGGCGAGGGGTTTTCGCGATAAAGCGCGCGCTCGCTGTTCTTGCGCAGAGCGATGGTGCCCGGCCAATTCGGCAACATCTTTGCGGTATCGGCAATCTCGCTGCTCGGCACACGGTCGCCGCCATAGAGCGCGATCGCCCAGGCCAGGATATGGCGGTCCAGCGAACTGGCCGGCAATGTTTCGCGCACCGCTCGTGCCGCGGCGATATCGCCGGTCGCCAACGCGTCGAGACTGCCTTTCAACACGGCGATATTGGCGGAGGGCGCATCGGTCTGCGCTCCATCTTGCATGTCAGGCATCGGGATCGATGAGGTCGTCTGCTCGTCGACGCTCTCGTTTGCCGCCGTTCCCACTATCAGCAGGGCAACGGCGCCAAGCAATATGAAGCGGAGTGGCCGACTGGCCGGCATGATCCTGATCTTTCCCTGTTGCGGCACTTTAAATGGCAAGCCCAGGTGCCCGAGAGCCTAGACTTAGGTCGTGAAGAGCTCGTAAACAAAGGGTTATCGAGGCCGTTCGAATTGCGCTTGCTGGCACCATCGGCATGCTTGCCGCGCAACAGTGTCGAGACTATGGTGCGCGGCTTCGCTTTCGGCTAGAAGGCGCCCGATGCATGTCGCCCAAAAGCGGGAACCGGTTTTGGGACGATGACACGCATAAACAAACAAGTTCCAAGGAGTTGGACGACATGCTGAGAGGCTCGCTTACTGCGCTCGTGACGCCGTTCGAAAAGAGCGGACGTTTCGACGAGAAAGCCTTTCGCGCTTTCGTCGAATGGCAACTTGGCGAGGGCACGACGGGCCTCGTCCCGGTCGGCACCACCGGTGAGTCGCCGACGCTGTCGCATGACGAGCATCGCCATGTCGTCAAGGTCTGCATCGATGTGGCCAAGGGCCGCGCTCCGGTCGTCGCCGGCGCCGGCTCCAACAACACCGCTGAAGCGGTCGGTCTGGTGCAGTATGCCGAGCAGGCGGGCGCCGACGCCGCTCTGGTCGTCACGCCTTATTACAACAAGCCAACACAGCGCGGCTTGTACGAGCATTTCGCTGCCGTCGCCAGGGCGACCAAGCTGCCGATCATCATTTACAACATCCCGCCGCGCTCGGTGATCGACATGATGCCGGAGACGATGGGCAGGCTGGCGCACGACTTCAAGAACATCGTCGGCGTCAAGGATGCCACCGGCAAGGTCGAGCGCGTGTCCGAACAGCGCGCCACCTGCGGCAAGGAGTTCATCCAGCTTTCAGGTGAGGATGCCTCTGCCCTCGGCTTCAACGCTCATGGCGGTGTCGGCTGCATCTCGGTGACGTCGAATGTCGCGCCGCGGCTGTGCGCCGAATTCCAGGAAGCCACACTGTCCGGTGACAGCGTCAAGGCGCTGGAATTGCAGGACCGTCTGCTGCCGCTGCACAAGGCCATCTTCCTCGAGCCCGGCCTGTGCGGCGTCAAATACGCGCTGTCGAAAATTGGCAAGGTCGAGAACGTGGTGCGCTCGCCGCTGGTGACCATCGAGGCGTCGACCGCCGAGAAGATCGATGCGGCGATGAAACACGCCGGCTTGATAAATTAAGGATGAGGCGCCACCTCTCCGCATCATGAACCAGGTCAGAAAAGCCGATCCCAACAACAAGACCGTTGCGGAAAACCGCAAGGCGCGGTTTTCCTATGAGGTGCTCGACACGGTCGAGGCCGGCCTTGTGCTGACCGGCACCGAGGTCAAGTCGTTGCGCCAGGGTCAGGCCAATATCCAGGACAGCTACGCCTCGGTCGAGGGCGGCGAGATCTGGCTGATCAACTCCTATCTGCCGGAATATCTGCAGGCCAACCGCTTCAACCACGAGCCCAGGCGGCGCCGCAAGCTGCTGCTCAACAAGCGCGAGATGGCAAAACTGGCGCAGAGCATCGATCGCGAAGGCATGACGCTGGTGCCGCTGAAAATCTACTTCAACGACCAGGGCCGTGCCAAGCTGCTGCTCGCCGTCGGCCGCGGTAAGAAACTGCACGACAAGCGCGAGAGCGAAAAGCAGCGCGACTGGTCGCGCGAAAAGGGCCGGCTCATGAAGGAACGCGGCTAGAACCTCGGGCAGTCCCAGAAAAGCCAGACGTCGGCTTTCAAGTTTCGAACAGCTGCAGCAGCGACACACGATGGGGAAAGGTTTGAAGAACCGGATCATCCTCTGGGGTGCGGCCAGTCTGGTCTTTGCCGGCCTCGTCGCGGCAGGCGGCTTCTTCTATTTCCGGACCTTCTCGCCGGATCGTGACAGCTATCCGGTCAGGGGTATCGACGTTTCCCATCATCAGGGTGAGATCGACTGGCGCCGCGTTGCCGCCGACGATGTCGCCTTCGCGGTCATCAAGGCGACCGAGGGCGGCGACCATGTCGACGATGCCTTCGCCAAGAATCTGCGCGAGGCGCGCGCGGCCGGCCTCGCCGTCGGCGCCTATCACTTCTTCACCTTCTGCCGGCCGGGCGCCGACCAGGCGAAAAATTTCATCGCGGTGGTGCCGCACGACCAGCCACTGCTGCCACCGGTCGTCGACATCGAATTCGGCGGCAACTGCCCGCAACGCCCGTCGCCGGAACAGCTGAGCGCGGAACTCCAGGCCTTCCTCGGACCGGTTGAAGCTGCGTTCGGCAAGCCGGCGATCATCTACCTGACCGACGAGGCTGAGGACGCCTATGCCGGGAAAATCGACGTTCGCCCGCTCTGGCGTCGCTCGTTGCTCCTGGAGCCAGGTCGCAACGACTGGATCTACTGGCAGTACCACAATATGGGCCGCGTCGACGGTATCATCGGCGATGTCGATCTGAATGTGCTGAAGGGCGGGCAGGAGAAGCTGGCTGAGTTGTTTGCCGCGCCTTGACCTGGCGTGCTCGACCGGCGCGAGATTGGAACCAAACATCGCGGCGCTGATCGGCCCTACCCAGCGTTCCGGCCAGTCTGCGCGCTAACGAAGGTCGGTTTCAGACCGAGCGCTTCCGGGACTTTCATGATTGTCGCAATTCCGGCTTCCCGTCGCCGCTCAAGGCTTTGGAGAGCGCCTGTCTCGACATGCCTGCCTTTCGGCAAGCTTCGTCATCCGCGCCCGGGCAAGCCAAGGGCAAGATCGTGCTGGCGGGGTTCTGAAGGCGTTAATTGCGCAGGAAGGCGGCGATGTCGCTGAATACCTTGACAAACATGGGTTCGGTCAAAACACCGGTGTTTGTGTTGTAGCGCGAGCAGTGATAGCTGGAAAACAGCGTGACGCCGCCGGCCGGCAACCGACTGCCGTGCTTGAACGGATAGGTGGCGACGCGCTGGCCCAGCGCCCTGACGGTCGACTGGTGGGCGATCGAGCCCAGCGCCAGCACGGCGCGCAATTTTGGAAAGCGCGCGATCGTCGGCACCAGAAAGCTGCGGCAAGTGGAGATCTCGGCGCCGACCGGCTTGTTCTCCGGCGGCACGCAGCGCACCGCGTTGGTGATCGCGGTGCCGATCAGTTCGAGCCCGTCATCCGGCCGCGCCTTGAACTCGCCGCGGGCAAAACCGTGAGCGATCATCGTTGAGTAGAGCAGGTCGCCGGCATAGTCGCCGGTGAACGGTCGCCCGGTGCGGTTGGCGCCGCGCAGGCCGGGCGCCAGCCCGACGATCAGCAGCTCGACGGCGTCCTCGCCATCAGGCGGCAGGAAGGTCGGCACCGGCGCGTTGAACCACGACGGCTCTCGCTGCCGCCAGTCTGCGATGAAATCATGCAGGCGCGGGCAGAGCGGGCAGTCGCGGTCGGGTTCGGGAGCCGCGTCCAAGGCCGCCGCCGTCAATAGTCTTCCTCTTCGACTTCGGCCGGCTCGGGCCGGCGCACCGGCCGTTCGGAGGGATCGCGGCCGACCTCGTTCTTCAGCGAGGTCAAATCGATGAAATGGTCGGCCTGGCGGCGCAGATCGTCCGAGATCATCGGTGGTTGCGAGGCCATGGTGGAGACGATCGAGACCTTGCGGCCGCGCCGCTGCAGCGCCTCGACCAGCGTGCGGAAATCGCCGTCGCCGGAGAAGATGACATAGTGGTCGACGACATCGGCAAGTTCGAGCGCATCGACGGTCAGTTCGATGTCCATATTGCCCTTGATCTTGCGGCGGCCGGTCGAGTCGGTGAACTCCTTGGCCGGCTTGGTCACCACCTTGAAGCCATTGTAGTCGAGCCAGTCGATCAAAGGGCGGATCGAAGAGTATTCCTGATCCTCGACCAATGCGGTGTAGTAATAGGCCCGCAGCAAATAGCCGCGCTTCTGGAAGCTGGATAGCAGTTTGCGGTAGTCTATGTCGAAGCCGAGTGCGCGCGAGGTGGCGTAGAGATTGGCGCCGTCTATGAAAAGAGCGATTTTTTCACGGGGGTCGAACATGGCAATATTCCTTTTTCGAAATAGGTGGCGGACTAATCGAAATGGGTCGTTTATATCGGTCGGCTCGTAAATAAACCGGCTGACCTTTCGTCAACCGAGATAGCGCCAGTTTTACGGCAATCCAAGGGTGCCGGGGCGCACTGCAAGCAATTGTGATCGGAGCCGTGTCGTCGCCGGTAGGCGGGCTTCGCCGGCAAGGCATTCACCGGCGCCCAGAAACTGGCATCCGCCAGCCCACGAGGCCACAGCGCCATAATGCTTGTATTTCGGCGGCGTTCGGGTTATGGACCGCGCCTGTTTTCCATCAAATCCAGGCATGAAAGGGGCAATCAATGGCCCGCGTAACCGTTGAAGACTGCATCGACAAGGTCGACAACCGCTTCGAGCTCGTGCTGCTCGCCGGCCACCGCGCCCGCCAGATCAGCCAGGGCGCGCCGATCACCGTGCCGCGCGACAACGACAAGAACCCGGTCGTGGCGCTGCGCGAGATCGCCGACGAGACGCTGTCGCCCGACGACCTCAAGGAAGATCTGATCCACTCGCTGCAGAAGCATGTCGAGGTCGACGAGCCCGAGGCTGACGGCGAGGCGATCGCCGACCAGACCGGCAACGCAGTTGCAGCTACCGACGCCGACGTGGAAGAAAACGTCACCTTCGATCGCATGACCGAGGAAGACCTTTTGGCCGGCATCGAGGGCCTTGTGCCCCCGGAAAAGAGCGACGACTACTAATCGCGCCCTGGACCTGCCGGGAATATGGTTCCGGCACTTCCGTCCCGTGTGTTTCGTGGCTATCTATGAGATGCGCCGTACATCAGTGCGGCGCATCAATCATTTCAGCACCGTGAGAACCCGCCCATGATGCGTCAGTATGAGCTTGTCGAGCGCGTCGCGCGCTACAAGCCTGACGTCAACGAGGCGCTGCTCAACAAGGCCTATGTCTACGCCATGCAGAAGCATGGCCACCAGAAGCGCGCTTCCGGCGATCCCTATTTCTCGCATCCGCTCGAAGTCGCCGCCATCCTCACCGAAATGCACATGGACGAGGCGACGATCGCCGTCGCCTTGCTGCATGACACGATCGAGGACACCACCGCGACGCGGGCCGAGATCGACGATCTGTTCGGCCCCGAAATGGGCAAGCTGGTCGAAGGCCTGACCAAGCTGAAGAAGCTCGATCTCGTCTCCAAGAAGGCCGAGCAGGCGGAAAACCTGCGCAAGCTGTTGCTGGCCATCTCGGAGGATGTCCGCGTTCTGCTGGTCAAGCTCGCCGACCGGCTGCACAACATGCGCACCCTCGACCACATGCCCGAGGCCAAGCGCCTGCGCATCGCCGAGGAGACGATGGACATCTACGCGCCGCTGGCCGGGCGCATGGGCATGCAAGGCATGCGTGAGGAGCTGGAAGAGATCGCCTTCCGCTTCATCAATCCGGAAGCCTACCGCGCCGTCACCGCGCGGCTTGCCGAGATATTCGAGCGCAACAAGGGTGTGCTGACCGACATCGAAAAGGCGCTGTCGGCGCTGTTCGAGAAGCATGCCATCAATGCCGGGGTGAAGAGCCGGCAGAAGAAGCCGTGGTCGGTGTTCCGCAAGATGGAGGCCAAGGCGCTGTCCTTCGAGCAGCTCTCGGACATCTTCGGCTTCCGCGTCGTCGTCGACAGCGTCGAAGACTGTTACCGCGCGCTCGGCGCCATCCACACCACATGGTCGATGGTGCCTGGCCGCTTCAAGGACTACATTTCTACGCCCAAGCAGAACGACTACCGTTCGATCCACACCACCATTGTCGGCCCGTCGCGCCAGCGCGTCGAACTGCAGATCCGCACCCGCGAGATGAACAAGATCGCCGAATATGGCGTCGCCGCCCATTCGATCTACAAGGACACCGGCGGCAAGACGAACGGCGCCGCCCATGCGATCTCGAAGGAGACCAACGCCTATGCCTGGCTGCGGCGCACCATCGAGCAACTGGCAGAAGGCGACAACCCGGAAGACTTCCTCGAAAATACCAAGCTGGAGCTGTTCCAGGACCAGGTGTTCTGCTTCACGCCGAAAGGCATGCTGATCGCTCTGCCGCGCGGCGCCACCCCCATCGACTTCGCCTATGCCGTGCACACCGACGTCGGCGACACCTGCGTCGGCGCCAAGGTCAACGGCCGCATCATGCCGCTAATGACGGAACTTAAGAATGGCGACGAGGTCGAGATCATCCGCTCCAAGGCGCAAGTGCCGCCGGCGGCGTGGGAGTCGGTGGTGGTCACCGGCAAGGCGCGTTCAGCCATCCGCCGCGCCACCAAGAACGCCATTCGCAAGCAATATTCAGGTCTTGGTGCCCGCATTCTCGAGCGCGCCTTCGAGCGCGCCGGCAAGACTTTCACCAAGGAAAGCCTGAAGCCGGTGCTGCACCGGCTGGCGCGCAAGGACATCGAGGATGTGCTAGCCTCGGTCGGGCGCGGCGAACTCGCCTCGACCGACGTCATGAAGGCCGTCTTCCCAGACTACAAGGACGAGCGCGTCACCGTCAGCGCCCCCAAGCAGCGCGAGGAGGGCTGGTCGAAGATCCGCAACGCCGCCGGCATGCTGTTCCAGATGCCCGGCACCCGAGCCGCGCGCAAGGACAAGGACCAGCCGCGCGATGGCGCGGTACCGATCCGCGGCGTGCGCGGCGACCTGCCGGTGCGTTTCGCGCCGGAAGGGGCCGTGCCCGGCGACCGCATCGTCGGCATCGTCCAGCCGGGCACCGGCATCACCATCTATCCCATCCAGTCGCCGGCGCTGCAGGCCTTCGACGACCAGCCGGAGCGCTGGATCGACGTGCGCTGGGACATTGACGAGCAGACCAAGGAGCGCTTTCCGGCGCGCGTCTCGGTCACCGCCATCAACGCGCCGGGCTCGCTCGCCGATATCGCCCAGGTCGTTGCCTCCAACGACGCCAACATTCATACGCTGTCTATGGTGCGCACCGCGCCCGACTTCACCGAAATGCTGATCGATCTCGAAGTCTGGGATCTGAAGCACCTCAACCGGCTGCTGTCGCAGCTCAAGGATAATTCGAGCGTCAGCGATGCGCGGCGTGTGAATGGGTGAATAGTGAATAGTGAATAGTGAATGGTGTAGTGAATAGTGAATAGTGAAAGAAGGCGCTCTCACCACCATTCACCATTAACCATTCACCATGGACATGGGGCGAGTTATGAATACCGACGAAGTTCTGGGCATTTTCCGCGAGGCGGGCGCTGTTCTGGAGGGGCATTTCATCCTGACGTCCGGCCTGCGCAGCCCGGTCTTCTTGCAGAAGGCGCGCGTCTTCATGCATGCCGACAAGACCGAGCGGCTTTGCAAGGCGCTGGCCGAGAAGATTCAAAAGGCGGTGCCGGGCAAGATCGACTACGTCGTCGGCCCGGCGATCGGCGGCCTGATCCCGGCCTATGAGACGTCGCGCCATCTCGGTGTGCCAGCAATCTGGGTGGAGCGCGAAGGCGGCGAGTTCAGGCTGCGCCGTTTCGAGATCGCGCCGGGATCGCGCGTCGTCATCGTCGAGGACATCGTCACCACCGGCCTGTCGATTCGCGAAACCATCGACTGCCTGCGCGCGATTGGCGCCGAGGTCGTGGCGGCGGCCTGCATCATCGACCGCTCGGCCGGCAAGACCAATGTCGGCGTGCCGCTGATCGCGCTTGCCGAATATGAGGTGCCGGCCTATCCCGCCGACCGCCTGCCGCCCGAACTTGCCGCCATCCCGGCGATCAAGCCGGGTAGCCGCAACATTTAGGGGACATCACGATGATCGCCGGCATCGATCATTTCGTGCTGACGGTCCGCTCGGTGGAGGACAGCTGCGCCTTCTACCAGCGGGTGCTTGGCCTGAAGCGTCACGACGAGCCGAACCGGCCGACGGCGTTGCTGTTCGGATCGCAGAAGATCAACCTGCATCAGGCAACGCACACTTTTGAACCGAAAGCCAAGACGCCGATGCCTGGGTCCGGCGATTTCTGCCTGATCGCCGCAAGGCCGCTTGCCGAGATTTGCGCCAGTCTCGAAGCCAATGGCGTTGCCATCGAAGTCGGTCCGGTCGAGCGCACCGGCGCCCGCGGCACGATGATGTCGGTCTATTTCCGCGATCCGGACAGCAATTTGGTCGAAGTCAGCGAATATCGGGAATAGTCTATCCGCCTCGGCGTCGTCTTCGCGCGGACCTTGCCGTCGTCGGGGAGCTTTCATCGATATTGTCCTCAGTTTCGCCCCAATGGCGCTCTTGTTACCCGCCTGCGGCAGACCATCGCGGCGGCGTTTCATTGTTCCGCCGCAAGGCAGTCGCTATATCAAAGTCGTTGTTGCCTTTCTGCGCCCTCGAAGCGCAAGATGGAGCGACCGCGCCCGGCCAGGGATGGTTGCAATTTGGGCGTGATGAACCGGGAACTGGAACAGAGTGCTTTTTCGACGCCGAAAGCCTGATGGCATTCTGGAGCGGGTGCGTACCTATCTGTGGCCGCGCCGCTCGTTTTCGCGCTCGTTGCAATATTTCTCCAAGCGCATCCTGCGGCTGAAGGCGACACCGCATGCGGTGGCGGCCGGCGTCGCGGCCGGCGTTTTCGCCTCCTTCTTTCCGCTCGGCTTCCATTTCGCCGTCGCCGCCGTGCTCTGCTGGGTGGTCGCCGGCAATCTGGTGGCCGCCGCCCTCGGCGCGGTATTCTTCGGCAATCCGCTGACTTTCCCGCTGCTGTGGGGAGCGTCCTGGGAAGTCGGCAAGCTGATCCTGCATGAGCGCCTGCCCAAGAACGGACCGCCTGCGCATCTTGGTGAGATGATGCACACGCTGTCGTTTGCAAAACTGTGGCATCCGGTGCTGGAGCCGATGCTGATCGGCGCTGTGCCGCTCGGCCTGATCTTCGGGCTGATCTTCTACGGCATCACCCGCTGGGGGATGACAGCCTTTCGCGAGCAGCGCAGGAAGCGCATGGCAGAGCGGGCGCATAAGGCCGGGCACCGCGGACGGGAAGTTCCGGCGGAATGATCATCGGCATCGGCAGCGACCTGATCGACATCAGACGCATCGAAAAGTCGCTGGAACGGCATGGTCAGCGCTTCATCCAGCGCATCTACACCGAGGTCGAACAGGTCCGCTCGGAAGGCCGCAAAGGCCGCGCAGCCTCCTATGCCAAGCGCTTCGCCGCCAAGGAGGCCTGCGCCAAGGCGCTTGGCACCGGCCTCGCGCAGGGCGTGTTCTGGCGCGACATGGGGGTCGCCAACCTGCCCAGCGGCGCGCCGACGATGGCGCTGACCGGGGGAGCGGCGGCACGGCTGGCCAAAATCCTGCCACAGGGGCACAGAGCGGCGATCCACCTCACAATCACCGATGATTTCCCGCTTGCTCAAGCCTTTGTGATCATCGAGGCGTTGCCCGCCGAACAAGCGCCACATTGATTGCATCAGACGACCGCTATCTAACGCCGACTTGACGTTGCCCAGCGCGCGCCGAGACTCTATACCATCCAACGCACAATCGAGGACGACATGAGCGTGGCTGAAAAATCCGAGAAGAAATCCGGCGGGCTTGGCGAAATCGTCAGCGTCATCATCCAGGCTTTGCTGCTGGCCATGGTCATCCGCACGTTGCTGTTCCAGCCCTTCTCGATCCCGTCCGGCTCTATGCGGCCGACCTTGCTCGAAGGCGACTATCTGTTCGTCACCAAATGGTCCTACGGCTTCTCGCGCTATTCGCTGCCATTCGGCCCCGACATCTTTTCCGGCCGCATCTGGGGTTCCGATCCGAAGCGCGGCGACGTGGTGGTCTTCAAGTTCCCGCCGGATCCGTCGCTCGACTACATCAAGCGCGTCGTCGGCCTGCCGGGGGACAAGATCCAGATGAAGGACGGCCAATTGTTCATCAACGGCCAGGGCGTGCCTCGTGTGAAAACCGGCCAGATCCAAAATCCTGATATCACGGAAGTGCCTGAGCCGGTCGACGTCTATCGCGAGACCCTGCCCAACGGCGTCAGCTACGACACGCTCGACCTGACACCGAATTCGATCACCGACAACACCCGCGAGTTCGTCGTGCCCCCCGGCAACTATTTCATGATGGGCGACAACCGCGACAATTCCTCCGACAGCCGCCTCAGCGTCGGCTACGTGCCGGCGGAGAACCTTGTCGGCCGCGCTAACATCGTCTTCTTCTCGATCGCCGGGAAGGCGAGCCCGCTCGAGATCTGGAAATGGCCGTCGCTGGTGCGCCTATCGCGCCTGTTCCATTTCGTGAATTGATGGCTTTGAAGCGCCCGACGGGTGAAACTCTGGCCGATTTGGTGACAGCCAAAACCGGCCATTCCTTCCGGGACGTCCGTTTGCTCGAGACCGCGCTGACGCATTCCAGCGCGGTCAAGGCAAGCAGCAACAACCAGCGCCTCGAATTCCTTGGCGACCGCGTGCTCGGCCTGATCGTTGCCGACCTGCTTTTTGAAAAGTTTCCTGAGGCGCCGGAAGGTGAAATCGCCCCGCGCTTCAATGCCCTGGTCGATGCGCGGACATGCTCCGAGATCGGCATTGAAATGCAGCTCGAAGATCTGGTTCGGGCCGACGCTGCCTTGAAGGCGCGCTCGCGCGGCTCGGGCGGAAACTATCTGGCGGATGCGGTCGAGGCGCTGATCGCGGCGGTCTATATCGACGGCGGCCTCGATGCCGCAAGGCAATTCGTCCTGCGTTACTGGGAGCCGCGCTCGCAAAAGGTGGTGGCCAAGCCGCCCAATCCGAAATCCGACCTGCAGGAATGGATCGCCAAGACCAGCGATGTCAGGCCCGAATACGCGATCGAGAAACGCGAGGGACCTGAACATCAACCGGTTTTCACGGTGTCCGTGAAGGTCGGCGGTTTTGCGCCGGCGAGCGGCACGGGCGGCTCTCGCCGCGCAGCCGAAGAAGCGGCGGCATCGGCGTTTCTTATGCGCGAGGGCATCTGGGCCAACCAAGGGAGTGCGGCGTGACCGGCAGCGAAGATCTCCCTCCGGCAGCGGAGGCCACGCATTCCGGCTTCGTTGCCCTGATTGGGGCGCCCAATGCCGGCAAGTCGACGCTGGTCAACCAACTGGTCGGCGCCAAGGTGTCGATCGTCACCCACAAGGTGCAGACCACCCGCGCCATCGTGCGCGGCATCGCCACGCATGACAACGCGCAGATCGTCTTTGTCGATACGCCCGGCATCTTCAAGCCGAAGCGCCGGCTCGACACCGCGATGGTGACCACCGCCTGGGGTGGCGCCAAGGACGCCGATATCGTGCTTCTGCTGATCGATGCCGAGCGCGGCATCAGGGGTGACGCCGACGCCATCCTCGAGCGGCTGAAGGACGTCCGCCAGCCGATGGTGCTGATCCTCAACAAGGTCGACCGGGTCAAGCACGAGGCGCTGCTGGCCCTGGCTGCGGCAGCAAACGAAAAGGTGCCGTTCAAGCGCACCTTCATGGTCTCGGCGCTGACCGGCTCCGGCTGCAAGGATTTGCTCGACTATCTCGCGCAAGCGCTGCCGGTCGGCCCCTGGTACTATCCGGAAGACCAGATCTCGGACCTGCCGATGCGCCAACTGGCCGCCGAGATCACCCGCGAGAAGCTGTATCTGCGGCTGCATCAGGAGTTGCCCTATTCCTCGCATATCGAGACCGAGAAATGGGAAGAGAAACCGGACGGCTCGGTGCGCATCGACCAGACCATCTATGTCGAGCGCGACAGCCAGAAGAAGATCGTGCTCGGCCACAAGGGCGAGACCATCCGCGCCATCGGCCAGTCGGCGCGCATGGAAATAGCCGGCATTCTCGAGCAGAAAGTGCACCTGTTCTTGTTCGTCAAAGTGCGTGAAAACTGGGGCGACGACCCCGAACGCTACCGTGAGATGGGGCTTGAGTTTCCCCATTGAGCTTCATCGTCTGGAAATGCCGCTCCGGCAGTTTGAGACGATGACATGCCTGATCCAAAACCGACCATCGATACCGATCTCGTGCGCCGGCTGGTCAACGCGCAGTTTCCGCAATGGCGGCATCTGCCGGTTAGCCCGGTGACGTTTGGCGGTTGGGACAACCGAACCTTCCACCTCGGCAATGATATGACTCTGCGGCTGCCGAGTGCCGCACCATATGCCTTGCAGGTCGAAAAAGAGCACCGCTGGCTGCCCAGGCTGGCGCCGCTTCTGCCGCTGCCGATCCCGGTTCCACTGGCGATGGGCGAGCCTGGGGAGGACTACCCCTGGCAATGGTCCGTCTACCGCTGGATCGACGGCGAAACAGCCAAGACCGCCGAAATCGCCGATCGCCGACAGTTCGCGGTCGATCTGGCCAAGTTCCTCATTGCGCTCCGGCGGATCGATCCGGCGGGCGGGCCGCCCGCGGGCCAGCACAATTTCTTCCGCGGCGGATCGCTGAGCGTGTATGACAACCAGACAAGGGAAGCACTCCAGGCGCTGGAGGGGCAGATCGACACCCAGGCGGCCACCGCTGTCTGGGATGCGGCCCTTGCCGCCACCTGGCAAGGGTCGCCCGTCTGGTTCCACGGAGACGTCGCCTGGGGCAACCTTCTGGTCCAAAACGGCCGTTTGAGCGCCATCATCGACTTCGGCACCTCAGGCATCGGCGATCCCTCTTGCGACCTGGCGATCGCCTGGACATTCTTCCAGGGCGAGAGCCGGGAGGCATTCCGGGCTGCCATCGACGTCGATGAAGCGACCTGGGCGCGCGGCCGCGGCTGGACGCTGTGGAAAGCGCTGATCACCGTTGCCGGACACGACGCCAACCAGGCCGAGGCGGAACGATCGCGCCGCGTCATCGACGACGTCCTGGCCGATCACCGGGAATTCGCGTGATCGGAGCCTTTCGACGATGTGTGGGGATCCAATGTCAGCACAGATCGCACGCGGCGCGCCAAAACCTTGATTTAGCCACGCAACCGGTGACAAGCTCCTGCCATGGAATGGCGCGACGAGGGAATCATACTCGGCACCCGCAAGCATGGCGAAACCAGCGCCATTCTCGAGGTAATGACGCGTGCGCATGGCCGCCATCTCGGCCTGGTGCGCGGCGGGCGCTCGCGCAAGCAGCAGCCGGTGCTGCAGCCCGGCAACCGCGTCGACCTTTTGTGGCGGGCACGCCTCGACGAGCATCTCGGCACCTTCCAGGCCGAGGCGATCGAGATGAATGCCGCCAGGTTGATGGACAGCGCAGTCGCCGTCTACGGCCTGCAGACCATGGCCGCGCATCTCAGGCTCCTGCCGGAGCGCGACGCCCATGGCGGCCTCTATGAGACGCTTGCCGTGATGATCGCCCATCTGGACGATTCGGATGCCGCCGGCGAACTGGTGGCGCGCTTCGAACTGCTCATCCTCGACGAACTCGGCTTCGGCCTCGATCTCAGCCAGTGCGCGGCGACCGGCGCCAGGCAGGATCTGGCCTATGTCTCGCCGAAATCCGGCCGCGCGGTTTCGCGCCAGGCCGGCGCGCCATGGCGCGACAAGATGCTGGCGCTGCCGGCCTTCCTGCGGCGCGGCTCCGGCTTGCGGGCGGACCACGCGGCACTCGAGGACGCCTTCCATCTGACCGGTTTCTTTTTCACCCGCCATGTCTACGAGCCGCGCGGCATCGAACAGCCCGATGCCCGTGCCGGCTTCCTCGCCGCCTTGCGCAAGCATCATTCGGGCGGCAAGGCCGCCCTTACGGCAGACGCTGCGCCAGAAGGGGGAGGGAGACTCGGTGGGTGCTGACCTCCGCAAACCGTCCAGGTTCACACCAAAAGCTGCATGCGGGAGCATTCCCTCCCCCTTGTGGGGAGGGTTAGGGTGGGGGTACTCGTAGGGCAAGAGCCTCAGCCGGCTTTGCGATGCTCCATGAAATCATCGAGGATGGCGCGCTGACCGCCGAGGATCTTGAGGCTGGCCTCGGCGAAGGAAAACCAGCCGGCCCTGTCGATTTCGGGAAATTCCCTCGTCACGCCTGACCTGGGCGGCCATTCCATCGTGAACATGTTGCTTTTAACGGCATCGGGATCGAAATCGGCTTCGACACTCCAGGCGATGACGATCTTGCCGCCGGCTTGCCGATAGCTGCCGACAGGTTCGAAATCGCCATCGATGCTGACTCCGAGTTCTTCCCCAGCCTCGCGCCGGGCGGCGGCCAACTCATCTTCATTGTCCTCGACGAGGCCCTTGGGGATCGACCAAGCGCCTTCATCCTTCCTTGCCCAGAACGGGCCGCCGGGATGGACGAGCAGAAATTCGAGAATGCCGGCCCTTGTCCGGTGGATCAGCAGCCCTGCACTTCGTTTCGGCATTCGATTTCCTCGTAGTTCATCCGAGGATAGCATGGCTCCTGGGCAAGTGGCGGCGGCATGCCATTCCTGGCTATCTCAGATGATGGGTGAGGATAAAGACCGTAGGCCGCTGGAATTTGCCGACGAAACATGCTCGATAACTTCTTTTCGGCCACCATTGCGGTGGCGTGACTTGAATAGCCGTCTGGGGTGGCCGTGTGGCCGCCGCAATTGTCAGTGAAAACTGGCCTGGTTTGGGGGAACCGCCATGTTTGAAAGCCTGATTGGCGCCGTCGTCGTTATCGTGCTTTTTGTCCTCGTCTTGCGCCAGCAGGGCCGCGTCAGTCTGATCGAGCGCGAGCTCGGAGCGCTGCGCAGCCTGGTTCTGTCCGGAGTGCATGCGACACCGCCCGTTGCCAAACCGGCCGAGCAGGCTGCAAGCGCACCGGCGGATGCCGCTCACGCTAGCGCACCAGTTGCCGACATAGCTTCGCCAACAACAGCAGACGCGGCACATGCCCAGGCACCGGCCGCCGAAGCCGATGCGGCCACCAGCGAGGCCGTGCCAGAACTGTCGGCCGCGGCCAAGGCGGCATTCACCGGATCCGCGCCTGCCGCCACGTCGAAGGCAGCCCGCCAGTCAGAGGTCGAAACGGCGCTCGGCACCCGTTGGGCGGTCTGGGTCGGCGGCGTCGCGCTGGCCCTGGGCGGCCTGTTCCTGATCCGCTACACCATCGAGGCCGGCATTTTCGGCCCTGAAGTGCGGCTGTCCCTGGCGGCGCTGCTCGGCCTGGTGCTGATCGGCGGCGGCGAGTTCATCCGCCGCACCGGCTTCAAGGTGCCGGTGCAAGGGGCTGCAGGCGCCTATATTCCGGCGATCCTGACGGCTGCCGGCGCCTTCATCCTGTTCGGTACGGTCTATGCCGCGCATGCCATTTACGGTTTCGTCGGGCCGGCCTTCGCCTTCACCGTGCTCGGCGCCATCGGCGTGGCGACCATTGTCGCCGCCCTCGTCCACGGCCAGGCCCTGGCCGGCATCGGCCTTGTCGGCTCGATGGCGACGCCGGCGCTTGTGTCCTCGCAGGCGCCCAACCCATGGGCGCTGTTCGTCTACCTGGCGATCGTGCTTGCCGCCACAGCCGTGATCGCCCGCATTCGCGACTGGAAATTCCTGATTGCGGCCGCCTTCTTCGGCACCGGCGCCTGGACCATCGCCTACATGATGAGTACGCTCGTCGCCGACCTTGCCGTCATCCGGTTCGCCGACCTTGCCGTCGTCCTGTTCATCGACGCGGTGACGCTGGCGGTGCTTGCCTTTGTTTGGCTGGGCAGTCGTGGCGGCGAAGCGGAACCTGCAAAGGCGGGCTTCGACTGGCCCTCGATCGTGCCTGGCGTTTTCGTTGCGTTTTCAGCGCTAGGCCTGTCCGTCGACACGACGCTGGTCGCCGCCGGTGGCGCCTTGCCGGGCGCCTTCGTCCTCGTCGCCCTTGTCGCCACCGCACTCTACCGGCCGCGCGCGCTGCCGCTGCTGCATGCCGCCGGCGTGGTGAGCGTGATGATCCATCTCGGCATCATTCCGCCCACCACCATCGGCTCCGACATAACCCAGGGGAATATCGGCTTTGACGGCATGCCGGTGGCGGCCGGAAATCCGTTGACGCTGCGCATCGGCATTGGCCTCGGCCTGGTCTTCATCGGCGCCGGCTTCTGGGCCGCACGCCGCTTCGCCGCCTCAGCACGGGTCCGCGCGGCATGCTGGGCGGCATGGGGCGTCGCTGCGCCGCTGCTTATTCTGCTGACGCTGTGGCTTGCCTACGGCAATCTCGACCGCGACCTTGTCTACGCAGCGATAGCTGCCCTTCTGGTTGTTGTCTTCGCTGCCGGTGGCGAATGGATCGCGCGCGCCGAACAGCCGCCGCTCAAGGGCGACATCGCCGTCTCCTTCGCGCTTTGCGGCTCGGCTCTGGCCGGCCTGCTGATGCTGCACATGGCCTTCGGATCCGGCTGGACGACCATTCTTGCCGGCGTTGCCGCCATCGTGCCGGCGCTGGCGACGCGGTGGCGCAGCTATCCGGTGCTTGGCTGGATTTCGGTCGGCGCGGTCGTTGCCGTGCTGGGCCGCGTCGCCTTCGATCCGACCATCGTCGGCGCCGAGTTCCTGACGACGACCCGGGTGTTCAACTGGCTGCTGCCGGGATACGGCGTACCGGCGCTAGCCTTCGGCTTTGCCGCCTGGCAACTCGCGCGTACCACCCCCGCACTACCAACAGCTGGTAATGGCCGGCCGCGCCTGGCCATGGAAGCGGGTGCAGCCCTTTTCGCGCTGCTCACCGTTGCCATGCTGGTGCGCCACGCCATGCATGGTGGCGTCATCGACACCGGCCCGGTGACGCTCGCCGAACAGGCGATCTATACGCTGATCGCCATCGGCGCCGGCGCAATACTGTTGGCGATCGACATGCGCTCGCCAAGCTCTGTGCTGCGCTACGGCTCGATGGCCGCCGGCGTGCTCTCGGTCGCCTTCATCGTCCTCCAGCATTTCCTGGTGCTCAATCCGCTGTTCACCGACGAATCGACCGGCCAGATCCCGGTGTTCAACCTCTTGTTCCTGGCTTACCTGTTGCCGGCCATAGCCGCCGGCGGGCTGGCGCTCTATGCCAGGGACAAGCGGCCGCCATGGTATGCGCAGATGCTGGCGGTGGTGGCGGCATTGCTTGTCTTCGCCTACGCCACACTGTCGGTCAGGCGCGTGTTCAAGGGCGAGTTCATCGGCCTGTGGAGCGGCCTCGGGCAGCTCGAGACCTACACCTATTCGGCGCTCTGGCTGATCATCGGCGTCGTGCTGCTCACCGCCGGCGTCTGGCTGAAGTCGCAGGTGCTGCGCATCGCCTCGGCGGCGCTGATCGCGATTGCCGTGGTAAAAGTCTTCCTGTTCGACATGTCGGAACTGGAAGGCGTGCTCAGGGCGCTGTCCTTCATCGGTCTTGGCGCCGTGCTGATCGGCATCGGCCTGTTCTACCAGCGGCTGCTGACGCGGGCGGCGAGGGAGGCCAACGCTGCAACTTGAGGTGATATACGAGATGGAATATATGAATATCCAACGGAGGATATTCGATGCCGCTCTATATCCGCGACGACGAAGTGGATGCGCTGGCCAGCAGATTGCAACGCGAGACGAACGCTCCGAGCAAAACGGAGGCGGTGCGGGTCGCGCTCGTGCACGAACTTGAGCGCAATCGGGCGAAGGTGCCGCTGCGCGATCGGATCGCCAGTCTTCAGGACAGGGCCAGGAAGCTTGGCCTGCCCAATCCCGATTTCGATATGAAGAAGTTCACCGACGAGCTGTGGGAAGACTGATGTTTGTCGACGCGTCGGTGATCGTCGCCATTCTCAACCAGGAACCTGGGTGGGAGGAATTGCTGAAGCAGCTATCCGGTTTTTCCGGGCGGGTCTGGGTTTCTCCGTTGGTTCACTTCGAAGCAACACAGGCATTGGCACGGGCTGGCGCCGGCCCGCGCAGACCCAGCGCTGAAGCCCTTCTCCATGCCCGCGATCTGATCGATGAGTTCATTGTGGAGATCATGGGAGAGAGTCTGGCCATTGACGACAACATCGGCTCTCGGGCCATTGACGCGAGTGCCCGTTACGGCAAAGCCGTTGGCCACAAGGCGGATCTGAATCTCGGGGACTGTTTTGCTTACGCCTGCGCGAAAAGCCGCGATCTTCCACTGCTATACAAAGGCCATGATTTCGCGCAGACCGATTTAGGATAATTCGGCCCTCTTGTTGATTGCGGGGAATAATTTAGCCGATCACCTCGTTATCTCAGTGCTTGGGTGACCGGGGCGGCAGACCGCTTCGCGCTGGCCGCTTGCGCCGCGCCGGGAAGGCGCGTTCAATCGGGTTAAACAAGGGCGACCTCAGAACCAGCGGTCATGGACGAAAAGAAGGCAGCAATCCTTGGCGAAATACCGCGCTTGCGCCGCTACGCACGCTCGCTTCTGCGCGACCGCGAATCCGCCGACGATCTCGTCCAGGATTGCCTCGAACGAGCGCTCTTGCGGCTTGAAAGCTGGCAGACGGGAGAAAGCCCCCGGAGGTGGCTGTTTACGATCATGCATCATTTGTTCATCGATCAGATGCGCAAGGTGAACCGGCGCGGTGAGGCGGCGATCCTGCCGCTTGACGCAAACGAGGCGCAGGCAGTCCCCGCCGAGCAGGCGGAGAACGCCGCCTCGCGCGAGATCATCGACGCATTGCAGGCGATCAGCCCCGACCGTCGCGCCGCTCTCGTCATGGTCGCCATCGAAGGATTCTCCTATGCCGAAGCCGCCAACATTCTCGGCGTGCCCGCCGGCACGCTGATGTCGCGCATAGCGCGCGGACGCGAGGAGCTGCGCAGCCTGCTCGATGACACGGCGCGCCGCCGCTCGATAAGGATCGTCGAGAAATGACCCGCCGCGATTTTTCCGAACGCGATATCCACATGGCTCTCGACGGCGAGCTGCCGGGCGACGAGCGCGCCGCCTACGACGCCTGGATCGACGCCAATCCCGAAATGAAGGCCAAAAGCGCCCGCTACACCGCCGACCGCACCGCGTTGCGCGCCGCCTTTGCCGGTGTGCTCGACGAGCCCGTGCCGGTGCTGTTCAAGCAGATCGTTAGCGGTGAAGGCGCGACCAAAGCGGCGGCGCGGCAGTCGCGCTGGTGGCTTGCGCCCGCGGCGGCCGCAGTGCTCGTCATCGGCGGTCTTGGCGGCTATTTTGCCGGCATCGACGGCATCGGCAGGGAAGATGGCGCCGATGACCAACTGGCCGAAGAGGCGATCGCCGCCCATGTCATCTATGCCGCCGAACAGCGCCATGCGGTGGAAGTGCCGGCAAGCGACAAGGATCACCTGCAGACCTGGCTGTCCAACCGCGTCGGCCTGAAACTGGTGGCGCCGGATCTGGTGGCGGAAGGCTTCCAGCTGGTTGGCGGCCGGCTGCTGCCCGCCGGCCAGGGCAAGGCAGCGATGCTGCTTTACGAGGACGCCAAGGGTCAGCGCATCTCCTTGTTCGTTACCGCTGATTCCTCAGCCAAGTCCAAGGGCACCTACATGGCCGAGGCCGACGGCCCCGAGGCGGTCTACTGGCTGGACAAGGGCTATGCCTGCGCCGTCGTCGGCTCGCTGCCGCGCGAGCAACTGGCTGCGGTCGCCAAGCGGGCCTACGGTCAGCTTCTGGCTGGTATCGCCAGTTAAGCGCATTCCGTTTCGGGAATGCGCCGGGGTAGAAAGTGTCACAATTCGGCCCTATTCGAAGTGCGATAGCGCTTGATGGATATCGGCGTTTCGGCTGATGTTTGCGACGTTTTTGACTGCGGTCTTTTCCTCCACCCAATCGAGGTTTTCCAAACCCGCATGCCTGCCGAGATTCGCAAGGCCCGCGCGTCCGACGTCGATGACCTCGCCGCCATCGAGAAGGCGGTCTTTTCCAGTGACCGCATTTCCCGGCGCTCCTTCCGCTTGTTGATCGAACGCGAGACAGCCGAGATGCTGGTCGCCGAAAGCGATGGTCGTGTCGCCGGCTACGCCATCGTGCTGTTTCGCAAGGGCAGCGGCGTCGCCCGGCTCTATTCGCTTGCCACCAGCCCGTTTTTCAGCGGCCGCGGCTTTGGCCGCATGCTGCTTGCAGCGGCCGAAGAAGCTGCCTTCGAGCACGACCGCATGATGTTGCGTCTCGAAGTGCGCGAGGACAATCTTCGCGCCATTGGCATCTATGAGCAGAGCGGCTACCGCAAGATCGGTCGCGAGCCTCACTATTACGAGGATGGCGCCACCGCGCTGCGCTACGAAAAGACCTTGCGCGGCGATATTCCGGTCGCCACCAAGGTCCCATTCTACCAGCAGACCTGCGAGTTCACCTGCGGTCCATGCTGCCTGATGATGGCGATGGCCAATTTCGATTCCGGCTTCGTGCCCGATCCGGTCATGGAAATCCGCCTATGGCGCGAGGCAACGACCGTGTTCATGATGTCCGGCCCAGGCGGCTGCGAGCCCTTCGGCCTTGCGGTTTCCGGCTACGAAAGCGGGCTTGCGGCGGAAATCTTCGTGTCCTTCTATGGCGCGCTGTTCTTGCAATCGGTGCGCAGCGACGACAAGCGCCGGGTGATGGAACTTGCCCAGGTGGACTTTCGCCGCCGCGCGGAACTTTACGGCATCCCGGTGAATTTCCGTCCATTCACCATCGACGATATCCGCGGCGCCCTGGCTCAGGGAAAACTGGTGCTGGTGCTGATCAGCGGCTTCCTGATGTTCGGCAAGAAGGTGCCGCATTGGGTGCTGGCTATCGGCGACGATGGCGACCACATCCTGATCCACGATCCCTGGGTCGAGGACGAAAGACAGGAGACCATCCTCGATGCCGCCAACATTCCCGTGCCGCACGGCATCTTCATGAACATGGCGCAATTCGGCCGCGACGGACTGCGTGCTGCCATCACTCTTGGGAAACGCTGATAACAATGACCTGGGTCATCCTCACCGGCCGTCAGAACGATCTCGACCCGGCGGCGACGCCGCACAAGATCATCACCAACCGTGACTATCTTGCGCATCCGGCGCTGTTTCGCGGCCAGCAGCCGAAGGTCATCAACCTGTCGAACAATTACGCCTACCAGAGCCGCGGCTATTATGCCTCTCTGCTCGCCGGTTCGCGCGGCCACAAGGTCATCCCGACGGTCGAGACGATGATCGACCTGTCCGAGCGCAAGCTCTACGAGCACGCGCTGCCGGAACTGGAGCTGGCGCTCAACAAGTGCCGCAAGGATCTCGGAGGCGTTTTCCCGCAAAAAATCTGCATCTTCTTCGGCATCGGACCGTCGAAGGTCTGGGACCGCTTCGCCAAGCTGTTGTTCGACTGGTTCCGCGCTCCGGCGCTTGAGGTTCACATCAAGGACAGCGCCGAATGGGCTTCGATCCGCAAGATCGGCTTCCTGCCGCTGGCCAGGATGGCCGAGGAGGAAGAAGCCTTATTCGTGCAGGCGCTCGAGACGTACACCAACCGCGAGTGGCGCGACACCAAGGGCCGCACGCCGGCACGCTACACCTTCGCCACGCTGGTCGATCCGCATGAGGAACTGCCGCCGTCGGAGATTTCCTCGCTGCGTTACTGGGCCAAGATCGCCGAAAAGATGGGCGTCGAAATCGAGCCGATCACCAGGAAGGACCTGGCCAAGCTCGCCAATTACGACGCGCTGTTCATCCGCGAGACCACCTCGATCTCAAACCACACCTACCGCTTCGCGCGCCGCGCCCAGCAGGAAGGCATGCCGGTGATCGACGACCCGCTGTCGATGATCCGCTGCACCAACAAGGTCTATCTCAACGAACTGATGGCCTACAACAAGGTGCCGGTGCCGCCGACGGTGATGATAGCCGGCACCTCGGACCTCGAACTGGCGGCGCAGACGCTGGGCTTTCCGCTGGTGCTGAAGATCCCGGATTCATCGTTCTCGCGCGGCGTCAAGAAATGCGGCAACTTCGAAGAACTGAAGACGCTCGCCACCGAGTGGCTGGAGGATTCCGATCTCCTGATCGCGCAGAAATTCATCCCGACCGAATATGACTGGCGCGTCGGCGTGCTCGGCGGGCAGCCGCTGTTTGCCGTGCATTATCTGATGGCGAAAAAACACTGGCAGATCGTCAACCACAAGGCCAGCGGCAAGCCCGACCAGGGCGGCATCAAGACCTTCACGCTGAAAGAGACGCCGCCGCATGTCGTCGACACCGCGGTGAAGGCGGCGCGCTGCATCGGCGACGGGCTTTACGGCGTCGATCTCAAGGAAACCAAGGATGGCGTCTTCGTCATCGAGGTCAACGACAACCCGAACCTCGACCATGGCTGGGAGGATTCCGGCGAAAAGGACGAAGTCTGGGTGCGGCTGACGCAATGGTTCCTGGAGCGGCTGGACCGTCCCGGGCGTTAGTTTGCCGTCCCGGGCGGTAATTCAACCGAGGGGGAAAAATGCAGTTCATCGTCATCGAGGATTTCACCGGCTGCGACCGCAAGGAGATCTACCGCCGTTGCGGCGAGCGCGGCCGATTGAAGCCGGACGCGCTTGTCGTGCACCACTCCTGGATCGCGGCTGATATGAGCCGCTGCTTCCTTTTGGTCGAAGCCGATGACGTCACGCTGCTGCAGCGCTGGGTCATCGAATGGTCTGACCTGGTGGAGTTCGAGATCATTCCCGTGGCGACGAACAAGGACATGGTCGCCGCACTGGCCGGCCATCTCTGAGCAGTTCGGTCCATCAGCCGAGCACCGGCGAACCCACCGACCGCCGGCATTCCTCAGTCAGCCAATTGCGAAACGCCGCCACCAGGTCGCGCCTTGCACTGCGTTCCGGGATCGTCAGGCAATATGGCTGACGCAGCGCGATCGATAGGGCATTAGCCCGGACCAAACGGCCCTCTTCCAGCGCCCCGGCGCAATAAATGCCTTGCGCCAGCGCCACGCCCAGCCCTGAAATGGCAAGGTCGAGCGCTGCCCGCGACGAGTTCGCCGACAGGCCGCGCTGCACTGCGCGGCCGGGTTCTATGCCCGCCGCCTCGAACCAGGTGCGCCAAGACGGAAACGACGCGCCGGTCGGTCCCCAGTCGGTGTGAATCAGTGGCAGGCCGGCGAGGCTGTCGGTTTTGGCGGTGAGTTCTGGCGCGCAGACGGGGTAGACGGCGTCCCTGACAATGTCTTCGGTCGGGTGTTCACGATAGTGCGGGCCGAAGGACAGCCGGATGTCGATCAGTTCGCGGTCGAACGGCACCGGATCGTCATCGCCGCGCAGGGATATGTCGACGGCGCCGTGGCTGGCCACAAAGCCGGCGAGACGTTCGGAAAGCCAGCCCATCGCCATGGACGGCGGCACCGATATGACAAGCCGCGGGCGGAAGGCATCGCTGCCACGCGCGATGCTGCCGATCTCCCGAAAAGCCAGGGTCAGCCGGGGCAGCATCTCGACGCCGGCTTCCGTCAGCACCACGCGGCGGTTGACGCGATGGAACAGTTTTCGACCCATCTGCTCCTCGACGGTGCGAATGAGCTGGCTGACCGCAGCCGCCGAGATCGAGAGCTCATCCGCCGCTGCGGCGAAACTCCCCGAGCGCGCCGCCGCCTCGAAGGCTTGAAGTCCTCTCAGGGAAGGAAGCGCGGTCATTGGGTGATCCGATAGGTAAGGTCAGCTTATCCATGTCGCAGAAATCCTCGTCTTTCGAAAGCTTTCTTATTCGAGTAGCTTGGCGCCATGACCGTATCGGCCCAGTTTGAACCCAGAGACCATCGCGACGTCATCGCGTTCCTGACCAATGAGCAGCGCAGCCGCCTGACCGGCAAGTCGGACGGGCCGGGTCTGGTCCAACTCGCCTTCCATCTCGGCGCGATTGTGGCTATCGGCGGGCTGATTGCGGCCAAGGTGTCGTACTGGCCGCTGTTGATGTTGCCGCAAGGCATTCTCATCGTCTTCCTGTTCACGCTGCTGCATGAGACGGTGCACAGGACGGCGTTCGAGACGCAGTGGCTCAACGATGCCGCCGCAAGGGTCTGCAGCCTGGCGATCGCGCTGCCCGCCGACTGGTTTCGCTATTTCCACTTCGCCCATCACCGTTTCACCCAGGATCCCGAGAACGATCCGGAACTCGCCTTCCCGAAACCGGAGACGATGCGGCAATACATCGTCCACGTCTCGGGCCTGCCGGTGTGGTGGGGGCATTTGCAGACACTCTACACCAACGCGATTGGCGGCTGCCACGACAGCTACGTGCCGCCGAAAGGCCTGCCCAAGGTGCGCACTGAAGCCCGCGCCATGATCGCTTTCTATGTCGTGGTCGCCGCGCTAGCCCTGTGGTTCGAGGCAAGTGTACTGCTCTATGTCTGGATCGTGCCGGCGCTGCTCGGCCAGCCCTTCCTCAGGCTCTATCTGCTGGCCGAGCATGGCCGCTGCCCGCTTGTCGCCAACATGCTGGAAAACACCCGCACCACGCTGACCAACTGGCTGGTGCGCAAAGTCGCCTGGAACATGCCGTATCACGCCGAGCACCACGCCTATCCCGGCGTGCCCTTCCATCAGCTGCCGGCCTTCCACCAGCTGATCGAGCGCCATCTCAAAGTCGTCGAACCCGGCTATGTCAGCTTCCACGAGAAATACGTCGAGACCTTGCGCTGAGGCGCTCGGCCGTCAGCGTAGCGTCTGCTCAACGAGCGTGACGAAATAGCGGAGCACGGTGGGGACGATGGCGTCGTTGAAGACATAGCGATCGCCGTGCAGCCCTTCGCCCGGTCTGACCGCTCCTGCGCCGACCCAGGCATAGCAGCCGCCGGCTTCGCGGACCATGTAGGCAAAATCCTCGCAGCCGAGGCTCGGGTTGAATGCGGTCTCGACCTGCTCGCGGCCGACAACCGCGGTTGCCGCCTGGACGGCCCGGTCAGTGGCAGCCGACGTGTTGACCAGCGGCAGATAGCCTTTCTTGTAGGCGAGCTTGGCGGTGAGGGCATGCGCCGAGGCAATGCCTTGCGCGATGTCGCCGATCAGCCTTTCGCAATGGTCCGACAAAGCGGGCTCGAAGAAGCGGCAGGTCCCCTGCAGCCAGACCTTGCTTGGCACGATGTTGCCGACGTTGCCGCCATGGATCTGGGTGATCGAGACGACCAGCGCCGCCTGCGGGTCTACCGAACGGCTGACGATGCGCTGCACGGCCTGGACGAAGGCGCCGGCCGCGAGCACGGGATCGTCGCCTAGCTGCGGCATGGCGGCATGCGCGCCGGTCCCCTCAAAGTTCAGTTCGAAAGTGTCGACGGCCGCCATCATCGACCCGGCACGGGCCGCGATCTTTCCGAGCGGCAGCCCCGGCCAGTTGTGGACGGCGTAGACGGCTTCCACGGGGAAGCGCTCGAACAGTCCGTCCTCGATCATCCGCATGGCGCCGCCTTCATTTTCTTCCGCCGGCTGGAAGATGAAACAGACGGTGCCGTCGAAGGCTCTGTTGTCGGCGAGCAGCTTGGCGGCGCCGAGCAGCATCGCGATGTGCCCGTCGTGGCCGCAGGCATGCATCACGCCGTCTTTCTTCGACGCATATGGCAATCCTGTCTTCTCCAGCACGGGCAAGGCATCGAGTTCGGCCCGAAGCCCGATGGCGCGCACGCCTGGCCGTCCTCTGAGGACGCCAACCACGCCGGTGCCGCCTATGCCTTCATGAACCTCGTCGAGCCCGAAGGTGCGCAGCTTGTCGGCGACGAAGCGCACGGTCTCATACTCTTGGAAACCGAGTTCGGGGTTGGCGTGGATGTGACGCCGCCATTCCACCACCTGCGGGGTGAGGGCGGCGATGGGGTCGTTGTGCAGCATTGCGCTCTCCTTGCCGGCTATCGTAAATTCGGCCTTGTCGATGCCAGCACGTAAAGGATTTGCGCCGGCAGCGTCTTGAACAGGATTGACCGTGTCTGGAATTCAACAGCCTCAGGAGACGACGCAGTTCTGGCGTCATCCGCGCTTTCGCGATCTTGGCATGCTCAAGGCGCGCTTCACGCGGCATCGCTACCAGCTGCACACGCACCCGACCTATGTCGTCGCCCTGATCACGCAAGGGTGCGAGCGGGTCCGCATCGGCAACGAGACTGTCCTCGCGCGGTCGGGCACGGTTCTGCTCGTCAATCCGGAGATATGGCATGACGGCGAGGCGGGTGCCGACCAGGGTTGGGCTTACCGCACCTTCTATCCGTCGGCCTCGCTCATGGGTGCGATCGCGGACGAACTTGGGCAGGATCGCCCGCCGTTGTTTTCGCAAGCGATCGTCGATGATGCCGATCTCGTCCAGGCAGTAGGCGTCGCGCACTTGGCTTCGACATCGGGTGATGCCACGAGCGCCGAAACATCCATGCTGATCGCCTTGCGCAAGCTCATCCTGCGCCATGGCGATTGGGGCGGCCGGCGGCGCGAGGCGGTCGAAAGCTTCGGATCGAAAAGCCGGCTCCGGGTCTATGAACAGGTCATCGAAGACCATCTGAACTCGGACCTCGATTTGCAGCGGCTCGCTGAAGCCGCAGGCGTGACGCGCTTTCAAGTTATCCGCGATTTCAGGAAAGTGCTGGGTCTCACCCCTGCTGCCTTCATCCGTGACCGCAGGCTGCGCCGTGCCGATCTGCTGATCCGGCAAGGTTCAGATCTCGCCGGTGCCGCCTTTGCGGCCGGCTTCTCCGACCAAAGCCATCTCTCGCGCACCTTCCGCGCCGCGCATGGAATGACGCCGGGGATGTTCAGGCGCGCCGGGACGCTGCCCTCGTCTTGAGAAGTCGGGCCATGTCGGCGGCCTTTGACGGCATGCCGATCAGAAAGCCCTGCACCTCGACGCAGCCAGCCTTGCGCAATATGTCGAGCTGCGCTTCGGTCTCGACGCCTTCGGCGGTGACGGTGATGCCAAGTTCGGCACCAAGCCCGATTATCGTGCGCACGATCGCCGCCGTGTCCTTGTTGTCGATATCGTGGATGAAGGAGCGGTCGATCTTGATCTTGTCGACGGGAAAACGCCTGAGATAGCCGAGCGACGAATAGCCGGTGCCGAAATCGTCGAGCGCGATGCGGATACCGAGTTCGCGCAGCTGCCTCAGCGTCTTCAGCACCGTCTCGCTCTCATCCATCAGCACGGTCTCGGTGATTTCCAGTTCGAGCCGGCTGGCCGGCACGCCGGAAACGGCCAGCGCCGAAATCACGCTGCGGGCAAAGTCGGCGCTTCTGATCTGCACTGCCGAGACATTGACGGCGATGCGCATTCCAGGCGGCCAGCCGGCGGCCACGCTGCAGGCCTGTTTCAGCGCCCATTCGCCCAGCGGAACGATCAGCCCGCTGTCTTCGGCGGCTGCGATGAAATCGTCTGGCGCCACCAGGCCGCGCGTCGGTGAATTCCACCGCATCAACGCTTCGGCGCCGACGATCTTGCCCGACGCGATGTTGGTGATCGGCTGGAACTCCAGCACGAACTCCCGCCGCTTCAGTGCCGTCTCGAGATCGGTTTCGAGCGCCAGGCGCGCCCGCACCAAGGCATCCATGCCGGGCTCGAAAAAGCGGTAAACGTTGCGGCCTTCGCTCTTGCCGCTGTAAAGCGCCATGTCGGCGTTCTTCAAAAGCGTGTCGGCGTCCTTGCCGTCACCGGGATACAGCGCGATGCCAAGGCTGATGCCGACATGCATCTCGCGGCCCTTGTCGCGAAACGGCTGGCTGACGACAGCGACGATGCGTTTTGCCAGTTGTTCCGCATCGGTGGAGCCTTTGGGATTGAACTGCAGGATGGCGAACTCGTCGCCACCGAGGCGGGCGACCATATCGGTGTCGCTGCGCAGGCTGTGCCGCAACCGCTCAGCCACGCATTTCAGCAGCCAGTCGCCGGCAGGGTGTCCCCAGGTGTCGTTGACGGCCTTGAAACGATCGAGGTCGAGCGAGAAGATCGCCAGCGGTGTATCGCCGGCCATCGCCTGGTCGAGCCGTTCGCGAAACATCGAGCGGTTGGGCAGGTCGGTCAGCGTGTCGTAATGTGCAAGGTGGCTCATGCGCTCTTCGGCGCGCCGGCGCTCGGTGATGTCTTCGAAGGTCGCCACCCAGCCGCCACCGGCAAGCGGCCGGCGCGCAACCAGCAGCGTTCGGCCATCGGCAAGGCTGCGGTCTGTCGAACGCTCCTCACCGGCCTGCAGGCTGGCTCTGGTGTTGGCGATCTCGCCGTCAATGTCCATCGACGGATAGATGCGCAGTCGCACCATCTGTTCGAGCAGGGCGCGCTGGCTCATGCCGAGCGGGAAGTCGTCAGGCGTGACCTTGTAGAGGTCGAGGAAGCGCTGGTTGCGCACGATCAGCGTGCCTTCGGCGTCGTACATCAACAGGCCTTGCGACATGTTGGCGAGCGCCGCATCGAAGCGGCGGTGCTGCTCCTTCAGTTCCTGCTCGGCCCGCCTTTGCTCCGTAATGTCCTCATAGATCGACACCCAGCCGCCTGAGGCCAGCGGCCGGTGCGTGATGGAAACGATACGTCCGTCCGACAGTATTTCCTCGTAGGTCGAGGCTTGCGCGCGCTCGATATAGGGCTTGCGGATGGCATACAGGTCTTCGGCGCTCTGTGAGGCGACACCGATGTCGACGCTGTGCTTTAGAATGTCCAGGAACGCGATGCCGGGCCGCACGATCTTCGCGTCGAGGGAGAAGATGCTGATATAGTTGCCGTTGCAGATGATCATCCGCTCGTCGGCGTCGAACATGCACAGCCCATGCGACATATTCTCGACGGCCGCGGAAAAGCGCTCGTTCTGGTGGCGCAGTTCGTCGGCGATCTGCCGTGGCGCGGCCACGCCTCCGGCTCCCCGTCTGCGGACGGGCGAACCACCCTTGACGTGCGCAACGGACATGAGGCGTGCCTGCTGACCGTGATCGAAACCCGGTACTGTGGTTACCGCTGGTTAATTTAGCGTATGTTCACTGCGCCGAATGCACGGCAACCGTTGCCTGGCGTTGCTTTTCAAGCCTGCCGTAGCGTTTGAGGAAGGCAGCTTGCGCGGAGGTCACCGAGTGCGGCGTAAAGTCGAAGCGGTCGGCATTGAAGCCGCGCGGCCGGCCGAAGAACTCGGTTGCTTCTGCGGTCGAGAAACCGGCAAGCAGCGTCGCCTCGTAATAGGCGGCGATCTGGTCGGCGCGCTTGATCTCCTTGCGCAAGCCGACGCCGAGTTCGGGCGGCAGCGAAAAGCGCTGATGGATGGCGCGCTGGAGACGCAGCTCACACTCCTTGTAGGAGCCGCCCATTACCGATTTGAACGGCGAGATCATGTCGCCGATGACATATTCCGGCGCGTCATGCAGCAGTGCTGCCAGCCGCGCATTGGCCGAGGCGTCCGGCTGCAACTCGCTGAACAGCGCCTCGACCAGCAGGGAATGCTGGGCGACCGAAAAGGCGTGATCGCCGCGGGTCTGCCCGTTCCAGCGGGCAACGCGGGCAAGCCCGTGGGCGATGTCTGAGATTTCGATGTCGAGCGGCGAGGGATCGAGCAGGTCGAGCCGCCGTCCCGACAGCATGCGCTGCCACGCGCGCGGTGGCGCTCCGACGCGATCGGCAGCCATCAGGCGTCCTCCGCGCCGATGGCTTCCCTGGGAAAGCTGAACTTCGCCCAGGACGGGATGGCGAGCGAGACGGTGACATCACCGGCCAGTACCGGCTGGCCAGCGTCGAGCGCCGCCTTGACCCGGTCGATGCGGGCAATGGCGAGTCCGGCCGTGCCCGCGCTGGAACCGAGCGTGCCGACCGGCCGCCCCGCAACCGTCAGCTCCGAGCCCGGCGCGGGCAAGGCATGGTCGGCCGAAACGATCAGCACGCGCCGCCTGGCGGTGCCGCGATGCTGCATGCGCGAGACCACTTCCTGGCCGACATAGCAGCCTTTCTTGAAGCCGACGCCGCCGGTCTCGTCGAGCAGCACGTCGTGAGGGAAGGCATCGCCGAGCTGATAATCGGGACCGCTTTCGGCAATGCCATTGGCGATGCGGAGCGTCTGCCATGCAGCCGGATCGCCACCTACGGATGCGCCGCCATAGGAACGGCTCACAACCACATCGCGGAAGCGGGCATCGGCAAGTGTCGTTGAATCAGAAGGTGAGGCGCTTGAATCATCGCCCCACGCAACCGTCACAAGCACTTGATCCTGCTTCGCGATCTCGGCCTTGGCGCGCAGCTTGTAAAGCATCAGCCGGCGCAGGAAGTCGTCTGCGACGTCGGCACGGCAATCCAGCCGGAATCCGTCCTCGCCGCTACGCGAGATCAGGAAATCAAACAGGATCTTGCCTTGCGGCGAAAGCAGCGCACCGGGTTTTGCCGCACCGGCGCCCAGCGTGTCGAGGTCGGTGGTGAGGATGTTCTGCAAAAAATGCTCGGCATCCGGGCCTGACACAGAAATGAGAGCGCGGTCTTTGAGCAGGGCAAAAGGCATGGGCGGCAAAGAACCTGATCTTGCAAAACAGTCGGCCTTTACGTAAGCCGACGATACTCCCCCCGCAAGAGACCGAACGCCCATGGCCACCACCTACGACCTCATCCTGACAGGCGGCACTGTGGTCAACCATGATGGCGAAGCCGCGCGCGATGTCGGCGTTAGGGGTGGTCGCATCGTCGCAGTAGGCGATCTTCGCCAAGCTTCGGCCGGCGAAGCGATCGACTGTCGCGGGCTGCACGTCCTGCCCGGCGTCGTTGACAGCCAGGTGCATTTTCGCGAGCCGGGGCTGGAGCACAAGGAAGATCTCGAGAGTGGATCGCGCGCCGCTGTTCTGGGCGGGGTCACCGCCGTCTTCGAAATGCCCAACACCAATCCGCTGACCACCAGCGAGGCGGCGCTTGCCGACAAGGTGCGCCGCGCCACCAGCCGGATGCATTGCGACTTCGCCTTCTGGGTTGGCGGCACACGCGAGAATGCCAATGATGTCGGTGAGCTCGAGCGGCTGCCGGGTGCTGCCGGGATAAAGGTGTTCATGGGCTCGTCCACCGGCGACCTGCTAGTCGAGGACGACGAGGGTGTCGCATCGATCCTGCGCAACACCCGCCGCCGCGCCGCCTTTCACTCGGAGGACGAGTTCCGGCTGCGCGAGCGCCTCGGCTTGCGCGTCGAGGGCGACCCGTCCTCACACCCCGTCTGGCGCGACGAGATCGCGGCCTTGCGCTGCACCGAGCGGCTGGTGCGCATCGCGCGCAGCACCCGCGCCCGCATCCATGTCCTGCACATCTCCACTGCTGAAGAGATCGTGTTCCTCGAACAGCACAAGGATGTCGCCACCTGCGAGGCGACGCCGCACCATTTGACGCTCACCGCCGACGACCATGCGCGGCTGGGCACGCTGATCCAGATGAATCCGCCGGTTCGCGCGGCCCGCCATCGCGACGGCGTCTGGCACGGCATTGCGCAAGGCATTGTCGATGTGCTCGGCTCCGACCACGCCCCCCACACGCTGGCCGAAAAGGCAAAGCCCTATCCGGCCTCACCGTCTGGCATGACCGGGGTGCAGACGCTGGTGCCGATCATGCTCGACCACGTCAATTCAGGCCTGCTGACCCTGCAGCGCTTCGTCGACCTCTCCAGCCACGGCCCGCAGCGCATCTTCGGCATGGCCCGGAAAGGCCGTATCGCCGCAGGCTATGACGCCGATTTCACCGTTGTCGACATGAAGTGCCGCGAGACCATCACCAATGCGCAGGCCGGCTCCAAGGCCGGCTGGACGCCCTATGACGGCAAGGAAGTCACCGGCTGGCCGGTCGGCACCATCGTGCGCGGTCGTCGCGTGATGTGGGAAGGCGAGATCGTCACGCCAGGACAGGGCAGGCCGGTAGAGTTTTCCGAGGCGCTGCCGGCTTAGCGGTTTCTTGCTGCGTTGGATTTTTTAAGCGCTATCCACTACGTTAAGGGCATTATGAACGCAGATATCGCGCCCATGATTGTCCCTGCGGAGTTTCCGGAGCTCCAGGCGCTCGCCTGGAACCGCGATGCGGCACGCCCGATTCCGGCCGAAGAGGCATTTGCGCTGTATGAGCGTAATTGGCGGTTTGTCGATCAAAAGCGTCTTACTGTGCGTGAGAAGATGCTTATCCAAAGTTTGGCAGACAAATTCGGTCACGGCGTGCTCTTGACCGCCGGCTGATTTCCCTCACCTGATCGTTCCTCGCAGCCGGAATATCAACAGGACACACCGCGAGCGTCATGATGGAATTCAAGAGGCCCGAGCACCAGATCATTGCCGAAGCGCTCGGATTGATGGATCGCCATTTCCTGACCGCAAACCAGTGCTGGTTCGGCGGTGGCACTGCGATCGTTATGAAATTCGGGGAATATCGCCGCTCACTGGATGTGGACTTCCTGTGTGCCGACAGCGATGGCTATCGCGAATTGCGGACCTCCGCAGCCGAACGTGGCGTCAGAGCATTCTTTCCTGAGCCGGTCGAGGCTGTTCGGGACTTCCAGATCGATCAATATGGCTTGCGGACGATCGTGCGGTTGAAAGGCCAAACGATCAAGTTTGAAGTCATCCGCGAAGGCCGCATAAAACTGCGAGGCCATTTCGACGACGATCTGAATGTATCCGCCCTGGTCCCGGCGGATATGTTTGCCGAGAAGTTGCTGGCGAACGCGGATCGATGTCAGGACCGTGCAATTGCATATCGCGATGCCATCGATCTTGGAGTGCTGGTTGGCATCTATAAGGAAATCCCGAGCGACGCTGTTGGCAAGGCGAAGGCGGCCTATGGCGTGGATATCGAGCGCAAGGTGGCTTGGGTGGTAAACAGGCTGCGGGACAAGGAAGAATTGCGGCATGCCGCCGAGGTGCTGCAAATGGATCCCAACGCGGCGGTCGAAGCGATTTCGGCCCTTCGAAATGAAGGTATCCGCATATGGCCTGACACAGGCCTCGAGCTTTCTAGCCCTAGCCAGTAGCCATCCCAGGGGAATCGCCGTTCAATCCCCGGCGACGAAGAATGTCCACTGCCCGGCCGGCGTGATGCCGACGCGGTAGAAGATGTAGGCGCCGAACTGCTTCATGTCGTCATAGTCGCCGGCGGTGACGATCTTGAACAGTTCGACCCGCTGCCTGGCGTTGAGCTTGTCCAGCGGCAGGGCGAAGAAATATGGCCAGACATAGAGTTCCTGCGGTGTGCCGACGTCTACATGGACATAGCCGGCATTGAGCACCTCTTCCAGGATAGCGAGGATTTCCTGACCTTCCTTGTCGCCCGATAGCCCTTTCAGGAAGGCGATCGGGTCGCCCTCGATTTCGCCCAGCGACAATTGGGTCATGGTGTCGCCCTTGCCGATCAGCGGCCGCAGCTTCTCGATGTCGCCGCTTACGCAGGCCTCGACCATCAGATCGCGCATGCGCCTGACGGGCTCGGGCAATTTGGAAAGGTCATAGACGACTTCGGGCACCGGCGCTTCTGGATCGGCACGCGGGTTGGCCACGCCGCCATCGTTGGCGGGGGCTTCCGGTTGGCTTTGTTCGGGCTCCGTGGGCGATTTCGGCTGGCTGGCGGCCGGTGGCGCCGTGCCGGGCAGATCGGGCATTGGCACTGAATTTTCAGACGGCGCCGCCTCACCATTGGCTGGTGGCCCGGCTGGAGCTGGAAGCTCCTCGCGCTTGATCTCGCTCAGCGCATAGGCAGGGTTGCTGGTCAGGACAAGCGCCAGCGGAACCGCGGCGCAGGAAGCGGCAAGCCAGATGCTGAGGACCACGCCGCGAGGCCGGCCTGACATCGAAAAATTCACCGCTTGCCTCTCCTCGGGCCTAGGCTCTTCAGGCATGATGCCCAAACGGCGCGCCGTCGTCAAAGAACCGGTAAGCTGGCAGTGCACCCTCTGAGACGCGCGACGCCTAGTGCCGAAACCGCTCCGGCTCGAAGGCGCCGGCGATCACCTTTTCACGCATGCGATCGAGCAGGGCAAGGGCCGAGGTTTCGCCATTGGCTCGCAGCATCTCGCCGAACGCCGTTTCAAGCGCTGCCTCGGCGATGATTTCAGGTTCTATGCCGGCCGACAGACCTTCCGCCCAGGCCTCGCTATGGCTTTCCACCGCGGTCAGGCGCTTTTCTTCCCTGACCAGCGCGTCGATGTCGTTGACGCCATGTTCCATTTGCGATGTCCACCTTTTCAAGCGGCGGTCCGACGGGTCGGATCCGGCTTGGGCTGCCCCTATCTCACGCAGGCTAAGTAAGTATCTGTAAATACGACATTTTTTTGATCGTCTTTACAAACTTGGTCGCCTGCGTTCGGTCCGATTCAAACTTAGCCGATTAGACCGGTGAGCGGGATGAAAACCTTCAGTTTGAGTTAATTCCGCATTCGCGCGCTAACGTTTCGTTAATACTGTTGCGCAAGTGCAACACCAAGATTGCATCAACGTGCCGTGGATACAAGGCGGGTGCTCGAAAAGGCGTTCGCTAAACGCCGTCTGGCGCTCGTCAGTTGCCGTAACGCGAGGCGATGTCGCGCGACAGCGTCTCGCCTTCCTTCATGTAGCGGCTGATGGCTTCGGTCGCTGACGGCGTGCATTGGGTATAGGTGCCGCCGAAGGAACGGTAACCGCGGTTGAAGCTGGCGATGAAGCGGGCACGCCGCTCCGGATCGGGATTTTCCGAATCGATCAGCTTTTCCATCTCGGTGCGCCACTGGTCGCCCTTTTCGCCGCACAGATTGCGCAGGAAATGCAGCGACCCCAGCACCTCGGCCAGTCGCATCAGCCCGGGCTCGAACGGCGACTCGGCGGCCCGCGCCGGCTGCACGGCAAAAGCCGTGGCGGTGGCGATGCATGCGGCAAGGAACAGCGAGGTGCGGGTCATAAGTCTATCTGACGAAACATTTTGTCGCCTGCAAGGCGATTCTCGGAGCGGCAGATATGGGCCTGCTTCAGGCCAAAAGCTCTTCAGCCACCTCCATGACGTCACCCGCGAGCGGCAGCGTCGCCATTTCATCAAGACTATAGAAGGCGGCGGTCTCGGCATCGTCGCTGGCCGTCGCTTCGCCGCCGGCATAAACGGCGCCGAACACGGTCAGCAGATAGTCGACCGGGTGATTCTCGCCGCTGCCGTCGATGTGGATGTCGCGAAGCGGACGATAGTCCTGCGCCCCCAGCCCGGTTTCCTCCAGCAATTCGCGCACTGCTGCTTCTTGCAGCGTCTCGCCGGGCTCGACCTTGCCGCCGGGAAAGGCATAAAGCCCCTGCGACGGCGGCCGCGCCCGTTTGACCAGCAGCACCGTCCTGCCGCGCACGACGGCGACCGAGACTGCGGGAAGTATCTTGCGCTGCTCGTTCATCGATATCGATTCGCTTATGTGAGGCCCACCCTGTGGACCGGCTGGCAGCGAGCAGCTTTAGCGGTTGCGCAGCGCCGGTTCCATCGCCACGTTCGCGATCGGATCAATTCATCGAGCTTGCCAATGTGCGGACGCTTTGCCCTGACCGCGACGCCCGACCAGACCGCCGCCTTGCTCGGCCTGGCGGAGCTGGAGGATTTTCCGGCCCGCTACAACATCGCGCCGACGCAGCCGGTGCTGATGGCGTTGTCGGGGCCGCCGCGCATGCCGGGCTCGAATTTCCCGGATCGCCAGGCGATGCTGGTGCGCTGGGGGCTGATCCCCACCTGGGTCAAGGACACCAGGGAATTTCCGCTGCTCATCAACGCGCGTTCGGAAGGCGCTATTGAAAAAGCCTCGTTCAAAGCCGCCATGCGCCATCGCCGTGCCTTGGTGCCGGCCTCCGGCTTCTATGAGTGGCAGCAATCCGGCAGCGGCAAGAAGGGCCAGCCCTACTGGATACGGCCCCGGCATGGCGGGTTGATCGCCTTTGCCGGGCTGATTGAAACCTATGCCGAGCCGGGCGGTTCGGAAATGGACACCGGCGCCATTCTTACCGTCAACGCCAATGCCAGCATCGCCCATATCCATGACCGGATGCCGGTGGTGATCGCGCCGGAAGATTTCGCCCGCTGGCTGGACTGCCGCACGCTCGAACCGCGCGACGTGGCCGACCTGCTCAAACCCGCGCTGCCCGATTTCTTCGAGGCAATTCCGGTCTCCGACCTCGTCAACAAGGTCGCCAACACCGGGCCGGAGATACAGGACATGGGCATCGTCGAGCCCGGCAAGGTCAGGCGCCAGAAGCCCGGCGCGGACGACAGTCAGATGACGCTGTTTTAGAGCGCGTTCCCAAGAAGCCAGGTCCGGTCTTCGGGAAGAACCTGCTCAATAGGAAGAGCTGTTGTTTCAGGCGCGCTATAGGCGCCTCAGCCTTCCGTTCCGGCGCACGCCTTGTCGGCGGCCGGCACGATGCCTGTTCAGGCAGCGCGGGGCGAAGTGATTTTCGGCGCCGGCTTTTTATTCTTCGCGGTGTGGAGAAGGGCGGCGACGATCGCGGCCGGGCCGATCGCACGATAGTGGTTGGCGAGCGCCGGTTGCTTGGCGCGGCTCGATTCCTGCTTGGTTCGTGACATCGATCTCTTCCCTGGTAACATTTCCGTGTCTGCGTTTGCCGGCCGAATCTGACCGAATCGTGACCTATGGTGAACTAGCCGGCGAATGTTTCATGACTGTGCCGACATGTTTAATAAAATGTTTCAGCGGCGCCTGACCTATGAACCAGCGATGCTTTTGCCGGAAGTTGCGACTTGACGGCAACACCGGCCAAGGCGATAAAGCCGCCGATGAAAACGTTTTCCGCCATTTGTGGCATTTGCATTATTGGCTAGCTTCGCGCTGGTCCGGACGTTTTCGCCTCATCTTTCCCCAGAGTGGACAAACGCCCCGGCCAGCAGGCTGGAGCCGATTTGTGCCTTGGCACAGGTTAGACTCCATCCAGAACTTAACGGGCCGGAAGGGCACGCATGTCTGACGCATCGAAGGGTCTCAGCCTCTACAACACGCTAACGCGGACGAAGGACGTGTTCCTCCCGATCGACCCGTCGAATGTGCGCATGTATGTCTGCGGCCCAACCGTCTACGACTTTGCCCACATCGGCAATGCGCGTCCGGCGATCGTCTTCGACGTGCTGTTCCGTTTGCTGCGTCACCTCTATGGCGAGGCTGGTGTCACGTATGTGCGCAACATCACGGATGTCGACGACAAGATTAACGCCCGCGCGCTGCGCGATTTCGGCGCCGAGATCGCGTCGGGAAGCCTGACGCTCAACGAGGCGATCCGCCGCGTCACCGAAAAAACCGCCGATCAGTACCACAAGGATGTCGCCGCACTCGGCTGCTTGCCGCCGACGGTCGAGCCACGCGCCACCGAGTTCGTCGCGCGCCGCGCCGACGGCAAGGTTGACATGATCACCCTCATCGAACGTTTGATCGAACGCGGCCACGCCTATGTCGCCGCCGGCGAAGTGCTGTTCGACACCGCCTCGATGCCGGATTATGGCGAGCTGTCGAAGCGCAATCTCGACGAACAGCAGGCCGGTGCGCGAATTGCCGTCGACGCTCACAAGAAGAACCCGGGCGATTTCGTGCTGTGGAAATTGTCGTCACCGGAAGAGCCCGGCTGGGACAGCCCATGGGGCAGGGGCCGTCCGGGCTGGCACATCGAATGCTCGGCCATGTCGGCCGCCTATCTCGGCGATGTCTTCGACATCCATGGCGGCGGCCTCGATTTGATCTTCCCGCACCATGAGAACGAGATCGCCCAGTCGCGTTGCGCCCACGGCACCGACGGTATGGCCAATGTCTGGATGCACAACGGCTTCCTGCAGGTCGAGGGCCAGAAAATGTCGAAGAGCGTCGGCAATTTCTACGCGATCGCCGAACTGCTGGAGACCGAAACTTTCGGCGGCCGCAAATGGCCGGGCGAGGTGCTGCGGCTGGCGATGCTGATGACGCATTACCGCGAGCCGATCGACTTTTCCGTACGCAAGCTGGAAGAGGCCGAGAATACGCTGCGCAAATGGAAGCGCGCCGCCGATCTCTCCCCGTCGGCAGGACAAGTTCCGGCGGAGGTTGTGGCGGCGCTGTCTGACGACCTCGCCACCTATGCCGCCTTCCAGCAGCTCACGCAGCTTGCCGGTGAGGCCGCGGAGGGCAACGAAGCGGCCGCATCGCTGAAGGCATCGCTGTTGTTCCTCGGCTTCGATATCGGCGCGGCCAAGGTCGACGAGGCAGCGATCGCCAAGGCGATCGCCAAGCGCTTGGAACTGATCGCAGCGAAAAACTGGGCCGAGGCCGACCGCATCCGCGACGAGCTTCTGGAGCAAGGCGTGCAGCTGAAGGACGGCAAGGATCCTGTCACCAACGAACGCGTGACGACGTGGGAGGTGAAGCGGTGAGGGTGGCGCGAGACACCGTTGTAAGATTGGCGAAGGCGGCAGCGACAGCCAATCTCCCCCCTTGCGGGGGAGATGTCCGGCAGGACAGAGGGGGGTGTGAAGGANCCCCTCTGTCCTGCCGGACATCTCCCCCGCAAGGGGGGAGATCAGCCCTCGCCTCGGTTTTCGCTAATGGCCAGCGCGGAGTGGCCTGAGCATGGGTCACGACCTCGTTCCATCGCGTCAGCGCAAGAATGCAAAGTCCATGCGTCGCGTCATGACCGATGCCGAGCTGAAACTGTGGAATGAGTTGCGGGCTCACCGGCTGATGGGGATGAGCTTTCGCCGACAGGTACCGATTAGGCCCTACATTGTCGACTTCGCCTGTTCGGCCCACCACCTCGTAGTCGAGGTTGATGGCAGTCAGCATGCCGACGTAGAAGATGCAGAACGCGACAAGGCACGCAGCGCTCAATTGAGTGCCAGTGGCTGGACCATCCTGCGCTTCTGGAACAACGACGTCATCCGCGATATCGACAATGTCTGCCAGCACATCGTGATCGAGGCCGGCTTGGCCGGCGCCGACGTGCCGGCGCCAGCAAGGGAGGAGCTTGTTTCATGATCGACCATCTCGGCATCAATGTCGCCGATTTCGGCGCGTCGAAAGCCTTTTATGACCAGGCGATGGCGCCGCTTGGCGCCTCGCTGATTTACATGGTGCCACTGGAATATACCGGCGGCGCCAAGGTCGGCGGTTATGGCCGCGACCGGCCGGTGTTCTGGCTGCAGGCCAGCGATGACAAGCCGAGGACCCATCAGCACGTCGCCTTCACCGCGCGCAGCCGCGCCGAGGTCGACGCCTTCCATGCCGCGGCGCTCGCCGCCGGCGGCAAGGACAATGGCGGGCCGGGGCTGCGCCCGCATTATCACCCGGACTATTACGGCGCCTTCGTCTTGGATCCCGACGGCAACAATGTCGAGGCCGTCTGCCATGCGCCCGAATGACTATGAAACGGAGTGAAACGCCATGAGCCTCGACAACCGGCCGATCTACACCGGCGGCTGCCAGTGCGGCGCGGTGCGCTTTCGCGTCGAGGGTGCGCTAGGTGACGCCTCGATCTGCCATTGCCGCATGTGCCAGAAGGCGTTCGGCTCATTTTACGCGCCCCTGGTCTCGGTGCGTGGCGCCAAACTCGACTGGACGCGCGGCGAACCGAAATATTTCGCCTCGTCCAGCCACGTCGATCGTGGCTTTTGCGGCAATTGCGGCACGCCGCTGACCTTTACCGCGCCCGACGGCGTCGGCCTTGCCATTGGCGCCTTCGACAATCCGGCCGAAATCGTGCCGCTGATCCAGTGGGGCACGGAGGCAAAACTGCCTTATGTCGACACCCTTCCGCAATTGCCGGGCGAGGACACGATGGCCGACATGTCGTCGGCGCCTTATCTTGCCGAGCTTGTCTCCTACCAGCATCCCGATCATGACACCGAACAATGGCCGCCAGAGGAAAAGTTATGACCGATGAAGTTCGAACCGGCGGCTGCCAGTGCGGCGCCGTCCGTTTCCGCATCAAGGGCAAGCTTGGCCGGGCGTCCATCTGCCATTGCCGCATGTGCCAGAAACAGTTCGGGTCGTTTTTCGGCGCCCTGGTGACAGTGCCCAAGGATGGCGTCGAATGGGTGCGCGAGGAGCCGACCTACTTCCAGTCGTCGGTCAACATCGATCGCGGCTTCTGTGCCCGCTGCGGTACACCGCTGACCTATCGCCAACCTGGCGCACTGGAGATCGCCATCGGCGCCTTCGACGACCGCTCCGATCTGGCGCCGCAGATCCAGGTCAACTACGCGGTCCGATTGCCTTGGGTGGAAACGATCTTTGACCAGCCCGTGCATCAGGATCCGGATTTCTACTCCCGCCAGGAGCAGATCATCTCCTTCCAGCATCCCGACCACGAAACCACGGACTGGCCCGCGCACGGCCTGAAGATATGAGCAATGAAATGAACAGTGAGCTTCGTACTCTTTATCCAGAGATCGAGGCGTTCGAGTCCGGCATGCTCGATGTCGGCGACGGCCATCATATCTACTGGGAGCGCTCCGGAACCAGGGGCGCCAAGCCGGCCGTGTTCCTGCATGGCGGTCCCGGCGGCGGCTTCTCGCCAAAACATCGGCAATTGTTCGACCCGAAGCTTTACGACGTCATCCTGTTCGACCAGCGCGGCTGCGGGAAATCGACACCCAACGCCTCGCTCGAGGCCAACACCACCTGGCACCTGGTTGCCGACATCGAGCGGCTGCGTGAGATGTGCGGCTTCGAAAAATGGCTGGTGTTCGGCGGCTCGTGGGGCTCGACGCTGGCGCTGGCCTATGCCGAGACGCATCCTAATCGCGTCAGCGAGCTTGTCGTGCGCGGCATCTACACGCTGACCCGCGCCGAACTCGAATGGTACTATCAGTTCGGCGTCTCCGAGATGTTCCCCGACAAATGGGAGCGTTTCCTGGCGCCAATTCCTGAAGCCGAGCGCGGCGACATGATGGCCGCTTACCGCAGGCGGTTGGTCGGCGCCGATGGCAAGGCGCAGCTGGAAGCCGCCCTTGCCTGGAGCCTGTGGGAAGGTGAGACGATCACGCTGCTACCGGAGCCGGAGACCAGCGACAAGTTCGGCGAGGACCACTTCGCCATCGCCTTTGCCCGCATCGAGAACCACTATTTCGTCCACGCCGGCTGGCTGGAGGAGGGGCAGCTTCTGCGCGTTGCCCATAAGCTCGCGGATATTCCCGGCACAATCGTCCACGGCCGCTATGATATGCCATGCCCGGCGCGCTACGCCTGGGCCCTGCACAAGGCCTGGCCGAAGGCGGATTTCCACCTCATCGAAGGCGCCGGCCATTCCTATTCGGAGCCGGGGATTCTGGATCGGCTGATACGCGCGACGGATGGGTTTGCGGGGAAATGACAGCGCGCGGCACCCCCCTCTGTCCTGCCGGACATCTCCCCCTCAAGGGGGGAGATTGCCTGTCATCGGGCCTTTCGCAAATCTCCGTCGCTGCGGGAAAAGATCCGACGCTAAAGCTGCCGATCTCCCCCCTTGAGGGGGAGATGGCCGGCAGGCCAGAGGGGGGTGCTCGCGCGCCAACAGAACAATGACAAAGCAACGCCTCTATCTCTTCGACACAACCCTCCGCGATGGCCAGCAGACGCCGGGCATCGACTTTTCCGTCGAGGACAAGATCGCGATTGCCAAGCTGCTCGATGACTTTGGCATGGACTATGTCGAAGGCGGCTATCCCGGCGCCAATCCGACCGACACCGCCTTCTTCCAGCAGAAGCGCACGGCGAAGGCAAAGTTCGTCGCCTTCGGCATGACCAAGCGGGCAGGCGTGTCGGCATCCAACGACCCGGGCCTGGCAGCGCTCGTGCAGTCCAAGTCCGACGCCATCTGCTTCGTCGCCAAGAGCTGGGACTATCATGTCCGCGTCGCGCTCGGCTGCACCAATGAGGAAAACCTCGACTCGATCAACGCGTCGGTCGAAGCAGCTGTTGCCGCCGGCAAGGAAGCGATGGTCGATTGCGAGCATTTCTTCGACGGCTTCAAGGCCAATCCGGACTACGCACTGGCCTGCGCCAGGACCGCCTATGATGCCGGCGCGCGCTGGGTGGTGTTGTGCGACACCAATGGTGGCACGCAGCCCTCGGAAGTGCGCGCCATCGTCGACAAGGTCATTGTTTCAGGCATTCCGGGCGGCCATATCGGCATCCATGCCCATGACGACACCGGCCAGGCGGTTGCCAATTCGCTCGCCGCCGTCGAGGCCGGCGTGCGCCAGATCCAGGGCACGCTGAACGGCATCGGCGAGCGCTGCGGCAACGCCAATCTGGTCTCGATCGTACCGACGCTGGCGCTGAAGCCGGCCTTCGCCGATCGGTTTGAAACCGGCATCTCGGCCGAGGCGCTGACCGGGATATCCCGGCTTTCCCGCGCCTTCGACGAATTGCTGAACCGTGCTCCGGAAGCGCAGGCGCCCTATGTCGGCGCCTCAGCCTTCGCCACNCCTTCGCCACCAAGGCCGGCATCCATGCCTCCGCACTGGCCAAGGAGCCGGCGACCTATGAACATGTGCCGCCCGAGGCGGTAGGCAACCGCCGCCGCGTTATGGTTTCGGACCAGGGCGGCAAGGCCAATTTCCTCGCCGAGCTGAAGCGGCGCGGCATCGATGTGCCCAGAGACGACCATCGTCTCGATGCGCTGATCTCGGTGGTCAAGGAGCGCGAGGCCGAGGGCTACGCCTATGAGGGCGCCGATGCCTCCTTCGAGCTGTTGGCGCGCAAAATGCTGCACGGCCTGCCGGAGTTCTTCAACGTCACTTCGTTCCGCTGCATGGTCGAGCGCCGCTTCGATGCCAACGGCCAGTTGAAGACGGTCTCCGAAGCCATCGTCAAGGTGATGGTCGAGGGCGAGGAGAAAATGTCGGTGGCCGAAGGCCACGGCCCGGTCAACGCGCTCGACATCGCGTTGCGCAAGGACCTCGGCAAGTTCCAGAGCGAGATCGCCGACATGGAGCTCGCCGATTTCAAGGTGCGTATCCTCAATGGCGGCACCGAGGCGATCACTCGCGTCCTGATCGAATCGCATGACGGCACCGGCGCACGCTGGTGGACGGTCGGCGTCTCGGAAAACATCATCGACGCCTCCTTCCAGGCGCTGATGGATTCGATCGTCTACAAGCTGATGAAGAACCGCGACATGGCGGGATTGGTGGCGGCGGAGTAGGGTTGCAAGACGTGGGTTTCTCGCCCCCCGAAGCGGGGCGAGGAACTGGCGCCGCCCCTTGAACCATCAGCGGAAGTCCATTGATCCATCATAATTTTGCGATGGTTTTGGATGGCCCACTGGGCCATAGCGTTTGCCATGGCCAGCGACACGATCCAGCCCGACGCCGACTCCAAAGCCCGCAACGGCTTTCTCCTCGCGCTCGGCGCTTATCTCTTGTGGGGGCTGTTGCCCTTCTACATGAAGGCGGTTGCGCATCTGCCGCTGATCGAGGTGATCGCCCACCGCATCGTTTGGTCGGTGCCGATTGCTGCTGCAGTGCTGGTCTGGGCCGGTCGGACCGCCGATTTCAAGGGGGCAATCCGCTCACCACGCAGCATCGCCATGGCGGCGTTGACGGCGACCCTGATCTCCGTCAATTGGGCCATCTATGTCTGGGCGATCTCGGTCGACCGCACCGTCGAGACCGCGCTCGGATACTACATCAACCCATTAGTTAGCATCGTCGTCGGCGCGTTGTTGCTCGGCGAGAAGCTCGACCGGCTGCAGATCGCGGCCGTGTTGCTGGCGGCGGTCGCAGTTGCCGTTCTGACCGTCGATGCCGGCAAATTGCCTTGGGTGTCGTTGGCGCTGGCGTTTTCCTTCGCTGCCTATGGGTTCTTCCGCAAGACGCTGCCGATCGGCCCGAGCCAGGGCTTTCTGCTCGAAGTGCTTTTGCTGTCGGTGCCGGCGCTTGCCTACATCGTCTTCCTGGTCGTCAACGGCCAGGACCATTTCATCTCCAGCAACGGCACCGATATGGCTTTGCTCATCGGCTGCGGGCCAGTCACCTCGGTGCCGCTGCTTCTGTTCGCCTTCGGCGCCAAGCTTCTGCGCCTCTCCACCATCGGCATCATGCAGTACATCGCACCGACCATGGTGTTCCTGATCGCCGTGCTGATTTTCGACGAGCCGTTCGGCACCACGCAAGCAATTGCCTTTGCGCTGATCTGGGCGGCATTGGCGATGTATTCCTGGTCGATGTTTCGTGGCCGTGAAATCCGCCCGGTGGCGTTGGCCCCGAAGTAGGGAGCCTTTCGATGTACGTGCTGCATATCGCCAACAAGAACTATTCGTCATGGTCGCTGCGGCCATGGGTGCTGATGCGCACCCTCGACATTCCGTTCGAGGAGCAATTGACGCCGTTTCCGACCGGGCCCAGTTTCGATCTCTACCGGGCGTTCTCGCCCAGCGGGCGCGTGCCTTGCCTGGTGGATGACGGCTGGGCTGTCTGGGATTCGCTGGCTATTGCCGAGTATCTCGCCGAGCGCCACCATGGCGTGTGGCCTGCCGAGGCCAAGGCGCGAGCCTGGGCGCGCTCGGCCGCCGCCGAAATGCATTCTGGTTTCACGGCCTTGCGCGGCGCATGCCCGATGAATTGCGGCTTGCGGGTAAAACCGTTGCCGATGTCGGACGCGCTTAAGCAGGATCTGTTCCGTTTGGGCGATCTCTGGAACGATGGCCTTGCCCGGTTCGGCGGGCCGTTCCTTGCCGGCGGCCATTTCACCGCAGTCGATGCCTTCTTCGCCCCGGTGGCGTTCCGCGTCCAGTCCTATGGATTGTCTTTCGAAGGTGCTGCTGCCGCCTATCCCGCGCAATTGCTCGGCCTGCCGGCGATGCAGGACTGGTATGCGGCGGGTCTCGCCGAGACCTGGCGGGAGCCGGACCATGAAGCTGAGGTCGCTGCCTCCGGCACTATCGTCGAGGATCTTCGCGCTACGGCGTGATGGGCAGCGGGGCCTCTCTCACTATTCACTATCACATCTTATCAATCACCGACTGCACGCCTTCCGTCGGGGCATCGACCGACGACCCCGCCACCATGATGGCGGCGACGATTGCCTCGGGGTCTTCGACCACCAGCGGCCTGACCCGCTGTGCGGTGTGGATGAAGCCTTCGCTGGCCATATGGTCGAGCAGCGCCAGCATCGGATCCCAGAACCCTTGAACGTTGGCGAAGACGATCGGCTTGCGGTGATGGCCGAGCTGGCCCCAGGTCATGATCTCGACGATTTCCTCGACCGTGCCGATGCCGCCGGGCAGCGCCACAAAGGCGTCGGATTTCTCGAACATCTTGTGCTTGCGCTCGTGCATGTTGTCGGTGATCAGCAACTCGTCGAGCCGGTCAAGCGCGGTTTCGGTCGCCTCCTTGTTGATGAGGAAGCGCGGAATGATGCCCGTTACCTTGCCGCCGGCCTTGAGCGCGCCTTCGGCGACTGCGCCCATAATGCCTTTGGTGCCGCCGCCATAGACCAGCCGCAGGCCGGCTTTGGCGAGCGAGCGGCCAAGCAGGTGCCCGGCCTTGGCATAGATTTCATCGCGGCCCGGCGACGAGCCGCAGTAGACGCAGACGGATCGAATCGTGTTCATGCGTGATTGGTGATTGGGTCTGAATGCGGGGTCAAGCCCCTGAGGCTGACAAGCCCGGGCTTTTTCTTGTCGGTCCAGATAAAACACGCTAGACCGGCTTTAGGTGGCTAAGGGGCAGGGAAATATGGCAATTAATCCTTTGAAGGCGTTTCTGTTCGCGGCGGGTGGGACCGTCGCGATCGTCGGAACCGCCTATGTATCGGGCGCACTCGACCCGTATCTCAACCCCAAGCCGCCAGCGGAGATTGCAGCGCTGACGCCGCCGGCTGAGAAGCCGGCCGATTCCGGGACCGACGGAAGGCTGCCGCCGGCGCCTGCCGCGCCCGCCGATGTCAAGGCTCCGGCTGCACCAAGTC
>NZ_AYWZ01000024.1:0-60145 GCF_000502335.1 Mesorhizobium sp. L2C066B000
GTGCTCCGTGCGGTGATGCAGGAGGTGCTTGAGGCCGAGATGGACGAGGCGCTGGGTGCCTCGAAGAGCGAGCGCACGCCCGAACGGCTTGGCTATCGCTCGGGCTATTACGGCCGTACCCTTGTGACGCGGGTCGGCAAGCTCGAGCTGCGGGTTCCGCAGGACCGGGCCGGGCGCTTCTCCACCGAGCTGTTCGAACGCTACCAGCGTTCCGAGCGGGCCTTGGTGGCGACGCTGGCGGAGATGTATGTGCAGGGTGTGTCGACCCGCAAGGTGAAGGCGATCACGGAAGAACTGTGCGGCCATTGACGCACACAACTTTCATGTGCGGGATCCAGGCCGTAAGCCCCAAACCGTCTAAGAGTGGATTGCAGAGTTTTCGCCAGCGCGACGAAGCCGTTGGCCTGTTCTGACCGCTTGACGATCTCAACATTCGCCTGGGCGACGACCTTTTCGGCCTCTTCCGGAGCTCGAGCAGGAAGGGATACGGCCCGAACAGGGTCGCCATCACCATCACGCCGCGTCTCAGTCCGAACGTCGGCGGCATGGACGAGGGCGTGTATCAAGAGGCCCTGGGTGTCGACGACAATAGCTGCTCTTGCCTTGATCTTCTTGCCCGCATCATACCTAAGCGGGTCGATGCAACTCCCCTTTTCGCGCTTCTGACGCTCTGGCCGTCAATGATGGCGGCGGCGAGGGAAACTTCCCGCTCCGCCTGCTCCCGCGAGGTGACGTAGAGCGCATGATGGATGCGGTTGAGCGTGTGCTCTCAGGTCTGTAGGTCCAAATGGCGCTAGCCGACGAGGGTGGCGGCGGGTCCTTCGGGATCGCACGCCGCTGGCAGCCGGCCCACAGAACATACACCAGTCGTTGACACCTCGCGCATGTTCACGCGCCGCTTGCCGCCGCCCCGCCTGCCCGGAGTGGATCCGCGGCTCGATCTCCGATCACTCCTCGCCGTCAGGTCCTCGGAAACGCAGGTGATCGCGTCTGTAGCGGCCGGTTTTCAACGGTCCCCATCGCACTTTCCTTCTCGAATCAGTGCCACGCAAGGAATCACAGCCGATTCCAACCCCGCAAGCCTAAATCCGCTGACCGAATCTCCCGACTCACAAAGTCCTCGAACGGACATTTGGTCGTGACGAAATGTGAACATTACATTTTCGATGCATTAAATGACGATGAATGAAATTTAATAATTGCGCAATACAACGTTATTTGTATCGCCCAATTGTCGCCACAAATTCTATGGATGTTGATCCATGTTGGCTTGGCCGTGGTGTCTTGTAATTTAATATTGAGTTACTTTACGCTTGCTATCTGTACCTGTAGGTTTGTGTATATGTAGCTTGGCACTGTCTGTTTTATTTGAAAAGAAGGTCCACAACCGCTCTAGAGGCTGGAGGAGGTGCCGTGCACACCGCTCGATCCCGCAACGTCGAACGCATCGGATTCATTGGAACTGGCAGCATGGGGCGACCGATGATCGCCAAGCTCCTGCAAGCCGGCTATCAGGTGGACGTCTACGACATCGATCCCGCGGCTGCGACCGACGTGCTGAAAAAGGGAGCACGCTGGCATCAGGCACCGCGCGACGCGGCCCGCGATTGCGACATTGTCATCACCTGCCTGCCGCTGCCACATGACGTCTTTGACAACATGACGGGCGAGCAAGGCGCTTTGGCCGGAATGCCACCGGGGAGCGTGTGGATCGATACGTCCACCACCGACTACCACAACACGATCGAGATCGCCCGCCGGGCCGCAGCAATAGGTGTGGATTCGCTAGAGGCGCCCGTAAGCAACTTGTCCCACATGGGGGTCGATTTTGCCAATGTCAGCTTTTTCGTCGGCGGGTCACCGGAGGCCTATGTGCGTTGCGAGGCGGTGTTGCAAATCATGGGAGCCGTCTCCTTCCATGTCGGAGACATCGGTCAAGGCCAATCAGTCAAATTACTGACGAATCTACTTTTCTACACTGCAGCCGTTGCGAGCGGCAACGCGCTCTGCCGAAGCGTGCGGGCCGGCGTTCCAGCGCAGCAGGCGTGGCGGAATTTTGCCGGTTCTTCGGCGAACTCCGTTGCAATCGAGCAGTTCGCCCCGTTTCTCCTGGATGGCAGCTACGACCGCTCCTGCACCCTGGAGATCACGGTGAAGGATATGGGCTTGACCGTCCAGCTGGCCGACCAACTGCGCGTGGGACTGCCGCTCGGACGGGCGGTCGAAAAGCGTTTTAGCTTGGCGGGACGGAAGTTCGACCGATACGACAGCCACCTGAGAGTCATCGAACTGGCGGAGGTGGTCTTCGGCGTTCGACTGCAAGTGCCGGGTTATCGCGCGCCATCCAAGTACGGTGCCAACCCCACGCATCCGCCAGACCAAGAATTCCTGACCGATCCCGTCGGACGGATCAAACCCAAGCTTGAGCATGTGTTTCCGCTCGACGACATCCCGCTCAGTGGCATCCAGATACGGTTGCTCAAGTCTCTGGTCGGTGAGCTCACCCACGTCAATCGGCTGATTCTTGAAGAGGCGTTTGATCTTGGGCGCGGAATGGGCCTGAGCGATGCCCTGATACACGAGGTTGTCACCTGGAGCGTAGGCGCTTCCGCTTGGTCGGACAGCCAAAATGGGCAGTACGACAACAAACAGCTTGTATATCCAGCCGCGGCGCTTGCGAAGACGACGACTATACCGAATCTCATCTGTCCCTGTACGGAGGAACCTGTCATGAACACCCGCGATCAGCAGACGACACTGGCGCAAGCTGCGCGAAAACGCATCAAGGATTCCCATGACCTCGACGGCGACGTCGATCGCTTGACCCACTTCTATCGCGGATGGGCCAGTTCCTACGAGTTGGATGTTGGCCAGGACCGGTACTGCGGGCCGATGATCGTGGCGGAATTGGCGGGCACCGTTCAGACGGCCTATTTGGCCGATGAGCGAGCAGCCATCGCAATCCTGGACGCTGGCTGCGGAACGGGCCTCGTCGGCGTCGAACTGGAACGCCTTGGCTTCCGGTTGATCGATGGGATCGACCTCTCCGAGGCGATGGCCGAACAAGCCCGGCAAACGGGCGTCTACCGCGATGTCCAAGGCGATGTCGACCTTAACGGGCTGCTCCCCGAATACTCCAGTGCAACCTACGATATTACGGTCTGCTGCGGTGTCTTCACGCTCGGTCACATCCGACCGGACGCACTGCGCGAACTTGCTCGCGTCACGCGCCCCAATGGATTCGTCATCGTAAGCACCCGCAAGAGCTATGCGGAGGCCACATCCTTTGAAGATGAGGTGCGGCGCCTGCAGGATGCGGGCGTGCTTGTGACAGCACACTGTCTAAACGACGGCAGATACATCTCGGAGGAGGACGCACACTATTGGGTTTTCAAAGTGACCGACAAAGCCAACGCACCAACGGAGGAGCAGCTATGACCACACTACCGCAAATCTCACTGGCAAAACTGGCAGCCGATGCAACCCGACACGAAGAGCGCGAGCGCCTACGCCTGGCCTGCGAGGAGTACGGGTTCTTCTACCTTGAGCACGGAATCCCGAAAGAACAGATCGCAGAAGCGATCCAGGCTTCCCGGCGATTCTTCACGTTGCCACAGTCGACAAAGGAACGTTACGGTCACGCCACCCAAGACGTATACCCTGCTACCGCCCGTGGGTACAGTCCGTTGTACGGCGAGGTGCTACATCCCGAGGCTGGCCCCGATCCGAAGGAAATGTTCGACCTCGGAATCGAGAACGAAGGCGACCGGCGTCCGTTTGCTGGTTGCACNGGCCCCGATCCGAAGGAAATGTTCGACCTCGGAATCGAGAACGAAGGCGACCGGCGTCCGTTTGCTGGTTGCACACGCCTTCCGGATGACGCGGTGGCTCCTGGTTTCGCGCGAAGCCTGCTTGCTTTGCAGGCTACCATAGTCAACGACATTGTGCCGAAGCTCGGAATTGCGCTGGCCGACCTGCTCGATATGGAAGCGGGCTGGTTCCGACGCCATTTCAGCCCGCCGACGGTCCTGCAACGCGTGATCCGGTATCCATCTAGTGGCGGCACGGCCGGAAAGCATACCGACAATGGGTTCTTCACGCTGCTGCTGCAGGAGGAACTTCCCACGCGCTCCTTGCAGGTGTGGTTCGGGGAGCGCTGGGTGCCGGCGCCGAGCTTGCCCGACACTCTCGTGGTCAATCTGGGTGACATGCTTCAGGCTTTGAGTGATAACCGATTCAAGAGCACACCCCATCAGGTCGTGCATACCGGTCCGACTGACCGAATTTCCCTGCCCTTCTTTATCTATCCCGACATCGACGCTCGCCTGACTTCCCGGCAAGGAAAGCAGACCTTCAGTGTGGCGGAAGTGATGTTGCGCAACTTTGAGTCAATCTGGCAAACCCGGGATGGAGCCGGACGCGCGCGAGAGTTGCAGTAAGCCGTTCGGGTCGAGCTTGCAACAACTGGGCCGACGACGCACGGCTCCTAAGCATCCAGCGTCCGCCGTAAGACCTCTACCAGAAGCTAATCGTCCCGCCGTCCTGTGCGAGGCCACGAAGGTCCTGACGTATGAACGAGATCCCTGCACAACGCTCCACTGTAGCACCCCGGGCTTCCTATCGAATCCCGAGCAGCTCAGCGGCCACAGGCTTTGTATTGCTGGCGACCTGTTTCAGGGTGACCCAGGGCGCGCCAGATCGCCAGTCGTGCTCCCTGGGCCCCTGGCATTGGAGTCGCCCGGACATCTGAAGTCTCGACCGTCCGGTATCGAGGTTCTCGTACGCTCGGAGAGCATTATGAGTTTGAAGACATTCATGCGCGCCGTCATCCTCACTGGTCATGGCGGTCTTGACAAGCTTGAGTATCGTGAAGACTGGCCCGTTCCGACGCCGCGCGCCGGAGAAGTGCTCATTGAGGTTGGCGCATGTGGCCTGAACAACGCCGACATCAACACGCGGACGGCTTGGTACTCCAAACGTGTCACCGACGGCATTACGCCCGCAACTGGAAGCGCCGGATTTGCGGAGGCTCAGTTCGACGCAGGCAGTTGGGGAAGCTCTGCGATAAGCTTCCCGCTTATTCAAGGTTCGGACGTGGCGGGCAGGATCGCTGCGGTCGGTGATGGCGTTAGTTCTACCCGGATTGGCGAAAGGGTCATCGTGGATCCTTGGCTTCTTGGGTCGGGAGACTGGATGAACCCTTCGAGCGCCATCTACTTCGGATCGGAATGCAATGGGGGCTTTTCTGAATTCACGACCATAGGCGCCGAAAACGCGCTTCGCGTTGACTGTGATTTGTCTGACGCCCAACTCGCAACGTTCCCTTGCGCCTACGCCACGGCAGAGAATTTGGTGGCGCGCACAGGCCTGAGGCCGGCAGAAACCGTCGTAATCTCCGGCGCTTCCGGGGGCGTGGGAACTGCAGCGATTCAGTTATGCCGATTGCGCGGAGCTCGGATCATCGTTATCGCATCAAGGTCCAAATCGAGCGTTTTGAGGAAGCTTGGCGCTGATGCCGTGGTCGATCGCGAGACGCCGGAAATGTCCGAGGCGATCCGAACTGCGGCCGGCGGCGCCGTCGACGTCGCCCTCGACGTCGTGGGAGGCCGTATCTTTGACCATCTTCTCTGCGCCTTGCGCCACGGTGGACGCTATTCGAGTTCCGGCGCCATTTCGGGACCAATAGTCGATTTTGACCTCAGGCAACTCATCTACAAGGATCTCCAACTGACCGGTGCGACGATCGTGCCGCCGGGAACAGTGAGGCGACTGGTCGATCTGATTGAACGCGGCTTCCTGAGGCCTCTCCTCGCAGCGGAGTATACACTGCCGGATCTTGCAAAGGCCCAACAGGCTTTTATGGAAAAGCGCCACGTTGGGAACATCGTCGTTACTGTCTGAAATGAAGCTTTCCTTAGGCGCGAGATGGAAATTGCCGCTGGCTGACGGGAGGATATCGACCCCCATGTTGCTTATGCGGCGAATTCGAACGCAATGATATGGTACAGTGTTTCGCCGAACAGCTTGCGGGCTTCGTCTTCACAAATCACGCTTGGAAGCAAAGCAACGGTTCACGCACTGTCCGCCCGCTGATCATCTATCGCGACGTTTCGCTCCCCCAGCCGATGACCGTTTCATGCTGGCGATATGCACAGGCGTCGACGGATAAGGTCGGGGAACGCTTGCCGACCAGTGACGATCCTCAACGGGTCCTTCGTCCGGGACGACATCCCGCGCAGCCAGAGCAGCCAGCAGATCGGGCTCGCCGGACGACAAAATCATGCCAATCCTTCCCGTCACTGGAGAGCCAACGATGCAGTATCCTACCAATCTGACCGATGCCTTGGAATTCATCTGGGGCGAGGGCATCCTTTCGCCGGGCGGGCCGGAGGAGGTCGCGCAGATGCTGGAGGGCATCGACCTTTGCGGCCGCCGCGTTCTCGACATCGGTTCCGGCCTAGGTGGCATCGACGTGCTGCTTGCGGCCAAGCACGGCGCGGCTGCGGTCATCGGCATCGATGTCGAGCCGCAGCTGATCGACTCGGCCCGTGACCTAGCGGCGAAGAAGGGCCTCGCCGGGCGCGTCACCTTCCAGTTGGTCACGACGGGGAAGCTCCCGTTCGCGGATGCGAGCTTCGACCTGGTCTTCTCCAAGGATGCGATGGTACACATTGCCGACAAACTGGCGGTCTACTCAGAGGTTTTCCGCGTGCTCAAGCCTGGCGGCTGGTTCATTGCCGCGGATTGGCTCTGGTCCGAGGGGGCGGCCGAGGGCGCCGTCGTTCATGCCTGGCTCTCGAAAATGCAACTGACATTCGCCTTCACGCCGCCCGCGGACGCCCTCCAGGCGCTCATCGACGCGGGTTTCGCCGAACCAGGGGTCGCCGATCGCCGCCACGAGCTGCAGGAGGCCAACCGCAAGGAGGTAGCGCTGCTCGAAGGTCCGATACGCCAGAGGCTTGCGGCGATGGTCGGCACGGAGATGGCCGAGAGCCGTCTCGCCAGCGCCAAGGGCCGCCAGGCAGCGCTCGATTCCGGCTGCCTCATCCCCTGCCATCTCAGGGGCCGTCGCTGACCTAAGGCGGCATCCCCCGTTCGTCATCCGCTGTGCTATGCCCCATCGCGGTATGGATCATGCTCGCATTCGCCGTTCCGACGATCTCTGAAACGAACTCAGAACATGTATCCTCTACGTCTCGTGAGGTCGGGCCTCCGGGTTCGCGTTCTGCGATGTACTGCGCGCCTCCTCACGCGGGGCGCAGCGAGCTCAAGTGCTGCCGTCGTCCTCGCCTCAAACGGCGACGACTTCGGGCGTGTTTGCCTCAGTCTTAGTCTAGTTGAGGATCGCGACGGACGCTGGCCCGCCACGTCGTCCAGCACTTGAGCTTTTCGAGCCCTCCGTGCCCGGCCAGATGCATGGCTGTCATCGTTTTCGGAACCACGGACTATGTCCCTCTCTGGCTCATTCGCCGAGCTCGTCGGTTCAAGAAGTGCCGATTGGAGGATGTATCGGGATCATTCCTCCGCCGCGCCCTGGCCCTGGCCAACTACGTCTGCCATATGCGGCAGCCCAAACGGATGAGCTTCGGCTAGCGACAGAACCGGTGTCACGCACGCATCGCTGTCAGCGAACAGCTCCGTCCACTCGGCAAGCGGCCGCGACCTCAGCCGTTCGGCTAATCCCCTCTTTGCTTCGGGCCAACCTTCCTTGCGCTCCATCAACGACGACAGCTCAACCCAGCCGAGCTTCCGGCCAATTTCGGCGATGAACTTCGGTTCGAGCGCGCCGACCGCGATCCACTTTCCATCCGACGTGCTGTAGGTGTCGTAGGTCGGCATCCCGCCGCTCAGGGAACCCCGCCAGGATTCCTCGGAATGGCCGCCAAGGATCGTCGCAGCCGAGATGTCGGAAAGGAGATACCTGATGCCGTCGGCTATAGAGAGATGGATGTGCTGCCCCTGCCCGGTTCTTGCCCTTTCTAGGAGGGCCGCCAATATGGCTGACACCGCAAGCGTTCCGCCCGCCGCATAGTCGCCAATTAGGTTCTGCGGAGCGACGGGCTTGTTATGTTCGTCCCGGATGAGAGAAAGCGCACCGGAGAACGCCAGATAGTTAATGTCGTGTCCCGCCCTTGCCGCGTGAGGCACGTCTCGGCCGTAGCCAGTGATCTCGCAGAGCACCAGCCGAGAATTGCGAGATTTCAAGACGTCCCAGCCTAGGCCGAGAGCCTCGAGCTTTCTGGGCCGCATTTCGCTGATGAAGACGTCCGCACTGCCCACGCGTTCGAGCAGATCAGCCCGATCCGTCTCGGACTTGAGGTTAAGCAAAAGGCGAGATTTTCCCCTGGCCAAGGCGTCGTTGGGACCGCCGCGTCCCGCGAGCATTGGATCGTCAGCCGCACCGGCGTACTCCGGTTTCGTCTGCAAGGGATTCACGACGGAAACGACTTCGGCGCCCATGTCGGCAAGCACCATAGATGAGAACGGTCCCGGCGCATTTACCGATATGTCGATCACCCTGATGCCGGTCAAAGCAGTCTTCACCCTCCAGCGTCTCCAGCGGCAATCATGATCTCGGCACTGATCTTCGAGATCTGATGTGCGAAATACTTCTCCGAGCCAGTGCGGTGTCCGGCCGGGATCGTCGGGACGTCCCCTGCCTCCATGACGTGCTCTCGGGCCCTAATCCCCTCCTGACACCGCCACGAGGTTCTGATCGAACTTATGCCGGTGCTTCCTGCTACGCAAGCCAATGGCGAAATTGACCAGGTAGGCTTCCAGCCGGTTCCGTCAGATTGTTCGCCCACCCGCTGAAATGTGATCCGCCTGCCCATGTATTGCCTGCCGGTCAGGCTAGCCCGAGGATAGCAACAGGCTCACCCAGGATAGTCTCGTTGACCTCCACGCCAAGCCCCGGACCGCAATCGTCTGGCAGGCGTATCTCGCCATTCACAACAAGAAGCGGGTTCTTCACGAGCGGGAGGTCGCCGCTGACGTAGTCGTACAGCCCGAAAACGAGGTTGCGCGGAAGCGAGTGTGCGAGGTGGGTCACCGCCGCGAGGAGGATTCCCGTTCCGTAGTAGTCCTCGATGCGGACCGGCACTCCGAGAATTCTGGCAAGCGACATCGCCTGCCGTGTGGCCTCGATACCGCCGATGCACGAGGTCTTAAGCGAGGCGACGTCGAGGACCTGATCTTCGACCGCCTCAAGGAAGCGCCGCGGGCTGTCCAATACTTCGTCAAGCATGATCCGCACGCCAGTTTTCCGGGCGACGGTCCGGCACTCCTCGTAGGTGTCGCAGGGATTCTCAATCATCGGCGAGAGATCGCGTAGCGCCTTGATCACGCGGATCGCGTCATCGACGAGCCAGCCGCGGTTCGGGTCGTACCAGATGCGCTCATGGGGAAGCGCTATCTCTTCGACCATCCGGATGGTCTTGATATCCTCATGTACCTCGCCTGCCCCGACTTTGATCTGGAACCGCGAGTATCCCCTCTTCCGCTCCTTGTCGAACGCGGCAAGCGTCTGGTCGCGTGTTCCGATGCGGACCACGGTGAGCACCGGCACGGAATCCGATATACGTCCGCCCCACAGGTCGATGAGCGGCACGCCATGTGCTTTCGCCGCGAGATCCCACAGCGCCATCTCCAGCGCTGTCTTGGCGTTTCCATGGCCCCTAAGCGCTGCGGACACGTCCCTCAGGATGGCCGCGACCTGTCGCGGATCTCGCCCCAGCACCGCCGGGGAAACGTGTCGGATGCCCTCGCGGGCGCCTGCCGAGAGTTCCGGCAGGTAATAAGGAGGCGCGGAGGAAACTTCGCCCCAGCCGACGAGACCGCCATCGGTTTCGATCTTCACCACGAGGACGTCGAGCGCCGGGTTGATCGACTGGCTCGACACATACCGCGTGAGCTCCATGCCGACGTCGATCGGCACAGAGTAGAGCGTTATCCTCTCGATGCGCATTGGATCACCTCTTCTTCAGGGCGATGCCCTGTCCGGCGACGGCGGGAACTTCCTGTCCGGTCTGGGACTGCAGGATCTGTTCGAGCCTCTTCGCGACGACAGACCGCCAGTTCTCCGGCCGCCGCTCTGCCAGGTTGAACCCGAGACACTTCACCTCGTTCGTGGCTGCCAGCTCGTTCGTCTCCGACTTCCAGATGTGGTGGAAGAGGACGAAGCGCTTGTTGTCCACGCCGATGAGCTGCGTGGTGACATGGATCGGCGTGCCCAACGCCAGCTCGTTGATGTAGTGAACGTGGTTTTCAACGATGACGTACTCATGGCCATCGCGCGCTTCCATCGTGCTGTCAGGACCGTTCAGCCAGTTCCAGAAAGCCCAGTTCGCATGGTCACCTATAGTCAGATAATGCGCGACATTCACGTGCTGGAAGACGTCGATCCACTGTTCCCGGACTTTCGCCCGGAACAGCGTGAGCGGCGATTCGATATCGCCTGTCCAGGGCAACGGGGCATCATAGACTTCCGCCATTGTCAGCGTCCTTTCCAGTTGGGTGCTCGCTTCTCCGATAGAGCGGCCATTCCTTCGGCGGCGTCCTCGCTCGCATAGACGCGTCGGTACACGGGCAGATCAGCCTCGCGCATGATCCGGTAGGCTTCCCGTTCGCCGAGCCCTTCGGTCACCCGGTCTATCTCCTTGATCGCCTGCAACGAGAGAGGCGCCGATGCGGCGATCCGATCGGCAAGCTCGCGCGCGGCCGACATCAGCTGGCCGCCGGGCACGACCTCATTCACGAGACCCCAGCTCTCCAGCATGTGCGCGCTGACTTGCCTTCCGGTGAACATCATCTCCATTGCTATGGGCCGTGGAAGCCGGCGCGGAAGACGGATCACGCCGCCAGCATCGGCAATGAGACCTATGGCCGCTTCGGTGAGGCCGAACTTCGCATGCGAGGCCGCGACAATCAGGTCTGCGGCCAGGACAAGCTCGAACCCGCCGCCGAGTGCCAGCCCGTTCACCGCCGCGATTACGGGCTTCTTCAGGCCCCAGTACTCCGTGAGGCCAGCGAACCCCCCGATGCCCTGGTCGGCGTCCGGCGCTTCGCCCTCGGCGGCCGACTTGAGGTCCCAACCCGCAGAAAAGAACCTGTCACCTCCGCCAGTGATGATAGCGACCGACAGGCTGTCGTCTTCGCTGAGGGTGCGGAACGCCTCGCCCAGCTCCTTCGACGTCGCGGCGTTGATGGCGTTCGCCTTCGGCCGGTCAAGAACGATCTCGAGCACGCGGCCGCGCCTTTCCGTCTTAACCGGGGAACTCACGCCCGCCACTCCGTGAAAGGATCCCTCGCCTTTCCGCCCAGGTCCCAGAGAGCCATGTCGACGACCGACTTCGTCGGCTTGTGTCCGCGCATCGCGAAAGCGATCTCCTCCATCCGTGCGCGGTGGTTGCGTGGCTCAGCGCCGAGAAGGATCGAGACGATAAGGTCCAGACCCACGTGTGCCGTCTGCGGCGAGGTCGGCAGGTAGTAGCTAGGCGGGGTCATCGTCTCGCCCCAGCCGCCGAGCCCTTCGTCCGTGTCGCTGCGCAGCACAGTGGTTTCGAGCGGGATCGAGATCTCGAGGGCGTGGGTGTAGGGTTTCCACTTGTCGAGGACAACTCGGTAGGCCGCGAGTCCGGTAATCTTCACCTTTGCGCCTCCACTTTGGGAGGCAGGAGGACCAGGCTGCCGACGTGCTTCTTCTCGAAAAACTCCGACTGAGCGGCGTGGATCTGATCCAGCGGCCAGGACTTCGTGCTGAACGGTTTGATCCGGCCCGCGACGACCAGGTCGATGAGCCGCGGGAACGTGTCGCGCAGGTAGACCGTGGAACCGAACAGGGACAGGTTCTTGAGATAGAGCGTCCGCAGGTCGAGATCGACCTTCGGGCCGCCGATGGCCCCTGCCGTCACGTAGCGGCCGCCACGGCGCAGCAACTTCAGGAGATCGGGGAACTGGTCGCCGCCAACCACGTCTGCCACGAGGCTAAGCTTTCTGCCGCCCGTGATCTCCAGCACCGCAGCGACGAGGTCTGGTGTCTCGCGGTCGATCACGTGATCGGCGCCGAGTTCGGAGACGGCCGCCATCTTCGACATGCCCGCGACCGCAATGACGGTCGCGCCGAGAGCCTTCAGGATCTGCACCAGGAACGTGCCGACGCCGCCGGAGGCGCCTGTGACGAGCGCAAGATCGCCTGCCTTTGCGCCGGCCATCGAGAGCATGTTCATGGCCGTGCCGCCCGAGCATGGAAGGGTCGCAAGAGCCGCATCCGAGAGCGGAAAGTCCTTCGGGACCGAGACGGCATTGACGGACGGGACGGTGGTGAACTGGGCGAACGCGCCGTCGTGCTCGGATCCCAAGAAGCCCGCGCTGTCGAACCCTTCGACATCTTCCGGATCGCGGATATAGGGATCGCACACGACACGTTCACCAATCCGGCTCGCGTCCACGCCCTCGCCGACTGCCACGATGTAGCCGACGGCGTCGGCGCCCTGGATGCGCGGGAACGTAAGCCCGCCCTCCCAGTCACCCATGCCCTTCTCGGCGACCCCGAAGCCGCGATTCCCCCCTTCCGCCGTGGTGCCCGAACTGACCTGCTTGTTGTACCAGCCGGTGCGCGTGTTGATGTCCGTGTTGTTCATGCCAGCGGCAGTCACGTTGACGAGAACTTCCCCGGGACCAGCCTGGCGAACGACAACGTCGTTGCGAACGACCAGCTTGTCGAGGCCGCCGTGACCGACGAGGTGCACGGCCGTCATCTTGTTCGGCGTCATGTTCACGCACCTCTCGCACGCATGAGCTGTCGGCTGATGATGTGACGCTGTATCTCGGAGGTCCCCTCCCAGATGCGCTCGACGCGAGCGTCACGGTAGATACGTTCGAGCGGCAGGTCGGCCATCACGCCCATGCCGCCGCAGGTCTGGATGGCTTGGTCGGCCACGCGCCCGAGCATCTCGGAGCACCAGACCTTCGCCATGGCGCAGTCCTGGGCGATCGTCGGCGCGTTCTGATCCACCTTCCACGCCGTGTTCATCAGCAGAAGGTCGCCGATGCGGATGTCGGTCGCCATGTCGGCGAGCGGGAAGCTGATTCCTTGGAACTTGCCGATCGGCTGCCCGAACTGTTTTCGCTGGGCCGCAAAGTCGACAGCGACCTCGAAAGCACGTTCCGCACGGGCAACGCAGACCGCCGCCACCGTCAGGCGGCCGGGCCCGAGCCAGTCACTCACCACCTTGAAACCCTCGCCTTCGTCACCGACCATCTGCCAGGCGCCGACGCGGACGCTGTCGAAGTTCAGGATGTTGTTGTAGTAGCCGCGGTGACCCATGTGGTCGTAGCCCCTGGCGACTTCGAGACCTGGAGTGTCGAGGTCCACGAGGAAACACGAGATGCGCTTGCGGGAACCGCTCGACGTCTCTTCCTCCCCAGTCGCCGCGAACAGGATCACGAAATCCGAGTTCTGGGCATTCGAGATGAAGTGCTTAGTTCCGTTGATGATCCAGTCGCTGCCGTCCTCGACGGCGCGGGTCTTCATGCCCTTGAGATCGGAGCCAGCGTCGGGTTCAGTCATGGCGATGCATTCCCTCTTCTCGCCCCGCATCACAGGTTCGAGGAAGTGGGCAATCTGCTCTCCTTGGCACGCCGCGAGGATGTTGTTTGGCCGACGAACGCACTCGGCCAAGGCCAGGGATGCCCGTGACAGCCCTTTTTCGACGAGCGTGAAGGACACGCAGTCCAACGCGGCTCCGCCCACGCTTTCTGGCATGTTGCAGGCGTGAAGTCCGAGTGCCATCGCCTTGCGGCGGATGTCGAGTTCCAGTTCGCGCGGCAGTTCACTCGTCCGCTCAAGCAACGCTTCGTGCGGGATGAGTTCGGTTTCGCAGAAGTTGCGGACCGTCTTGGAGAGCATCTCCTGCTCTTCGGTCAGCGAGAAGTCCATCAGTCCAGCCCTTCGTAACGAGCATTGGCGTGATCGAGGGCGGCCCGCAGTCCCTTTTCGGCGGTCATCCGGCTGAACTCCGCGTATTCGGGCACAGGCTGCGCGCCCATGATGGCAACCTGCTCGAGGTAGTAGTCGGTCGCCGTCCTGAGCCCCTGCATCTCGTAGACGCGATTCAGATACATCTTGTGCATCCGCTGCATCTCGCGCGGCATCCGCGCCATCAGTGTGGCCTTGCGCCAGGTAGCTTCCGCGAGCTGGTCCGGCTCGACCACGTCGGTGACCAGGCCCATTTCCTTCGCCTGGGCGGCGGTCAGTTCCCTGCCTGTCAGGAGAAGGTCCTTGGCGGTCTTCATGTTCACCACCCAAGGTAGGAACATGCAGTGCCCCGACACGCCGTAGCGGACCTCGTTGTAGCCCATTCGGGTGTCCGAGGTGACGATCGAGACGTCGCAGAACAAGGACAGCTCGAACCCCTTGCCGATGGCGTACTTGTGGACCGAGGCTATGACCGGCTTGGTGACGGTCCAGGGAGTGGTGAACTCCTCGAACTGATGGATGTAGTGGGCGCGGTACTCGTAGATCGACGTGCGGTCCTCCGAGGCGTCTTCATCAAGATCGTGTCCGGCGCAAAATCCCCGGCCGTTCCCGCGGATGACGATAACATTGACATTGTCGTCGCGGTCCGCGCGCAGAAGGCCTGCCTGTAGTTCGGCGATAAGCCTCAGGTTCATCGCATTCAGCTTCTCCGGCCTGTTCAGTGTCAGCCAGCAGACGTGCTCGGAGTCCACCTCGTAGACAAGGTGCCTGTAATCGGTGGTAGTGATACCCTGCATGGCCTTCCCCTTTGTGTTAGGCGACACACTTCTTGCGGTGTGCAAGCTTCAGAACCGCGTCCACGGCAAGCGCGCCTTCTCGGCCGACCAGGATCGGGTTGATTTCGATTTCTTCGGCGCCCTCGGCGATGGCGAAGAGGCCCAGGGCCTCCAGCGTGTCGAGCAGCGCCTCGCGGTCGCCTGCGGGACGGCCCCGCCATCCCTTCAGGCGCTCGGCCACCTTCAGACGGTCGAACGCACGCGAGAGTTCTTCACGGCGGAATGGCGCAGCGACCAAAGTGCTGTCATTCCAGAGCTCGGCTTCCACTCCGCCGCCGGCGATCATCATGATGGAACCGACGGACGGATCGTAAGTCACGGCAGCCAAGACCTCGGCAACGGTGTTCGCCGCCATCGCCTCTACGAGGACGAGGTTCAATGGAATGTTCGGTGCGAGGCGGCCCATGTCCGATCGCATCTTGTCGACCGCGTCGCGCACCTCCTGGGCCGAGGACAGGCCGATGCAAACCGCACCGACCTCGGACTTGTGAATGAGGCGGGGGTCGAGAGCTTTGAGAACAACCGGGAAGCCGATTTCGGTGGCGACTTCGTGGGCCTTCTCGGGACTGGAGACTCTCGACTTGGGAACCCGGACTCCAGCCCCTGCCAGCATCGACTTGGCTGATGCCTCGTCTTGATAGGTGCCGGCTTCAGGAACAATCGACTGGGCCGCGGTCAGCTGCTCCAGCCCTGCGGCATTCAGCTCTTCGCGGCGCTCGCGCCACCAAACACCGTGTGACATCGCACGCATACATTCCTCCAGACCCTGCATGGCGGCAAGGCCGAGGGTCTGGGTGTGATCCCGGGCGTGGGCCGGGAAGCAGTCGATCATGGGGGCCAGCTGCATGGCGGCGACGTCGCGGCCTCGGCAGGCCGCGCCGAGCGCCTCGACCTGCGCAGCGTATTCGCTGATGTCCCACATGCCTTCGCGGGGATAGTTCTGCACCATCAGGGCGGCGTCGTAGCCTTCGTCGAGCAGCGCAGAGTAGATGGCCGTCTGACGTTCCTTGTCGTTCCAGGCGCCCATGGTGACATCCTGCGGATTGCCAGGCGTTGCCATCAAGGGAAGGACTTCCCGCAGGCGGGCGACCCGGTCCCCGGTCGGCTGAGGAAGCTCGAATCCTGCGGCGCTGAGGTGGTCGGCGAGCATCACGCCCAGCACCCCGGACACGGCCGTCACGAGAACTCTGCGTCCCTTGGGCGCCTGCCCCGAATGGAAGAGCTTCAGCGTCTCGAAGAACTCGGATTCCGAGTTGGTGGAGATGATGCCCAGCCTGTCGAAGAGTGCCTCCCAGGCAGCCCCTGCCCCGGTCATCGACGCGGTATGGGAAGCCGCCGCCTGCGCGCCTGCAGCCGTCTTGCCGAACTTGATGGCGACGATTGGCTTGCCGAGCTTAAGCGCCTTCGCCGCAGCCTTGCGGAGAACCGACACATCCCGAAGACTTTCAAAGGACAGGCCGACGGCAGTCACGCGCGGATCGTCGAGCAGGTAGTCAACGCAGGCTTCCATGCCGGTAATCGCCTGATTGCCACCACCGACAAGATGCGTGATTGGCAGACCTCGATCGGAGAATACCGCGTCGCACAGAAGGCCACCGCCCTGGCTGACGACGGCGACGCCCTTTTCGACCGAGTGGACCCCGAACTGGTCCATCATGGCTGCCATCGGATCGACGAAGTTGACCAGTCCGACGGCGTTTGGGCCGAGCATGGCCATGTCGCCAGCCGCGGCGACGAGCTCCGCCTGCAGGTTGCCACCGTCGGTCCCCGTCTCGGCGAAACCGGCGGCGTTGCAAACGATTGCTCTACAGCCTTTGACACGGAGCGATCCGACCGCTTCCAGCGCGGCTTCGCGCCGGATTGCGATGAAAGCCAGATCAGGCGCCTGCGGAAGCGCCTCGATCCAGGGGACGCAAGGAAATCCTTGCAGGGTCTCGTATTTTGGATTCACCACCCAGGTGTCTCCGGAGAAGCCGAGGTCGCGGTGGTATTTCAATGCGGGATTGAGATTGCTGCCCCCGATGAACGCCACAGATTTGGGGCGGAAGAGGGCATCGAGGGGCTGTGTCATCTGGTTTCCGGGGATAAGAAGCTTGCCTGAAGCATAGCGATCTGCTTCCTTCCCTGGATGATCCGAGCAGACAAAAAAATGACCTGACTGAACATGAAGGTGGTAACTATCGTAATCGGCGAAGGCTTCCCGCTTCTGTCGCTTTCGCTCATCACGGAACCGCTCCGGCTGGCGAATCGAGAAAGTCAGGGACCGGTCTTTCGCTGGCGCGTCTTGAGTATTGACGGGACGACACCGCGGTCCTCTTCAGGCCATGCTCTGGAGATTCAGGGCGGGCTGGATGAACAGCCGACAGATGCCGTCATTCTGTTGGCTTCCTACGCCCCGGACCGCATGAAGACCAACGCGGTATTGAGCTGGCTCAGGCGCCGCGCCCGGACTGGATCCCTTATGGGCTGCGTCGACACGGGGGCCCTCATCTTTGCCGAGGCGGGCCTTCTCGACAGGCGACCTGCGGCCGCGCACCACGAGGCGATCGTCGGGTTCCGTGAAAGCCGCGGCGAAGCCTTCTTCGCCGATCGCCTGTTCGATCTCGATCATGATCGCTGCTCAAGTGCGGGCGGAGTCGTAACGATCGACATGACGCTGGCCATGATTTCGCATTTTGAAAACAAACGATTGGCGCGCCGAGTCGCAGAGATCCTGAACTATCGGCCTCTGGAATCGGAACGCGCGGATGGATCGTTCGGGTTCGACTGGTCGATCCCTCGCCTCAACCGGACGCTCGCGAAGGCTATTGAGATGATGCTTGCGAACATGGAATCGCCACTTCCGATCAGGGAGATCGCCAACCGCCTGGAGGCCAAGGAATGGAAGCTTCGTCGGCTCTTCCTGCGGCACCTCGGACAGTCACCGCAGACCTACTACCTGGAACTACGCCTCGATCGCGCACGCAATCTCTTGCGAAATTCACGAGAGCGGGTAGGCAATATCGCCCTCATGTGCGGTTTTTCGGCAAGCGAAAGCCTGAGCCGTGCCTATCGAAAACGGTTCAAGGTGGCTCCCAGCCTCGACAGATCGCTTTATGGGCAACCCGACAAATCCGGCGAAGCCTTCGCGTGAGGCCTAGCTGCCTGGCAAAAGATACAAACCTATGAGACGGCTTTCCACAGTGCGCTTCGCAGCCTGCGACACAGGCTCGGTCCATAGGCCTGTTGGCTTCAGAAGTTGAAATCCCTGCATTCTCGCTTTAAGCCGACATATGTTCAAATCCCGAGCAGTTCCGTGTACGCGTGATGAGGTGGTCGGAAGATCTCTTTCCTTCTCGCCCTGTTTGACGATCCTGCCATGCTGCATGAGGTCACGTCGTCGGCCACCGTTGTTGAGTCGCCAACACTTAAAAACGAAAAGCAGTCCTCCGGCCACCCAAGGTCCAATGTTGGGTGATCGTAAAATCAGCGAAGGGTGTACGGCAATGCGCCACGTTGGCTTTGATCGACTGCAATCTTGCTCTTGAGCGGCGGGACGGCACGTTGGACGCAATTCAGCCGCTCACAAATGCGGCATGAAACACCGATCGGCTCGAATGCCAACCGATTGTTCAGGTCGGTACCGTCGGCATAGACGAAGTCTTGCGCATGGGCTACCTCACAGCCAAGAGCAATGGCGTATCGTCGTTGCGGAGTATTGAATCCGCCGCTGCCTTTGGCAATTTCGGTGGCTATGCTGAGATAGCGCGCGCCATCGGGCGTCTCAGCCAGTTGGCGGATGATGCGGCCCGGCGTCTCAAAGGCCTGATGTAAGTTCCAAAGCGGGCATGCTGCCCCGAAGCGAGCGAATTGCAATTTGGCGGCGCTATGACGCTTGGTGATATTTCCCGCGCGATCGATGCAGGCGAAGAACACAGGTACGCCCTTGACGCCCGGCCGCTGCAAGGTCGAAAGACGATGCGCGACCTGTTCAAGACTCGCACCAAAACGTGTCGCCATCAATTCAAGGTCGTGACGAAGTTCTTTCGCCGCCGCCAGAAAATGCTGATAGGGCAGCGTCAGCGCTCCGGCGAAGTAATTGCGCAAACCGATCTTGCAGATCTCACCAGATTCTTGGGTGCGGAAGTTTGTTCGCTGGACTATCGCATCGATCTCTTTGTCCATCTCCAAGGCGGCCACCTGGAACGCCATCTGAAAAGTTCGCGTCGATGTCGGCGAATAGGGATTGAGGAAGAGTGCGCGGGAAGCACCGTCATATCGGCGCAGGATATCCTCGCCGGATTGCGAGCGCAGGATCCGAACACCGTGCTGGCTCTCCAGATAGGTCGGCAACACAAGCGCAGCATCGCGGTCAGGAATGCCAAGGCTCGTCGCCAGGCGCTCGGCTGCCAGATCAAGGTCGGAAATATAGTTGTCGACGAAGTGGAAGAAATCGCGGACCTCTTCGTAGGGCGTCGGATCACCGACGGCGTTTGAGCGGACCATGTGATCATCGAAGCTTGCAAGCTGTTCGCTGTTGCGGCGATAGGCTTGGTGGCTGGCAATCAAAGCATGCGCAAAGCCCGGCGCGTTCTGAGTGACGAGTTTCAACTCCTGCAAACTCGGCGAATAGGCACCTAAAACCGGATCTGCAAGAGCCTCGCTAAGCGCCGAGAGCAGACGGTCGCTGTCGCTTCCCGACATGGATGCGATATCGATCTTGAAGTTCTCGGCAAGCGATAAGAGCACTGAGGCCGAAACCGGCCGCTGATTATTTTCTATCTGATTGAGGTAGCTGGTCGAGATGCCAATGCGCTCGGCGAAGGCGGCCTGCGTCGCCTTGCTGCTTTCGCGCAGAGCGCGGACTTTTGTACCGACAAAAAGTTTGCCTATGGCCATGTTCGCAACTTCGCAAATGCAGATTACAAATTGCTATATTACACCTTCGCTCCTTTTCAAAGGTTCCCTCATTCGGTCGCGCCACCTAAAGGTTGGTGGCAGCAGTTAGGGGACCTTTGGAGGAGAGCCGAAATGACCATCTACAACGCCATTGCGAGACGGCGGGGGGCGAGCAACCCTGCAGTCGACGGAACCACCATCTTCGCAGCCTCGCTGCTGCTCGCCCTTTCGGCCAAGGTTGCGGTGCCGTTCCATCCGGTGCCGATCACCATGCAGACTTTCGTCGTCATTGGCCTGGGATTGGCGCTGGGGCCTGCACGCGGCGTCGCCGCTGTTTCTCTTTACCTGGCCGAGGGCGCTGCCGGTTTCCCGGTCTTCGCCGGTACGCCGGAAAAAGGCGTCGGCCTTGCCTATATGATGGGGCCGACGGGAGGGTATCTCCTTGGCTTCTTGCCGGCCGTGCTCCTTGCCGGTTGGCTCGCGGTCCGCGGCTGGGACCGTAATCCGCTTTCCGCAATGGCTGCAGCCCTGTTTGCCGGGGCTATCATTTATGTACCTGGGCTGCTGTGGCTTGGCGCCGTACTCGGCTTCGACAAGCCCATTGTCCAGTTCGGACTCTATCCCTTCATGCTCGGCGACATCGTCAAGGCCCTTCTGGCTGTTCTTGTTTTCCCGACGGCATGGAAATGGGTTGACGCGCGAGCCGGCCGCTGATGCGCGCGGTTCTCGAACAGTTGGAATTCCGTCGCGCCGAGGCTCGCCTCGGCGGCGGGCAAAAGCGCATCGATGCGCAGCATGCCAAGGGCAAGCTGACGGCGCGTGAACGCCTCGACGTCCTTCTCGATGAGGGGTCGTTCGAGGAATACGACATGTATGTCACTCATCGCACAGTCGATTTCGGAATGGCCGCCCAGAAAGTGGCGGGCGACGGCGTCGTAACGGGCTGGGGCACGATCAACGGTCGTCTGGTCTATGTCTTCTCCCAGGATTTCACCGTGCTTGGTGGCTCGTTGTCGGAGACCCACGCCCAGAAGATCTGCAAGATCATGGACATGGCTGTGCGCAATGGCGCGCCGGTTATCGGACTGAATGATTCCGGCGGCGCGCGCATCCAGGAAGGCGTGGCTTCGCTGGCCGGCTATGCCGACGTCTTCAAGCGCAATGTCGATGCGTCGGGGGTGATACCGCAGATCTCCGTCATTATGGGTCCTTGCGCCGGCGGCGCGGTGTATTCGCCAGCCATGACCGATTTCATCTTCATGGTCCGCGATTCGTCGTACATGTTCGTCACCGGTCCAGACGTGGTTAAGACTGTCACCAACGAAATTGTTACCGCCGAAGAACTTGGCGGTGCGCGCACGCACACAACCAGATCGTCCGTCGCCGATGGCGCCTACGAAAACGACGTCGAGACCCTTGAGCAAGTTCGCGCCCTGTTCGATTTCCTTCCGCTCAACAATCGCGAAAAGCCGCCGGTCCGCCCCTTCCACGATAATCCGTCACGGCTCGAGATGCGGCTCGACACGCTGGTGCCGGACAGCGCCAGCAAACCCTACGACATGCGTGAGCTGATCCTGGCAATCGCCGACGAGGGTGATTTCTTCGAAATCCAGGAGGCCTTTGCTAGAAACATCCTCACCGGTTTCCTACGCATCGAGGGCCAGACGGTCGGTGTGGTTGCCAACCAGCCGATGGTGCTGGCGGGCTGCCTCGACATCGACTCCTCGCGCAAGGCGGCGCGCTATGTCCGCTTTTGCGACGCCTTCTCGATCCCGATCCTGACCCTCGTCGACGTGCCCGGTTTCTTGCCCGGCACGGCGCAGGAATATGGCGGCGTCATCAAGCATGGAGCGAAGCTGTTGTTTGCCTACAGCCAGGCGACGGTGCCGATGGTGACGCTGATCACGCGCAAGGCCTATGGCGGGGCCTATGACGTCATGGCCTCCAAGCATATTGGCGCCGATGTCAACTATGCCTGGCCGACGGCCGAGATCGCGGTGATGGGCGCCAGGGGTGCGACCGAAATCCTTTATCGCTCGGAACTTGGCGACAAGGACAAGATCGCCCAGCGCACCAAGGACTATGAGGAGCGTTTCGCCAATCCTTTCGTCGCTGCCGAACGTGGCTTCATCGACGAGGTGATCATGCCGCATTCCTCGCGCCGACGCATTGCCCGTGCCTTCGCGGCGTTACGGGGCAAGAGCGTCGATGCGCGCTGGAAGAAACACGACACGATGCCGCTGTAGAGGTGAAACTATGTGCAATCACGTGTTCTGCGGTGAACGCATTTATGTGACGCCGGGACAGCTTTCCGATCTCGTCGGCGGGCCACGAGGTCTAGTCTGGTTGGGGCACGCCGGTGAAATGGATTGGTGCCTTTGCGCCATCGACCTGCCGACGACGCTGAATCGCGCCAAGCTCAGTTGGAAGCAGGATACCGACGCGTCGACTTTCACAGTTGAACGATAGGCAAAGAATGTTCGAGAAAATCCTCATCGCCAATCGTGGCGAAATCGCCTGCCGTGTCATCAAGACCGCAAGGAAGCTCGGCATTGCCACTGTCGCAGTCTATTCAGATGCCGATCGCGAGGCGTTGCATGTCAAGATGGCCGACGAAGCCGTGCATATTGGTCCGCCGCCTTCGAGCCAGTCCTACATCGTCATCGGCAAGATCCTCGAAGCGGTGAAGCAGACCGGCGCCGACGCCGTGCATCCGGGCTATGGCTTCCTGTCGGAGAACGCTAATTTCGCCGAGGCGTTGAAACCCATGGGCGTCGCCTTCATCGGGCCACCGCCGGTGGCGATCGAGGCGATGGGCGACAAGATCACGTCGAAGAAGATCGCCGCATCGGCCGGGGTCTCGATCGTGCCTGGCCATATGGGGTTGATCGCGGATGCCGACGAGGCGGTGAAGATCGCCGACGAGATCGGCTATCCGGTGATGATCAAGGCGTCGGCGGGCGGTGGCGGCAAAGGCATGCGGATCGCCTGGAACGATATCGAGGCGCGCGAGGGGTTTCAATCGTCGAAGAACGAGGCGAAATCGTCTTTCGGCGACGACCGCATCTTCATCGAGAAGTTCGTTACCCAGCCGCGCCACATCGAGATTCAGGTGCTCGGCGACCAGCATGGCAACCTGATCCATCTTGGCGAACGAGAATGCTCGATCCAGCGCCGCAACCAGAAGGTCGTCGAGGAAGCGCCGTCGCCTTTTCTCGACGCATCGACGCGCAAGGCCATGGGTGAGCAGGCGGTGGCACTCGCCAAGGCTGTCGGTTACTTTTCGGCTGGCACGGTCGAGTTCATCGTCGATGCGCAAAAGAAGTTCTATTTTCTCGAAATGAACACGAGGCTGCAGGTCGAGCATCCGGTGACGGAGTTGATCACCGGTATCGACCTAGTCGAGGAGATGATCCGCATTGCGGCCGGTGAACCGCTTCGCCTGACGCAGGACGAGGTGAGGTTGACAGGTTGGGCGATCGAAAGCCGGCTGTATGCCGAAGATCCCTATCGAAACTTCCTGCCGTCGATTGGCAGGCTGAGCCGTTATCGTCCGCCGATGGAAGGCGTACTCGACGACGGGGCGATCGTGCGCAACGATACCGGTGTCTTCGAGGGCGGCGAGATTTCCATGTATTATGATCCGATGATCGCCAAGCTGTGCGCCTGGGCGCCGGACGGACAGGGGACATCCGCCCGGCTGGCGGCTATCGATGCCATGGCCCGCGCCCTCGACGACTTCGAAGTGGAGGGTATCGGCCACAATCTGCCGTTCCTGTCCGCTGTCATCGACCATCCGCGCTTTCGCCAGGGAAGGCTGACGACTGCGTTTATCGCCGAGGAATATCCGGACGGGTTTTCTGGGGTCGAACCGTCCGCGGAGGATGCCAGGAAGCTGGCGGTGATCGCCGCCTTCATCAATCTGCGGATGCAGGAACGCAACGTGCTGATTTCTGGTGCGATGGACAATCACCGTCGGCTGGTGGGGCACGACTGGGTCGCGATGTTAGCCGGCAAAAGCTTTGGCATCACGATTGGTGAAAAGGGCGGCAAGGTCGTCGTCGCCCTCGGCGGCGAGACTCCGGTCGCAGTCGGCAGCGACTGGCAGCCGGGGTGCAGCCAAGCTCGGTTCACGATCGACGATGAGACGCTTGGCGTGAAGACGTCAAACGTGGCGACGGGCATCCGTTTGCGATGGCGAGGCATGGATGTGTTGGCCCATGTCCGCACGCCCCGCATTGCCGAGCTGGCGCTGCTGATGCCGGAAAAGCTGCCACCAGACACCTCCAAGATGCTGCTCTGTCCGATGCCCGGCGTGATAACCGCCGTCTCGGTTAAGGCGGGGGATCAGGTCGAGGCAGGGCAGGCGCTTGCGACGGTCGAAGCCATGAAAATGGAAAACGTGCTGCGCGCCGAGCGCCGGGCAACGATCCGGCGCATCGCCACGGAAGCCGGCGCCAGCCTGGCCGTCGATGAACTGATCATGGAATTCGAGTGAGGGCAGGGCAATGGGCGACCGGGTGGGGTACGAGGACTGGCGCAAACTCGCCGAGCGCGAACTGAAGGCCTCGCCGGACGATCTGGTCTGGCACACGCCGGAAGGCATAGCCGTCAAGCCGCTGTATACCGCAACGGATCTGGAGGAGATCGCCCACCTCAATTCGTTGCCGGGCCTGAGGCCGTTCCTCCGCGGGCCGCGCGCTACAATGTATGCTGGCCGGCCCTGGACCATCCGTCAGTATGCCGGCTTCTCGACAGCCGAGGAATCCAACGCCTTCTATCGCAAGGCGCTCGCCGCCGGACAGAAGGGCCTGTCGGTGGCTTTCGATCTTGCCACGCATCGCGGCTACAATTCAGACCATCCCCGCGTCGAGGGCGACGTCGGCAAAGCTGGCGTTGCGATCGATTCTGTCGAGGACATGAAGATCCTGTTCGATAGCATTCCGCTCGACGAGATGTCGGTTTCGATGACCATGAACGGCGCGGTGATCCCGATCCTGGCGAACTTCATCGTCGCGGGAGAAGAACAGGGCGTCGCGCGCGAAAAACTCTCCGGAACCATTCAGAACGACATCCTCAAGGAGTTCATGGTCCGCAACACCTACATCTATCCGCCCGGACCCTCGATGCGGATCATCGCCGACGTCATCGAATACACGGCAAGGGAGATGCCAAAATTCAATTCGATCTCGATTTCCGGCTATCACATGCAGGAAGCCGGCGCGACGCGGGTCCAGGAACTTGCCTTCACGCTGGCTGACGGGCGCGAATATGTCCGCGCAGCCATCGCCAAGGGCCTGAGCGTCGATGAGTTCGCCGGCCGGCTTTCGTTTTTCTTCGCCATCGGCATGAATTTTTTCATGGAGGCCGCCAAGCTGCGGGCAGCTCGACTTCTGTGGTCGCGTATCATGGAAGAGTTCCATCCGAAGAAGCCTTCGTCGTTGATACTGCGCACGCATTGCCAGACATCGGGCGTGTCGCTGCAGGAGCAGGACCCCTACAACAACATCGTGCGCACGGCCTATGAGGCGCTTGCCGCCGTTCTTGGCGGCACGCAGTCGCTGCACACCAATTCTTTCGACGAGGCGATCGCGTTGCCGACGGAATTCTCCGCCCGCATTGCGCGCAACACGCAGCTCATCCTGCAGCATGAGACCGGCGTGACCAAGGTCGTTGATCCGCTCGCCGGCTCCTATTACGTAGAAAGCCTGACCAATGAGCTTGCCGAAAAGGCCTGGGCGCTTATCGAAGAGATCGAGGCGCTGGGCGGCATGACCAAAGCCGTGGCCTCCGGACTGCCCAAGCGGCTGATCGAGGAGGCGGCCACACGCCGTCAGGCTGCCGTCGATAAGGGCGAAGAGGTCATAGTCGGCGTTAACAAGTTCCGGCTCGAGACCGAGGGCCAGATCGATATCCTGGACATTGACAATGGAGCCGTGCGCCAGTCGCAGATTGCCCGCATCGAAAAGACCAGGCGCCAGCGCGATCCCCAGCGCGTCGGCGATACGCTTCTCGCACTTAGCCAGGTCGCAGCTAGCGGCGAAGGCAACATCCTCGCAGCGGCGATCGAGGCGGCACGGGCCCGCGCGACTGTGGGGGAGATTTCAGATGCCATGCGTGAGGCGTTTGGCGATCATACGGCGGTACCCGAGGTGGTCAGCAACGTCTATGGCAAAGCCTTTGACCAGGAGCCGGAGTTCAAGACGCTGGTCTCGCGGATCCATGACTTCACTTGCACCCTTGGACAAAGGCCGCGCATTATGGTGGCGAAGCTTGGTCAGGACGGGCACGACCGCGGCGCCAAGGTTATCGCGTCCGCCTTGGGCGACATCGGCTTCGACGTGGTCGCAGGCCCGCTCTTTCAGACGCCGGAGGAGGCCGCGCAGCTAGCAGTAGAGAAGAAGGTGCATCTTGTGGGGGTATCCTCGCTGGCGGCCGGTCACAGGACGCTCGCGCCGCAGCTAGTCGAGGCGCTAAAGGCCAAGGGTGCCGACGACATTGTCGTCGTGGTCGGTGGCGTCATCCCGCGCCAGGATTACCAGTTCCTCAGTGACCGCGGTGTGGCGGCTATCTTTGGCCCTGGCACGAACGTGCTCGATGCGGCGCGGGCGCTCCTTGATGTCCTCGAGGGAAGAAGACGAAACCAATGAACGGCCATGTTCTGCAGCTCTCGGTCAGCTCAAAGAAGCGAAACCGGCCTGAAGGCGTCGAAGCTGATGGAGGTCAGGCGCGTCATCACCGAAGCGACCAAGGCGTGCGCCTTTGTCAAGGTCGGGCGTCACGGCAGCGTAAACGGCGCTGCAAAAGATCTGGGCGGCGGGACGCCAGGGCGGTAATCCAGCAGATAAAGCTATTGGAGCTTCAACTCAGCGTTCGCCTGTTTGATCGTTGGAACCGCGAGATCAAGCTGACGGCAGGGGGCTGCTCCTGTATGGGAACCTCGCTCCAGGCTTCCAGCAGGTTGACGATGCAATTTCGTTGTTTGCCGACAGACGACCGGGTCCGGAGACGTTGATCGTGACGACTACTCCAGCGATGTGGCCAGCATTTGACCGCGCTGGAGCAACTCTGCGGATTCATTCTTTACCTCATCCAGGTCTGGCGGCTCGGATCCAACTTCCTCGCAACTGTCGAAATGCTCGGCCCTTTGGCCAGCTCGGCTAACGTGGCCAGACCGCCAGATCAGAAAGAGCACGCTTGCGAAATACGCCAGCTGAAGGAGCAGCGAACAAGCCAGCGTAGTGACGATTGCTGTGCCGATGGAATGAGAAGCGAAATAGGCGGTCAGAGCTGTGCTGCAAAGGACCATTCCCAGGACGCGGCAGAAGATTCTGAAGGGCAATGCCGTTCTCCTGGATGTCCACCAGATCATGCAGCGACATTGTCGGCCGCAACATGGGTCTGGCAGCTCTTCGGGCAGACGCGGGCGCAGGCTCCGCAGCCAATGCAGCGGCCGGGATGGTCGACGACCATGATCATGCGATTGAGCTCGCCATCGAAATCGTCGTCTTTGCCGTCGCAGGCGAGGATTTCACCCGCGTCATCGACGCCGTAAAGATGCATGACCTCGCGCGAGCAGACTTTGAAACAGCGGCCGCAGCCGATGCAGGTCGCGCCGTCTATCGCGGTGAGATATTCCGGCATCCATCCGGAGCCGTCGCGCGTGGTGAATGTGCTCCTCATCGTAACTTCTTCATTGCAGCGAGCTCTCTCTGGGCGCCATCCAACTCGGCAAAAACGGCCGACGCTTCCTCGGCGACTTCCTCTATCTCCGTCCATTTTCCAGGGAGATCCTCTGCAAGGTCGCGCAATTTCATCTTGGCAATGGCGCGCGCAACTGAAGCTTTCGGACTTCCGTTCCCATCTCATCCAGCTTTGACATAGATCCTTCCTTGAAATCGGTTTCTTCACGCCCGTGCCACGTTGGGTTAGGCTTCGATGGCCGCAGTCGCATCGTCGATCAGTTTCGTACCGGCCTCCGCTAGCTTCCTGAGCATCTCTAAGCCGAACCGGTGGATGTCTCGACAGAGCGACCAACCGCCCGGCCGTAAAACGCGATCGTCCGAAGCCCCATAGGTTTCATCTTTGTCATTGGCGATGTCATCAGGCCGGAGCGCTCCTCGATCGCGAGCGCGACGGCGGTGTAAAGTATGTCGAGCCTCCAAAGCACGTCCGGCTCGGGATCGCCGATGACAGGCATCGCACGGCGCTGTTTTCTGATGACGATGAAGTCGTCCAGCAGTTCGGCGTCCGATTTGCTTTCCCACGAGCCGTAGGAGTCTTGAGCACCGATCAGCCGCACGAGGCATCTGACGAATGGCGTGGCAGGCGCCTCGTCCTCCTCAACGGCAGGGCTGATTGCGGTGTCAGACATTTCGCCTTCTCCTCATTTCAGTCCTCTTCCTCGAAGCACGATGTCTGTTGTCTGGGACGCGTACTTCGGGCACACTTGCGCAGCCGACGCCCGGCTCGGCGCGACTGGTTCCACGCAATTGATGTCCTTCGGGCCGACCTTGAACACGTCCTCGACTGCGAAGTCTTCCACGCGAATTCGCGTTGAACAGCACTTCCGCCGCAATGCGGCCGGAGGCCATGAAGATTTGAGCCTCGACCCTGCTGCAAACGATCGACCAAGTGCTGCATGGACCCTCCTTGCCGCACGGTCACGCCAGGGAAATGGGCGAATTGACCAGTAAGTCATTTCGACCAATTACCCATTTTTTTATCTTTCCTCCTCGGCCAACCGCGCCTTGGCACCCTCGGGGCTCGCCACGCAGCCAGTCCTCCACTTTGATCTCGGGAGCCGGTGACCCCAGCTGCACTACCATGTTTCTCTCCAAGGCTGTTGCCAAAGGTTGGGTGACCTTATGCGCGAGCTTGTTCCCCCTTTGAGACGGGGCACGAGGGTTCAAGAGCATCGCTCGTCTTGCGCATCTGCGTGCAGTCAGCCTTCACTCAGTGTTGCTGAATCTCAAATCGCAAAGGCCGTGCCAACGCGCTAGGCGCGCAGTAACTTCTTGATTCTACTTCAAAATCGTCCGGGTGCCCAAGATAGCCGGTTGTATTGGACGCGACATGTCTTCTGCCGCTGTCCGGTTTGGACACGCATCTGGCACTTCGGGCCGGCACGAAAGCCTGGCCACGGACGACTCAACATGTATTCGGCTGAGGGACCGAGCAGATGGACATCAAGACTGCGTTGGCTGCCGCCAGGCCCGTCATCATTGTCCGCTTCACGCCACCGGCTTGAGCGTCTTGCCGTTCCGGTCCCTCAGGCGGTAGCGGATCTCGCCATTTTCGATTGCAAAGGCTGCCCCATCCGAGCGCGGCCTGTGCCCCCTCGCCCGCCTTGCGATTGAATTCCTGGCTGGCGACATGGGAATTTTTCACGACGAAGCCGGTCCAGCTTCGGCTCGCCAATACCGCCATCGTCAGCTCGAAGATTATGATCCTGGCGAAAAAGGCCAGGATGAGTGCCGGCGTGTGCGGCCGGTGAGCTCTCCGGGGTTCCTGCTTTGTGCCGATATTTTCTGTGTTCCCTGTGCTCAGGCGCTACAGGGACCGCCTGGTGCGAATGTGAGCTTGTCGGAATTGACCAGCCTTAAGGCCGCTCGGTCGCCACGCGGTGGGCCGGGCAGACTGAAAACGCTGAAGATGCGGCCGCCGTCCTCGCCGCTAAGCCGGCTACCATCCCAGCCGATGGTAACGTTATTGATGCTATCAATTCCCCCCCGCCACCGGCAAGAGCCCGACCGTCCGACTCGAAGGTCGGCGCCTTGGCCGCTGCACGGTTGCGGTGTTCAGCTCCCGGCCAGTGGTGAGGGGAATCGTGATAACGCCAATACGATGGGGCTACGGTCCGAACGCGGCCTGCTGCGCTGAAACGACTCTCTTCTCGACCTGACGCCGACCCGAGTATCGGTGTTTTGAGAGCATTGAGGACGCCTGGGCCTCTGCCCGGCCGTTGGTCTGCGCGTTACGGATTGTCTCGGCGAGCAGACCCCGAGCGCGCGTTAGAGACGTCCGGGAATGTTCTTCGCGACGGCGCTTGCAAGTTGCTCCAGGAGCTTCGCGTTGCGGCGACTTTTCTCCGACTTGGCATCAGGATAGGTGACCAGGGAGTAGAGCTTCGAACAGCATCGGTGCTGCTTCGGAACCCGTCAGCGAGCCAAAAACAGCGGCAATGGCGGCTTGCCCACCATCCATTTTGTGACGCCACCGAAGAGCCGCTCGCGCAGCCGTCGGCTGCCATAAGCGCCCATGACTATCATGTTGGCAGACGTATCGATTGCGTGCTGCGCGAGCACAGTGGCCGTATCGAACAAGCTGCCGTTGAAAACAAGAGCTCCGAGACTAGTGTCGTTGAGAAGTGCGGGGCCGTTGCAGAGCGCCCGCTGTCGCACCGCGTCACCGATGCTTCGCAGTTCGCAATATCGACATCATAGCACCGCCACGTGGCTTTCAGCAGTTTGTGAATTTCCCTGGATGTTTTTTCCCAACTGGCCGTGTCCTGTGAAAATCTCTTTGCGTGTACCGTTGTTCCAGTGCGGCAATGGCGTGTGCGCGTTGTCCAGGCCACTCGGGGATGCCACTGCCTAGCGGCCGAGGCGACCATCACGAGCGGCGGAGGCGACATCACCAGTACGGAAAGATACGCGCCGACTTCGGCACACAAGCTGGCAGCTGTCCTGACATCCGGATCGGAGTGGTCAACTCCCGTCACACTGAGTACGCTCTTGAAGGCCATCTGTCTGCTTCTTTCTAAGTATGTCGTAACTGTAGGCGCGTTTCGAAGCCGCAAGACTTGCCCTCGGCACGACGGAGATGGGGTGGCACTACATCTTCGCTGTTCAGCCGTCCGGCCCCTCGAGCGAGTGGCACCGCACCTGCCTCATTCGCCGTCAGCCTCAGGCTCAACGTCCGCCTCCTCCAGCGAGTAGCCGTCGGACCTGATGGTTCGAATGACGCTGCCGGCCGACGTCCTCTCCAGCTCCTTTCTGATCCGGCTGACATGGACATCGACGGTGCGTTCACCGACATGGATCTTTTCCCCCCAAGCAGCGTTCTTTAACTCGACTCGGCTGAACACCATGCCGGGAGTCTCGAGCAAATGCCGCAGCAGCTTGAACTGGATCGGTCCAAGGTGGATGTCGTGGCCGTTACCATGGACTCGGCGGGCATCGACGTTCATCTCTAGCCTGCCACAGCGGAGCCAGCTGCCGTTTTTTATCCCGTTTGAACCCGGCTGTGGCAGCGCCAGCTTCGTGCGTAGACAGTCAAGCAGCTTGGCCGGCGCGAAGGGCCGCACAAAGCTCTCGTCAATTCCTGCCTTCAAGAGATCGAGGTGCTGGTTCTCGGCGCCGGGCGCGATCAACGCAATGACGGGCAGGCGGCCGGTTCGGGGCTCCCCCTTAAACCGGGCGCAGATTGTGGAGCCTGCCACGCTTGATGGCCCGCAGTCCAGCACGACCGCCTGGAGCTCCCGTTCATTGGCAAATGCAAGTGCTTCATTCACGCCGCCTGCCGGCTCACTCGTGAAGCCGTCCACCCCCAGAATGTGGCTGAGGAACAAATACAACTCCGCATCTTGCGAACAGATCAGTACCACTGGCTTCATCAGCGCTACCCCAAGAACCACATCGGCCTCGACCGCCTCGATTGAGAGGGCTGGCCATCGCATGTCCTCAAGACCTGACATGATCCCCTCGATCGAAAGATCCCGCCCGCGCCACCTCGGGATAAGCCTCAATGACTGCGGTGGCATCGCCGGCCAGTTGGGTACCGGCGGCGGCGAGTTTCCAGAACGTCTCGAAACCGAACCGGTGGACGTCGCGCAGGGTTTTCGACAAAACGACCAACCGCCCGGCCGTGAAGAGCACGCGCCCGAAGCCCTCGTGGCTCATCTCCATGATCGGGGATGCCATCAGGCCGGAGCGTTCCTCAATCGCAAGCCCGACGGCGGTGTAGAACTTATCGAGCCTCCACAGCACGTCCGGATCGGGATCGCCGATGATTGGAATTGCACGGCGCTGTTCCCTGGTGATGATGAAGTCGCCCAGCAGCTCGGCGTCCGATTTGCCTTCCCATGACCCGTGGGAATCATTGGCACGGATCAGCCGCACGAGGCATTTGACGAACGGGGTGGCAAGGGCCGCCTCGTCCTCGGTGGCGGCAGGGCCAACAGCGGCTTCAAACATTTCGCCCACTCCTCATTCAGCTTTCGTCCTCGAAGGAGGGCTTCTGTTCAGCGACACCTGCCTGCGCCAGCACCTTGCGCAGCCAAGGGGGAGGACACGTCCTGAGCATCATCTGCGTGCGCAACAACACCTCTTGGATGGTCTGGGGCTGCGGCACTTTGATCGGATGGATCTTTGCGGAAACAAGTTTGGCTGCCGAAGGTCCGCCGATCGCCAGACAAAACAGCAAATGGCAGCCCTTTAGCGCCTCCACCTTCGGGGTGATGCGGTCATCGCCCTCGGTTCGGTGCTTCCCGCTCTCGTCGGAAACGTCGTCAAAGACCATGGCTTCCACGAGATTCCACTCCTCGCGCATAACGTCGTAGACAGCAAAGCGCCTGGCCGATCCGAAATGGGCGTTGAGGTTCTTCATGTCCTGCGTGGCGATCGCCACGCGCAATGCGCCCGCCTGGCGTTCCGGCGTCGGTACGTGAACCTCGTCAGTGACGAGCGAGAGGCGACGGACGGAGCTCATCTGGCATTTCTCGCTTACGGAGTGGATCAAGCGCCTCAGGCGTCGGCGCTCGCCCGTTGGCTTCGAAAATGTTGGCAACCTCGAAGATCAGGTCGCGGGTCCCCTGGTAGAGGACGGTGAGCTTGTGCTGGGCCCCGAGCCGGTCGAAGATCGGGAAGCCGACCCGCATGAGCGGAATGCCGAGGCGCTGCGCCGCCTGGCGGCCGTGGGAATGAGTAACGAGAAGATCAGCGCCGGCGCCAAGCGCTTCCAAATCGCCGAGATCGCCGATTTGAACCGACTGCGCCGGCACTTCCTCCAGAATTTTCGACATAGCGGCCGTTGTGACCGCCGCCGCGATTTCGGAGCCCATGCCGATGAAGAAGCTCGCGAGTTGGTAGAGTTGGTCTGGTTCAGCAGCGATCGCAATTTTCTTGCCTCCAAAGTGGAAATGTCCGTCGAGCAACGCGTCCTGCAACTGCGCCCGCCGACGGCGCACCTCAGCCGGCGCCGCCTCGCCCGAAACTGCGGACAGCAGCGAGACGAACCGGTCGGCGTCCCTCAATCCGGTCAGCGACCGGAACAGCACGTAAGGCACGCCGGTCAACCTCTGCAGCAGCTCGGCCGGGCGGCGCATATGCTCACCGATGACGATACATTGCTCGGCCGTGCCTAGCTCGCGGATATCCTCGACGCTGGTGCCGCCATAGGTGGTCGTGACCCAGCGGTCGGGCACCGTACCGTCGAGCGAGCCGGAGATGTCCGGCAGAATCACCGGCTTCAGTCCAAAGCTTTCAACCATCTCACGTAAATGCTCGGTGTCAGCCACAGTGAGGTTCCAGCCAGGCAGGATCACGATTTTCTTCGACTGCCGCGCCTGCTCGCCGGGCCGTGTAATCCCTTCGATCATCGCGGTGACAGCTTTGGCCCAGCCCTCTTCGATCGCACCATCGAAATCTGGCGTGTTGGCCAGCACCACCTCCGTACCCGCGAGTTCTTTGGTCCGCTTCAGCCTGATATTGGCGATATCTCCTGCGCAGTCTTCGCCCCGGGTTTCCACCAACGCGGTCGTGCAAACCCCGATCAGCGTTGGCTTTGTGCGGGCCTTGAGGTTGAGGATCGCCTCTTCCAGATGGTCTGCCCCGCCGAGGATCGTTGCCACCTCGTCCATCGCGGTTGTCTGCAAGGGAATGGCTTCCTTGAAATGTCGCACGAAGAGCACGAGCGCGAAGCTGGTGCAACCCTGGCTGCCGTGGAACAAGGGCATCGCGCCGTCGACGCCAAGAAAGGCCAAGGCGGCACCCAATGGCTGCGATAACTTCAGCGGATTGACCGCCGCCGCTTTGGTCTGGGGAAGGATGCGGCCCATTGGCTTCCTCAACACTCGCCGAAATCAGCGGCCGTCGTGCCGGAGAATTCCTGGACAGCATGCAAGGTCACGGTCTCGCTTTTCGTGCGCGGCAGTTCCTCCCTCACCGCAGGCTGGCAATCCCATGGTGCCGGCTCGCGTACCTGGCACCAGATGGGGTTATGAATGGCCAGGTCGATCTGGCGTACGAGTTCCACCATGCCGTCATAGCCGGCGAAAGGATGTTGGCGCTCCTGGTTGATATCGAGCCAGGGCGTCTTGGCCTTCAGAGCGACGAATTGCGTGCGCCCGCCTGATAGCAGGATATCGGCCTTGTGTTCGGAGAGCATGGCGTAAAGCTCGCGCGCTGCCATCTGCTCGAATATATGGTTGTCGTCCTTGAGGATCTGCTTGATCCGCTCTTTGTCTTCGACGGTCGACTTCTTGACAGAGGTGCCGACGATCTCGATCCCGATCTCCATCAGCGCATGGACGACCGACCAGGACTTCACGCCGCCGGTGTTGAGCAGCACGCGCTTGCCTTCGAGCCTCGGCCGGTAGGCCGCTAGGTTCTTCCAGGCGATCGCCTCTTCCTCTGCAATCAATACCTCGGTGCGGCCGAGGATCTCCGGGTCGGCACCCTGCTTCACCAGCAGCTCAGAGATCTGTCGGAGCGCTTCCGAGGTGTCGGTGATCCCGTAGAAGGAGCCCTCGAAAAACGGGATGTCCCAGCGCTCGTCCATCTTGCGTGCCAGATTGATGAGCGCGGTCGAGCACACCATCATAGCCGCCCGGGCGCGGTGCGCGCCGGCAACATCGACGTAACGGGCGTCACCCGGAATGCAGGCGCGCACCCGGATCCCGAGCCGATCCAGCAGCGGCTTCACCAGCCAGAATTCGCCCGAGAGGTTGAATTCGCCAAGAATGTTGATGTCGTAAGGGCCGGCATCGTCGGGCTCGACCGTGCCGATGACATGCTCGAGCAACGCCTCGCCGGCAAGCTTGTTGCCGAGATTCTTGGAGCCGACGAAGCCCGGCGCATTGACCGGTACAACGGCCAAGCCGAACTTTTCCGCCGCGCGCTTGCAGACGGCGTCGATGTCGTCCCCGATCAGCGCCGTCACGCAGGTCGGATAGACGAAGATCGCCGGCGGCCCATACGCTTCCTTGATCTCGCGGATCGCTTTGAAGAGCTTCCGCTCGCCCTGCCCCATGACAACATCGAGTTCGGTGAGGTCGGTCGTGAAGCTCGTGCGCCACAGCGTTGGCCCGGACGAAGCCGCACCGCGGTTGTCCCAGGAATTGCCCTCGCAGGCGAGCGGCCCATGGACCAGGTGTGCGACGTCTGTGATCGGCTGCAGCACGATCTTGGCGCCATCGAAGGCACAGCCGCCGGCCGCCGCCCCGGGGATCAGTGGCTTCGAACAGCCCTCCTTGCGCGCCTTGGCATCCTTGCCGCCGTTCTTTTCGCAGCCAGGCTCGTTGAAGACATCCTGGATTTTGGCTCTGAGCAAGGACATTGCGTCGGTCTCCAAAGTCCCTCGGGAAGACGACCGGCCAAAGCCGACCGTCAAGCTTAGCGGGTGAGGTCATACGAATAGTCCGTCACGCCCGTCTCGCTTGTCTCGCGATCGAGCTTGTCGAAGATCTTGTCGAGGATCGTCGTCAGCACGCGCAACCCGCCTTGGTAGCCCATCAGCGCAAACCGATGGTGATGGTGGCGATCGAAGATCGGAAACGTCAGCCGGATCAGCGGCGTGCCGGTGTCGCGCTCCAGATACTTGCCATAGGAGTTGCCGATCAGCAGGTCCACCGGCTCGGTGAAGAGCAGCGAGCGCATCGCCCAGAGGTCCTTGCCCGCCCAGACTTGAGCATCCTTGCCGAAGGGCGATGATGCAAGCAGTTCCTTCAACTCCGCTTCCCATGCCGACGTTCCGTTGGTGGCGAGGCAATGGGTCGGCTCGCCGCCCGTCTCCATGATGAAGCGGGCCATGGCGTAGACAAAGTCCGGATCGCCGTAAATGGCGTATTTCTTACCGTGCAGCCAGGATTGGCTGTCCGCCATGGCGTCGACAAGTCGGCCGCGCTCGAGGCGGATTACCTCCGGGATTTGCTTGCCGGAAATCGCGGAAACCTCCATCAGGAAGTCGTCAGTCGCCTTTACACCGAGCGGGTAATGGAACGAGGCCGTCGCCTGCCCCACCCCCTCGCAATACTCTAGGGTTTTTCGGGTGTTGTAATGCTGCAGCGACAGCGTCGCCTCGGCGTTGAGTGCCTTCCTCACGTCTTCGATCTTCGTGCCGCCGTCATACATGCGGTATTCGCCGTCGGACGGCGTGTCGAACTGGTCAGAGGCGTCTTGGATGAAGGTGTAGGATACGCCTATCAGGTCGAGCAGGCGCTTGAGTTCCCGGTTGTTGCCAACACAGAATCCGTCGAAGCCCGGAATGACGTTGATGGTCCCCTCGGCTTCCGTTCGCTCCTCCCCTTTCCAGAAATGCTCCAAAATGCCCTTGACCGTAACGTCATAGCCGTCGACATGGCTGCCGACGAAGGCCGGAGTGTGGGCGAAAGGCACGTCGAAGTCGCGCGGGACCGAGCCTTCGTCCTTGGCGTTCTCGATGAAGCTGTGCAGATCGTCGCCAATGACCTCTGCCATACAAGTGGTCGAGACGGCGATCATCTTCGGGTCGTAGAGTTGGTACGTGTTGGCGAGCCCATCGACCAGGTTCTTCAGGCCGCCGAACACTGCCGCGTCCTCGGTCATCGAGGAGGAAACCGCCGAAGCAGGCTCCTTGAAATGGCGCGACAGGTGCGAGCGGTAATAGGCCACGCAGCCCTGGCTGCCATGGACGAAGGACATGGTTCGCTCGAAGCCTGCGGCCGCGAACACCGCGCCGAGCGGCTGGCAGGCCTTGGCGGGGTTCACGACAAGGGCTTGGCGAGCAAGGTTCTTTTCGCGGTATTCCCACGTCTTGGTGAATTCGCCTTGGTCGGTAACGACCTGGTCCGGGTGAGGACATTCGAAATTCAGCCTCTTCTCCGCGAGCATCTGCCTGTATTCCGGCTCGCGGAACAGGGGCGCGTGGTCGAGAACTTTTTCAGCCGACTGCGGCATGGGCGGTTACCTCTTTGCATCTGGTCCGCCATACGGCGGCACAGGGACGTCGAAAGTTTCAGGTCTCCCGCGGACAAGCGGCCACAGGCGTTCATGGCCTCCCGGCTTCCGGGAGGCCAGGGTTTCATTCGGCTGCGATCGCCGCCGACGGCTCGGCTTTTTTCTTCCAGGGGGCGTCGTAGAGGTTCCAGACCGGGTTGTTGATGGCCAGATCCATATCGCGCGCGAAGATGGCGAACCCGTCGTAGCCGTGATACGGGCCGGAATAATCCCAGGAATGCATTTGACGGAACGGTATGCCCATCTTCTGGACCGGGTACTTTTCTTTGATGCCGGAGCCAACGAGATCAGGACGGATCCCCTCGATGAACTTCTCCAGCTCGTAACCAGTCACGTCGTCGTAGATCAGAGTGCCCTTCTTCACGTAGTGGCCGGTACGCTGATAGTCGTCGTTATGGCCAAATTCGTAGCCAGTGCCGACGATCACCATACCCAGGTCCTCATATGCCGTGACGACGTGACGGGGGCGCAGCCCGCCGACATAAAGCATCACCGTCCTGCCTTCGAGGCGCGGCCGGTACTTGGCTATGACCGCCTCGACCAGCGGCCGGTATTTGGCTATGACCGCCTCGGCCTTGGCCTCGATTTCCGGCCCGAAGTGCTTGGCTATCTTGCGCAGAGAGGCTTCGGTCTGGGAGGGGCCGAAGAAATTGTACTCCATCCAGGCGATGCCATACTTTTCCTCCATGTGCCGGCAGATGTAGTTCATCGACCTGTAGCAATGGATGAGATTGAGTTTCGCCTTTGGCGCTCGCTCTATTTCGGCCAGCGTAGCGTCGCCCGACCAGTTGCCGACCACGCGCAGACCCATCTCCTCGAGCAGGATGCGCGAAGCCCAGGCGTCGCCGCCGATATTATAGTCCCCGACCACATTGACATCGTACGGGCCGGCCTCGAACTCGAGGTCCTTCTTCTCGAACACCCAGTCGCGGATCGCGTCGTTGGCGATGTGGTGGCCGAGGGATTGCGAGACGCCGCGGAAGCCCTCGCAGCGCACCGGCACGATTGTCTTTCCGTGCTGCTTGGCCTTGTTGCGGGATACAGCTTCGGTGTCGTCGCCAATCAGGCCAATCGGGCATTCGGATTGCACAGTCATGCCCTTGTTCAGCGGAAACAGTTCCTCGATCTCGTCGATGATCCGTTCGAGCTTCTTGTCGCCGCCGAAAACAATGTCCTTCTCCTGGAAATCGGAGGTGAACTGCATGGTGACGAACGTGTCGATGCCGGTCGTGCCGAGGTAGTAGTTGCGGCGTTGAGACCAGGAATATTGCCCGCAGCCTACCGGGCCGTGCGAGATATGGACCATATCCTTGACTGGACCCCACACCACGCCTTTCGAGCCGGCATAGGCGCAGCCGCGAATTGTCATCACGCCGGGGATGGACTTGATGTTCGATTTGACCTCGCATTCGGAAAGGACCTCGCTTTCCTCGCCAGCCTCGCCGCCGCTTTTTGCGACGCTGAGGTGCTTTTTGCGGCGCTTCGCCGACTTGTCAGGATATTGCGACAGCACTTCCTCGATTAGCCTCGCATGGAGGCCACCGTCATTCTCGTATTCCAGGCTCATGGGACCCCTTTCAAGGTTCAGGGTGACGCCTCACCGACGAGGCGCCGTTCTTTGAAAGACGCACCAGGTCAGGCGGCGCCTCATGTCGGCAGTGGTCGCTACTGTGCGGCCGCCTTAGCCGCTTCCTTGACCTGAAGCTCGGCAAGCATCTGCTCGTCCGTCTTCATGATGCCGAAGTCGAGCAGCATGTCCTCGAGCTCCTCCATGGTGATCGGGGTCGGGATGGTGCCCTGGCCCGAATTCCCATGGATCTTCTCGGCCAGCGCCCTGTATTCGCCGGCCTGCTTGGAGTCCGGCGCATACTGGATCACAGACATCTTCCTGAGCTCGGCGTGCTGGACGATGTTGTCGCGCGGCACGAAGTGGATAAGTTTGGAATTGAGCCTGGAAGCAAGCGCCTCGGCGAGGTCGAGTTCGCGGTCGGTTTGGCGCTCGTTGCAGATCAGGCCGCCGAGCCGCACGCCGCCCGAATGGGCGTATTTCAGGATACCCTTGGCGATGTTGTTGGCGGCATAGAGCGCCATCATCTCGCCGGACATGACGATATAGATTTCCTGGGCCTTGTTCTCGCGGATCGGCATCGCGAAACCGCCACACACCACATCCCCGAGCACGTCGTAGGAGACATAGTCGACGTCGTCGTAGGCGCCGTTCTCCTCGAGGAAGTTGATTGAGGTGATCACGCCGCGGCCGGCGCAGCCGACACCGGGCTCGGGCCCGCCCGACTCCACGCATTTGATGCCTTTGTACCCGACCTTGAGCACGTCCGCGAGTTCCAGGTCTTCCACCGAACCTTCCTCTGCCGCGAGGTGCAGCACCGTATCCTGCGCCTTCGCGTTCAGGATCAGGCGGGTGGAGTCGGCTTTGGGGTCGCAGCCGACGATGAGGATTCTCTGCCCGAGGTCGACAAGGGCGGCGAGCGTATTTTGGGAGGTGGTGGACTTGCCGATGCCGCCCTTGCCGTAAAAGGCGATCTGACGCAAACCTGACATGTAGCTTTCCTTCCTTCGTTCCATTCATCGCGGCTGCCGCGACATGAATGCCGGTCGGGCAGCTGTAGCCGCCTCGCACCTAAGGATCTCAAGACTCGTGCCAATTTGGCTGATCGAACCGAAGAATAATTTGATGGTTGCTTTTCAGTGGTTTAGCCTGAGGGCCAAAGAAAGGATCGTCGCAACAGACCGTGTAGCGGACCCGACAATGGCGACACAAAGCGTCGGATCGCGATCCTCAGTCACCGAATTCGTTTGAACCGCGTCGTTATGTTGAAGTGGACGAACAGCAGCTCGATCCTGTTGGGTGAATTGCGGGATGCTGTCTGTTCCGGCGAGCTGACGTGCTTACTCACGCGTGTCATCGTGGACACTCCGCGGAATCTTGCGCCACGCTGGCATGCCTTCGGTCCAGCCATCCATAGGGCCGCGGATCGAAAGTTCCGCTATATCAGCAACCCGAGGGGACTCGGCTCACTTATCGGCGCAGGAGTTCAGTATCGGCGTCATCGCCTTCACATGTTCGTCCATCCGCTTGAGCACTTTCGCCGCGACAACGTCGCGCTCAGGCAGATGCCACCAGTACTCGTTGACGAGTTTGACCGTCTCGACCACTGCCTTTAGGACTGCCGGCTCCGGAAGCCTTGCGCGGTTCGCAAATGCTTTCCATCGCGGTGCTGCTAGCGCCTGAACGAGCGCTCTCCTCCAAGCGACAGCGCCATGGCGTCGGCGGGAATATATGGCACAGTGGACAGGACGTCGTAGATTGGTGCAAGCGCCGGCTTGTCGCCGTTTCCGGGATACATCAAAGACCAATTCTTCAGGTGCATGTCGCCATTGCCGGTGATGACGCTCAGTGCCAGGCGGCGGACGAAATCGAGAGCCGCCGTAGGCGAGACGGCCACGCCAAGAGCCAAGGCTATGTCGTGATAAGCGGCCCCCTCATATTTGCGCGAGGGGTAGACACCGAAGACCTGAGCGAAATCCTCGATGTGTATCCTCTCGCCACCGGCGCCGCGATCGAAGCGTTTGACGAGAAGGACCTTGCCCTCCGACAGCGTATTGAATTCTTCGGGAACGCCCTCAAAATCGGACTTCTCGACCAGTTCGCATTCAGGAACCTCCATGCCGATTGCTGCTGGCAGCGCCAGGTTGGCGAATTCGTTCTCGGAAACGCCCGGAAACGCCGTCGAAGGGAACTTGGCAATGTACCGGCCCTGCTCGTCGTCCATCGGCAAGGTAAGGCCGCCGCCTTTTCCAATGTTCTTCATGACCGACAGCTTCATCTGCACGCCGGCAAGCGAGAACCGTGCCTTGGGGTGATCCTTTGAGCCATCCTTCGAAACCGTTATCGCGCCGTCACTGGGCAACGCCCGTACGGCTCCCGGCAGATCGGCGCCCAGTGCCGCTAAAAGATCGAAATCATTGCCTGGCCGCACATTGCCTTCGTGATGCCTTTCCATCGCCTCCCGCAATTTCTCCTCCGGCAGGAGGTTCGCGAAAGAAAGCGGGCAAGGCGCTTGCCAGAGGCTTTGGATCTTTCCGCAATCCTCCCGTCGCTGCCCGGAACGACAGGCTGAGAACCGGAAAGCCGCCCGTCGCGCGGTAGGCGTCATCGAAGTTGAACGCATTGAAATCGCCCGGCGTCCTGACGATTGTGCCGATCTTCACTGCATTCAAGAGCACGTCCAGTGACGGGATCGTCTTAGGTGCGCGAAAGACTGGAGCCATGATCGTCATCGTCAGGTTGAGAAACAAAGGCGGGTCGATCGTCATCATCATGCGGACGCAATAGAGCCTGGACAGCCGGCACCATGGCTTGCGGAACCAGCATCATTTCCAGACCGAGCGCGCGAGCGATATTCATGAGCGTCGTCGCACGCGCGGCTGCGGCTCCCTTTTCGATGTCGCGATATCGGGGACGGGATATACCCGCCAAATCGGCGACCTGCTCCTGCGTCATCGCAGCGGCCAACCTCGCCTGCCTGAAAAACCCACCGATTTCCCGTAGAATTTCCGATTGAGAGTCCATAACGCAACCTATACGATCTATTCCAATGCGCGATGGTACGCAAAGGTATCTCATCCAGCGAGTAGTTTCAATGCTTTATGATCTGTTTACGTATCATATGTGAAGAAAATGATATGGAAAGAGATCAATCTTCCTCTCTCTTTAGCGCCGCGCGGCAACGTCGTTCCTCCGAGAACTGAAGCCGCACCGGGTTTTCCGGAGGCCGTTTCGTTGAGTCACGCGGCCATGGCTGGGTCATACAGATGGCGTAGTAGCGTTCCTCAGCTTCGGCCGGCGGAATGTTGCCGATGGCCTCCAGCAGCCGGCGATTGTTGAACCAATCGACCCAATCGAGCTACCGAACTCGACGGCTTCGAAGTCGCGCCATGGTCCGCGTCGATGGATCACCTCGGCCTTGTAAAGGCCGTTGATCGTTTCGGCGAGAGCATTGTCGTAGCTGTCGCCTACCGAAGGCTCAACGCCGGCCTCCGCCAGGCGCTCGGTGTATCTGATAGAGTCGTATTGGGCGGCCTCTATCGCTGTGATGGATCAGCCTGCCCCCCTGCACGGGCCGCCGATCATGGAGAGCCTGTTTCAGAGCGTCCACAACGAAGCTGGCATGCGCCGTCCGGCTCACCCGCCAGCCGACGATCCTTCGCGCATAGGTGTCGATGACAAAGGCGACATAGACGGAGCCCGTCCAGGTCGCGACGCAGGTCAAGTCGGAGACCCACAGCATGTTCGGCGCCGGGGCATGGAATTGGCGATTAGCGTGATCGAGAGGGCAAGGTGCGGCCTTGTCGCTCACCGTGGTGCGGATCGGCTTGCCGCGGATGATGCCCTCAAGACCCATGGCCCTCATCAGTGGGGCAACCGTGCAGCGGGCGACGTCGAGCCCTCACGCTGTAACTCCCGCCAGACCTTGCGAACGCCGTAGACGCGGAAGTTGGCCTCGAACACGCGTCGGACCTCATCCTTCAAGGCCATGGCCTCATCCCGCTTCGCCCGAGCCGACAGCCGGGAAGGATCGATGCGCTTGGCGACATGGTCGTGGTAGCTCGACGGGGCGATCGGCAGCACCTTCCAGATCGGCTCGATGCGGTTGCCACGTCCGAAGGCACGCCGGCGAGCACGGTTCATACAGCTGCTGTGGCCACCGTCCACCGGCTTTTCTTCGTAATAGGCCTAGTGCATGCGTCGCTGCAGACGGCCAACTGAAAGAAAATTCAGCCAACGGCTATTTGACCTCGGCGCCGATGCACTCGACGGTGGTCCTATGAAAGAGACGGGCTGCTTCAGATGCCGCACAGCCTTCATTTAGCTGAGTCGAGTGATTTCGGAGCGCTGATTGGGTTTGTTTCGGACGGCGTCCACCCTTTCGCCCGCGTTCGCGGGCTGCCTGTAACCGGGGCACCGTGGGCATTTTTAGAATAATACCCGCTAAGGTAATTCGAAGTTGTTTGGATTGACCGGTTAGCTCGGATCGGCCTGGAGCGTTCCCGGGTCGGTCAATCTCGTTCCAGAGATAGTCTTTGGTGAATGCGATATGAGCCAAGGAGCGGTGCGACCTGGGAGAGCAATTCGACGGAATATCGATGCCCTGGCCGCGGACATAACCGACAGGGGCTGAGATGACGGTAAGCGCGTAAGCTAGGCCCCGTGTCAGCATCACCAGAGCTGACAACCCTTGGACGGCTCGCAGCGTCGGGGACGACTATGGGGTGGCGACAAGGCGCAGCTTGAGGTGCCCAGACCGGCGCTTGAGAAGGCTCTAACTCAGGCTGGCTAGACCTCCGACCCGACAAGCTAACACAAAGACGCAACGCACCGTTCGAGTTTATTGCTGGCAACAAGCCGGCTCCCCAATTAGAGGATTTCCCGGCTTAATTTCCAGCGTCGACTTGACTGCAAAAGACTTTCGCTGGAAGTGTCGACCTAGATTCGGGGGGCTCCATAAAATGGCAAGCAAGGCAAAATCGCGGAAGCGCGTTGGAACTCTAGAAGACCGGTTTATGGACGCCGTTAGAGAATTGTCGGGGGGCGGAAAAGTGAGCGTTAAGAACGCAGCCCTTTTCAATAAACTGGGTTGGATAGAAGAACGTTACACGACAACTAAGGACCGCCTGAGGAAGAATGGACTGATAAGAGGAGGTCCCGGTGGGACTATGTCCCTCCCCCAAAATGCGGCTAGCCCCAGTCCCAAGCCTCTCAAGGCGTTTATCTCCTACTCGCATGCAGATGCGGCTATCAAGGTTGACCTTCTAAAGCACCTTACGCCGCTGAGCCGACTTGGTCTTGTCGAGGCTTGGCACGATGGCGAAATCGAGACTGGCGACAAATGGGCGGACGCCATCAAGGGCAATCTAGAGAGCGCCGACATTATCATCCTCCTGATAAGCGTTGACTTTATCAACTCGCGTTATTGCAACCAGATTGAGCTAACTCACGCGATGGAGAGAGAGGCCAACAACACGACGGTTGTTATTCCAGTGATCGCGAGAAATTGCCTGTGGCAGGAAGAGCTCTTCGGCTCTTTTCAGGCGACCCTCAAGGGTACATCGATCGCAAGTTTCAAGGATCGCGACGAAGCTCTGACTTTGGTCGCGGCAGATATCAAGGAAAAAGCCCTTTCCATGCTTGCCAAAAAGAACGGGGTTGCTCCTTCCTAGATGTGCAATCTGCACAACATCACCACGTCGCAAGAAGCCATACGCCAGTGCACCAGGGCTCTGCGCGAACATCTCAGGCAACCTGAACCGTCCATCGACATCTACCCCAACCAGCCCCCAACCAGCCCGGTCCGGTGGTCCGCAATGCGGCAGACGGGCAACGTGAAGTCGCCAACCTGCTTTGGGGAATGCCGACACCGCTCGAACGGGTCAAGGGCAAGGCCGACTACGGCACGACCAATATCCGCAACCCACAATACGGCCATTGGCAGCAGTATGTTGGGGTTGAGCATCGCTGTGTGGTGCCTGTGACGAGTTTCTCGGAGCCCAGCCCAACACCCGGCATAAGGACCCTGAGACAGGTATTCAGCGGATTGGTTCGCCCTCAATGAGGACCGGCCGCTTTTCTTCTTCGCTGGCCTCTGGACGCCATGGCATGGGGTGCGCAAGGTCAAGGACGGCGCCGGCGATTTCGAGCTTTACGGCTTCATGACGACCGCGCCCAACGCCCTGATCAAGCCGATCCATGCGCCTCTAATGGGCGTTGGGCACCTTGCCGGGAAGTGCTGTGGATAGCCGGAGGCACCTCACGACCGACCGCGCATGACTCGGGGGCAATGGTTGTGTGCGTCAAGTTTTGCAAAATGGGGCAGCCATGATGCTGGTCATGCGGCTTGGCGCAGAGCGAGCTTCTTGTGCTCGCGCAGGTCGTCCATGTTGATGTATCGGTTGGCCTCCATCCAGTTTTCATTGGTCTCGACGGCCAANATAGGTGCGCCGGCGGATTTCCTCGTTGAGCCGCTCCAGCATGTTGGTGGACTTGAGATGCTTGTGGTGCTGTCTCGGCAGCCTGAAGAAGGTCAGGGTTTGTTCGATGGCATCCTCGGCCCAGCCTGTCAGGCGCGGATAGCGGGCGGACCATTTGGACAGCCACGCGGCGAGATCGGCCTTGGCCTCGGCGAGATCGCGCCGGTCGTAGAGCCAGCGCAGTTCCTGCAGGCAGTCGTCGCCGTGCTTCCTCGGCAGATGATCGAGCGCGTTCCTGAGGAAGTGCACGTAGCAGCGTTGCCAGGCGGCTTCGGGGATCANCTTCACCTTGCGGGTCGACACGCCCTGCACATACATCTCCGCCAGTGTCGCCACCAAGGCCCGCTCGGAACGCGAGGAGGGCAGGGCGCTGAACAGCCGCGCTTCGAAGGCGAGGCCGCGTTCGAGTCGCATCGAGCACCCTAGTGCGATGGCATCAGCAAAAATCAAGATCGCTCGGCTGCGCCTCTCGTTGCGTTTCATGATTGGAATCGCACTGGCCACGCGCAACTCACCATTAGCTCGCCGGCGGCGTTGGTCCAATTGATACGCACCGCATGATGGGCCGAGGGCACGTCAGTGTGCGTGAAGCCCTTGAGAACTGGCGCGAAGTCACGCCTTGGCGTAGTCGGGTCGGACGGCATGGGAGCCAAATGTACGCGCGGGATCTCCTCGATGCGCTCCTCAATCTGATCGTTCAGCTCGGCCCTTGCGTAGCGCGGATGAAGGTCCGCTCGCAGTTGGATCACCATGCCAGAGACCGCGTACTGCCCCAGTCGAACACGATCGGGGTTCCACAGAGGAAGCCGCCCGAAACCCGATGCGGTGAATTGGGCGTCAACGGCTGTCCCAACCTGATCGCCGTAGTCGAGGGGAGTAGTCATATCTTTCTTGAGGAACTCGCCAAGCGTCAGCTTCGCAGCCAATTGAACTGCCTCGGCTGTCAAGCCCAGTACCTCGCTGTCGCGCAAATCAAGGAGCATCGGCTCGCGCCCATGACTGCTCCAGCTGGAGAATTCCCCGATCATCTGGAACAGCGGGTTGATGTCGGGCAGCTTGTCGTCGTTGACGTCCGCCTTGTTGCGCTCGATCCGGACCCGCACGCGCGCGTAGCGCCAGGGTTCGTCCAGCACAACCACCCTCAGCACAAAGCGATCCTGCGGCTTTGGATCGGCATCGAGATCCATGATTTCGGCGGCCAGCACCGCGCCAATCCCTTGCGGCCATTGATTCTCGAGCCGCTGCGCGGCATCCGACTTGCTGGGGCGTGAAGCCGGCCACGACAGTCGTGCTGTTACCCTTCTGCGATGCTCGCTTGCCGGAGTCCACGACAGGCGGCGCCGGGACCAGGAGCCCATCGTCGGCAGTCGTTGGGGCCAGCCAGTCGCGGAGCTGCTTCTCAAGGTTAGCACGCGAGATCTTGGCGGGCTTCGGGATCACGCCGCTTGGTTTGCGACCCGCAGACGCTGGTATGCGAACAGTCGCCGAGTTCACCCTCGACGGCGTATGTCTTTGGCGCGACGGCATCCTCGTCCACGAACGGGCTGTCGCCAATCTCGACCTCGATGCGGATGCGGTCATTGTGGAATGGGCCTTCGGAGCCCGAGGACTCCTCGTCACCCTCCAGCACGAAATAGTGCTCGGAGGCATAGCTCTCGAGATGCCACCAGCCGGGCGCGGCTAGCCCATTGCTGTCGGCTGGATCAGCCCTGTCAGGGTTGGATTGCGGCGCTTCGCTCTTAGCCCTGTGCCGCCCGAGCCGAAGGCCACCATCTTCTTATCATCGAGACGACCTTTCAGGAGGTCGGCCAGCTGATCGTTCAGGGGCCGCATGGGCGTTGTCAGATTCACCGGCAGCGGCGCGCGAGGCGGTCCGCTGTCGGCGCTGGGCTTCTGCTTCACTGGCGTCGCGGGCCGACGTCGCGAGGGCAGCAGGTAGAAGCGCCGGGTGTTCGGGGCGACCGGTTCGGTCCAGTTCGGGTTCCAATGCACGACATCGGCTTCGATCTGGCGGGCGGGGCGAGGCCATCGTCGAAGCGATTATGCTGCTCGATGACGTCCTCGCCGCTGCGCGCTTGGGCATCGCCGCGCTGGCGCAGTTTCGCGCCGCACGACCCAAGCACAACGCCAGGTCCGCCGCGTGTCCACAGCGGCCGCGGCGGGTCAAAAACGCTCCCATCGATCTCGAACTCGTCATCATATCGGGCGTCGTCGAGTATATCGACAACGTAACGCCCCGCCACAGCGTTGTGGAACAGAGGAAAGAGAAAACGGTCGACATCAAAGCGCGACGGGTCGCTAGCGGTCTCGCCTGGCGCGGGTGCGGGATGGATCTGCTTACGCAATTGCAAGGAGTAGAGCCGTTGGGTACAGGAATCGGGTTCGAAGATCGCCACTCCGAAGCCCTTGGTCGTGGCGAAGAGCCCCGGGGTCGTGATGAGCAGGCTCTTCAGCGTCATCGAAAGATGGCCGGCCAGCTCTGCCGAAGGTCCTTGACGTGTTCGAACAGCGCGTCGGTACCCGAAGCTGGGCCGTCATTGTGCACATAGCTCACCAGCGCGGCCATGCGTGCGGCCACGTCGGGCAGGAGAGCCCGCACGGTGTTGCGCAGGCCAAAGGCGTCGGCGGGCGAGTCGGAGCGGCGAGCGCAGCGCGGGCGCGGCCCGGATCGCACGCAGCCAGTCGAGGCGTTCGCGCAGTGAGGTCTTCATTTGGCCGAGACATATTTGCCCAGCTCTGTGGCCGCCCCGTCATGCAGATCGGCAAAGGTGTCGCCTTGCAGTTCCGGTTAGATGGCGACCTCGTTCTTGTCGACTGCAAGGCCAAATCCAGGCGTGGCCTGCGGCCGCATTGGGTCGGCAATGCCCGCCGGCACCACCGCATCGCTCGGGCGCTCCAGGCGAAGGCCGAGGCGCAGCACGTCGCTGCCGTCAGTGACAGGGCTTGCGGAACCCAGTCCGCTCCATCCAGCCGGGCACGGTATCGTGATCGTCAGCCAGTCGTCTTTCACGCCAGAGGCGAAGACCTTGACGGCGGCTTGGAACTTGTCGAGCGGCTGGCGCAGCAAGTCCCGAAGGATCTTGAATTCATTAGGTGAATCAGACGCTTTTAGCGCGCGCTTGTGTGTTCCAACCTTTGCCACGTTTGCGGTGAGGGCGCCGCTCTGCGACGGCACGCCCCCGCGCGGGCATCGGCCTCATAGGCCCAGCGCTGCAACACCAGTTCGGCGCTGCCGCGGTCCACGGCCAAAATCAGGTCCGCCAGCGGCTCACAAATGGAGCGGAGCGCGGTTGGCCTTGCCTCGCCATTGTCAGCCGGCGCCAGAGCCTTCTTGAGGTATTGCCGCAAGAAACCAAGTTCGAAGCGCGCAGGCGAGAGATAGAACCGCCAGCCCATCAGCGGCAGTTCGCTGCCATGGTCGTCCCACAGCGCAGCTGTGGCAGGGGTTTGGATATCGGTTGCAAGCGGCAACATCACCGTCGGGGCCGTCAACGGGTAGCGCTGCGTGTATTGATGTTGCAGGTATCCGTCGAGCGTCCAAGCCAATTGCGGGGTCAGGTAATTTATGAAGCGCAGCGTTTCGCTCGCCAGCCGCTCCGTCTCGGCGTCGCGCTCCTCGCCGCGGGCGTCCTGTGTGAAGAATGCGACAGGAAATAGCCAAAGAACCGCCCGCTCGGAGGAGGCGCTGCGACCAGCCAAGGCGCCCTGGCGGGCAGGTAGCCCGCGGAAGGCATCGGCACCCGCCGCATCGGGATAGGTGAGGAAGGTCACGACACGTCCGGAACGGCTCAGTTTGGGCGCGCGGGCGATGACTTCGGGATCGTCGCTCGCCAGCGCAAGCTTCAGCTTGTTGAAGTCACTCAGCTGTGCGAGCACGTGCCGGTTTGCAGGTGCATTATACGGGGAGGGCGTGTAGGCGACTTCAAAGCGGTCGAGCACGCGATCGGTTGAGGCGCTCCATCGGCTGGGAAACGCGCCTTTCAAGANCGTGTAGGCGACTTCAAAGCGGTCGAGCACGCGATCGGTCGAGGCGCTCCATCGGCTGGTAAACGCGCCTTTCAAGATGCAGATCGGGGCTCGTTCCGCGCCACCGGTTTTGAGGGGCGCCAGTCCCCCCAGGATCCGATTGAAGAGCGGATCCGTCACGCTTGCCACCGGCAACACCAAATCGACGCTGGCGCCCTGGTCAAGGAGGTCCTTGCCCCCCCGGCGTCGGCGCGAAGAGCCGCTTGAGGGCCCGGAGCCGGCCGGACGCTCGCAGCGTCGACGCATCCGGCGAGCCGACGAGATTGGCGTAGTTGGTCGATTCCCAGTCATCGGCGTCCGGGGCCTCGTAAACGTCGTTCAGGGTGCCGTAGCGCGAAGTGATGGGCAGCGGCGCCTGTGGCCCATTGCTAAAAAAGATTTAGATTCGAGCCCAAACGGAACGGACTGACATAGCGCAAGGACCCAGGGGGGCGCGGTGGGTAGGGTTGGTTGTTATCAGTATGGGATTGTGCCTTTGCAGACCACGAAATTTCGAGAGGCCCGGCTGCCTTGGTACACTATCTATCCGGCTGTGTCGGAGTTCTCCGGGGCGGTCGGCGCCGAGGCTTATGAGGCATGGCTCAGGAACCTGCCGGCTGAGGATCCGGTGTCACTCTATCTGCACGTTCCGTTCTGCCGATCAGCCTGCTGGTATTGCGGCTTCCCAACCACCATCACCCGCCATGATGCGCCCATCCTCAACTATCTGGCGGCGCTGCGTGACGAGATCCGTCTGGTTTGTGAGCGAGTGCCGAAGACGCTGCCCGTGAGCGACATACATTTCGGCGGCGGAACGCCGTCTCTCATCGGACCAGCCGAGTTCCTCTCTCTGATGGAGTTCCTGCGATGCCGCTTCGCCATCTCGAAAACAGCTACGGTCGCCATCGAGATCGATCCACGCACGCTCACGCCCGAGATGGCGGAAGGCTTGGGAGCGGCCGGCGTGAACCGCGCGAGCCTGGGCGTACAGAGCTTCGATCCCATTGTTCAAAAAGCGATCAACCGAATCCAGAGCGAGGCCCAGACGTCGGCTGCCGTGGAAATGCTGCGCCGGCATGGAGTAAACCGGATCAACTTCGACCTCATCTACGGCCTGCCGCGTCAAACGGTGGAGTCGTGCGTCGAGACGGCGAGGGCGGCGGTCGCCATGCGCCCCGACCGGCTTGCCTTGTTCGGCTACTCGCATATCCCATCCCAAATAAAGAACCAGCGCCTCATCGAGGCGGAATTTCTTCCCCACAGCGCTGCCCGCGCTGAACAGCATGCGGCTGCCGCCGTGACGCTGGTTGCCGCCGGCTACCGAGAGATCGGGCTCGACCATTTCGCCTTGCCGCACGACGAGCTCGCGAGGGCACAGGAAACAGGTCGCCTGCGACGTAACTCGTTGGGCTACTCTGCCGATACCTGCAGAACCCTGATCGGTTTCGGCGCGTCGGCTATCGGCCGCTTTGGCCAGGGGTACGTTCAAAACGAAGTTACACGGGATTTCTACATCCGGCACATCGCAGCTGGCCGACTGGCGACATCGAAGGGCCATCGCCTCACAGACGACGACCGCCTGCGAGCCGCAATCATCGAGCGATTAATGTGCGATTTCGAGGCTGACGTGCCGGCAATCTGTGTCGCCCACGGATCTGATTTGATCCGTCTTCGCGGTTCAGATGAGCGTTTGGCGATGCTGGCCAAGGACGGAATAGTGGACTTCGAAAACGGTTTTGTCCGCGTACGGCGGGAGCATCGCTTTGGGATTCGCGCTGTCGCTGCCGCATTCGATGCTTTTAGGGATGGCCTTCCGTATCCCGCAGGTGAGGGCAAGCACACAACACGGAAGCTAACACAGGGAGTATCTTTGCCGGAGAGAACGAGCTGCCATCGTGCGGTGCCCGTTAGTAGTGAAGCGCCGTAAAATGTCGACATAGGCGTTGGTGAACTGGACCGAACCACGAGAACAGCCTATCCAGTTTGTTGTCGGCAGTTAGTTCGAAAACAAGGGCTTCTAAGCGGTAAACACATGCTAATCCATTTGATTTACGGGCCGACCTGCAGCGGCAAGACAGACGTTTCAATTTAAATTGCACGAGAGGCCGGACGGCCGGTCATTGCGTTGGATCGTGTACAATGCTGTCCTCAAATCGCTACGGGCAGCGGGCGTGCCTCGGATCCCGAACTGCAATCTACCCAGCGGGTTTACTTGGATACGCCTCCTGACCGCGGGCACATCCACGCCGTGACTGCCCGTCGTAAGCTCATCATGCACGTGGATGAGCTTAGATCTTAGCCTGGGCTCACTCGAAGCCGGCTCGATCTCCCTTCTTAATTCACATGGCGCGAGTCAGCATCGGGCTGGAGCTTTCAGTGGCATGTAAGGCGGTTGCGGCTCGGCAACTCCGATGCCTTTGTAGAGAGAGCAAAGCGGGTTGTGTGCGTCAAGTCCTGCAAAATGGGGCGGCCATATGCTGGTGATGCGGCTTGGCGCAGAGTGAGCTTCTTGTGCTCGCGCAGGTAGGCCTCCATCCAGTTTTGTTGGTCTCGACGGCCAACGCCCTGACCAGGCGCAGGCAGCTTTCGGTGTTGGGGAAGATGCGCACGACATAGGTGCGCCGGCGGAGAGCCGCTCCAGCATGTTGGTGGATTTGAGATGCTTGGGTGCTGTCTCGGCAGCCTGAAGAAGGTCAGGGTTTGTTCGATGGCATCCTCGGCCCAGCCTGTCAGGCGCGGATAGCGTGCCGACCATTTGGCAAGCCATACGGCAAGATCAGCCCTGGCCTCTGCGAGATCGCGCCGGTCGTAGAGCCAGCGCAATTCCTGCAGGCAGTCGTCGCCGTGCTTCCTCGGCAGATGATCGAGCGCGTTCCTGAGGAAGTGCACGTAGCAGCGTTGCCAGGCGGCTTCGGGGATCANGGTGACGTGAACAATCACCAGCCTGCCATGACCGCCCCCTCTCAGCGAATTTGCAGAACTCTCAGCACACTACCCCGACGTACTCACCCGGATAGTCCCGGCGATCCAGACGACCTGCTGCTGCCGTGCCGGAGCGGATCAGCTCGACGAACTCGTCGCGGTAGGGGTCGACGCAAAACGAATACGACAGCGTCATCGACACTTCGCGCCCAGCGGCATGCGCCAGCCGCGCGGTCTGCCGGATCGCTTGCTTCGCGCGCGGCGGGTCCCCCAGATAGCCCTCGAAATAAGTGACCTTGGTGCCCGAAGCCTTGTCCGGTTCGACATCGTCGGGCCGAGTTCGAAGCAGGCGCCGAGATAAGCGCTCGCCATCGGGCGTTACGAAGATCATCGAGCATGCCGTCGGTGGTTGTCCCACTAGCGGTTCGGTGTCGAAGGCGACGCCCTGGGCGTGGATGTCGTGGGCGTAGATCTCGCCGAGCGCGTCGTTCGACACCTGCCGAAGAAGGCGGCGCGCCCGCCGAAGCTGCCTACGCCGGCGGCGGTGTTGCCGGCGCTGCATTGCCGATGCAAAGAACGTCATAGTCCGGCGTCAATGTCTCCGCTTGGGAACCCGCCGGCCTTCTTACCACGCCGGCCGGGCGCGGGTCTGGCAAGTGGGCTTTCCTTTTGCCAATGCGTTCGTTCCCGGCCCTCACGGGGCGGCGAGTCCCTGCCACCTGAGGCTACATGGCGGCCGTGGAGATTACCTCAGCAGCGGCGCCCGATCGGAAACCTTAGCACCTCCGCGCTTTGGCGTGGCTGCTTGAACTCTTCGACGGCAACCGCCTCAATTAGCAGATCCAAGGCTTCTCGGCCCCTTTGACTCATCGGGTCATCCCCACAAAGGTAGTCATACGCTCGATCTAAATGCCCTCGGGCGGCGGAAAAATCGCTTGTCATATCATAGAACCCTCTCCATCCGCCCGCATTGCCGTTTACGAGGTGAAGGTGGTGCGATCGTCAATATATACAGACAAATTTGAATTAAGTCGGTGATGATCATAGAGGTCGAGTCCCCGACCTGATAGCGCCATCGAGCCCGCCGACGACCACTCGCTGGCGCTCACGGGCGCGGCGCTGAGTAGTGAAGCGCCGTAAAATGTCGACACAGGCGTTGGTGAACTGGACCGAACGACGAGAACAGCCTATCCAGTGTGTTGTCGGCAGTTAGTTCGAAAGTCCTGCTACACCCGATCCGATGCCTCTCAACGCCGAGGCCGCACCTCCGTGCCGAAGCCGGCCTCCCCAATGGTGGGTCGAGCCTTCGCTTACCCCGTGCTTGCCTCACAGATCCGCGACCGAGAACCCAGCCTCATGCTCCCGCCCTGCCGGGGCCTAGGTCCATCAAGCATGAAAGGAACACGTCGGAACCTGGGACATCGCTTGCCCGGCCGGGCGGCGATAGCCTTGTCGGGGCAGGCGAGGAGCCGTAGCCGAGTGATGAGCGCACAGGAGAAGTCTGGCGTGAATGGGGCGATGATTGTCAAGCTTTGCTTTTCGTCAACCATCTTGCATGACCGATTGGCGACCATCTCCTCGTCCCGACCCTATATTACCCGTCGCCTGTCGCCGCCAGCGCGCAGTGACTTGTCAAGGATGGAGGCCCGCAGACCCCATCGCGCGGCGACTTGTCCTTGACGGTCACGAGCACGGCGGCAGGTTTGCTGTGGTCGGGGAGCCCTTCCTTGGGCGGAAGCCGACGACAGTGTTCGAGGGGAACTCGTCATGAGCCGGGTGCGCAGAGATCGTCCGACGCTCTTGTATTTGCTGGATTCCAGCCGGCTCCGCCTCCGATTGCCTCGGTAGCTCGGTAGCCTGAGCGCGTCGGCGGCATCATGCCATTATCATCCTACGGATTGCATGCTCCATCGTCCTGGACGAGACCGGTTTGGCTAGCCAAAGGACGAAGGTCTGATTACCAGATGTGATCGGCATGGGGTCGCTTCCACCAACGACGATGATGGGCACCGTCATCAGGGTGGTACGTACGGCATCGGGCTGTCCTGGCCCGAGGAAAGTCGCTTGATCGAAAATTAGGAGGTCGGCTGCCTTCCCGCTCTCGATCCAGTCGCAAAGACTTTCGAAGGTCGCGAAGCCGACAGGCTTATAACCAAGCGCGGCGATCTTATCGTTGTAGATCTCCAACGCTGCTGGATCGGACTCCACGACTGCAATGATTTCTCCATTGCCAAGTGATCCATCGTATGGACCGGAAGCGCTATCAGCTCTGACCTGCTCCTCAGCGCAGGCCGGTAAGTAGAGATCGAAGCGTGTACCTCGGCCAACAGCCGAGGTGACGTCAAGGCATCCTGCGAGCGCGCTCACATGGCGGTCCACCGCAGCAAGACCCAGTCCGGTCCCGCCGACGCGAGAGCGCGTGGTAAAAAAGGGCTCAAAGATGTGCGGAAGCACCGAACTTGCGATTCCTTGGCCATCGTCGCTGATGGAGAGGAGAACGTAATCTCCCGGTTTCAAGGTGCCCTTAGCCACGGGCTTCGTTTGACAGACGTGAGCGCGAGAAACGCTAATCTCGACACGGCCCTCATTCAAGAGAGCCTCCGACGCGTTCTTGCATAGATTCATAAGGATTTGCTGTATCTCGGTCGGGCTGCCCTCGATCACCGTTTGCCACTCGTTGATCTTGAAGTTCAACTGAACATCCGCACGAAGTGTAACCCGCAGCAATGGCGCGAGATCCATTACACTCTCCGAGACGTCGAAAGGCATCGTCACGCGCTTCCGAGTTCGGCTTAGTGACAAAATTTGATCAATAATCAGCTTGGCTCGGTTGCTGGCCAAGATAATTTGGCCGATGTGGCCCCGAATTCTCGAGGGGCGGCGCACAAGACCTTTAGCCATCTCTGCGTAGCCGACTATTGCTCCTAGAACATTATTGAATTCATGTGTAACGCCGCTTGCGATTGTGCCGACAGCCGTCAGCCTTTCCGCATGCTCCCATCGACTCTCAAAAAGGTTACGTTCCGTGTGTACACGTTGCATTTCAAGATGGTTGCCTAAACGCACAGTAGCGCTCGCCAGAACCAGGAGGTCGTCTGTGGAGGGTGGTGAGCGATCTCCTTCAAAAACAAGGATACAAACCGCAGCCTGCTGATCGGAGGCCCTGCAACCAACAATTTGACAAACACCGGTAGTGCCTACGGCAGTCCGAACCACTTCCGACGCCGGAACGACGCGAAACACTGGCTGTTCCGGGTGTACAAGTGAGACGACTTCATGGATTAGCGTGGCGTTCCAGACGCGCATCCGCTTGTTCGCGACAAAGTACTCGGTATTCCTGCTGATACTCGGATCCACCAGAGCAAGCGCGCATTGATCGGCATCGAAAACGCATTGAATGAGTCTAAGCGCTGCTTCGGTGGAGAAGCGCCGCGAAGCCTTCGTTGCTTGACTGTCGATGAAACAAGCTTCGATCTCACTCATCGCCGCTTCAAGCTCTAACCGCCTTTCCAACCGGTTCGTCCGCACATGCAGCGTGGAGGCTCGAATGGTCGCAAACAAGCAGAGGCATATGGACACCAAGCCAAAGAAAAGTCGTGTACGCTGCGCTTGCGCGCTGGCGAAGCTGTAGGCTTTCAGATGTTCTCGCTCCAATTCGGCAGCCTTGGCGAACGTGTCGAAGGATGGGATCCGATTGACAGCGCGGTCCAACCTCAACATTGAGGACAGGATAGCGCGGCCCTCGCGGGCAACATCCTCCGTGACTTGGTCCTGGCTAGGAGGAAGTCGGCGGAGAGACTGATCGATTTGTAATGCGAGGCTGAATCCCGGTCTGGCCGAAAATTGAAGGATCAGATTGGAAAATTCAGGCCTGTTCGACACTCCCCCCCGAAGGCGATTAGCCGAGCGAGCAAAGCGTACCAGAGAGCTTTGCAGAAGCTCATTTTGCGCTGCCGAGGCCGAGATGGCAGCTTCTGTGTTTTCGAGGGAATTTTTGAGCTGTGCAACCAACCTGGAGTGCACCCCGGAGCTCTCATTGGGCGAGATCTCAACAAGGCGTTGGTAGTTTTGAAGGTTCCTTTTTAATGCTTGCCCGGTAGAAGCAACGGAACGGAAGTCCAATACCATGTCTGCGCGGGCGACGTCTCGCTGGAGCAATGCGTAGTTGATCTGAATCGTCCGCAGTTCGCTTAGGACCGCCTCGTTGATCTGGGGGTCTTGCCACTGTATCGCGACCAAGAGCGCGACCGAGGCCACTAGGGCCATTACAGAAGCTTTGTCGGTACTGAGCCATTTTTCCCAAACGAACGGCGTTTGATCCGCGGTGCGTGCCTTGCGAAGGTCCGATTTGAATTCTAGCTCCCCATCGCGTCGGTGTGCGGCCGGATGCTGCTGGAACAGGAAAGCCAAGTGTACCTCTCCCCTCAAATAGGCGGTGTAGACGCCGTTGCACTCTGCCCCCATGGCCCGCTGACCTTCCATTGATTCGCGGGCGTTTCGACCTCGACGGCGAGGCGGCAGCACAAGGCGGGCAACTGATCGCAGTTTTCGGAACTGGTCTTCCGAGAGATCATCGAAGGGGCATACAAGCGCACGCCTGCAGCAGCCGAGGATGATACCGGTCGGTCAAACGCAACTGGCGAGGGCCGGATCTGCTGTTGGCTGGCAGCTAACACTGGCGGGGCGGCGGCCTCAACTCCGGCGTGCCTAGAGCCGGCTGCTGCGAAAGCGTCCGACACGCTTCCCTTGGGGTCATCCCGTCCAGCGGGCATCCTTGGATCGCTGAAAAAAGACGAGGCGGCTTGATGATCCTGCCCTCGCTGAAGCACCTCGCGAAACCCCTTTTCCAGTCGCAGAAGCTCCTCTGGACCGGTAGGCGGCTCGTCAGCTCGACCATCGAACAGCGGCCGGAGCGCCTCGGACACGTGCTGCTCAAAGCCCACTCGCCGGNCGCTCAGCTGCTGCTGAATGGCGACGGCTTGCGGCGCATTCAGGGCCCTCTGCGTCTCCGCTGGCCACAACAGCGCTGTGGAATGTTCATTGTTGGGACTACTCACTCGGGTGGCAGGTGGTTGCATGGTCAAGCTCATCCGGCGAAGGGCGGATCTGCTGTCGGCTGGCAGCCAAGACTGGGGGCGGCGGCCCGAACTCCGGCGTCCCAGAGCTTGCGAAAGCCTCCGACACGCTTCTGTTGAGGTCATCCCGTCCATCGGGCATCCCTGGGTTGCTGAAAAAAGACGAGGCGGCTTGATGATCCTGCCCTCGCTGAAGCACCTCGCGAAACCCCTGTTCCAGTCGCAGAAGCTCCTCTGGATTGGTTGGCGGCTCGTCAGCTCGACCATCGAACAGCGGCCGGAGCGCCTCGGACACGTGCTGCTCAAAGCCCACTCGCCGGGCCTGGACCGCTTGCCCNCCATCGAACAGCGGCCGGAGCGCCTCGGACACGTGCTGCTCAAAGCCCACTCGCCGGGCCTGGACCGCTTGCCCCTCTTCCAAGCCGGCGTCCTGCACCTGCGACAAAGCTGTTACACGGGATGGATTACTATTTCGCGGGTTCATACTAGCCTCACATCAAACTGTATCGTCAAAGTCCTGCGCCAATTCACACAGCGGGTCACCGAGTTGAGATTCTGCGGAGAGCGCCTCCTCTGCTCCCGTCAAGGGCGCCGGCTCCGGGAGGGCGCCTGTCTGGCTTTCAAAGATGCGTTTCAGAATGCGATCCGAAAATATCGCACCTTCCTCAATTTTAATGGTGGCAGACCTTTGATGAGAACAATCTCGTAGTCGTCATCGAGCAGCCGAACCTGTTCGGGACGCAATAGCGGTGCACCTTGATGTGAATTCTGAATGTTCCAATCGAACGTTCGCGCCTGGCTGTAGGAAATCGATTGGGCTTGAAATGTGAATCCACCGATAGCTTTGGAAATGCAGTTCGGAGTCTCGTCATCTACCTCGATGTTCCTAGAAGCGCGCCGGCAGCCCGGGCGGGGGGCTTGGGGTTAGACTGCAAGCGCACGCCACTCATAAAGAGCGGCCTCTTTTCGCGGTTCGGACACCCATAGTCAACCCGGCAACGTCTGGATGCCCGCTGTGCTTTTTGCAGAGCGGCGATGCCGGGCATATCGGCCGATCCTGTCTAGGATGGTGTGGCCACTCTCGTCGGCCGAGTTGATGCTCCAGCCAGTATCGCCTTGCCGACCAGCATGAGTTCGCCGTTAGCAATCCATCGTTGCGAGCCGAGACCGAGGTAAAAAGCGCGTGTTATCGACTATGTAGCTGACGCTCCCGCTGACGCAGGGTTCCCGCCATTGCCTCGAGGACTACCTCGAAATGAAATACCTCTGCACGGGCGGCATCTGAAGCATGGGCTTGCAGGGCTCGCAGACCGGTAAACCAGCGAGCCATCTCCAAATATGTGAATTGTGGATTGCTCCTCGACGGGAGCTGAGGGGCGGCTCCGCAAGCCTTACGACGCTCTTTGCGAGCCGTAGCTGCCGAGCTGGCAAAAGGCCGGGCTACGTCGCGCCAGCGCAATCGGCGCGCAGAAAATTAGGCCTACCCGCTCCGGGACCGCGGACCTCGTCAGCTTCTCGTAAGTATGCCCGAGTAGGTTGCTCAGCTGATCTGTGGACGTGAGGCTAGCGTGAACCGGCACAAATTTGACCTATCCAATGTAACAGGTTGGCGGCAGGTGCAGCCCCCGGCATCTCAAGAGCAAGCGGCACAGGCCGGGCAAGAGGGCTTTGAGCAGCGCTCGGGCGAGGCGCGCCAAGCCGCTGCCCAAATTCCCGCCCCCGGCGTTCCGGCTCTGCCAGACCCGTTCCATCCTCATCCGTCTCAGGGAGACCTGAGCCTCATCGAAGGCGCGGCCCCATGGGAAGCGCAGCCCATGATGCAAGGGAGCGGACAAGAACACGCCGCGGCGCCGTACGCCGGAGGCAGTGGGTCGATGNGCAGCCCATGATGCAAGGGAGCGGACAAGAACACGCCGCGGCGCCGTACGCCGGAGGCAGTGGGTCGATGCTAGGTGCCTCGGTGCTGCAGCCGGGTCACTCAACGGCGCGCCATCATCATGCGCCGGATTCGTCAGTGGGTGATCTGAATCCTTCCGCACCGTTCGAGTTGCGTGACCATGCTCGTTCCCCCGTGCCGCCGGCGGTGCAGCCAGATCCTCCAGTAGTGGTCTCCGACGGTCGCGGCTGCAAGCGTCCTCTTTATTCCAACGATGCGACCGTTGTCGAACGGCTGAGGTCACTCTACGCGGGTAAGGCCAAGGAGGAAACGGTCAAGCGCCATGTAAATTCTCTTTACGGCTTTGGTCGTTGGCTCTTTAAAAATAACAAGCCGGGATTTGCTGCTCGGCTTCACGAGGAGTCGCTGGATGAAGATCTCAAGGAGTACGAGAGCAGTGGTGGCTCCTCGACTGTGGCTGTGGCACTGCGTCGTCTCAGAGAGTCGGCGGGCGGAGTGCCAATGGTGGGCCGCGCTGTCCTGAATCCCGACCCTGCCGACGCCGTGCTCATCAAAGAGTACAAAGCGGCTCTCATCAAAGAGCACAAGGGAGCGCCTGCGACCGGGCCGAATCGCCAAACCATTCACGACTATGGAGCTACTCTTAGACGTTTCAGTGAATACCTGGTTGAAAACAACAAGCCGGGGATTGCGGCTCGGCTTCACGAGGAGTCGCTGGATGAAGATGCCAAGCGCTATAAGGACTCCAGTGGTGACCGGAGGATCATTGCACTAGCTCAACTCCGGAAGTTCCTGCCGTCCGCCGCACTCGGGCGCGAAATTGCCCTTGCTGCTCGTCCGGAAGACGCAGTCGGCATGGAGGCTCGTGCCATTGGGGACGCCGCTGCGCAGCACAGCGGGCCGCAGAAGGCATTGGGTCGGCCAGAGAAGCTCCCTGGGGAAGCTAATGAAGACGCCGCTGTTCTGCCATCGTCTTTCGTACCAACTGGGCACCATCACCAAGCCTCGGATCCCGCAGAGTCCTTTCGTCCCCTGATCTGGCGCGACGGCGACCAGCGCGCGCCGGACGAGCGGATCGCTGCACAGGACAGGAGCAACCAGCTATCAAGCGAGGAGGTCCTCATCAACCGTGAGCATGATACAGCGGAGTTGAGACCAGCGAAGAGGCAAAGGCCCCTGAACAGTCGTCTGCAGGACGTTGCCACTGAGCCGCAGCTGAGCGAGATCGGCAATTCAGGCGCTCGCGTGCTGATGCAGGCCCCCACCCATCAAGTGGGTGCATTGCCATGGGA
>NZ_AYWZ01000025.1:0-43944 GCF_000502335.1 Mesorhizobium sp. L2C066B000
GGTGACGTGAACAATCACCAGCCTGCCATGACCGCCCCCTCTCAGCGAATTTGCAGAACTCTCAGCACACTACCCAATGCGTGGGCGCCCGATTGCGCCTCGGCAGAACTCGGCCCAGTTGTTAGGATCGCGCTGATATGGACTCCAATGAATTGGCGACAGAGGTTCCTATGTATCAATCCTTCAACGGCTCCGCCCATCCCCTGGCACCGAAAGAGATCGCGATCGCTGCCGTCCCCGAAGACGAGCGTGTCTGGGTCCCACAGGCGGAGGGCGTGTGGTTCCGACCACTTATGCTCAACACAATGCAAGGGCAGTGGTGCAATCTGCTCCGCGTACGCCGGGCCGGGATATTAAGCCGTCATCTGCATCCGGCCCCCGTGCATGGCTATGTGATCAAGGGGCGTTGGCATTATCTTGAACACGACTGGGTGGCAGAGACGGGATCTTACGTTTTCGAGCCGCCCGGTGAAATCCACACGCTCACGGTTCCAAGCGACGTGCCCGAGATGATCACCTTCTTCAACATTTCCGGCTGCATGGTTTACCTGGACAAGGATAACAAGCAGATTGGTTTCGAGGACGTTTTCACCAAGATCGACATGTGCAGAAATCACTATGCGAGCGTGGGTCTCGGTGACGATTTCGTCGATCAATTCGTACGGTAGACATCCGCCCGTTTGCCTTCCGCTGCGGTGAGTTCGCGGTCCGCCACAGAGGCGAAACGAGGAGATATTGGTGACCGACTCCATATGGGCCATGCCCTTCTTCGCGGGCAAGACCGTCGTCATTACCGGAGGCACGACAGGTATCGGAAACGGCATCGCCATGGCGTTCGCCGAGGCCGGGGCAATTGTCCACGCGACGGGGGCCACGGCCGCCGAGGTAGCGGCCGCTCGTGCATACGGCACCGCCGTCTCGTATTCAGTACTCGACGTCCGGGACATGACTGCGGTCGAAGGATATTCCAGTCAGTTCACATCCGTTGCAGCGCTCGTAAATTGCGCAGGGGTAAACCTGCGCGCCGCCGAATTCACTGTCCAGGGTTTCGAAACGGTGGTCGATATCAATCTCACCGGCTCCATGCGGAGTGCGAGCGCGTTCCGAGGGGCACTCTCGAACGGGGGCGCCATCGTCAACATCGCCTCGATGTTCGCGTTTTTCGGCGCGGCTCATGCCCCGGCTTACGCCGCATCCAAGGGCGCCATCGTGCAACTTACCAAGTCGCTCGCCATCGCCTATGCCGGGGATGGCATCCGCGTAAACGCATTGGCGCCTGGCTGGATCGAGACCGCCATGACCGCCGCGCCACGGGCCGATCCAGTTCGCAACGCGGAATTGATGAAACGCACTCCGATGGGTCGCTGGGGTACGCCGGGCGACCTGACCGGCCCCGCCTTGTTCTTGTGTTCTCCGCTCGCGGGGTTCATCACTGGGGCAATTCTGCCGGTTGACGGTGGCTATCTCATTGCGTGAGGCGTTGGCTATGCTGCGCGACCGATCTCCAAGCCTGTGTCGTCGAGATCAAGATCGAACGCGACCAATCGACCATGCCTGACCGCAATTGCCGCCACCAACTCCGCAAGCTCGCCATCCGTATGCTCGCAAAAAGCTGCCTGTTTCCTGACAATCGTGACCGCATCCCGAGTCGATACGACAGAGAACGGCCTCCGGGATCTCACGAAGGATTCCGCAACCTCCGCGACGGATGAAGCTCGGTCAAAATTATCTTGCATACTTGCACCTCTGTACGACGCTAGCCCAAGCTCGGCCCGCGCAAATTGTTCCCACTGGCCTAATGCAGCCTGGTTGGCATCCGGCCTGGGCTCCTTGTGTGCGAAGGCCGGGAGCAACGCGACATGGCCGCCGCCGTGCCTTGGACAGTAGGCTGGACGCATTCGTCTCCACTCAACCAAAGGTCACGCCATCGGCCAGTCCTCGCTACATGCTTCAAATGCGAACACGAGCGCGACGCTACAGACGAGGAGGATCAGATGTGTCCAAGCCGCTCGCCAAAATTTCCGATCCTCGGATCACCGCAGTTCCCGCGCAACAAGTCGCCGGGAGACCTGTTTGCTCGCGTTAATTGCGGTCGACTGACTCCTGGCTCATTCGCCGCCCCGCCAGTTGGCTCCGGTCAGCCGGCCTCGTCCGTCTCCGTCATCGCTGGCCGGCGGACGATCCAATCCACCAAACCGGCTTCGGTCTGCTCGCAGGCCACGAATTCGCGCACCAGACTTCGCGCCAGCTCGCGCCATTGACACTCGGGCACGTTCATCTCCGCGATCAGATCTCGGCATGCAGCGCGTATGATGTCGGCATCGAAGGCTGACACGGCGACAGGACCACGGTCTGTATTCTTTGCTCGAGGAGTGTCGTCGCCCTGACGTTCGCGAAAGCGCCTCAGCACCTCGCGCGATGTGGCGATCGCTTGTCGGGTTTGACTCATAGCCTCGTAAAATCCAACTTCGCGGACCGGTGAGCGGTGCCGTGATAGAATGAAGTCCTCCATAACCGGATGTGCAGTGTCCGTACGCGTTGCAACCATCGCCGCCTCCCTGCAGGCGCACCCAATGCTTGCAGCTTCTGCCCGTTTTCGGGCGGCCGCCTGCATTTGTCGTGTCGCTGCTATGATCGCGTGAGTTAAAGCCGGTGAAGCGTCGCTGCAATTACAAATGTAAGTGTGGCATCCGATAAGGGGTATGCCCGCTGGCTGCGGCGGCGGCGAGTTCGTTCTTCAGACGGTCGAAGTCTTCCTCGGCGAAGCGCTCTCCGCGTTGCCGGAACGAGGAAGGAGGATCTGGACAAAATGCATGCGGCCGTGCCGCCGTTCAGGGGGCTATTGGCGAAAATCCGCCAATTTCCGCCAGTCGAAGACAACGCCCACTCCAGGCTCGTCGGGTGCTATCGCCAAACCATCCTGAAGCCTCAGCGGCTCAGTGGTATAATGGTCAATATCAAAACTATGCGCCTCCACCCAGCCGGCATTTGTCTGACCTGCAACGAGGCTGACATGAAGTTCCTGCATCCCGTGACTGCAGACCGGAATGCCAGCCTTGCGTGAGAGCGCTGCCACGCGCAGCCAGCCGGTGACCCCGCCGCAGTTGGAGGCGTCGGGTTGGATGTAGGCGAGATTCGACCAAGCGAAGGCATGCTCGAACTCCTCGATGACATGCAGGTTTTCTCCCATTGCCAGGGGCATTCCGGTCGCCTTGGCAATGCTGGCGTAACCCTGATAGTCGTCGGGTATGATGGGCTCCTCGAACCACAGCAGATCGTAGGCGGCGAATGCTCTCGCTGCCTCGATCGCTCGCGGGACGTCCAGCGCGTAGTTGGCGTCAACCATAAAGGTGACATGAGGGCCGATGCGCTCGCGAACTGCCTTCACCCGGGCCACATCCTCGGCAAGGTCGTCCTTGCCGACCTTGATCTTCACCCCGGTGAAGCCGGCATTGAGATAGGAATCGATGCTGGCCAAAAGCTGATCGAGGGTGAAGTTTAGGTCGATGCCGCCGCGATAGGCCTTGGCGCTCTTCCCGGCCCCGCCCGCCATCTGCCAAAGCGGCAGGCCGCTACGCCGGCCCTTGAGGTCCCATAATGCGATGTCGATCGCCGAGATCGCGAAAGAAGCTATGCCGCCGCGCCCGACATAGTGGATGTGCCAGAGCATGCCGTCGTAGATCGTGTCGATTTGCGTTGCGTCGCGTGCCTTGAGGAACGGCGCGAGGTCGTGATCGATCATTGCCTTGATCGCATAGCCGCCCCTGCCGCCGGTGTAGGTGTAGCCTGTGCCCTCGGTGCCGTCGGCAAGCCTCAGCGTGACGGTGACCAGCTCGAAATGCGTGTGCGCGCCGTGCTTGGCATCGGTCATCACCTCACGCAGTGGGACCCGAAACAGCCGGGTCTCGACTTCCTTGATTTCGGTGCGGCTCATGCTGCGCTCCATTCACGTTTTTTCATCGGACCATAATTGCACCGGCAGCGCTGACTGGCAACAATGTGGCTGATCTTTCAGCGGTTCTGAAGCCAATCCGTCATTTTTGGTCCTACAAAAGCATCAATCCGCTTGTGCTTTGGTCCGATTTACCTTCTAATAACAGGACCATCTGGGAGGAAAAGGCTTGCTGGATACGGAAGAGCGTCCTGAGATGCCCGCGGCTATTCTCGCCGCCCGCGCGGCCGACGCGATGGTGGCCGGCATAGAGGCCGACATCACGTCCGGAAGGCTTGGCGACGGCAGCTACCTGCCGGCCGAGCGCGAACTGATGATCGAGTATGGTGTCGGCCGGGGCGTTGTGCGTGAGGCGATTGCGCGCCTGGCCAGCCGCGGCCTGGTGGAAGCGCGTCCGCGGTTCCGGCCCGTGGCGCGTCGGCCTGGCCTGGATGCCGCGCTCGGCGCCCTCGACGGCATTGTAGGACATCTGCTGAGCGACCAGGCGGGCGTGAAGAACCTCTACGACATGCGCGTCTTCCTCGAGGCGTCGCTGGCGCGCAACGCCGCCATCCATGCCCGCAAGGATGACGTCACAGCCCTGAGGGCGGCGCTGGCGATGAACGAGGCGGCCATCCCGGATTCCGAGAAATTCTATGCGACGGACGTGGCGTTCCACGCAGCGCTCTATGACATCGCGCGCAACCCGGTGCTGCCTGTCGTGCACAAGGCATTTACCGCATGGCTGTCGCCGCATTGGATGCGCATGCCACGGTCGCCCGAGCGCAACCGCGTGAATTTCCTCAGCCATCGTGAAATCTGCACGGCCATCCTTGAGCGAGATCCTGACGGCGCCGAGCGGGCGCTGCTCAACCACCTCTCGGCGGCCTGGGAGTATGTCCGCGGAACATTCGAAAGCCGTGAGGCGCCGGAAGCATGACGCAGTCCTACGACCATATCGTGGTGGGCGGCGGAGCAGCCGGCTGCGTCGCGACGGCAAGGCTTGTCAAAGCCGGACGGCGAACCCTGCTGCTGGAGGCCGGCCATTCCCATCATCATCCCTTGCTCGACATGCCGCCCGGCATCTTCAAGATGATCAACGGCTCGAAATTCATGCGCTATCACCGCACCGAGCCGCAGGCCCATCTCGACGGCCGCGTCCATGAAATCTCGCAAGGCAACGTGCTGGGCGGCGGCACCTCGGTCAACGCCCAGGTCTACATGCGAGGCCGCTCGGCCGACTATGAGGAGTGGGACGAACTGCTGCGCGGCAACAATGCCGGCGTGCGCTGGAACTGGCAGGCGGTGCTGCCGCATTTCACCGGCATGGAGGGAAACAACCGCCTCGGCGGCGAACTGCATGGCAGCGAAGGTCCGCTGCTGGTCTCGGATCCAGGCCACATCGATGATGTTTCCCGTTGGTTCGTCCAGGCCGTCCAAGGCCTTGGATTGCCGTACAACCATGACTTCAACGGACCGTCGCAGCGCGGGGTCGGCTTCTACCAGTTCATGAACCGGCGGGGAAAGCGAAGCAGCGCCGCCTATGCCTTCATCGAGCCGCTGACGAATGATCCCAAGCTGACGCTGAAACTCAATTGCACAGTCAGCCGGCTGCTGATCGAGAACGGTCGGGTCACCGGCGTCGTCTATTCGGATGCGTCGGGCGCCGAGCATACCGTCCATGCGGATGCCGACGTGATCGTCTCGTCCGGTGCCCTCGTCTCGCCGAAACTGCTCATGCTGTCCGGCATCGGCCCCGCCGAGGCGCTTGCCGGGCACGGCATTTCCTGCGTCGCCGACCTGCCCGGGGTCGGCGAAAACCTGATCGACCATCCGGAGGTGCCGATCATCGCCACCGCAAACGGCCCATACGGCTATTTCAGGCAGGGCCAAGGCTGGCGGATGATCAGGAACGGCCTGCATTTCAAGCTCTTCGGCACCGGCACGATCCTGTCAGCGGGGGTGGAGGCCGGAGCCTTCGTCAATCCGGCCGATCCCGAGGGCGAACCGACGATCCAGGCCTTCTGCGTGCCGCACGTCTATCTGGACCGCGATATCCTGACCTTGGTCGAGAACACCTATGGGCTTACCGTGACGACAGTGGTGGTGAAGCCAAAGTCGCGCGGTTTCGTGAGGCTGCGTTCGGCGGATCCGAAGGACATGCCGATCGTTTCGCCGAACCTCCTTAAACATCCCGACGACATGAGGGAAATGATCTCCGGCCAGCGTTATTTCCTGCAGGCTTTTCAGACCAAGCCGCTCGCCGATCGGGTCAAGGCCATTGCCGTGCCAAGCCAGGATGATCTCAGCGACGAAGCCATGACAAAGCATTGCAAGCGCTTCGTGAAGACCAACTACCATCCGGCCGGGACATGCCGGATGGGCTCGGACAGCGACCGGATGGCGGTGCTGGACGCGGCGCTGCGCGTGCGCGGAATAGACAATCTGCGGGTTGCCGACATGTCGGCCTGCCCCAACATCAATGCCGGCAATACGGCGGCGCCCGCCATGATGCTGGGCGACCGCTGCGCCGACTTTATTTTGGAGGCGGCATAGCGCCTGACCCAGCTTGCCGACGGCGTCATCGCCGAAGCCGTCTGGGCCGATATCGTGAGGAAATTACACAGTCGCTGAAAGCGACAATAAAGGAGGAAAGAGCATGATCATTACCCGTCGAAAACTACTGGTTGGCTCCGCCGCCGGCGCGGTCGCGCTGACACTCGGCTCACGCGCCTTCGCGGCGCTCCCGCCGCTCGCCAAGAAGGACAAGTACAAGGTCGGTTTCGCCCAGACGGAAAGCAACAATCCGTGGCGTCTTGCCGAGACCAAGAGCATGCAGGACGAAGCCGCCAAGCTTGGCCATCAGCTGGTCTACACGGATGCCGCCGGTTCGTCGGCCAAGCAGGCCTCCGACGTGAACTCGATGATCGCGCAGGGCGTCGACGCAATCTTCCTGCCGCCCCGCGAAGACAAGCCCCTGGTGCCGGTCATTCTTGCTGCGCGCGATGCCGGCATACCGGTGTTTCTGGTCGACCGCGACGTTGATCACACCATGGCCAAGCCGGGCGAGGATTATGTCTGCTTCATCGGTTCGGATTTCATCGAGGAGGCGACCCGCGTCGGCGAATGGCTGGTCAAGAACGCCAATGGCAAGTCGAAGATCATCGAGCTGGAAGGCACGACCGGAGCCTCGGCCGCTACCGACCGCAAGAAAGGCTTCGACGATTTCATCGCCAAGCACTCGCAGTTCACCATCCTGGCGTCGCAGTCCGGCGACTTCGCCCGCGACAAGGGCCGGCAGGTCGCCGAGACGCTGCTTCAGGCGCACCCTGATGCGGATATCATCTACGCGCATAATGATGAGATGGCGCTGGGCGCCATCGCCGCTTTGGAAGCAGCCGGCAAGACCCCGGGCAAGGATGTGCTGATCTTGTCGATCGACGGCGAGAAGGAAGGCGTCCAGGCGATCATTGACGGCAAGATCGGCGCTATCTGCGCTTGTAGTCCGCTGTTCGGGCCGAAAGCCTTCGCTACGATGGCCGACTATGCGGCCGGCAAGAAGATCCCGCCGTTCATCAAGAACGAGGATGCCTTCTTCGACGCCACGAACGCGAAGAAAGACTTCGATATTGCGTTCTGATATCCACTCTCTTTCCAGCTGCCCTACCCGCTCCGGCGGGTAGGGTTTGGGAGTTTGACGATGACCGCTCAGCCGGACCAAGCCGCGCTGCTCCTGGACATGCGTGACATCCAGAAGCGTTTTGCCGGCATCCCTGCCCTGGCCGATGCCTCGCTCCAGGTTCTTCCGGGCGAGATCCACGCACTCATCGGCCAGAACGGTGCGGGCAAATCGACACTTATCAAGGTGCTCACCGGCTATTACCGCCGGGATGCGGGGCAGGTGCTGTTCGAACGGAAGCCGTTCGAGGTTGGGTCTCCGCATCAGGCGCAGGTCAGCGGTATCAGCACCATCTACCAGGAGATCAATCTCGTACCGCTGCGCTCGGTCACCGAGAACATCTGCCTTGGACGCGAGAAGCGCCGCCGCGGCCTGCTCGACTGGAGCGCGATGCATGCGGAAGCCGAGCGCCTGCTCAGCCGCTTCTCGATCGGCATCGACGTGCGCCGCCCGCTCAGCGATTTCAACACCGCCACGCAGCAGATGGTGGCGATCGCCCGCGCCATCGGCTTTTCCGCCCGCCTGGTGATCATGGATGAGCCGACCTCCTCGCTGGACGAGCGTGAAGTCTCGGTCTTGTTCAGCGTTATCCGTCAGCTCAAGGCCGACGGCGTCTCCGTTCTGTTCGTCAGCCACAAGCTCGACGAGTTGTACGAGGTCTGCGACCGGGTCACGATCATGCGTGACGGCCGCACGGTGCGAAGCGCGGCGATGAGCGACATCGGCAAGCTGGAGCTGGTCGCGGCCATGCTCGGCCGCGACGTCGCAGCCGTCGAAGGCCATGCGACCGCGTTCGGCGAACGCGATCGGTCGAGGATCGGTGATGTGCTGTTTACCGCGCAAGGGCTGGCGGCCGGCCAGTTGGTGCGTGACGTGAGCTTCGACCTGCGCCGCGGCGAGATCGCCGGCTTTGCCGGCTTGCTCGGCGCCGGCCGCACCGAAACAGCCCGCCTCGTATTCGGCGCCGACCGCCGGAGCGCAGGCGAGATGACGATGGAGGGCGCGTCCTACCATCCCGCACGTGCCGCTGATGCCATCGCCGCAGGGATGGGCTTCTGCACTGAGGACCGCAAGGCCGAGGGCATCGTGCCGGAAATGACCGTCGCGGAGAACATAACACTGGCACTGCTGCCGAAAATCAGCCGCAATGGCATCCTGAACGAGGCCCGGCAGAAGGAGATCGTCGAGCGCTTCATTCGTGAACTCGACATCAAATGCTCGGGGCCTAACCAGAAGGTCCGCGAGTTGTCGGGCGGCAACCAGCAAAAGGTGCTGCTTGCCCGCTGGCTGGCAATGAACCCGAAGCTGCTCATTCTCGACGAGCCGACGCGCGGCATCGATGTCGGGGCCAAGGCCGAGATCCAGCGCCTCATCCGCAAGCTTGCCGATGACGGGCTCGGCGTGCTGATGATCTCCTCGGAACTCGAGGAAGTGATGGAAGGAGCCGACCGCATATTCGTGCTGCGCGAAGGAGTGAGGGTGGCCGAACTGGAAGGCCAGGCAGCCGACGAGGAGGACGTGCTCGCGGCGATGGCGCATGGCGGCGCGGCGAAGGAGGCAGCGTGAGCGATCTGGCCACACCATCCGCAGCCAACGACGCTGGAAACCGCCGCTTTGATGTGTTCGGTTTCCTGGCGCGCTACGGGACGGTGATCGCGCTTGTGCTGCTGGTCGTCTTCAACCTTGCCTATACGCGCAATTTCGCGACGCTGCAGACACTCAACGTCAACCTGACCCAGGTCTGCACGATTGTGATCGTCGCGGTGGGGATGACCCTGGTGATCGCCACCGGCGGCATCGACCTGTCGGTTGGTTCGCTGATGGCGATCTCCGGCGCATTGGCGCCGATGATCTTCATGGGCACGATCTTCCCGGTCGGAAACATCTATCTGGCGGTAGCCGTCGCGATGGTTGCCTCGATCCTCGTCGCCGGCCTGTTCGGGTTGTTCAACGGCTGGTTGGTCTCGCGCTTCCGCATCCAACCGATCGTCGCAACGCTCGTGCTGTTCATCGCCGGGCGCGGGATCGCGCAGGTCATGACCAACGGCAATCTGCAGACCTTCCGCGTGCCGCAATTCCAGTGGATCGGACTTGCCCGCCCGCTCGGCATTCCCGCGCAGGTCATCATCATGGCCGTGCTGGTTGCGGCGGCCGCTTGGGCCCTTCACCGCACGGTGTTCGGGCGAAGCATCCTGGCGGTCGGCGGCAATGAAAAGGCCTCTGAACTCGCCGGCATCGCCGTATCGAGGATCAAGCTCGCTGTCTATGCGATCAGCGGCCTGTGCGCGGGGCTAGCCGGTCTCGTCGTCATTGCGATCAACTCCTCCAGCGACGCCAATCTCGTGGGGCTGGGCATGGAACTCGACGCCATCGCGGCGGTCGCGGTGGGCGGCACGCTGTTGAGTGGCGGAAAGGCCACAATCATCGGCACCCTGCTGGGCGCACTGACCATCCAGTTGGTGCGCTACACGCTGCTCGCCAATGGCGTACCCGACGCCGCTGCGCTCGTCGTCAAGGCCGGCATCATCGCATTCGCCGTCTGGCTGCAGCAGCAACACCGGGTGTAATCCATGAACAGCGCCAGACTGGTTCGCATCATCGGCACTTACGGTGTCGTCATCGCGCTTGCAGCCCTCGTCCTGTTCGGATTCCTGCGCTACGACCGCTTCCTCGGCCTCTTCAACGTGATGAGCGTTCTGCGCTACAACTCGATGTTCGCGCTCGTCGCGCTCGGCATGTGCTTCGTGATCATGACCGGCGGCATAGACCTGTCCGTCGGCTCCGTCGCCGCCTTGGGCAGCGTCGCGTCGGCCCTGGCGAGCCCGCACGGCATCGTGGCAGGCCTTGCAGCGGGCGTTGGCGCCGGCCTGGCAGCCGGGCTGATCAACGCGCTCCTGGTTACGCGCGGCAACCTGATGCCATTCATCGCCACGCTTGCCACCATGCTGGCCGCAAGCGGCTCGGCGCTGCTTCTGGCCGGCAACCAGACCGTTTCGGTGTCTTACGATTCGGGTTTCACCGCCATCGGCCAAGGGAATTTCTGGATTTTCCCGATTCCGGCAGTCATCGCCCTGGTTGCCTATGCCGTCGGCTCAGTGGTCCTGAACTACACCAGCACGGGACGGACGGTGCTGGCCATCGGCGGTGGCGAGGATGCCTCGCGGCTGATGGGGCTGCGCACTGACCGCGTCAAATTTCTCGTCTATGTCGCAAGCGGGTGCCTGGCCGGGCTCGCCGGCGTCGTCCTCGCTTCTCAGTTCGGCGCAGGCCAGCCGATCGAGGGCGTCGGCTGGGAGCTGTTTGCCATCGCAGCCGTGGTCGTGGGCGGGACGCTGCTGACCGGCGGCTCGGGCTCGGTGTTGACCACGCTGGCCGGCGTGCTGTTGCTCGGGATCCTTTTCAACGTCCTGAACTTCGAAAACGGCATGGGTTGGATTTCGCTGTCAGCCTACTGGCAGTCGGTAATCCGCGGGCTGTTTTTGCTCGTCGTCGTCCTTCTCCAGGCACGGCTTACGGGAAGGCGCGAAACTGCCTGAGGATGGCGAGCGCCTTCGAGCACGATGAGCTCAAAAGAGCTCTGGCGCTGCAGAATCAGTGCCCTTTGCGCACCCGGCCCAATGAGCGCATCCTGCAGACTTTCTGCGGCGATGCTTCCCCGGTGCACCTGGGGTCCGACACCCTTGAAGCGGGATCCGCAAGCGGATCGTGGTGCAGTCACATGGTCGTCCTGGAGACGGTCATTTCCCGGCGACCGCCACGAACACGGACTGCCCCTGCCTTTCCAGCCGAAACAGGATGGGCTTGCCCTGCCGGCGAGAGTTCGCCCACTCCTCGACGATGTCCGAAGGCTCCGTCACCCGGCGATTGTTGGCCGATATGATGACATCGCCCAGCTGCAATCCGCTCCGGGCGGCAAGGCCATCGGGAACCACTTCCACGACGAAGACGCCGGTCGTTCCTGATTTGATGCCGAGCTGCTGACGCGCCTGATCCGGAATCGGGCTGAGCGATAGGCCGAGGCCTTCTGCCGCCGACTTCTTGTCGGGAACAGCGCCGGTCTTCACCTCCGCATCCTTGCGCTCACCGATGACAAGCGCGATCTCCTGGTCCTTGCCGCCGTTACTCCGTGTCAGAGTGGCCTTGCTGCCAGGCTTCTGGCTAGCCGTCGCAAGCGTGAGGTCATGGACACCCTCAATGCCCTTGCCGTTGAACCGGGTGATCACGTCACCCGGCTTCAAGCCGGCTTTCTCCGCCGGGCTGCCGGGCTCGACCGAAGCAACCAGCGCGCCCTTGTCATCCTTCATCCCGAGGGCCTCAGCCAGCGACGGCGTGATGTCCTGCAGGCGGACCCCGATGAAGCCACGCTCGATCCGGCCGGTTCTAATCAACTGGTCGGCGATGCTCTGGGCGGTGCGCGATGGCACCGCAAATCCGATCCCGATGCTGCCGCCCGACGGCGAGACGATGGCGGTGTTGACGCCGATCACCTCGCCACGTGCATTGAACAGCGGACCGCCCGAGTTGCCTCGATTGATCGACGCGTCCGTCTGGAGAAAATCGTCGTACGGCCCGGCTTGAATGTCTCGCGAGCGGGCCGAAAGAACGCCGACAGTGACAGTCCCTCCGAGCCCAAAGGGACTGCCGATCGCGATTGTCCATGCGCCCGGCTGCATTGCATCCGAGTCACCCCATTTGGTCGTGGTCATGTTGGGCCGCGGGTCGACCTTCAGCACCGCTATATCGGTGGCGGGGTCACGGCCGACCAATTGCGCCGGCGCCGTTTCCTTGTCGGAAAATACGACATGGATCTCTGTCGCATCGGCAACGACATGGTTGTTGGTGACGATGTAGCCGTCAGCACTGATCACAAATCCGGAGCCAAGCGCCTCCCTCACCTGCGGCTGAACGGGTCCGAGTCCCTGGCCGTCGAACGGACTTGTAAAGTCGCCCGCCGTCGTCTGGTCCTGGACAACCTCCCGGGTCGTGATCGCGACCACGGCCGGCAATTTCTGCTGGATGATCGCTGTGAAGTCGGTCGGGGTATCCTGGGCCAGGACAGGCGCCACGCCACTGGCCGAGAGCATCAGCGCAACCGCGATCAAGCGCGTTGCAAATCGTCTTTGCATATCGTGAGACATTGCTGGACCTCCTGCCGGACAGCCCCGGCCGCTCGGCCGCGCCGCGCGGAGCCGGTGCTCCGGACGCTAGAACTGCCAACAAAGCTGTTTGTTTCAGCCCCCCGGAAAAATGGCACGGCCAGGAAAAATAGCCCGACCGCGGGGGTCCGGAAGGCAGCAGCCGGGAACCATTGAGGCCGTCGAGTTCAACCATCCACAGGACTGGTCCCGGACGTGGCAGAAATCAGCAAAGCGACTGCGTCAGCTCCGGCAAATGCCCGATATGCCCATGGAGCCAACCTAGCGGCTGAGGTGCCTCTACCGGGCCTGGTGCGAAAAGGATCTGCAATGAAAGAGGGAGCTCCACAGCCGCCGAGAGACGCGGCTGTGATCACCACCGCTCGAACTCCCTCAAGGGAACAAAAGGGTACCAACTAAGTTCGGCCCCCATAATGAGGATGCCTATATGGACCTGTTGCCCCAGTCAGCCGAACACACCGTCTCCCCGCCGCCCGCTCCAGACCTTCACCGGCTTTTGTTCGATCCAAACTTGCGTATACACGGCTTGATTGATGACACTGTCGTCACCAAAGCCTTGGACGATTTGAAAGCCGTGCGTTCCGGGGAAGACGATCTCTACGTTGAAATCGACACGCCCGGAGGCGACGCCGACGGCGCGCGACGTCTAGCTCTAGAGTTCAAACTTTTTCTGAAACACTCGGGCCGCAACGGCTACATCATTGGCAAGAATACGGTTTACTCTGCCGGGGTAACGGTCCTTGCCGCTTTCCCGAAAGCCTGCAGGTTCCTTTGCCCGCAAGCAGTCCTGCTGATTCATGAAAGAAGGCTTGAGAAAGACTTGGTTCTGAATGGACCAATTCGAAGCTGTCTTCAGATCGTTCGCGAACAACTTGCGCTGTTGGAAACGGCAGAGCGACTCGAGAATGAAGGGTTCGCCGATCTCGTCCAAGGTTCTCGAACATCGCTGGAAGAGCTGCGCGACCATGCCCTGAACAGCTGCTACCTGATGGCAGCAAGAGCTTTGGAGCTAGGCCTTGTTGAAGACATTGCCCATTAACTTGATGCCTCGATGGAAACGGCAGAGCGGAGTCCAACACGTTTCCCCTCACTCATGTCGGCGGCGACCATGAACGACGAGGTTGACAAGATAGAGCGGACCGGCGGCTGTCTTTGCGGGTCTGTGAGGTATGTTGTTGCCGGCGCGCCGTTGCGCGTTGGCTTGTGTCATTGCCAGGATTGCAAGCGAACCAGCGGCAGCACCTACAGTGCCTTTGCCGTGTGGCCACGGTCGGCTTACCAGTGCAAGGGGGAGCTTGCGGCGTTCAACGGCAGAGGTTTTTGTCCGGCATGCGGGTCGCGCGTGGTGAATCTCCGCGACGACGAAGCCGAGATCATGATCGGCACTCTCGACGATGCGCCAAACGACCTTCTCCCGACATACGAGCTTTGGACCCCCCGGCGCGAAGCCTGGCTCCACAACCTGCCTTGGGCTGACCAATTCGCGGGCGATCGCACCGAAGAAGGCCAAAATTGGCGCGAAGCCCGACGAGTATGACCATGCTCGAATGGCCCTCCACCCCTTGAACCGTGAAAGTCAGCTTGATGCGCGATGAATCACTCAAGTTCTTGAAGGATATTGTGGCGACCCCGTCGCCGAGCGGCTTTGAGCAACCCGTAGCGGAGCTTTTCCGCGAGTATGTTCGTCCGTATGCCCACAGGTTGACGACGGACGTCATGGGCAATGTCACGGCGATCATCAATCCTGAGGCGTCTATGCGCTTCATGTATGCCGGGCACATGGATGAGGTCGGCTTCATCGTCCATTACATCGACGATGACGGCTTTCTTTTCTTCAGCACCATAGGTGGAACGGACGTTGCCACTGAAATCGGCCAGCGTGTCTGGGTGCACGGCAAGGAGCCGATCCTGGGCGTCGTGGGTCGCAAGGCAATCCAGACGTTCAAAGCCTCTGACACGTCTCAAACTCCCTCGCTGATGGAACTGTGGATCGATATCGGCGCGAGTTCGCGAGAGGAAGCGCTGAAGGTCGTAGAGGTCGGCAGCGCGGTCACTATCCATGGCGAGTTTGCAGCGCTCCAGGGCAACCTTGCTGTCGGACGAGCGTTCGACAACAAGGTCGGCCTCCTCATCGGCGCCGAGGTGCTGCGCTGCCTCTCTGAGGAGGGAGGCGTTCACCCCGGCGTGGGGCTCTATATCCTGGGTACGGTTCAAGAGGAAATCGGTTCCCGAGGCGCGATGACCTCGGCGTTCAATATCGCGCCTCGAACCGGCCTCGCAATCGATATGGGCGTGGCAATGGACTATCCGCGCGCTCGCGCCGAGGATCAGGGCAAACTGGACCTTGGGAAAGGGCCGGCAATCACTCAAGGCGCGAACACCAACCCGGTGGTGTTCAAACTGCTGAAGTCGGTGGCCGAGAAAGAGGGCCTACCTTATCAGCTTCAGGCGGTGGGCAGCTCAAGCCCTACCGACGCGCGTGTCATGCAGCAGAACCGCGGCGGCGTCGCAAGTGGGGTGCTGTCCGTGCCTTTGCGTTACATGCATACCCCGTCCGAAGTTGTTTGCCTGGATGATGTGCAAACGACGATTGACCTGGTTTGTGCATATTGCCGGCAATTGACGCCGGAGATCGACTTCACGCCAAGATGAGGCGGCGGGATTGATTGTGGAAGTCGTGGCTCCAACAGTCGCCGATCTGGCGCCTGTCGGCTACCGCCTGGTGCGTCGGTCACCGCGCACCTGAGAAAACCCGACTGCAGTCCACTGGGGAGCGCGCCTCAGGTCACCGCCACCGCTTCCACCAAACGCCTGAGGAAGTCCGTCAGACCGGCTTCAGGATCATCACCTGCGCCAACGAGCACCGAAATACCCCAGCGCCCAAGCACGGCCTCCTCCACAGGGTTGCGGCTGGGCATGAAGATGAACGAAGGGGGACGATCTTTCTCATATCCAGACCGGTGCCAGGTCTGCCAAAGCCGGTGCAACAGCAGCCGAATGTTTGGATCGGAGAGGCTATAGCCAATGAACAGGATCGTGCTGCCGAGAGCATCGGAACGAAAGCGGACATCAAGGGGAGAATTGAAGGACAGGCGGTCAAGATAGTCGGTTTCGGTGAGGACAAGGGAAGAGTCCTCGTCAAAGTCGCCGTGAAATTTCACGATGTGCGTTACGCCTCGACGGGCCTGCGCAACGTGCCGTGCGTTGGCCACTTTCACGTACTCTCGACCGTGGATTTCAAAAGCGAGTTCCAGGTTCCGGTCATAGTTCGTCGTATAGATGACGGGAAAATCGAGCGTCACGATGAGACGGTGCAATTCCGATTTCTCGATCCGTTCCTTGGCGACAGACCAGTTTCTGTCCATCCAACTGCGAAGTGGTCCGATGCTGCCATGCTTGATCCGATAGTATTCGGCCAAGGTCTGAAAACGATCGCGTCGCGTGGAAAATTCATCGTCGACGCCGAGCTCCTTTGCCATTCGCTCGATGAGCTTCTCCCAAGACGGAAGTCCGACGCTGATCGATACCCCCGCCCCCACAAACAAAATTGCGCTGCGATGACGAATTGCATTGGCGAGCGAATTTATAGGATCATCATCGTTCATGGATAGGTCCTCCGAAGCCACTCGCGTGGGCCGTACCTAAAGGTGCGTGCCCCGGTGCGGGGATCGTGGACGTGGCTCCCCAATTCGAGCCAGCGTGCCCCGCCGTCATCGACTAAATCGGATCGACCGTGCACCAGCCAGCCCAGACGGGGCGGTCTTTGCAGTCCTGCCGAGCCGCTTGCCACCCGAACTGAAGTAGCGGCCGCGAGGACACTGGCTGTGAACTGGAACCGGCGCTGTTGCGGTTTAATGGCCACGTTGATTCAGTTCTGCGCCAGCCATATTGCGCAAAACTCGATCGAGTTTCGCATTCACCAAGAGGTTGCGCCGCTTCGCGCCGATAAAGATGGCGAGAGAGTAAATCATTGTAAGAACAGAGATCATCGTCATTCCGGCCTAAACATCAGCGACCGGAGATGTTCCATGCGCCCGGAAATATTCCAGTGCAGGTGTTTTAAATCGCCGAAGCTACGCGCTCAATGCGCGGTTGGTTTCGTGTCCAGGGCGGACGAATTAGCGCAAGGCGGTATTCATCCTCCCACATCGGCGGCGGACTGAAGCGAAATGCTGGTTGTGTCCCCCAGGATGCAATGAAACGCCGATGCTTTGCATGCGCCCCGGAACAAATGCTCGCTTGCACAGTTCGAGCCATGCAGCGGTCGACCCCCGCGCTGCAAGATCGGTAGCCCGATCGCCCGCGCCGGCCCCTCCCACGGCGCGGGCTTTCGTTTGAATTCGCGCTGTCGGGGTTGGAGTCGCTCCGCCGTTGTCGCGAGCCGGCTGATATACGCGCTGTCCGGGGCTCGCGGGATGTCGGCGACATCGGCATTCGCGCAGTCCGGCAGGTCAGCCGATGCACGGGAACAACGCGGCACGGTGAAGGTTTGGTGGCCTCGGAAGGTGACAGAGAACAATGGGCAAAAAGCCCAAACAGCACGCAAAATCCACGGCGGATCGCGAAAAGGCGATCGAGGCGCTCTACTTCGCGCGCAAGTGCGGCCTTACGAAGGAAGAGGCACTCAAGATGCTCAGGGAAGCCCCGATCGGGATCGATGATGAAGCCGAAGAGCGCTCCGGCAGTTAGAGGCGACCGCCATTCGCGCGTCGCAGCCGGCCGCGGCGCATGATCTTCTTCACCTCCGATACGCATTTCAACGATCCGCGCATTCTGCGCCTCGACCGGCGTCCCTTCGCCTCGTTGGTCGAGCATGACCAGGCGCTGGTTGCGTTTTGGAACGAAACGGTTGGCCCGAACGACGAGGTCTGGCACCTCGGCGATTTCGCCAAGGGTCCAGCCGAGACCGTGTCTTCACTGCTGTCGTCTCTTAACGGATCCAAGCACCTGATAATTGGCAACAATGATGGCGCTGCCACCATTGGCGACCCGGCCTGGGCGAGCGTGCACCACTATATGGAGCTTCTTGTCGAGGGCAGCTTGCTGGTTCTGTGTCACTATCCTTTTCGCACCTGGAACCAGATCGGCAAGAGATCGGTAAACCTGCACGGTCATTCGCACGGTCGTCTGAAGCCGATGACGCGCCAGCATGATGTCGGCGTCGACGCATGGGGGTTTCGTCCGGTAACCTTTGCTGCCATTCAGGCCAGTCGCCGCCGGGGCTAGCCCGGCAGAACGCCGGGTGAGCGAAGGTCTTCAGCTTTGCGGGATTCGAGCCGACGAGAGGCCGTCTGTAATCCTGCCGGGCCCGCAACAACGCGACAATTCTGGTTGGGCGACTTCAAATAGGAGAACTGCTTCATATATGCGGTTTTCGCGGTACGCGGACCGCGCCGCACCATCAGCTTGAGTGTGGCGAAGTCTTACGGAAGCCCTACCGGCCGTCGCAGCGCGAGATCGAACCCGTCGCCTGAGCTCAGCACGTGAACCCTAAGATCATGGATGGAAAGGGCGGCATCAGGCTCACCTTCCGCGATGTTGGAATGCGTCACGCCGGCTGCATCGACCAGATAGACAGCGCCGCTGCCGATGACCTTGAACATCTCGCCCTTCACCACGATCGCGGTGTCTTCATCGATGCCGATGCCGAGGACGCGCGGGTTCTGCGACACCGCCCCGATGAGCCGCCCAATGCGGCCACGTTCCGCAAAGTGCTGGTCGATAATGACGTTCGGCAGCAGGCCCAGTCCCGGCGCCATGCGAATGTGGCCGATCCGAAAGGACGCTGCGTTCGGCCCCTTCACCATCATTGTGTCGCTCATGACCGACGCGCCCGCGGAGGTGCCGGCAATGACGCCTCCGGCTTCATAGATTTCGTGCACCCGCTCGTCGATGGGCGTGTCGCCGATCTGGCTGGTGATCCGGAGCTGGTCGCCGCCGGAGAAGAACACCGCACTCACGTCTGCGAGCGCACTTATTTTCTTTTCATGAGCTGCCTCGAGGCGGTCGTTGACGTAGAGCTCGATGACATCCTTGATGCCCAGCTCACCGAAGGACCTCTGATACTTCTCGAGATAGCCATCCGGCTCATGAGACGCGATGGTGGCAAGCACCAGGCGGCCGTTCGGAACCAGGCTCGCCACCTCCTTCAAGATGACACGATCGCCATCATGGTCCTCGTGGCCGCCGATGATGACGAGCGTTCCGGCTTTACCGTTCGAGGATCGTTTTTTCTTCTTGTCGGTCATTTGTCCACGTCTTTCTTGCGCAGGAAAACGTGTGGGTGGTTGTCCTCGCTGGTCATGAATGCGACTGCGAACTCCCTGCTGTTATGCGCCCATCCAGACACGCCGGTCGCGGTAAGCACGATGGCTCCGGCTTCGCCGCCGATCGCCTCGACTTCCTTGAGCGCGGGATTCAGCACCTGCTCCAGGCCGCCTTCAGCCTGCCCCGAGGACAATGCCTGCCGCGCCGAGAGTGCCTGCATGACACGGGCCGCGAGAGCCTTTCGCGCAATATGCTCACCGTCTCCCGAGAAGGCGACGGCTCCCAATTGGTTGTCGGCATAGTAGCCGCAACCGGGTTGCGGAGAATCCCCCACACGACCCGGAGCACTGCCGTCCAGTCCGCCGGTCGAAGTGCCCACGGCGATGTCCCCGTATTGATCCAGGGCAACCACACCGATCGTATCCTTCGCCTCAGACTTGCTGGAGGCCTCGCGCTGCTGCGGCGTGATCAAATCCGCCGGATCGCAAAGCTCCAGCTGCTTGTCGGCGGCGAAACGCCGGGCCCCCTCCGACGCCAGCAGGATCGGCTCCTCATGCAGCATGGCCTTGGCGACACTGATTGGATGGCGCACGCCCTTGATCACTGCGACGGCACCCACATTGAAGTCCCTGCCCTCCATCAGGCCAGCGCACATCTCGACCTCGCCGTCCGAATTGAGGGCACTTCCATATCCCGCATTGAACGTCGGGTCCGCCTCGAGGACGCGACCGGCAGCTTCCACGGCATCGACCGCCGTTCCGCCGCCGGCCAGGACGGCCCGACCTGCCTCGAGCGCCTCGATGCATCCGTTGCGATGCGCCTCCTCCTCTTGCGGATCGATCTCCTTGGCGCCGCCGTGCAGGATCAGCGACCACATCAGCCAGCCCTCAGATGGCGAATATGGGTCTGATCGGGCCCTCCCCTCGAAGGCGTCGCGCCTCCGAAGCCGGTTACCTGCCGCCACACGGCTTCAACGTCGTCGACGGTGAGCACGACAAGGTCGTTCTCCCGAGCAAGCCGGAGACACACGTCGACGGCCTCCTTCTCGGGACAGACGGCGTGTATGCGGCCTGGGGCGCAGCCGGCGTTCAAGGCACCTTCCCGCAGCAAGCCGGCGATCGCTCCGGGGGCTCGGCCGCGCAGCTCCTGCTCATCCTCCTTGAAGACGATGACATCGAATATCCGCGAAGCGATCGCGCCCATCTCGCGGATGTCGCAATCGCGGCGGTCGCCCGGTATGGCGACCAAGCCGATCGTGCGCTGATAGCCGCACCCCATGTGGGAAACGAGCTTTCCGAGCGCCTTCAGCCCCTCCGGATTGTGCGCATAGTCGACGATCGTGCGGAAACCATGCCCGTCGAAGACGTTGAGGCGACCGGGAGATTGCTCGAACGAGGTGCCAAACTCGGCCAGCGCCGCCCGGATCGTTGCCGCCGGAACGTCGTGGCAATGCGCCATGGCGACGGCTGCCAGGCTGTTAGCAACGTTGAATTCGGCCGAACCCTCGAAGGTCGCGGGAATTTCGTCGACGCTCATCAGGAACATCGATTCCCCATCCTCGTGGATGAAAATGTCCCAGCCGTCGCTGCTGGGCTCCCGCGTCACGGCGCGGCCGCCTTCCGCCAGGTGGCTGCGCAAGAAACCGGGCCACTCGCTCCTGCTCGCCAGCGAGAAGTAGCAGATCCTGCCGCCGGCATCGCGCGACATTGCGGACGTATGGACGTCGTCGGCATTAAGAATGCTCCATCCGCCGCGGCGGACGGACTCGACCACGACCGATTTCACGTCCGCCAGGTCCTCGATCGTGTCGATGCCCCTCAGCCCGAGATGATCGCCGTGGACGTTCAGCACCGCGCCAACATCGCATGCATCGAAGGCAAGCCCTTCGCGCAGGATGCCGCCGCGTGCACATTCCAGCACCGCGACATCGACACCCGGCTCGCGCAGCACGATCCTGGCGCTCTGCGGGCCTGAGCAATCGCCTGTGATGATTCGTTCGCCGTTCAGGTACACGCCGGTGGTCGAGGTGAGCCCGACGGTTGCGCCATTCGCCTGCAGGATGTGCGCCAGCATTCTGGCAGTGGTCGACTTGCCGTTGGTCCCGGTGATCGCGAAGATCGGAATCCGGCCGTCCTTGCCGCCTTTGAAGAGAAGATCGAGCACGGGCCGTGCGACGTTGCGGGCGCGCCCCGACGAGGGTTCGAGATGCATGCGGAAGCCAGGACCGGCATTCACCTCTATGATGCCGCCGCCGGTCTCGCTGACCGGCCGTGAGATGTCGGGACAGACGAAGTCGATCCCGGCAATGTCGAGACCGACGATCTGTGCCGCCCGCCTGGCGATCAGCGCGTTTTCGGGATGGATTTCTTCCGTCCGGTCGATCGCGGTCCCACCGGTGGAGAGATTGGCGGTGGGCCGCAAGAGCACCATTTGGCCCGGCGCTGGAACGCTCGCCAGGGCGAGCTGCGATTTTGACAGGAAATGCTCGACGCATTCGTCGATTTCGATGCGGGTCAATACCGAGGAATGGCCCTCTCCCCTCCGCGGGTCGCGGTTCGTCTCCTCGACGAGCTCGGCGACAGAACTCCGGCCATCGCCGACCACATGGGCCGGAACCCTCTCGGCAAGCGCCACCACCTTTCCGCCGATTACCAGGATCCTGTGATCCGAGCCGACGAAATGCTGCTCGACGATAACGCTGCGGCTGTGTTCTCGCGCCTGTTCGAAACCCCAGCGGACGTCGTCTTCTGTTGCCAGACCGATGTTGACGCCGCTTCCATGATTGCCATCGAGTGGTTTGGTGACCACGGGGTAGCCCAGCCGTGCGGCTGCCGCGACCGCGTCCTGCGCCGATCGCACCAGTTCCCCGCGTGGCACCGGTAGCCCGGCCTGTTGCAGCAGGAATTTGGTCAGGTCCTTGTCCGAGGCGATCTCGGTCGCAATCTCGGAAGTGAGGTCGCTGCAACTGGCGCGGATGCGCTTCTGATGCTTTCCGTGACCAAACAGCACGAGGCTGCTGTCGTCGATCCGCGCCGCGGGTATGCCTCGCCTCTCGGCCTCGCGCACCAAGGAAGCAGTCGTAGGCCCCAAGGCACGCTCCGCGGCCAGACGCTTGAGCTGCTGCAGCCTGGCTGCGAACTCGAATGGCCCCTGCGTTTCCGCAATGTCGCCGAGCCCCTCGACACCATGCAGATTGGCCGGCAGCAGGCTGTCCACCAGTTCTAGCGCGACGCGTCCGGCGAGCAGCCCGACAAGCTCATCCTTGTAGGCGAACATGACGTTATAAGTGCCGGGACTGCCTTTGACCGACCGTGTCTTTCCTCGTGTCACCCGGTGACCGAGCATGCTCTGCAGTTCCAGGGCGACATGCTCGACGACGTGGCCGAGCCAGGTTCCTTCCTGCATGCGGCGGACGAAGCCGCCGGCGGCGCCATAACTACAGCCATGGCCCGCAAGGCCGGGCAACAGTCGGACGATTTGTTCGGAAAACCCAGGCAGTTTGTCTGTCGGGAACGCCTCAAGTGCTCCGAGGTCGATCCGAATCTGGACCATTGGCGTCATGCTATAGAGGTGCGGCCCGCGAAACACGCGGGCGTCCACGACGCGGATAGGGCGAAAACGCGAGGCGCCCCGATGAATTTCTTTGTCCGACATAGTCCGTTTCTCCTGACTAACTCCGCAACATCCGGAGGATCGGTTAGTTCCCGGCCTTTCAGCCCAAATATTTTTGCAGGAGAGAGAAACAAAAGTGGCCGTTAACATATGTTGGCCCAAGAACACCCTCTGGTCATCTCGGCCACGTGCGGTCGCTGTTCTGAGGGCTACTTATCTCTCGGGACGAGGCGGGCCAGGCATTCGCTCCTCTTCACAAGCATTCGTCGGGCACACCGCGGCCGTTGAGCTAGTGCCCGGCTTTGCTCATGGCGACCCATTGTGCGGGTGCAGCACTGAGGCATTAATCTTCAGCACGCCTTCGGCACCCGGGAACATTTCCAGACGCGTCAGGTTTGGAACCATCCTTGCACCGGAACTACAGCCATGCAGAGTCGAAAATCGGTGAAGGCCGCGCTTGTCAAGGAGATCGACGCGGTCCGCCTTCGTATCTCGCTGCTTGAAAGCGAGTTATGCAGAGATGGCAGACCCAGGCAAATTGGATGGCGTTCAGGATACGAACTGAACGCCCACAAAGCCCGCCTTGCTCGACTGGAGACCGTGCTTGCCCACTATCCGTCGGCACCGGCGGCCCGGGCATCGAAACAGCAACAGCTTGAGTTGCGCGCAAGGCAACCAAGTAATTTTGGGGAAACGCCATGGCTGACAGACCCTCAATCAGAACTCCGCTAGCTCGAGTGCGGGGCCTTGGATCGGCGAAACACGGAACCGAAACGTTCATGCTGGAGCGGCTGACATCTGCTGCCCTGTTGATCCTTGTCATTTACATCGTCGCGGTCGTTATAATGCTGGTCGGTGAGCCTCGAGACGCCGTCCTCAGCGTCGTAGGATCGATCTATGTCGCGCCAGCCCTTATTGGCTTCATTCTCGTAAGCTGCGTTCACATGCGGCTTGGAATGCAATCGATTATCGAAGATTACTGCCATGCCACCGTGCTCAAATCGCTTCTTCTGATCGCCAATTGGTTATTCTGCTGGGCAGTCGCGCTCGCAAGCTTGTTCGCTGTGCTGTTAATCAGCTTCAGATAGCGATCCGGTTCCCTGCTGCAGCCAGCGTCTGCCACCGGCAGGCTGAAGTTCGCCTCAGCGGCGAACCGGGCTGGCTTGCGCAAAGGAGTTCGACCCGGCCTCATCTGATTTGCGGCAGCCTGTCCCATTGATGGAAAGGGGGTGGAGAGGTCAACTCCCACTCCAATGTGGTAGCTCCTGGCCCCCACGGGTTCATGCCGGCGGCTCTTCGCCGGTAGAAAGCTTCCAAGATGCCGAAGAGGAAAATCACGACACTCGCGGCCGACAGGTACGATCCATAAGAGGACACCATGTTCCAGCCGGCGAATGCGTCGGGATAGTCGACATAGCGACGCGGCATGCCAGCCAATCCAAGGAAGTGATGGGGGAAGAAGACGAGGTTCACGCCGACGAAGGTCGTCCAGAAATGGACCCCAGCCAGAAGCGGATTGTAGAGATATCCCGTCATTTTCGGAAACCAGTAATACCAGCCCGCGAAGATGCCGAAGATCGCTCCCAGTGAGAGTATGTAGTGGAAATGCGCGACGACGAAGTATGTGTCGTGCAGTTCACGGTCGAGGCCGGCATTTGCGAGTTGAACGCCCGTCACCCCGCCTACGGTGAACAGGAATATGAAGCCGAGGGCCCAGAGCATCGGCGTCCGCAGGCTGACCGAACCGCCCCACATGGTTGCAATCCAGGAGAACACTTTAATCCCGGTCGGCACTGCTATCACCATCGTGGCGAAGGTGAAGTAGCGCTGCGTGTCGAGGCCTATCCCGCTGGTGTACATATGGTGGGCCCAGACGACGAAGCCGATCACCCCGATCGCCACGATTGCGTAGACCATCCCGAGATACCCGAAGATCGGCTTTCGCGAGAAGGTCGAGATCACCTGGCTGACGATGCCGAACGCCGGCAGGATCATGATGTAGACTTCCGGGTGGCCGAAGAACCAGAAGAGATGCTGGTACAGCAGCGGGTCGCCTCCGCCGTCCGGCGCGAAGAACGTGGTTCCGAAATTGCGATCGGTCAGGAGCATGGTGATGGCGCCGGCCAGCACCGGCAGAGCCAGCAGCAGCAGGAAGGCGGTGATGAGGATCGACCACACGAACAGGGGCATCTTGTGCAGGGTCATCCCCGGCGCGCGCATGTTGAAGATGGTGGTGATGAAATTGATGGCACCCAGGATCGAGGAGGCGCCCGCAATGTGCAGAGACAGGATGACCAGATCCACGGCGGGACCGGGGTGGCCGGAGGTCGACAGGGGCGGGTACAGGAACCAGCCGGTCCCAGGGCCATAGCCGCCGGGGACGCTGGGCATGAAGATCGACAACAAAAGCAACATCAATGCCGGCGGCAGCAGCCAGAACGAGATGTTGTTCATGCGCGGGAAGGCCATGTCGGGGGCGCCGATCATGATCGGAACCATCCAGTTGGCGAAGCCGCCGATCAGGGCGGGCATCACAGTGTAGAAGATCATGATCAGCGCGTGGGCCGTGGTGAAGACGTTGTAAAGCTGCTTGCCGGCGTCGATCGCCGCGTCGCCCTGGTAACCGTAGATCATCGACGCCAGTCCGGGGAAAAACTGGATCCCGGGTTGCTGCAGCTCGATTCGCATGCTCACCGACAAGAGCATGCCGATCACCCCCGCGATGAAAGCGAAGACCAGATAGAGTGTGCCGATGTCCTTGTGGTTGGTCGAAAACAGCCATCGGGTGATGCCGCTCGGCTGTTGGCTGTCGAGACCGTCCGGATCTGCCGCCGTATATTCGTTCATGACCTTCTCCGCTTGAGCCGTCCGTCGCCAGCATCGAACCGTGCTGGAACTTGATTGTTCCCTCCACCGAACCGACAGCCAGGAACATTCCACGGAAGCCGCTGTTAGGTTCCGCGCGGCCGACCCTGCGCGGCTGAGGATCGACGTCCATGCTGGCGATAATTGCTGCGACCCTGGTTCTGACGACGGTGGTTGGTGGGCTGATATCCGCCTTCTGGCTCGAGGCGCGTCATGGTCTCCATGACCCCACGCCGCCGGACATGTCGGTGCCCAGGCAACTGAACGCCCCGGCCTGGAGCCGGTGGTCCTGACATGGACGCGATCACCGCGACACTCGACCCGAGAACGCGAGCCGGCTGGCTGCTGCTCGGCTTCGCGCTCGGCGGTTTCTTCGACGGCATCGTCCTGCATCAGATCCTGCAATGGCATCATCTTCTCTCGGGCGTCGCCGATCCGGTGGGTTCCGACCTGCGCTTCCAGATCATGGCCGACGGCCTCTTCCATCTTTTCATGTATGTGCTCGCCGTCGCCGGCACGGTGCTGCTGGTGGCCGCGAGGGCGGCCGGCGCGCGGCCCGGGACCACCACGGAGATCCTGCGGCTCGCCTTCGCCGGGTTCGGCGTCTGGCATGTCGTCGATGCCGTCGTGTTTCACTGGCTGCTGGGTCTGCACCGGATCAAGATGAACAGCGACTTGCCGCTCGCCTGGGATATTGCGTGGCTGGTCATCTTCGGCATCGTGCCGCTTGTGTTGGTGCTGGTGCTGCCCAACCGCGGCGGACCGGCACGCGGTGCTTCGGCAGCGCTTACCAGCATCGTCCTGCTCGCGGGATTGGCAGCCGGCGCCGGCCCGTTCTTCAACGGTGCCGCCAATTCCATCATCGTCTTTCGGGCCGGGATGGAACCGGCGGCGATGATGCGGGCCGTTGAAGTCGCCGACGCCCATCTCAAATGGGTCGACGCCAGCGGCACCATCTGGGCGGTCGACCGCGTCTCGTGGCGCGGGTTGGTATCCCTTCACGCGCGCGGCGCCCTTGTGGTCAGCACGACGCCTGTCATTGCCGGATGCCTCGCCTGGACCGATGCCGCCGGAATGAGCAGTAGCTCCAGCCAGCAGCGAGGCACTCCTGCCAGGCTATGACTTCCGGACAGGGATAGGGGAGTATCAAGCATGCGATTCGCCACCGAGAGCAGCCACGGCCGGAGCCTGACACCGCGCATCGTCGTGGTCGGCGGAGGCTTTGCCGGTCTGGAGGTTGCCAAGGCGCTCGGCAAGGCGGAAATCGGGGTGACGATCATCGACCGCCACAATCACCACCTGTTCCAGCCCTTGCTCTATCAGGTTGCAACCGCCGCCTTGTCGGCGCCTGACATCGCCGAGCCAATCCGCAAGATCCTGGGCCGCTATCCCTCGGTTCAGGTCCTCTTCGGCGATGTCACCGAGATCGTCACCGAAGCCAGGATACTGGTGCTGGCCGATGGGACCACGGTCCCCTACGACATCCTGGTCTTGGCCACCGGTTCGCAGCCATTCTATTTCGGCCAGGAGAGCTGGGCTCGGGTTTGTCCCGGCTTGAAGACCATCGAGGACGCGCGTACGATCCGGTCACGGCTGCTGCTATCGTTCGAGCACGCGGAACGGACCACCGATCCAGTCGAGCAATCCCGGCTGATGACGATCGCCATTATCGGCGGCGGCCCGACCGGTGTCGAACTGGCGGGCTCGATCGCCGAACTCAGCCGGCACACACTGGCGCGCGACTTCCGCAACATCCGGCCCGAGAAGACAAGGATCATACTGGTAGAAGCCGGCGAGCGTCTGCTCGCCGGATTCGCCCCGGAGCTTTCCAGATATGCACGTCTGCGCCTTGAAAGCCTGGGCGTCGAGGTCGCGCTCGGCAACCGGGTCGAGGCGATCGAAGCGCATCAGATCACCGTCGGCGGCCAGGTGATCCCGGTGGCCTTGACGCTCTGGGCCGCCGGGGTGGCGGCTTCTCCGCTGGTCGCCCAGCTTGGTGTCGGGCTCGACCGCGGCGGTCGGGTGAAGGTCGAATCCGACCTGCAGGTCGTCGGCCATCCCGATGTCTTCGCGCTTGGCGACGTCGCACTGGTCCTCGATGGGAACGGCCAGCCATTGCCAGGTCTTGCCCAGGTCGCCAAGCAGCAGGGCGAGCACCTCGGCATGGCACTGGCACGCCGGATAGATACTGGCGACACGCTGCCGGCTTTTGCCTTCAGCAATCGAGGCAACACGGCCATTGTCGGCCGCCACGCTGCCGTGTTCGAATCGGGCAGGCTGAAACTGAAAGGCTGGATCGCCTGGTCTGCCTGGGCGCTCATCCATGTTTATCTGCTCGTCGGTTTTCAGCACCGCGTCCAGGTCTCGATCCAGTGGCTCTGGCGCTACCTGACCTATGAGCGTGGCGCCCGGCTTATCGCCGAGGAACGAGTCGAACCGGGTTCAACATCGTCGCCGGGAGCGGCCCCGAGAGAGCCGCTGCCACCCAAGGCAGACCCTGCCCCGGCATTGCCCGCCCGCACTGACTAGATTGCCGGGTGCTCAGTTCGGAGATAGTGGCGATGCGGGGGTCAGCTCTGGATTCCGCCACGGCCCGGCGTCCCACGGCAGCCCGAACCTCGATAATCGAGGCGGGTGGTTCCCAGCTTGTATCCCGTGCCGGCCTGATGGATCCGGATGGCACCAACGACGTTGCGTCCCTATATGCACAAATGAACACAGGCTCCTCGAGAAGGGAGCTGTTGAACCCCTCTTCAGAGACAGCTTGTCATGACGTCACCTGCGACTGCTGAACAACCCCCGGTCATTCAGATGGGGCTTCCCGCCCTGAGCAACAGCTATGGGCAACTGCCGGAGCGCTTCTTCGCGCAAACAGATCCGAAGCCGGTGTCCGAACCGCGGCTGATCCGGTTCAACCGGCCCCTCGCCGAGGAACTCGGGCTCGATGCCGACCAGCTTACCAGCCCGGATGGAGTGGCGATGCTTGCCGGCAACAGATTTCCGGAAGGCTTGCAGGCAATCGCCCTGGCCTATGCGGGCCACCAGTTCGGAAACTTCGTGCCTCAACTCGGCGACGGGCGCGCTCTGCTGCTTGGCGAAGTAGTGGACGTCAACGGCATTCGCCGTGACATCCAGCTGAAGGGATCGGGACCCACGCGGTTCTCGCGCAACGGTGACGGCCGCGCCGCCCTCGGCCCTGTCCTGCGCGAATATGTCGTCAGCGAAGCGATGGCGGCGCTCGGCATTCCGACGACGCGAAGCCTTGCGGCGGTGCTCACCGGCGACCCGGTCTATCGCGAGGTCCGGCTGCCCGGCGCCGTCCTGACACGGGTGGCGGCAAGCCATATCAGGATCGGCACGTTCCAATATTTCGCCGCGCGCCACGACACCGAGGCGCTCAAGATACTGGCCGACTATGCCATTCAGCGTCACTTCCCACAGCTGGCGGGGGAAGCACGGCCGTACCGGGCTTTGCTGGAGGCCGTTGTCGCCGCACAGGCGGACCTGGTGGCGCGCTGGATGCTGGTCGGCTTCATCCATGGCGTCATGAACACCGACAACATGTCGATCTCGGGCGAGACGATCGACTATGGCCCATGCGCCTTCATGGACGCTTACGACCCCAGCGCGGTGTTCAGTTCGATAGACCGCGCCGGTCGCTATGCCTATGCCAACCAGCCTCGTGTCGCCACATGGAACCTTGCGCGCTTTGCCGAGACCCTGCTGCCGCTCATGAGCACGGACGAGAATGAAGCAGTGTCTGAAGGGGAAGAGGTGCTGAGGTCGTTCCAGGCCTCCTATGAGGCTGTGTTGCAGCGCGGCTTCCGCAGAAAACTCGGACTGCTGACCGAAGCGGAAGGCGACTTGCAACTCGCTGCCGACTTTCTGGACGTGCTGGCTCACGGCGAAGCGGATTTTACGCTCGGCTTCCGGCGCCTGGGCGATGACCTCGACGCTGCGGACGGCCAAGGCACGGCGCGGCAGTTGTTTAAGGATCCAGGCTCATTCGATGCCTGGTCGGCGCGGTGGCGCCAGCGCATTGCAAGCGAAGTAGCCGACACGGCCACGCGCCGGGCAGCCATGCAATCCGTCAATCCCAAATTCATCCCCCGCAATCATCGCATCGAGGCGATGATCCAGGCGGCGTTGGGCGGCGACTTCACACCGTTCGAGGAGATCCTGGCGGTCGTCAGCCGTCCCTTCGATGAGCAGCCGGGAATGGAACGCTATGCTGAGCCGCCACGCCCGGATGAGCGCGTCCTGCAGACATTCTGCGGTACATGAGACATTCGTGATGGTCGCTTAACATGTGCAAATGCGGAAGACCCATTTGCAAGCTAACGTCCCGGGGACTCTCGTAAGGGCTGAGCTATGACGATCATAGAATTGGCATTCGAATTGCTGGCACGGAAGCTCGTAGACCGTACCGGAATATCAGACGAAGATGCTCGAGACCTTGTCGCAGCCATGGGAGCTGACTGGTCATCGCTCGTGCGAGCAGCGAGGGCGATCAAAGAGACTTAGGTCTTTTGACGTCGTTTTAGCTGCCATCAGCTGCGGGCAGATCGGACCAGAGGCTGCTGCCGCGATCCAGGCGCGACACCGCGCTCGTCACCCACCGATCATGTCAGCAACGTGGTCAAGCACTGTATTTCGGTCGCTCCAAATCGACCGGATACAACACGCTGCTCTCCTGAAAGCCACTGCAGCCCGCTACGCAAGTCGCCGGAAGCTCGCAATAAACTGCGATGGCAGCCCAGTCTTAGGATTTATATTGCAGGCCCGCACCACTGGCGGGGCGACGCGGGCCCGCCCAGAGATTGCCTGTCCTCGACCAGCAACGCGGGCCGCTGCCGTTCCTTGAAATCCGCGTTGGGAGTCAGATTCCGTCGGCACCGAAAAGCACAGGTGCTGACGAAGCAGACGGAACTTCCCCCCACGATCACGGTTTGGAGTCACGATACCAACCCGAGGAGATGCAGATGTCGAGCAAAATGCCGCCCGTGCCGCCTGAGAACCAGAGCCAGAAGGGTCGAGGAGAAGGGCGACAGATCAGCCACGATGATGCCCAGCACGGCACTCACGGAGCGCCGGATCCGGAGCGCCAAGGGCAGCAAGCCAACACCAAGGTCAACACAACTCATCAGGGCCGTCAGCAGGATCGGTGATCATGTCCACATCGAAGAAACACCCGAACACGATCCGGCAGGGCGGGCCAGGCGCATCGCACGAGAACGCCAGAAAACCCCTGCAGGTCAACAAACCCCCGGCGGATGAAGACCGTCGATCCAAAAGCCGAGTTTCAGGGGGTGGCGGTGAAAAGGACAGTCATCATTCGCACAATCCAGCCAAGAAGGGCGGCAACAGTTGAACCCACGGCTTTGTGAATGATTGTGCTAAAGCGCCGCGTGTGCATGTCATTGTCTCACAACCGAGCCATTTTTGAGTGATGCATTAGCCGGGCCAGGGTAAGGATCGGCGAGTCCAGACGCCCGGAAAAAACCGGAGGCCGTGGGCCCGCACCACTGGCGGAGCGATGCGGGCCCGGCCAAGGGTTACGGCCCTCGACCAGCAGCGAGGGGCTCGCTGCCGCATCCAGAACAAGCCCCGTAATTTCAGGTTCCGCTTATATACAAAAAAGCCGGCCACCTTTCGGCAGCCGGCCAGTTCCAACAGAACAAGGGAACGTGCACTGATGGGGCAGTGCAACGCCCGAAGTGTTTCGAGGCGACGATGTTCCAGGGGANCGGCCACCTTTCGGCAGCCGGCCAGTTCCAACAGAACAAGGGAACGTGCACTGATGGGGCAGTGCAACGCCCGAAGCGTTTCGAGGCGACGATGTTCCACGGAAATCCACGGATTCGCCGTTTCGATCTACATTGGCCGGATGGAAAGATCTTTGACGATCTCCCAAGTTCTGGGTGAGCCCAGTCCGACGTGTGGCGCCCGGTCTGCGCCTTTGCCCTCTATGCGGCCAGCAACATCATCCTTGAAGAATGCCCGCCGCGGCTGCCGCGCGCGTCAACACCGGCGTGCAATTGGTCGAGCGCGCGGCAGACCGGGGACTGTCAATGCGAGCGTCTGTCGACGTAGGTGTAGACGCCGGCCCCAATGGCGACCGCGCCGACCGTGATCACGATCGATGGCGCGCCCATCAAACTGGCAAGGACCGCCCAGATGAGGGCGATGACGATAGCGCCGAGTGTTCCCAGGATCAGTCTCGGCATTGTCTATCCCTCCACGTTCGGACCGCCCGTGGATTGGTCGTCACCCACCGGTCATGCGAAACGCCGCATGAAAGCACAGTGTGGCCCATGAGGTGAAGGGCCGCGTCGGAATACTCCGGTGCGAAAAAGATGATGCCCGCGCCGCCAAAGCCCGGGTGTTCAATAGCCAAATGGCTGGACGGCGTCTAGCGCCTCAGCGCGCGGACTTCCGCCATGCTTTCGCCGCCCATCGGCAGGGCCATGTCATCATCGAGCAGCCGGGTGATGCGGGCAAAGCCCGTGAACGCCTTCCTGGCTGCTTCGGCCGACATTCTGCCCGACAGGGCCGCGGAGCAGCAATTCACGGCGCACTGATACACAGGCCCACGCCGTCCCAATGGCCATTTCTGCAAAAAGACCATCGCTTCGGCAACGCTGTCGACTTCCTCGACGGGGTGTCCCTGCCCGCGCGCAATGCGCACGGGCGTAAAGAAATGCAAGCGGTCCATTTTGTTCTCTCCCTGGTCGGCCGCAGCGCGGACCAACCCTATTAAATTCGCGGATAGCGCGTTTGTTCCGCTTATTGCAAAAAAATCTGCGCCGGTGGGCTTGGGTTGCCGACGCCCGCTTTTGTCCGGAACGTTAGGCCGGCTGATGCATTTCGCTCTCGTGATTGCCTTGAGGGACACGTTCAAACCATGCGGATAGCCCATGTCGCCCCTTTGCACGAATCGGTGCCGCCCCTTCTCTATGGCGGCACCGAGCGCATCGTTTCCTATCTGACCGAAGGGCTGGTCAAACTCGGCCATGAGGTGACGCTGTTCGCCAGCGGCGACAGCCGGACGTCGGCCAGACTGATACCAGGACGCGAACGCGCGCTGCGCCTCGATCCGCGTCCGCTGAAATCGGACACGGCGGCGCATCTTGCGATGCTTGCCGATGTGAGGAACCGAGCCCACGACTTTGATATCATTCATTTTCATCTCAGCCATTTCCTGCATTTCTCGTTCTTCGAGACCATGCCGGACAAGACGGTGACGACGCCTCATGGCCGGCTCGATTATGTCGATCTGGCGCCAGCCTATGAGCGCTTTCCGCGCTTTCCGCTGGTCTCGATCTCACACAGCCAGAAGACCGGGCTTGCGAATGCCAATTGGCTGGCCACCATCCATCACGGGCTGCCGACGGGTCTCTATCAGCCGACCTTCGAGACGGCGGCGGGCGAACCATACCTTGCCTTTCTCGGCCGGCTTTCGCGCGACAAGCGGCCGGACCGGGCCATCGACATCGCCTTGCGGTCGGGCATGAAGCTCAAGCTGGCGGCCAAGATCGGCGACGATGATCGCGCCTATTTCCATGAGACGATCGAGCCCTTGATCGATGGCAACCGCATCGACTATGTCGGCGAGATCGCCGAGGGTGAGAAGACTGAATTCCTCGGCAATGCCGCTGGTCTCCTGTTTCCGATAGACTGGCCCGAGCCGTTCGGCCTTGCCGCGATCGAGGCGATGGCGTGCGGTACGCCAACCATCGGCTGGAACTGCGGTGCGTTGCCGGAAGTCATCGACCATGGCGTCACCGGATTTGTCGTCGATTCTCTCCATGCCGCGGTCGCCGCAGTGCCGGCCTTGCTGCAGCTCGACCGGCGAAAGGTGCGCGCCGTCTTCGAAAGTCGGTTCTCCGCCAACAGGATGGCGCGCGACTATCTCACTGCCTATGCGCGTCTCATCGGCGCCCCGGCTGAATCGAAAGCGTCGTGAACGACGGCGGACGTTCCGAGCCCGAAACAGAGATTTGTGACTGATGACCGAACTTGACGAGCGCAAGCTCGACCCTGCCGTGGCCCTTGCCTCCCTGGACGAAACCGCGCCGCGCGAGCCGCACCGGCTGTTTGCCCTAAAGCAAGGCGACTGTTTTGCCGTGGCCGATGCCTACGGCGATATCAGGGGCGCGGGCGACGGTTTCTTCCGTGACGACACCCGGGTGCTGTCGGAGTTCAGGCTCACCGTCGGCGGCCGGCAGACATCGCTGCTCGGCGCCTCGCTCAGCCAGGACAATGTGCTGTTCACCAGCAATATGACCAATTTGCCGATGCAAAGCGTCGGTGGCCGCGACATCCCGCAGGGCGCCATCCATATCGAGCGCGTCAGGCTGTTGTGGCAGGACCGGCTGTTCGAGCGCATCACCCTTTCCAACTACAGCCAGGAGCATTCGGCAATCCGCGTCTCGCTGCATTTTGCCGCCGATTTCCGGGACATGTTCGAGGTCCGCGGTTCGACCCGGCCGAAGCGCGGAATGGCGCATGCAGCGGAGATCGAGCCTGCCTCGGTGCTGCTGCGCTATGACGGACTGGACGGGCTGGCGCGGGTGTCGGCGATCTCGTTCTCGCAGCCGCCGGACCAGCTGAGCGCCGAGCGCGCGGATTTCCTCATCGCAGTGACCAAGCGCAGCAGCAAGATGCTTTACGTCGAGGTCGGCGCGGAACTGACCGAAACGCCCGACCGCGACCGCTTCCGGGCGGCCGCGGCGCGCGCCCGTTTCGGCATGCGGGCCAAGCGCCGCCATGGCGCGACGGTGCACAGTTCGGGCCGCGTCTTCAACGATTGGGTCGAACGCGCTCGCGCCGATGTCGCCTTGCTGACCACCGAGCTGTCGACCGGCCCTTACCCCTATGCCGGCATCCCCTGGTTTTCGACGGCCTTCGGCCGTGACGGCGTCATCTCGGCGCTGCAGATGCTATGGCTCAACCCCGGCCTGGCGCGCGGCGTGCTTGCCTTCCTCGCCCAGCACCAGGCGACCGAGACATCGCCTTTCAGCGACTCGCAGCCCGGCAAGATCATGCACGAGACACGCAAGGGCGAGATGGTGGCGCTGCAGGAGCTACCCTTCGGCCGCTACTATGGCGGCGTCGATACCACGCCGCTCTACATCCACCTCGCTTGCGCCTATGCCGAGCGCACCGGCGACATGGACTTCATCGCCAGCCTGTGGCCGTCTCTCTGCGCCGCCGCCAAGTGGACGGAAGAGGCGAGCCGCGCAACCGGCTTCGTCACCTATCAGCGCGCTGCCGAATCCGGCCTTGCGAACCAGGGCTGGAAGGACAGCTTCGACTCGGTCTTCCACGCCGACGGCCGCATTCCCAAGGGGCCGATCGCGCTGGTCGAAGTGCAGGGTTATGTCTTCGCCGCCTTCAGGGGCCTTGCCGCTCTCGCCCGCCGCCGGGGCGAGTTCGCGCAGGCCGAGCACTGGGAAAATCGCGCCGAAGAGATGCGGATCGCCGTCGAGCGTGATTTCTGGCTGGACGATCTCGGCTTCTATGCGCTGGCGATCGACGGCGCCGGAGAGCCGTGCAAGGTGCGCACGTCGAATGCCGGACACCTGCTCTATGTCGGCCTGCCCGAACCGGCGCGGGCTAAGATGGTCGCCGACCAGTTGCTTTCGGCTTCCTTCCACTCCGGCTGGGGGGTGCGAACGCTTTCCGACGATGCTGTGCTGTTCAACCCGATGTCGTACCACAATGGTTCCATCTGGCCGCATGACACGGCGATGTGCGGCGCCGGCCTGGCGCGGTTCGGCGAGCGTGACAGCGTGGTGCGGCTGATGAGCGGCACGTTCGAATCCGCCGTGCATTTCAACATGCGGCTGCCGGAACTGTTCTGCGGCTTTACCCGCTCGCCGGGTGAAGCACCGATCGCCTACCCCGTCGCCTGCCTGCCGCAAGCCTGGTCGGCAGGCTCGGCCTTCATGCTGATGCAGGCGTGCCTCGGTCTGGAAATCGACGGCTGGAACGGCGAAATCCACGTCACTCGACCCCGTTTGCCGATCGGCATCGATACGCTGACGCTCAGGCATCTGGGTGTCGCCGAAAAGAGGGTCGATCTTACCTTTCAGCGCGTCGGCGACCGCGTCGTCGCCTTTCTCGCCGACCGCCATGAGGGGCTGGTTCCGCTGATCGTGCGGACATGATCGGAACGGCTTTCAACGGGAACCGATCCCAGGGTTTGTGCGTTGCAAAAAACACAGGTTCTCACGGGCGATCGTCGGCTGCGAACACTCAAAATCGAACCATGAAGAAAAAGGCCCTGACGGCCAAAATTGAGTTGGAATTGGAATGACTGATTATGGCATGGCCCTGCTCTGGGTCTTGATCCTTGCAAGCCTTGGCCTTTCGATTCTAGCCGTTCTGTTATCGATCTCCAGGCAACGTCGTAGCCATAGCTTGACGGTTGCACCGACTGCCGGCGAGGACGTCGCATCGGAAGCGACGCGCAAGGTCTTGCGGGAGTTCGAGAAGAACGGACAATCTCCCGACGCGGCGCTGGTGAACTGGTCGCCCGACACCTTGCGCAAGATACTTGCCGACGACCTGCCGGACGCGCAGGTCATCGTCGTCTCGAACCGGGAACCCTATATCCACAACATCAAGGACGACGGCGTCGAGCTTCTGGTGCCGGCCAGCGGCCTGGTGTCGGCGCTTGAGCCTATCACCCGCGCCTGCAGCGGCACCTGGATCGCCTATGGCGGCGGAACGGCGGATCGTCTGACGGTCGATAGCAACGATCGGGTTCAGGTGCCGCCGGACAATCCGTCCTATACGCTGCGCCGCGTGTGGCTGAGCGACGACGAATATCAGGGCTACTATCTCGGCTTTGCCAATGAAGGGCTTTGGCCGCTCTGCCATATCGCCTTCACCCGGCCGGTCTTCCGTGCCTCGGACTGGGAGGCCTATGAGGCCGTCAACCGCAAATTCGCCGATATGGTGGTTGCCGAGGCGCGCAATGAGCGGCCGATCGTGCTGGTTCAGGATTACCATTTCGCGCTCCTGCCGCGCATGATCCGCGAGCGCCTGCCGGAGGCGATCATCATCACCTTCTGGCACATCCCGTGGCCGAACTCCGAAGTGTTCAGCATCTGCCCATGGCGCGAACGCGTTCTTGATGGACTGCTCGGGAGCTCGATCATCGGCTTTCACACCCAGTTTCATGCCAATAATTTCACTGAAAGCGTAGACCGGTTCCTGGAAAGCCGCATCGAGCGCGCCGACGCCGCGATCTCGTATGGCGGGCGGACGACCCTGGTGCACGCCTATCCCATCTCCATCGAATGGCCGGCCGAACTCCTGGCCAAACTGCCGCCGGTCGAGGAAAGCCGCGCCCGCCTGCGTGAGCGGTTCGGCCTGTCGGCGGACGTCAAGCTGTGCGTCGGCGTCGAGCGCCTGGACTACACCAAGGGCATCCTCGACCGCTTCCATGCGCTGGACGAATTGTTTACGCGCCACCCCGAGTGGATCGGCAAGGTAGTGTTCCTGCAGATTGCTGCCCCAAGCCGCGGCACGCTGCCGGCGTACCAGCAATTGCACGATGAATGCCTGCGTTATGCCAACGAGCTCAACCAGCGCTACGGTCATGACGGCTACAAGCCCGTGGTCATGGTGGCTGAGCACCATTCGCAGCAACAGGTCTATGAGATCTATCGCGCCGCCGACATCTGCATGGTCACCAGCCTGCATGACGGCATGAACCTCGTAGCCAAGGAATTCGTCGCCGCGCGTGACGACGAACAGGGCGTGCTGTTGCTCAGCACGTTTGCCGGCGCGTCGCGCGAACTGCTGGAAGCACTGATCGTCAATCCTTACGACGCGGCGATGATGAGCCAGGTGCTGCTGCAGGCGCTGACCATGTCACCGGACGAACAACGCGAGCGCATGCGCCCGATGCGCGAAATAGTGCGCGACAACAATGTCTTTCGCTGGGCCGGCAGCATGCTGCTCGATGCGGCGCGCCTGCGCAAACGCGGCGACCTCGAAAGAGCGACAAGTGTCGCCGAGCGGCCCGCAAACACCGACACCAACATCGTCTCGCTGTTCGACCGCATGCGGAAGGTGGCGTCATGAATAGCCTGTCAAAAGCACCGGGCCTGCCAACCGCACCCGACCTGCCGGAAGGACAATGGGCGCTTTTCCTCGATATCGACGGCACGTTGCTGGAGCACGCGGCGCACCCCGACGCCGTGTCCGTAAGCGACGAACTGCGCAACCTCCTCGGCGTCGTCGATGAACGGCTGGACGGCGCTGTCGCCTTTATCACCGGCCGCTCGGTCGGAGGCGCCGACCGCCTGTTTCATCCGTTGAAGCTGCGTGTTGCCGGTCTCTATGGGCTGGAACACCGGCTGACGCCGGACGGCCCGGTCGTTACCGCCGATGCTCCCGCCGATATCGCTGCCCTTGCCGACGCCATCGAGGCCGAACTGGATGACGGCCTTGTTCATATCGAGCGCAAGGGTCCGATCCTCGCCATCCATACGCGTGCGGCGCCGCATCTGCTGGCCAGGGCAACGCATCTTGCCGAACAGGCATTGACCGAGCTTCCCAAGGGCTATCGGGTTATCCCGGGCAACGCCGGCGTCGAACTCATGCCGCTCGAAGCAGCCAAGGGCGCTGCCGTGCGGCGTTTCATGGCAATCCCGCCCTTTGCCGGACGGCGGCCGGTCTTTCTCGGCGACGACACCGCCGACGAAAACGGTTTCGAGGCGATCAACGAGGCCGGCGGCATCTCGATCCGGGTCAAGCCGCGTGGGCCGACCGTGGCCCAATACAGGCTCGATGATGTCACCTGCGCGATAGCTTGGCTTGCCGCCAATTTCGACGCATCACCGGCCCTCAACCGCAAAGCGTCCTGATCGCTGCCCCTGCGGATCGAATCAAGATCGCCGCGTTTGCGCCGACCTTCGCCAAAAGCCGATCGATAAGCGCTGTTCTCATTGAATATCTTTAAGGCCAAAGCCGGCAAATGGATTGCTTGCCGGTTCCCCTGCGTCAGGCATAACCTGCGCAGTCGACGCGTGAGGGCGCGTGCGGCATCAAGGGGAGGACATCGCAGTGACCATACAAGGCGCATCACCCGATCTATACAATGAGGATCTGGCTCCGGCCAAAGTCCGAAACTGGGGGCCGTTCTCGATCTTCAACGTCTGGACGTCGGACGTCCACAGCCTCTGGGGCTATTATCTCGCCGCAAGCCTGTTCCTGTTTTGCGGCGGCTTCGTCAATTTCATCATCGCCATCGGCATCGGTTCGCTGATCATCTACGCGCTGATGAACATGGTCGGCTATGCCGGCGTGAAGACCGGCGTGCCCTACCCCGTGCTGGCGCGCGCCTCCTTCGGCATCTGGGGCGCCAACATTCCGGCCCTGGTGCGCGCCATCGTAGCCTGCTTCTGGTACGGCGCGCAGACGGCGGCGGCATCGGGCGCGATCGTGGCGTTGCTGATCCGCTCGCAATGGTTCGCCGATTTCAACGCCAACACGCATTTCCTCGGCCACACGGGTCTGGAAGTGATCTGTTTTGTGGTCATCTGGGCACTGCAATTGCTGATCATCCAGAACGGCATGGAAACGGTGCGCCGCTTCCAGGATTGGGCCGGCCCGGCGGTGTGGGTGATGATGTTGATCCTGGCGATCTATCTCTGTGTAAAATCCGGGAGATTTGCCTTTACCAGCGACATCCCGATGGATGTGCTGCTCGACAAGACAAAGGATGCCGGCGTACCCGGAACCCCTGGCTCCTGGACGTCGCTGTTTGCGGTGGCCGCGATCTGGGTCACCTATTTCTCGGCGCTCTATCTCAATTTCTGCGATTTCGCCCGCTATGCCCCAGACAAGGCATCGCTGCGCAAGGGCAACATCTGGGGCCTGCCGATCAATCTCATCCTGTTCTCGCTGGTCGCCGGCGTGACCACCATCGCTGCCTTCGACGTCTATGGCGAAGTGCTTCTGCATCCCGACCAGATCTCGGCGAAATTCGACAGCTGGTTCCTGGCAGCGCTTGCAGCCCTGACTTTTGCCGTGGCAACGCTCGGCATCAATGTGGTGGCAAACTTCGTCTCGCCGGCCTTCGACTTCTCCAATGTCTTTCCCCGGCAGATCGACTTCAAGAAGGGCGGCTATATCGCAGCTGTGATCGCGCTGGTGCTTTATCCCTTCGCGCCGTGGGAAGGCAGTGCCGCGTCTTTCGTCAACGTCATCGGCGCGACGATGGGGCCGATCTTCGGGGTGATGATGGTCGACTACTATCTGATCCGGAAGGGCGAGGTCGACGTCGAGGCACTGTACCGCGAAGATGGCGAGTTCCGCTTCCAGGGCGGCTGGCACGTCAACGCCTTCATAGCCGCCGGCATCGGCGCCATCTTCTCCTCGGTCCTGCCGAACTTCACCAACTTGCTGCCGGCATGGTGGGGCGTTTATGGCTGGTTCTTCGGCGTCGGCATTGCAGGGGTCATCTACTACGTCCTTCGCACCGCCGCCCTTGGCGCAGGGGCCAGGACGGCGAAGGCGTGAAATGAGAGATAGGGAGTAGTCAGTAGTCAGTAGGGGAATAGTATAATCCCTACTCCCTACTCCCTACTCCCTACTCCCTACTCCACCATCTCAGCCAACCTCCGCACCGTGTTCCAGTTGCGTGCGGTGCCGATGCCCATGCGCTTGTGGTTCATGGCAGCGAGCAGCCGCGAGCTTGGCCGCTCGCGCGAAAAGACGACCCAGATGTCGCCGTCGACCGAAGCCACCTTCTCGTCCTCGGCGGCATAGGCCTGGAGCGCGGCCACACCATCCGCTGGCGCTGGCTTGCGCATCACCCGCACAGCCACCTGATCGCCTGCCTCGGCAGAGTCGGCCGGGAATGGGTTGCCGGCGGCAAGTTTCAGCCAATCCTCGGCAGTGCGCACGATGATGACGACATTGCGGCCGAAGGTTTTTTCGAAGGCCGTTTCCAGCCGCTGTTCCAGCTTGGCGATGCCAGTCGCCCGTGTCTCGAAGACCAGATTACCGGTCGCCACCAGGGTGCGCGGGTTCTTCAGCCCAAGGTGTTCAGCCATCGCCTTGAGGTCGGCCATGACGACCCGGCGGCCTTCGCCGAGGATGATGCTGTAGAGCAGCGCAACATAGGTCTGCATCAGCTGCGAAACCTCACCGTGGCCCTAGACCAGCCGCGACTGGTCCACCGCGGCCGAGATGAAGCTGGCGAACAGCGGATGCGGCTCAAGCGGCCGGCTCTTCAGCTCCGGGTGATACTGGACGCCGATAAACCAGGGATGGTCGGGATATTCGACGGTTTCCGGCAGCACGCCGTCGGGCGACATGCCGGCAAACACCAGGCCGCAATCCTCAAGCCGCTCCTTGTAGTCGATGTTGACCTCGTAGCGATGGCGATGGCGCTCGGAAATCTGGGTGTCGCCATAGATGTCGGCGATCTTCGAACCCTTGGCGAGTTCGGCCTGATAGGCGCCAAGCCGCATGGTGCCGCCGAGATCGCCCGTTTCGCGGCGCTTCTCCAGCATGTTGCCTTTCAGCCATTCGGTCATCAGGCCGACGACGGGCTCGTCCGTCGGACCGAATTCGGTCGACGAGGCGTGTTCGACGCCGGCCAGCGAGCGCGCCGCCTCGATGCAGGCCATCTGCATGCCGAAGCAGATGCCGAAATACGGCACCTTGCGCTCGCGGGCGAATTTCGCCGCCAGGATCTTGCCTTCCGAGCCGCGCTCGCCGAAGCCGCCGGGCACCAGGATGCCATGCACCTTTTCCAGCCACGGCGTGGGGTCTTCCTTCTCGAAAATCTCGCTCTCGATCCAGTCGAGCTTGACCTTGACGCGGTTGGCCATGCCGCCATGCGACAAAGCCTCGATCAGCGATTTGTAGGCATCCTTGAGGCCGGTGTATTTGCCGACGATGGCAATCGTCACCTCGCCCTCCGGATTGTGGATGCGGTTGGACACGGCCTGCCAAGGCTCCATGCGCGGCTTCGGCGCCGGATCGATACCGAAGGCGGCCAGCACTTCCGAATCGAGCCCTTCCTTGTGGTAAGCCATCGGCACGTCATAGATGTGGGGCACGTCGAGCGCCTGGATGACGGCACTTTCGCGCACATTGCAGAACAGCGACAGTTTTCTGCGCTCTTCCTTGGGGATGGCGCGGTCGGCGCGGACCAGCAGGATATCGGGCGCGATGCCGATGCCGCGCAGTTCCTTGACCGAATGCTGGGTCGGCTTGGTCTTCAGCTCGCCAGCCGTCGGGATGTAAGGCATCAAGGTCAGGTGGACATAGACGGCGTTGTTGCGCGGCAGATCGTTGCCGAGCTGGCGGATAGCCTCGAGAAACGGCATCGCCTCGATATCGCCAACCGTGCCGCCGATCTCGCACAGCACGAAATCATAGTCGTCATTGCCGTCGAGCACGAAATTCTTGATCTCGTCGGTGACATGCGGAATGACCTGCACGGTGGCGCCGAGATAGTCGCCGCGCCGTTCGCGCTCGATGATGTTCTTGTAGATGCGGCCGGTGGTGATGTTGTCCTGCTGGTTGGCCGAGCGGCCGGTGAAGCGCTCGTAATGGCCAAGATCGAGATCGGTCTCGGCGCCGTCATCGGTGACGAAAACCTCGCCATGCTGGTAAGGCGACATCGTTCCGGGATCGACATTGAGATAGGGATCGAGCTTTTTGATGCGTGCGCGATAGCCTCGCGCCTGCAAGAGAGCCCCAAGGGCCGCTGCAGCGATGCCTTTTCCTAGTGAGGAAACCACGCCGCCTGTGATGAATACATATCGCGCCATGGGAGTTATCGCTTAACGCGGCCGAATTGATTCCGCCAGAGAAAAAACCGCCGCTGAGGCTTTTTCAAGAGAAGGCGCGATAGTCCAGAGGTTCGAGACTGGTGTTTTGGTCAAAACAAAAGGGCCGGCAAAAGCCGGCCCTTTCGGCAGGTTTGTGAAAGCGTCAGATGATGACGACCTTGGTGCCGACCCTGACGCGGCTGTAGAGGTCCATGACGTGCTCGTTGATCATGCGGAAGCAGCCATTGGAGGCGCTGGTTCCGATCGACTGCGGCGCGATGGTGCCGTGGATGCGCAGATGCGTGTCCTTCTTGCCGTCGTAGAGATAAATGGCGCGGGCGCCGAGCGGGTTCTGGCCGCCGCCGGGCATGCCGTCCTTGTACTGGCCATAATGCTTGGGTTCGCGCTTCTGCATGTCGAGCGTCGGGATCCAGCGCGGCCATTCCTGCTTGTCGCCAACGGCAACCTTGCCCTTGAACTGCAGGCCTTCGCGGCCGACCGCGATCGCATAGCGGCGGGCGGTGAAAGCCGATTCGACGAGGTAGAGGCGGCGCGCGCTGGTATCGATGACGATCGTACCCGGCTCATAGCCGCTGAATTCGACGTCCTGCGGCACGAATTCCGGCTTCACCTTGAACTGCTTCTTGGCTTGCCGCTTGGCGAGAGCCTGGTCGAGCGCGCGCGTTTCGGGGAGATAGGCAATCGACGAGGCAGAGGACGTGCCGCCGAACAGGCCGGCGAACAGTCCGCCGCTCGTCGGCTTCTGGCCCGGGGCCTCGCTGCGCAATTCGCCATTGTTGCCGGTCAGCGCGATATTCATCGCTTCGGCCGGAAGCGGTTCAGCCGATTCGATCGGCTCGATCGGCGCGATCGGGTCAACCGGAGCGATGATCTTGGTGGTCTTCTTGCCTGGCTTGGCGTCGGCAACCACGACCGGCTTGCCCTTGCTTGCCAGGAACGCTTGGCGCTGGGCATCGGCCCTGGCTTTCGCCGCATCGCGCATCGCCAGCTTGCGGGCCTCGAGCGCCTTGACGCGGGCGAGATCCCTGTCGGCGGCGATCTTGTCTTCGAGCTTGCTGATCTGAGCCAGATCATCCGGGCTCGGGTTTTTCTTCTTCTTGAGAAGCTTCAGCTGCGTCGCATCGCTCTTGGCGGCGACGTTGATGACAGCGGTTTTGCCAACCGCCTGCGGTGAGGTCATTGCCGGAGTGCCGGCGAAGGCCGCGGAGCTCATGCCGAATACGGCACAAAACCCCATGAAAATGAAGCTGCGAAGCTGCATGGCGAAGATCCGATCGTTCAATGCTTGTTGCCCACGGCGTCGCCCGGCGCCCCCCAAGGGCGCAGAAAGTGCCGCCGGCAATCTATAATCGAAGTGGCGTACGGGCCTCAAGCACGGGGTGCGGTCGAATCTTCGTGATCGTGTGCCATTTGCCGCGACTGTGTTGAAACAACAACAGATCGCGGCATCTGACGCTACCGACTACTGGTTCGGAACCTGCGGTGTCACCGGCAAGGTAACGCCATTGGTAGCCGGCGGCGTAGCCGAATCGGTTGCAGGTGGCGTCGCCGGAGATGGAGCCGTCGCCGGGGCCGTGGTGGCGGGCGGCGTGGTGGCGGCGCCGT
>NZ_AYWZ01000026.1:0-78343 GCF_000502335.1 Mesorhizobium sp. L2C066B000
TGGCGACCCAGCTCCCTATATTGCTCCCCGACCGGCAACCGACTGCATCCGCTCGCTGGTTCAGGATCAGTGCTCCCGCCGAATATGTTTGGTCCCGGCATTTGATGGAGCGGGTCAACAACACCGTCCGGCTGAAGGTTTGGAAGGGATTCATCCTGGTCGGCCGCAAGGGCCCGAACAGGCTTCCGCCTCCACACCTTCAGGAGATTTCGGTCCACGACCAGCGCGACGCGCAGGGCTTCGTCACTGTACACGCTGACTGCTCCCAGGCGCCCCGGCCCATGGCAAGTAGCGGAAACGGACGGGAAAGCGCCCGCCCGGGGGGCGGGGCGGGCGCGGTTCCGCATGGGTTTTCTGGATCAAACGAAGGTGAAGTCCGACGCGGTCAGGCCTAGGTCGGCCACGGTGACTACACCGCCCAGGTGGGCGAACTCGTGCGCGCTGCCGTCGGCGGTGACATAGGCCAGAGTTGCAACTCTGTCAGTGTAGCTGCTTTGGTAGACAATGATGTCGCCGGCGTGCTCGCCGGAAATCGCACTCGCCGCCTCATTAGCAGAGTTGAAAGATTCACCAGTGATCACCACGACGTGTTCGCCGTTCGCACCCGACGCCGCACCGCTGTAGAAGCTGCTCACCGGGTAGCCGGACTGTATGCTGGCGTTGTTGACGAAGTTCGCGCCAAAACCGTCGTTGTAGAGGCCTACCGCATCGAAGGCGAACTTGTCCTCCGCCGGGTTGAAATCGGTGATAGTGGTAATGTCCGACGTCGACCCGACAACCCCAGGCACCGGATTGTGGAACTGGAACACGAACGTGTCACTGTCGCTGCCCCCGGTCAACGTGTCCTGGCCGTCACCCACGTAGAGGACATCCTGGCCGGGTCCGCCGCTGAGCCTGTCATTGTCCTCACCGGAGACGCGCGCGTTGAAGCGGCCGTTGTCGCCGGAGAGATCGTCCCAGCCATCTCCGCCGAAGATGCGGTCGTTACCCTCGCCGCCGATGGCTCGGTCACTGCCCGCGCCACCCGAGATCTCGTCGTTGCCGCCACGACCGTCAAGCCAGTCACCGCCCTGGTAACCCTCGATCCAGTCAACACCCTCGGTGCCGAGGAGTGTTTCGGAACCCGGGCCACCTTCGATAATCTTTGCCATTGAAAATACTCCTAATGATGCCCCTGCCTGAGTCGTTCATATTCGTCATCGGACAATTGGAGAAATCGATTGCTTGGATAGGCATACATTTACGAAATGGATGCATTCTCGTTCACTTCGCCCTTCTGCTGAGCAGTTGCGGGCTCGCAGGCGGCGGGGACACGCCCCAGGCAATCGGCCCGAATATTCACACTCAAAGAACGGTCCAGGAAAACTTGGCAACCGGTCGTCCTGGTTGGGCCGCCCTCGGAAGAACGGGCATGGGGCTGTGTTGCCGAGTCGCGCCGGCACTGCCCATTGCGAGCAATGGAACGTTAGGGAGCGCGTTCGCGCGAGCCGAGATCGGAACCGACAGGCGCACCAGGTAGTACGAAATGCCGGGTTCACCAGGATTTCTCCGACCACCCCGCCAGTCGGGTGCTGTATCTTCTCACTAGGAAACGACGACAAAGTGTCCGGACGCTACAACCGCACCGGAGAGATTCGTGAAGGTCGCCCAGGCTCCGGCTCCTCCCACAAAGATCACGCTCGCCAGAAGGCCCGCCACCAGGTGCCGGCGAATGGACTCGAAACGTCATTGTTCTGATGAATGCCGGACACCGGGATCCTCCATGTCAGCGCGCTCTGCCACGTGATCCTGTGTAGACTCGATGGCCTTCAGGACTTTGGAACGCGCACCGAATGATCGCTGCCGTCCACCTTCCATCACCAACACCAAATCGACGGCGCGGATGGCGCTCGGCCGATGGGCGACGACAACCGCAATGCCCTTGCGCTCGCGCACGGAGGCGATCGCATTAACGACTGCAGCTTCGCCTTCCGCGTCGAGATGGGCATTGGGTTCATCCAGCACGACAAGGAAAGGGTCTCGATAAAGGGCCCGGGCAAGACCGATAAGCTGACGCTGCCCGGCGGAAAGTGCCGATCCGGCCTCACCAATCGGAGTTTCGTATCCGTGCTCAAATCGGAGGATCAGTTCGTGCGTGCCCGCTGCTTTCGCCGCGNATGCGAACCTTCCCGGCGACCGGCGTCCATGCGCCGACGATGGCGCGCGAGAGTGTCGACTTGCCCGAGCCCGACGGGCCGATGACCCCGAGTGCGCTTCCCGCCTGAATGGCAAACGCAAGGCCGGTCACGGTCGGCTTGCTTTCGCCGGGCGGAACGATTGTCACGCTTTCGAGGCGCAGTTCGCGTTCAGGTGCAGGCATTAGCATAACAGGAGCGGTTTCAGGAACCTTTTCCAAGAGGTCCTCCAGTCGCGCCCAACCCTGGCGCGCCATGAGGAAGGGTTTCCAGCTTGAAATGGCGAGGTCGACCGGAGCCAGCGCACGCCCCATCATGATCGAACTGGCAATCATGACCCCGGCCGTAGCCTCTTCCCTGACGACAAGGTACGCACCGACGGCAAGAATGGCCGATTGCAGCAGCACGCGCAGCGACTTTGAAATGGCACCCAGCCCACCTGCCACGTCCCCAGCTTTCCGGTTGGCGGCCAGAAACTTGGCATTGGCCTTTTGCCATCGGGCAGCGATCCGCTTTCCAAGACCGAGAGCTTGCACGACCTCGGCATTGCAACGCGCTGCTTGCAGCAGACCATTGCGTGCCATGTTGTGGGCAACGGTATCGCTTATCGGCCCTTGCGAGAGAGTGTTGGCAAGGAGTGTCAGAGATGTGAGACCGACCGCCCCGATAAGTGCCGTCATGCCGATCCAGAAATGAAGGAGGAAGCAAATGCCAAGATAAAACAGCATCCATGGCAGATCGAAGAACGCTGTCGGACCGTTTCCACCTAAGAAGCCGCGAACATTGTCGAGATCGCGAAGCGGCTGCAAGCCGTCGCCCGGCATGCGCGTTGAAAGCGGAAGGCGAACGATCGCATCGTGAACGCGTCCGGAAAACTGTCCATCGAAACGCTCGCCAATCCGCAGCAGCACGCGGGCGCGCAAAATGTCGAGCAGGCATTGGAACGCATAAAGCCCCGCAGCGAGCACGACGAGCCCCACCAGCGTGGATACGCTGCCACTTGCCAGAACGCGGTCATAGACCTGAAGCATGAACAGCGGCGAGATNGAGCCCCACCAGCGTGGATACGCTGCCACTTGCCAGAACGCGGTCATAGACCTGAAGCATGAACAGCGGCGAGATGAGCGCAAGCACGTTGACCACGCCGCTGATCAACACAATGCCCCAAATCGCGGAAGTCAGAGGGAAGGGTCTCAAAGCTGAATCCTTTAAGGAATGGTTGTCACGTAAGTCTCCGGAGGCTGGCGACCCAGCTCCCTATATTGCTCCCCGACCGGCAACCGACTGCATCCGCTCGCTGGTTCAGGATCAGTGCTCCCGCCGAANGGCATTTAATGGAGCGGGTCAACAACACCGTCCGGCTGAAGGTTTGGAAGGGATTCATCGTGGTCGGCCGCAAGGGCCCGAACAGGCTTCCGCTCCACACCTTCAGGCGCGTTCATATTCGTCATCGGACAATTGCAGAAATCGATTGCTTGGATAGGCACACATTTACGAAATGGATTCACTCTCGTTCGCTTCGCCCTTCTGCTGAGCAGTTGCGGGGTCGCAGGCGGCGGGGGATCGCCATCCATGCCTCCTCTCATAGTCGAGGGGGGGGCAGTTTCTCAATTTGGGGACAACTGAGACGTCCGGTGCTCTTAGGCAGAGGAATCATACGAGATCCCTCCTGCAACATCATTTCCCGCATCCACAGGCTTGCCGGATCACTATTGTGGAGCGCAGGCCATTGAACGGCCTCCGTGAATGCGGGAGGAAGTGGCGGCGGAAGTTTGACAATCCGCAGGGGTGTTGTTTTTGCGAAATGCTGCGCCAGCCGTAAGGGCATGGTCCCGATGCGGCTGGTGCCTGATACAACGGGCGGGATCAGGCTAAAGCCGTGTACGACAACTTCGATACGTCTCTCGAAACCGTGCTCGAGCAAATACCATTCCTCCATGGAGAGCTGCCGGGTGTCCCCGAATTTGAACACAACCTGCCCCATCGATAAGTATCGCTCCAATGTAAGTGGCTCTGACAGCTGCTTGTTCGTGCCGCAGCCTACGCACACGAGCATATCTTCGAACAGGGCTGCGCGAGGATGTTTCGACATGAATACTTCCGGCATGATCAGAAAATCAACGTCGCCGCGCCGGAGAAGCTCCTCGGGGTCGTCGGAAATAGGGAGACATTCAAAGCGGACGGCGGGAGCTTCCCGCGCAGCACGTTCTACGATCTTCTTAAAAAATACGAGCGTGATGTAATCGGAAAGGATAATCCGGAAGCGACGATCCGATTGGGCTGGGTTGAAGGCGTCCCAGGAAATAATCGATAGCTGGATGTGGAGCAATGCCTCCCTGACTGCTGGGGCGAGCCCCTCAGCGCGAGGTGTCAAAATGAGCTCGCGGCCGCTCATCGTAAATAGCTCATCGCTGAAATAGGCGCGTAACCGAGCAACGGCGGCGCTCATTGCCGGCTGGCTCAGGTTAATACTGCGGGCCGCCGCGGTGACTTTACGTTCCCTGACCAGAGCGTCCAACACAACGAGCAGATTCAGATCGAGTCCCTTAAAACGCATGTCTTGATCTAGGCGGCGTGTGAATGGGTTGCGACCAAACATTCAATTCGAATGGTGAGTAGCGTCAACGCATCAGCCTTCGACGAAAAAGAGCAATCGAAAAGAAGAAGGGCAAAACTGTGTATATGCAAAGCGCGCCGATATGCAGGCCCATTTTGTCAATCGGACGGCCAAGCATCGCTGGACGAATGAGGTCGATTGCATGTGCGAGCGGTAATAAGGAGGCAGCATACTGAAAAGCGCCGGGCAATTGGTTGATCGGAAACATCGCGCCGCAAAGGAACAGCATGGGTGTAATAACAAGCGTATTATAAAATATGAAATATTCATAACTGGGCGCAAGCGCTGTGACGACCATCGCTAGACTCGCGAAGGCGAGGCCATTGAGAGCGATGACTGGCAGCAAGCAGAGGATGGATGGCCACGATGCGTAGCCGAGCGTGGTGGCAACAATAGTGATTGCTGTGCCCGCCATGAGGGCCTTCGTGGCTGCCCACGCCAATTCGCCGAGTAAGATATCGCCGAGCGTCAGCTGAGTGCATAGCATTCCTTCCCAGGTGCGCTGGTCGCCCATGCGGCCGAAACTCCCGTAGACCGTTTCAGCGGTCGCCGATGCCATCACGCTTGTGGCAACCATGCCAGCCGCGAGAAACGCAATGTACGAAGAGCCGTCAACAGGACCTATCATTGTTCCGATGCCAAAGCCGAGACCGAACAGATAGATCATCGGATCGGCGAGGTTGCCGAGAACCGATGCAAGCCCGATTTTCTTCCATCCAAGATAGTTGCGGCGCCAAACCGCGACCCAATTCCACGCATTGGCGGGCATGCCCGCCGCATAACGTTCGCCCATTGTTCAGTCCTCCATCTCGCGCCCGGTTAACCGCAAAAACACATCCTCGAGATTGGGGGGACGCTGCAGAAGGCGTAGACCCGTGCGCCCGCGTAGCTGCGCCAGGACCTGCTCCGGATCGGGTGCATAGCAAAAAAGCGTCTCACCGCTCACCTCGATGCGCTGTGCGTACGGCCGGATCAGCGCACCCAGTTCATGCGGATTGCCGCCGTAGACCTCGACCACGTCACAGCCGATCTGCTCGTCAATGAGTTCGGACGGGCGACCTTCGGCGATCTTGCGCCCCTCCTCCATAACGCACAGCCGATCGCACAGCCGCTCGGCCTCTTCCATGAAATGGGTAGTCAAAAGAATAGTCTTGCCCCGCGCCAGCAGCGATCGCAGCCGATCCCAGATCAGGTGGCGGGCCTGCGGATCGAGGCCGGTGGTCGGCTCGTCCATCACCAGCAAGTGCGGGTCATTGATGAGCGCACGCGCGAGCGTCAGGCGCCGCTTCATGCCGCCGGACAGTTCGGCGACGCGCGCATCCGCTTTGTTCTCGAGGCGGGCGAACTCAAGCAGCGATGGTATGACCGCATCGATCTGGCGTCTGCTCATCCGGAAGTAGCGCCCGAACACCAGCAGGTTCTCGCGTACAGTGAACGCGGCATCAAGATTGTCGAACTGCGGGACCACGCCGATGCGCATACGTGCCAAACGCGCGCGCGCCGGCACTGGAGCGCCGAGCACAGTAATCTTCCCCGCATCAGGCGATGTCATGCCGAGGACCATACGCGCAATCGTGCTTTTGCCCGCGCCGTTCGGTCCCAAGAGCCCGAAGCATTCCCCCGCCGCAACGCGGAACGACAGCCTGTCGACAACGAGCTTGTCATAAGTTTTGCTTACGTCAGTAAGGTCGATCGCTATCATGGACATGGGTTCATTTTACCGAGAGGGACGACAAAACTGGCGGTTTCTTGGTTCCCTGCCGACCTGAAACTGTGACTCGTCTTCGCCATCCCCGCCGTCGATAACGAACTGATCGACATCACAAGGATCTAGCCGCTGCTCAGCTAAAGCGGCGACAATTGCGTCGAGATTATCGATGGATTGGTAACGCGGATCGTTGTGCCGCTTTTCCTGGTCATCGCAGAAGACGAGCCGTCCATCCTCGACCAGGGCGATCGCCCCATCATGGGTCAGCTTGGTACCACAGATGCGCATAGTGTCTCCACGTTAACGGCGATAGATTCGAGATTCATCAGGAAGCGGAAATCGGGTTCCGGAAACGGACGAGCAAGCAGTCTTCGTTGACGGACTCGCCCCGACACTCAAGCCGCTCTACCTCGATCAACGTTTCGTTCAGCATGGCGATGACCGGCTCAGCACCAGCGGCGTGACCCCAGCGACGGCAATTAGCATCCCTTGCCGATCCGAAGATCAGATGCCCGCCTGGCGCAAGCACCCGCACCAGGTTTTTGACGGCCGCGCGCATCTCGGCTATGTCTCCGAGGTAGTAGAGGACCTCCGCCACAACGATCACGTCAAACAACTCGTCGGTCGAAAACTGTTGAACATCGCAGACTATCCAGTTGATGCGCGACGGCTCCTTTATCCGTTGACGTGCTCGAGCAATCGCTTGCGCCACGACATCGATGACGGTGAGCCCTTGGCAGTAGGGGACTAGTTTTTCCGTGAATGCGCCGGCAGCGCACCCGACTTCGAGGGCATTTGTAATGGAGCCTTGGGCAAGCGCCAGCTGGAGCATTTGCGTGTGGCGCTTCCGCTCGAATGGATTGCCGTCGAGGCGCCACGGATCGTCGGCGGCCAATTCCCGATCAAGCAACTGATGATTCACGTTCTGGGTCAAACTCGTGCACCTCTCGTCCGTTAGGTATTTGCGGTCAGTCGTCGCCGCAAATGTTGTCCGACAGGACTAATTCCGAAGAATCCCGCGCAAGATTGAGCCTGCGAAGCGGAGCCGAATGGGGCGAGAGTTCTGCCCTGCTGGAACCAGTGATCGGAGCTTGGGTGGGGGCCTGTTTTCCCCCAGTGTTCGATGTAGCGACAGCAGAGCTTCGCGACAGCCAATCGCTATTGCTCAAGGTACACAGCGCGTAGGCCTTCAACGGAAGCAAGAGAAAGACGTTGATGAACGTGTGCAGCGAAAAGCCAAGAAATCGAAATTGTCGAGCACGAAATGCTACCACGCTGCATCGGAGCATGGTCATGGACACAATCATCAGTCCTGTCCACCAAGGCACAGTGCCTGTCAGTGCGAAATGTGCGAGGCCCGTTAATACCGATAGGGCGAGGAGTAGCGCGCCGAGATTCTGTCCGACCACGTCCAACGTGAGATAGCTATTTAGGCTAGGCAGCAAGCGCAGCCCAAGCAGCGTGTCCCGGAATGTGCTTCGTGCCCAACGGAGTTGTTGGCGCAGATACGGTCCGAGTCTGTTCGGAACGACTGTGGCCGCGATGGCGCTCGGAACGTATTCGGTTCGAAAGCCTGCTTTCAGCATCAGGATAGTGAGATGGCGATCCTCACCGAAGTCGCTTGGCTTGCCCCGAAAAAATTGCGACTCGTACTGGTCCAGTAACAAAAGGAGCGCAGACCGGCGGTACATGGCACATGGGCCGCAACAGCACATAACGGCACCGAAGCGAGCCTGTGCCGCGCGCTCCTCGTTGCAAGCCAGCCAGTACTCCATGTCTATCAGCCTGGTCAGCCAACTCTCGGTTCGGTTACTGGCCGTCAACTGACCCATGACTGCGCCGACCGCTGAATCTCGCATCTTCGGTACAAGCTTGGAAATGACGTCGGGCGCGAGTACCGTGTCTGAATCAACGTTAAGCACCAGATCCCCTGATGAGCGTCGTATCGCGGCGATCTGCGCCTTGCGCTTTCCAACATTCTCGGGAAGCAAAATGATGTCGAACCTGGGGTCGCGCGCGTAGTCTTCGTGGACAGTTCCTAAGGCTTCGCGATTTCCAGAACCGTCATCAACCAAATAGACCCGAAGTCTTCCGGCGTATTCTTGGTCTGCAATGGAAGCCAGGCACTCTGAAAGCGTGCGCGGATCCTCGTTGAAGCAGGGGACGATGACATCGACGCTGGGCAGTTTGTCGGAGCCGGCGAGAACCTCCAACGCCGACGAATCCTTTGTCGGCATAGCATAAAGCCCTTGCATGCTCTTATAGGCAGTCGAGAGCAGTGCATAAAGCGAAATGGCCACAGTGCTGGTTGTACCAAGAAGAGTCATGGGATCTCGTTGTTCAGTGATGTTGAGGAAGTGAGCGGATTACAAATCCGCGCTCACGCAGTGCTGGAATCAGCCGGGACAGCGCCGTGACCGTCTGGTCGCGCATGCCGGCGTGAGCGCCCTGGCTCAACTCGCCGGGAGGGCATCCGTCGTGCAAGAGTACAATTGCGCCCGGCCGGACGGAGGCGAGCACTTTATCGAGAATCGCCTCGACTCCAGGGCGAGACCAATCTCGAGGGTCGACGGACCAATGAAGGGCCGCCAGCCCGGCGATCTGTGATGCTGTGCAGACTTCTTCGCTCCAGGCGCCGTAGGGCGCGCGAACAAAGCGGACCGAGGCCTGCGGGCACGCTCTCATGATGGCGTCGTTCGCTTCAAAGACCTCACGTTGCACTTCGCCGAAACCGCATTGGTACAGATCCGGATGAGACATCGTGTGGTTGCCTACCTCGTGCCCTTCTGCGATCATCCGTTGGATTAGATATGGGTGCTCTAAGGCGTAGGCGCCGATGACGAAGAAAGTCGCCGGCACCCGCTGCTCTGCCAGCACGTCGAGAATCTCCGGTGTGAAAAGTGGATTGGGACCATCGTCAAACGTCAGATAAACGCTTCGACGGCCGGTGCCGTCAGAGCACTCACGGCGCACTTCGTACAAGCAATCGGACCGGCTCATAGCTCTGGTCCGTTCCGATCTATCATCGTGCCCGTGGGCCATTCGCTGATCGGCCGTCCAACTGGCAGAACAATTGTGAGTGCGTCATCGATGCGTGTGGGCGGCAGGTCGAGGCGGGCCTCTGGTCGGGTGGAGCGCACGCGAATTCCCGACAAAACGGCCATAGGGCTGTATCGCCGTCCGAACCTCTCAACATGATTCCGCAGCGCGTCCCTGACCGTTCCGAAAGCGAATGGAACGCCAAGCTCCTGCAGTATTGGAAGCATGACATGGATTGAATGGGCGATTCCCAGACCCTCAAGGTCCGGACGTACCCCGTACAGGCCCAGTTCAGCCACCAACAGGTCGACCGCGTCGACCTTGATGAAACGGCGCAGTATGCCCATGTGAGCCGCTACACCGCTTGAATCATAGGCGATTACGCGGAGTTCAGGCCTGGCTCCGGCCCAGCTTCGACTACCTTCGAACGGTTCTGCGTTGGACGCCCCAGTCGGCCCGTACGTATCACGAAAGAACTCGGCGAGCTTAACGTGATCGGAGAGCTGCAACTCGTTTTCCCAGCACAACTTCCACTGCACCTGATGGCGCATTCAGGACCTCTCTTCATATTGGTTTTTGCGGCCGCATTACTCGACCAAAGCGGCGTTGTTGGCTGTACTCAGCCGTTGTCGTTGGCGAAGGTGAGCCAGACACTCTCTCGAGTTCCGGCCCGTGTCGTCGATTTGAGCTTGACGTCGCTCACTTTCCGTTCCTCTAATGCATGGCTCGTAAATTCGTAAAATTGATTGTTTGAATGATACGCATCCACACGTTGGATAGAACATGACATGCGTTTTAAAGGGCTGGATCTAAATCTCCTCGTTGTGCTGGACGCTCTGATGAGGGAGCGTAAAGTCACTGCCGCGGCTCGCAGTATCAACCTGAGCCAGCCGGCCATGAGCGCCGCCGTTGCTCGGCTACGCGCCTATTTCAACGATGAGCTATTTACGATGAACGGCCGCGAGCTCATTTTGACGCCGCGCGCCGACGGGCTCGCCCCAGCAGTCCGGGACGCATTGCTGCACATCCAGCTATCGATTATTTCCCCCGACGCCTTCAACCCGGCCCAATCGGATCGTCTCTTCCGAATCATGCTTTCCGATTACATCACGCTCGTATTTTTTAGGAAGATAGTAGAGCGCGCTGCGCGGGAAGCTCCCGCCGTTCGCTTTGAATGTCTGCCTATTTGCGACGACCCCGAGGAGCTTCTCCGGCGCGGCGACGTTGATTTTCTGATTATGCCGGAAGTGTTCATGTCGAAACATCCTCGCGCAGCCCTGTTCGAAGATAAGCTCGTAGGCGTAGGCTGCGGCACGAACAAGCAGCTGTCGGAGCCACTTACATTCGAGCGATACTTGTGCATGGGGCATGTTGTGCTCAAATTCAGGCACACCCGGCAGCCCACCATGGAGGAATGGTATTTGCTCGAGCACGGTTTCGAGAGACGTATCGAAGTTGTCGTACAGGGCTTTAGCCTGATCCCGCCCGTCCTGTCAGGCACCAGCCGCATCGGGACTATGCCCTTACGGCTGGCGCAGCATTTCGCAAAAACAACACCCCTGCGGATTGTCCAACTTCCGCCGCCACTTCCTCCTCCTGCATTCACGGAAGCCGTCCAATGGCCTGAGCTTCACAACAGTGATCCGGCAAGCATGTGGATGCGGGAAATGATGTTGCAGGAGGCATCTCGCCTGGCGCCTTTGCCTGAAATCATTGAGCGTCTCGGGCACGCCGATCCGACCTTTCGTTTCTTGGTACCGACTGCCACCTCGAAATCGCGTGCGAAGTCCCGGAAGATGTTGAGCCCCACTTAATCACCGCCTGTAAGACAGGCTGATCAGCATGTTCGACAAGCGCCGGCGCGGCGCGTGTTACCTACGTTCTGGGGCTGATCTCAGGCGAGTTGCTCGTCGAGGATGTGTGGCAGAGTGATGCCAGCTGCCTTGATTGCCCGCTTTGGCCGTAGGTGGTGACGACGCGAGCATTCTTTTCGATGGCGGCTTCTGGAGGCGGACGCGATCGCGTAGGAGCGGTTGCCCTTCGGGCGTCGGGCCTTTGGCCCGGCAGAGCGGCGCAGTTCCTTGCTAAGTGCGAGGGGCCGGAACGAGCAGAACACACGCCCGGGCTGCTACTGAATTGACTGCCGCCTCGATTTGCGTGCGGAGTCCCAGAAGATGGTTAGCCCGGTTAAATTCCTACCTTGCCGGCTGTGCCGCGGCTTTTCACGTGCAGCCAGGCGAGGAGATGGCGGTCGACGAGGTCGACCCCAAATGGACTGTGCTGGCCTCGCTCGGCTCTTGCCGTGCGGGATCATTGACCACACCCCCTGCACGAGAACGTGGGGCATGTTGGCAAGTGAAGCCGGTGGAGGTTGACCCTGCGGATCTAGGCAATCTACCTCGCGCTTCCGCCTTCATATATTTTCCGGCAGATGGATGTCGAACGGCAGAAATGTCTGTCCGGGTGTTTCAGCGGTGCCGGTCTCGATAGCCCGTGTCATCAGCGTTATCAGCTCCTGGCAAAGCCGGCGCATTGGCGTGGCGACCGCCATCGTGACGATGTTATCTGCAAGCGCTGCCCGAGACTCAGGTGTGATTTCATTCACGATCGCGACGAGATCCCGACTTTTGCCCTCTTCTCGGAGCGCGGAGATCGCGCCCTCCATGCCGCCGCCGGCGACATAGAAGCCGACGAGCTCGGGCTCCCGCTGCATGAGATCAAGCGTTGCCTCGTAGGTGATCTGCCGCTTCTCGAGGTTCATGACCGGATCCAGCACCTCGAACGTGGGCGCGTTCTCACGGCAATAGGAGCGAAAGCCGACGTCACGGAGCTCGTGCCCCTGGAAACGATGGCTGCCGACAAACACCGCCACTTTGCCGGGCCGTTTTGCGACCTTGGACACCATCCAAGCGGCCGTGCGCCCCACCTTGCGGTTGTTGAGGCCGATATACCCCTGTCGCACGCCGGCGGCGAAGTCGGAAAGCAGCGAGAAAACCGGAATGCCCTTGGCCTTGAGGTCCTCAACCGCTGCTGTGATTTTCGGGTGGTCCGGTGCCACCATCGCGATTGCATGGCAGCGTGCGCCCAACTCCTTGAGCGGCGCGATCAGGTCGCTCGGCATATGTGACGGGGCGAATTCGACGAGCGGAATGCCGTGGAAGGACTGGGCCAAATTGACCGATGCTTCGACCTCGCGCGCAAAATCTTGGTAGAAATGCTGGGCCGGTTTTCTCAAGATGAAGCCCAGACGGTAGTGCGGTAGGTCTCGCCGCAACCGCTGCTTGATTAGCCCGGCAGCATGATAGCCGATCGCCTGGGCGGCGTCGTGGACCCGCCGCGCGGTCTCCTCGCGCACCGGATGGCGGGCGTTCAGAACCCGATCGATCGTTGCTACGCTGACTCGGGCTTCGCGGGCGAGATCGGCAATTGTGGGGCGCTTGGTCATAGGTCCTATTCTGATTGGTTTTTGACGCGGGCCGGCTCTCTGTCCGCCTAACGCGTTTCGGTTTCGGGTGGCAAAGTGAAGACGTCCCCATACGAATGGGCACAGCGTGTTGGACGAACATCATTGCAGACGTAAACCGGCCGGGTATACTGAAAGGCTCATTCGCTTAAAGGGCGGTGACGATTTGCACTCACACATTTAGCGCTTCTGATACATGGTCCGTGAGGAGCCGTTTAGAGGCTGCGGGTCGGTCGTTCAGTTATGTGACCAGCTAAGCGACTTCACAGGTCGTGGGCCGCCCACCTTACTTGCAGGAGGGTAGCCGGTTTGATGCCTCGGTAAGCTGATGACCGCTGAAGGCAGCTTTCATCTGTGCTCGGTCCAACTCTCCTTCCCAGCGTGCGACGACGAGGGATGCCACTGCGTTGCCGACGCAATTCGTCAGCGCCCGGCATTCGGACATGAATCGGTCGATGCCGAGTATCAGTGCCATCCCAGCAACGGGAACACTCGGAACTACCGCGAGCGTAGCCGCCAGGGTGATGAAGCCCGCACCTGTCACACCTGCAGCGCCCTTGGAGGAAAGCATTGCTACGAGCAGCAGCAGCACCTGATCGCCGATGGACAGATCCGTGTTCGTCGCCTGTGCGATGAAGAGAGCCGCTAGCGTCATGTAGATATTCGTGCCGTCCAGATTGAACGAATATCCGGCCGGGATGACGAGACCCACAACCGAACGCCTGGCGCCCGCCTTTTCCATTTTCTCCATCAGCGACGGGAGCGCCGCCTCCGAGGAGGACGTTGCGAGGACAAGCAGCAGCTCTTCCTTGATGTAACGAATGAGAGAACAAATCGAAAAGCCGTTGTAACGGCAGACTGCGCCGAGAACCCCGAACACGAAGAGGAAGGCGGTGAAATAGAACGTCGCGACCAGCATCGCGAGGTTGACTACCGAACCGATGCCATATCTGCCGATGGTGAAGGCCATCGCGCCAAAAGCGCCGATCGGCGCGGCCTTCATCAGAATTCCGACGAGCTTGAAGACAGGCACAATGAGCGCCTGGAGGAAGGAAACGACAGGCTTGCCCGTCTCTCCGGCCATCGCAAGCGCCATGCCGAACAGAACCGAGAAGAACAGCACCTGCAGGATGTCGCCTTCCGCGAAGGCACCGACGATCGTTGGCGGGATAATGTTCATCAGGAAGCCGGTGACCGACTGCGCTTTGGCTTTTGCGGCATAGGTATTCACGGCCTGGACATCGAGCGAGGCCGGATCGATGTTCAGGCCGTCGCCAGGCTGGACGACATTGGCGACGATGAGGCCGACGATCAGCGCGAGCGTTGAGAAGGTGAGGAAATAAACCATTGCCTTGCCGGCGACCCGGCCGACCTTATGAAGATCGTTCATGCCGGCAATGCCGGTCGCAATTGTCAGGAAGATGACAGGCGCGATGATCATCTTGACCAGCTTGATGAAGGCATCACCCAGCGGCTTCAGGCTCTCGCCGGTCTCCGGATAAAAATAGCCAATTGCGACGCCGAGCGCGATGGCGGCAAGCACCTGGGCGTAGAGCTTGGTGTAGAAGGGTTTGCGGGGCGCGGGACTCGCGCCGCGGACTTGTGCAGCTGACACTGTTTCTCTCTCCCTGACCGGATCGAGGTGGCGTGACTTCTCCCGGGCTTCTCCCTATCGCGGCGCTCCGGTCGAACGCTGCACCAACGCCGCCGCAATACCCATGCCAGATGAATCCGATCACCTGAACTGATGTGGGCTCGCCAATGATGGAGGAATGCGGTGTCAGACCAGCGGGCAAGGCCGCGGTCCCAACGCCCTTGATGGTCTGTGGCAGAGTGCTGCCGGTCGATCCCTCTGGCTAGCGGTTTTGCTGCACAGAGCGTGGTGGGTTCCTCGTTAGCCGGCTTTGGACCGGGCCCCATCGTTGGCGCCAGCGGGTACCAATAAGTCGCCTGTTCAAGGCCGTCCAGATGACAGGCTAACTTACCCCTTTTCGGAAGCGCTCGTTTCTAGACAGCCTACGACCATGCAGCCACTGCAATCACAGAATAAATTCGGACGGCCTTTTGGACGACCCATTTTGCAAATCAACGCCCGCAGCACGGGCAGCCGTTTTCAAGCGGTCGCATCGTAATCTGTTCAGACTTTTCGATACGCTCATTGAGTGTGCCGATTTCGGCCCCAGGCCGGTGATGGTGCTGACCACGACGATGCGATTCAGAAGTTGCGAGCACCGCCTACGAAGTCGTACTCGACGCCAGCTTCGCGCCTTCACACGCGACATCGCCGCCGCCTGATCAACTCGAGAAAGATGGCGCTTGCGGCAACGGACCAGTGCCGTTGGCTGTTATTATCGCTCCCGCCCCTCCTTCGCGGGCGCTGGTGAATGGCACGGCCCCGCATTTACACACCGCGCGGTCAGCCGCTCGGGCAAGGCATGGCCGGCCCAGGTATTTCTGCTTCAACGCAAAGATAGAACTGATGAATCCTATCATAAGCCGCGAGGTTTCCTTTCACAGATGAAAGAAAGCTCGATTGACTATGCCGCCTCGCTCCAGTCTTTTGAAAACAACGTGTGTTTGCCCGGGGCAAGCCAATAACATGGCCAAGCCTCGTGAGGGAGTAGCCAAGCGATGCGTCAGGGCTAGACCCGCTTTGCACTCGACCACACGGCGGCGGCACGAGTTCACGTCGGAGCATTTTCGCCCGTGCCCGCGACGTCGCGGGCGCACATGCCGCCAGCCTAGATTTGATGGCGCGAGATCGAGGATCACATGCACCACAACATTAGCAAGTCAGAACAGAATGCCCGCGACTGCGGCATATCGCTGCCGAATGCGATAAAGGGTTGTCCAAAGCCCGACACGAATCCTGCGAATGTGGCATTGCACGAGCGCGCGCTAACCGGCATCTTCGAAATATCGAAAGTACTCGCCGATGCCGCCCGGCTCGAACTCAAGTTGGCCAAGGTAGTCGATCTCCTGCACTCGTTTGTGCAGATGCGGCACGGCATCATCGCTCTCTGCGATGCCGAGGGCGGACTGGACATCACAGTGGCCAGCGGCTGCGGCACGAACGGCAATGAGCCCTCCCGCTCGCGCCTGCCGCGCAACGCCATCGACCAGATTGTGACGACCGACACGCCGCTTGTCGCCGACGACATAGTGATGCATCCGACCTTCACTGCCGCTGATATCGAGGTGCTTGGGGCCTCCGACACCGTGTCGTTCATCGGCGTTCCCATTCGTGTTGATGGGAACGCCATAGGCGCGCTGACTTTGGACCGGGTTTTGGAAAGCAGGTCAAGCTATCGGCTCGACGATGATGTCCGGCTGCTTACCATGATTGCCAACATGGTGGGACAGACAGTCAAGTTGCATCGCTTCTCCGCGGTCGACCGCGAGCGAACGCCGGAGCTGGAACATCGGCTGCAAACGAAATTTTCTGATGTTAAGCACCCTGCACCCCGGCGCAAAAAGGTCCACGTCGAGGGGATGATTGGTGACAGTCCGGCTATAAGCGCCCTGCTGGAGAAGATCGCGGTCGTAGCGAAGGCAAAAACCACAGTTCTGTTGCGAGGTGAGTCCGGTACCGGGAAGGAGCTGGCTGCCAAGGCAATTCACGAGTTGTCGCCGCGCGCCAAGCGGCCCTTCGTTAAACTCAATTGTGCAGCGCTCCCAGAGACAGTCCTGGAATCCGAATTGTTCGGTCATGAGAAGGGTGCCTTCACAAGCGCATTCAATTCCCGCAAGGGGCGTTTTGAGCTCGCTGACAAGGGGACGTTGTTTCTGGATGAGATCGGCGAGATCTCGGCCTCGTTCCAGGCAAAGCTACTGCGCGTGCTGCAGGAGCAGGAGTTTGAGCGCGTCGGCAGCAATCAGACCATCAAGGTCGATGTTCGCGTGATTGCCGCCACGAACAGGAACCTGGAAGAGGCGGTTGCAAGGAATGAGTTCCGCGCCGACCTATACTACCGCATCAACGTGGTTCCCTTGCTGGTACCAGCATTGCGCCAAAGGCGCAGCGATATTCCGCTCCTCGCAGCTGAGTTTCTCAAGAAGTTCAACGACGAGAACGGCTGTACGCTCACCTTCGATCCGCGTGCGATTGAAGTGCTGATGAAATGTGAGTTTCCCGGCAACATTCGCGAGCTTGAAAATTGCGTGCACCGGACAGCGATCCTGGCCGAGGGACTGTCAATCGGGAGAAACGACTTTGCCTGCTCCCAAGGCCAATGCTTTGCCGAGGCGCTGTGGAAGTGCAGATCGGGCAAGGCCGCGCTGCAACCACCGCCGATCCTGCCGGAGTCAGCGAATTTGGCCACGCCCCCGGACGAGGCCGCCAGTTCGGCCGCGACTAACCCACTTGCCGGCGCATCCCACCCAATTGGCGCGAGGACGCCCGATATAGAGCGCGTCATTGCTGCCATGGAAAGATGTGGCTGGGTGCAGGCAAAGGCAGCGCGCTTGCTTGGGCTGACCCCGCGCCAGATTGGCTACGTGCTGAGGAAATACGGCGTCGAGATCAAGCGTCTTTGAAAGCATGACCCTGGGCATGAGCTGAGCAGCTTAGCGCCTTGGCGCCGCGCAGCGATGCAGATCCGCGTGCGCGTCAACTCGATTCGACCGAGGACAGCTGGCTGAATTCCCATGTCAGCCGGCGCTGCGACCATTGTGTGAAAGGCAACCCTGCCATCGTCCAATCCCGTCCGCCATGTTGCTCTCGTTGCGAGCTCATGCGGATGCCCCTGTGTGACTGAAACGGAGTTAAATATGTCCGACGCAAAACTGCAAACTGTGCTTTCGGCTCTTTCGCAAGTGACACGACAGTTGGATGCTCTGCCGTCCAACGGACCAGCGCCGGACGCAAATTTTATCAAGCTGAATACGAATGAGAACCCGTTTCCGTTGCCGCCAATCATAATGCAAAGTGCAGTGGCGGCCCTCAAGCACCAGTATCTATATCCGGATGACGATAACTTCAGACTGAGGGAAGCAGCGTCCAGCGCCTATGGCGTTTCCAGGGATCAGGTCATCGCTGGCAACGGGTCGTCTGAACTGCTCGGACTGATCTACAGAGCTTTCCTCGCACCCGGCGACAAGGTTGCGATGATGTCGCCAGGGTTTTCGTTCAACCGCAAACTTGCCATGCTCGAGGGCGCTGAGTTCCTCGAAATCGGATGTCAAGCTCATTCCCTGCCAATGGAGCAATTGCTTTCTGGTCCGGCAAAAGACGCCAAGTTTATTATGTTGGCCAATCCAAACAATCCGACCGGAACATTCCTCCCGATAAGCGATATCGAACGCCTCGTAGCACAATCGGACCGCTTGATTGTCCTCGATGAGGCCTACGTCGACTTTGCACCCGATCACGGACTGCGCCTCATCAACCGGTATTCGAACCTTCTGGTCTTGAGGTCATTCTCGAAAAGCTATGCCGCCGCCGGCATTCGCGTCGGTTTCGGTTTCGGTCACCCTGAAATTATTGGAAGGCTGCGAAACATCCAGAACGTCTTCAACATGAACGTGATCGGGCATGCCGTTGGTATCAGCGTGCTTGAACATCGCGGCGCCTACGCAGACAACCACAAGCACATCAAGGATGAACGAGAGCGAGTGACAGTTGCACTATCGCAACTCGGATTTTCCGTAACACCCTCCCGCGCAAATTTCTTGCTGGCCCGTGTGCCCGCGGGACAGGACGGCTCATGGTGGCAAGCAGCATTGGAGAGGCAAAAGATACTTGTCGCGTTTTTTCCGGACAAAGGCTTGGAACACTGTATCCGCGTCAGCATCGGCACAAAAGAGCAGATGGATGAATTTCTTGCTGCCGCTGGCGACATTGCTGGAAGCTTAACGGTGCCAAGCTCCAGAGGCAGGGAAGCGTCAGGCTCTGCTTCTTCGTTACGCTGACGCTAATCGGCGATCACACACATCTCTTCCGACTTGCTGGTGATCCCAGCAAGAAAACAGCCTGCTTTTAAAATCGGGGACTTAAAGAGTGACAAACGTCTTTCCTTCAAACCTGGCTTTCGGCATCTTCGATCATTTGGATGAGGATGGCCGCGATATAGGCCGGCAGTACGAAGATCGCCTGATATTAGCAGAGGCGTGCGATCAGCTAGGGTTCTATGCCTATCATCTCGCAGAACACCACTGTACTCCCCATGGGAGAGGCCCATCGCCGAATCTGTTCTTATCGAGCGTCGCCCAGCGCACCCGGCGCTTGCGTCTCGGACCCTTGGTGATGCTGCTTGCGCTTTATCATCCGCTGCGTGCGTTCGAAGAGATCTGTATGCTGGACCAGTTGAGCGGTGGCAGGCTCGAACTGGGCATAGGGCGCGGTGCTCTCCCGACCGAATTGGGCTACTTCGGGATTGGTGCGGACGCGGTGCCGGGCCGTTATGCCGAAGCCAGCGAAATTCTTATGCAAATACTTGTGAATTCGAGGGAGGTCGGCACGCTATGCTATCAAGGCCGCCATTTTGATCTCAATGACGTTCCTTTGACGCTGAGACCTCATCAGCGTCCACATCCGCCCACATGGGTCGCTGCCAATCGACCCGAGTCCACAGCTTGGGCCGCTGCGAATGGAACAAATATCGCGTGTGTAGGACCTTCCTCTTCTGTTCGCAAAACTACTGATGCGTTCCGCGCCTATCGAGAGGACAACGCAGGCGGGGGGGATCAAGGGAGATTTGTCGGATTGCTCCGCATGGTCGTGATTGGGCGTTGTGACACACATGCCTATTCGCTCGCGGCACCTGCTTACGCACGCTGGCTCAAGAGCTTCCAATTCCTTTACGAGCTTAACGCTATCCCCACTCCACCAAACTTGCCGCTAACCTTCGATGCGGCAGTCGAGAGTGAATTGTGCGTGGTAGGATCAGCAGAGTCTGTGCGAAAAGCTCTGCTAGATCAGTTGGAAGAGGCAGGTGCCAACTACCTGCTTTGTCAAATGGCATTTGGAAATCTGCCGCTAGATGCTTCCCTTTACACCGCGAGGACCATTCAGTCCGAAATCATGGCTCGACTTGGCTGACCATGTGCTCGAGCTTGCACGTGGTGGGGCGGGCAATCGGGAGGAGGCCAAACTGACGACGAGCAGGCGGCACAGAATACCAGCTTGTGCGTTGGCTGGCGTCTGGGCCATCGTGTGAACATGCACGATCCTAAGGAGAGGGTAGCCGAGCGCGTCACGATGCCGGCACGCGTCTGCTCGTCGCGCTGGCGCTAGTCGTTGCCCATAGCCAGCCGCAGGAGGTTCTTCTCGCCCGGGGCGGCGTCGGTGCGGCGCCCACTAATCCAGCTTCATCAGCGGCCCGTCGGTGGCAAAGCCGTCACTCGCTACGGCGCTATTGAGGGCGCGCTCGCGAGCGGCTTTGCGACGCCCAGCCAACACCTCCAGCGAGCTCGCCCGATGATGGTGGTGCACCGCGGTCGGATACGATGCTGGAGGAAATCGTTCGCAGCCGGTCTTCACGAATTGCGAGGAGTGCTCGTTCTTGAGTGCTGGCTGCTGGCCGGATGCGGTGGCCTGAGTGGTCTGCCGACACGCCCGAAAGTCAACGCCACTACCACAAGGCCGCCAAGATGTCAGGTCTGAGAGCCAGCTTGGACGGTGGTATCGTGTTCGGGAAGGTCGTCGAAGGAGGCGTAGTTGAGATAGTAGAGTTTGGAATACAGGCCGCCCATGGCTATTAACTCATCGTGGTTGCCAGTCGCAATAACTTGGCCATTCTGAAGCACGATGATGCGGTCGGCCCCCCGGACCGTGGCGAGACGGTGGGCGATGACGAGGCCAGTCCGCCCTTCAAGCAGCTTGATCAGAGCCTTCTGAATCTGCAATTCCGTGTAGCTGTCGATATTGGCGGTAGCTTCGTCGAGCACGAGGATCTTGGCGTCAGCGACGAGGGCGCGGGCGAAACTGATAAGCTGGCGCTGGCCGAGAGATAAGTTGTCGCCGCGTTCGCCAAGTTGGGTCTCATACCCGTCGGCGAGGCTCATGACGAAGTCATGCGCGCCGACAGCCTTGGCCGCCTCGATCACCTTGTCGCGCGTGGCTTCCGTCTTCTGGTATCGAATGTTCTCGAAGACCGTCCCGGTGAACAGGAATGGCTCCTGCAGCACCATGGCGACCTGGCGGCCGAGCGATTCCTGGGTGAGGTCGCGTACATCATGTCCGCCGACCAGCACCTGACCCTGCTGAACATCATAGAAGCGGTGGACCAGGGCCATCGCACTCGATTTGCCAGAACCGCTCGGTCCGACTAGTGCGACCGTCTCGCCCGGATTGACCTTGAACGAGACATTTTTCAGAACCGAACGGTTCGGATCGTAGCCGAAGGTGACGTCCCTAAACTCGACCGAGCCGTCCATTTCGGGCGAAAGCACCTCGGCATTGGGTTTGTCCTTAACATCGATCTTGACGTCGAGCACATCCGTCAGGCGCTTGCCTGAGGCCATGGCGCGCTGCATGACCGAATATTGCAGGGTGAGTGAGCGGATCGGGTCAAAGAAGCGCTGGATGTAAAATAGGTAGGCTACCAACACGCCCACATCTATACGGCTATTCATGACCATCGAGCCGCCGACCACAATAACGGCGGCCAAGGCGAGGCCGGTGATGCCATCGACGATGGGCACCATGACCAGTGCATATCTGGCAGCGATCAGGTGGGTCCTGAGGTTGGCATGGGCCCGATCGTCAAAAAGACTGAAATTCACCTGCTGGCGGTCCATTGACTGTATGGTCCGCACGCCGTGAATGGCTTCGGCCAGCGCGCCATTGACGACGGAATTGGTTTCGTGTGCAGCCATGAAGGCGTCGCGGGCACGCGGCAACCAGACAATGCGGACGATCACCAGGATCGGCAGAACCGATAGCGTCAGGAGGCCGAGGCGAAAGTCGAGCCACAGCATTACGAAAACGATGCCGAAGAGAAGCGCAACATCGCCTAGGGAATATACCGAGGTTTCCAGGAACTCCTGTATGGAGTTAACGTCGCCTTGCAGGCGCGACATCAGGCGTCCGACCTCGGTCTTGTCCATGAAAGAGAGCGAAACCTTTTGCAGATGGCCAAACATGGCGCGGCGGATGTCGAACAGGACAGTTTCGGCCATTTTCCCATCCAAGGCTTCCTGCATGTAGCCGGCGGCGAAATTGACCAAAATCGCCGAAAGGAACGCGCCGACGGCCGCAAGCTGGGCTGAGCGATCGGGCCTTGCCGGGTTCATGCCGAGGTCGATCGCGTAGCGGATGATCAAGGGGATGAGAAGCTGCGTCCCGGTGAAGATCAGCATCGCGACAATCGTGACAACTACCTTTGCCCGGTAGGGATGGACGAAGCCCCAGATGCGACGGAGGATGCTCTTGTCGAAAGCCCGGCCGAACATCTCCTCCTCGATCCGGTGCGAGCCGACGACCGCGCGCGGAGGGCGTCTCCCGTCGTCAGGTTCGGCTTCGAGTTCGCCGCGGCCCTGGTCCATCAGCGGGCGCCCCCATCCTGGCTAATAATGCTATCACCCGGGCACGTCTGGAGATCGTAAAGGGCCCTGTAGCGTCCCCGCTTCGCCAGAAGCTCTTCATGCGTGCCGCGTTCTACGATTTCGCCGTTATCGACAAAAAGGATTTGATCGGCATGCTTAAGCGCACTCAGCCGGTGCGCGATGATGATCGTCACCCGATCCTTTGCGAAGCGCCGCATCGCCGCGCGAATGCGCAGCTCGGTGCCGGCATCGATCGCGGCCATCGAGTCGTCGAAAATGATGACGGAGGGGCGCAGCATCATGGTGCGAGCAATCGTGAGACGCTGGCGCTGGCCGCCAGAGAGAGAAACGCCGCGTTCGCCCACGACCGTCTCATACCCTGCCGGGAGCCCGAGGATGTAGTCGTGGAGCTGGGCGAATTCTCCAGCGCGTTCAATTCGCTGTCTCTTCGCCCAGGGATCGCCATAAGCGATGTTGTTCTCGATCGTTGTGGTGAATAGGAACGCATCCTGCTGTACAACCGCGACCGCCTTGCGAAGGCTCTCGAGGGTGACATTGCGTATGTCCTGGCCGTCCAACGTGATGGCGCCACCGGTCACGTCGTAAAAGCGGGGGACCAGATGAGCCATCGTCGATTTGCCGGAACCCGGCGGACCGACGATCGCGATCGTCTCGCCTCTCCGGGCCTCAAAGCTGAGGTTCTTCAGAATGGCGCGGTTTTCGGCGTTGGGGTAGGCAAATGAGACATTGTGGAAGCGCAGAGTGCCGTCACTTATCTCAAGCGGTCTGGCCTCGAGAGCATCCCTGATGGTGATCTCCTGATCGAGGAGACCGAAAAGCCGCGAACCGCAGCTAGAAGCGCGGGCAAACGCATTGACCATGAGACCGATCTGGCGGACTGGCATTTGCAGCATGGTCATGAAGGTCAGGAAGGTCGCCATGGTTCCGACGCTGATCTCGCCAGCGACGAGCTTGTTGCCACCGATCCCAAGCACCAATCCCATTGCGAAAAAGTAGGACAAGGTCATCGCCGACGTGTTGGGTACGTAGATGTCAACGAGATCGTTGGCGAGGTCGAGCGCGTTCTTGGAAGCGCCGTCGAACTTCAGCATCTCATAGGATTGAGCCGCAAAAGCGCGGACCACACGGATACCTGCGAGATTTTCCTTCATCACGCGGCTTAGTACCGAAAGGCGCTCATAGAGGTCGAGCCAGGTGGCGCGCAGCCTAAGCTGTGTGGTCGATGAGCGCCAAGCGACAAAAGGCACGAAGCTGAGCGCGGCCAAGCCGAGCACGGGATCGGTCGAGATCATCATGTAAGCGCCAATCCCGATCAGCATCGTCAGCAGGAGCACCCGCATGAGCCCGGTGGAAAAATACATCCGCACGCCTTCGAGATCGAGCATTCCGGCGGTTATCAGATCGCCTGAATGGGCCCGGTCGTGAAAGGAAAAGCTTAGACGCTGGATCTTGTCGTAGTAGGCGAGCCGCAATTCGTACGCGACATGATGCCCGACGGCTTCGGCAAAATAGTTCTGCGCCATCGTGAAAACGCCGCGTAGCGCGCTGACGGCGAGCAGCAGGAGAGCCGGGGCCCAGAGCGCTTGTCCTGCCGCAGCCCCCGCGACACCGCCCCCGATAGCTGTCTGGGTCTGGTCGACAGCCCGGCCGAGAAGCTGGGGAATGAGCAACTGGAGGATTGCCGCCATGATCGTCGAGCCCATAGCGAGGGCGACCTGCCACGGATGGCGCAGATTCATACGCGTGATGCGCAACAGCGTACTCAAATCCCGGCCCCAGCGCGCCGCTTCAACATGGGCCAACGAATTCAGTGCGTTCGTTGCGCCGCTGACAGCTTCACTGTTCACGGGTGTATTCCCGACTGCATTTTGCGCCTTCGAGGAAAGCCGAAGCAGACATCATCAAAGGCATCCGCCATTGTTAATCCCGTCCTCAACCTGCAGCCGTGCCCGTTCCCACAAGCCGAGCCGCCGCTTGACTTAGTGGCATGTCGATCACCGTGATTCCGCTTGCCGCAAGAAAACGCGCTTCGTTTCTGGTCAGGGTTTCCGCGTCCATTACGGTGCAATAGGGACCGCGGGAGCGCTTCATGATCTGTCTGGCGTAGGTGCGCAGCATCTGATCGTTGAAGCGGCAGCCAACGAAGAAAAATCCACGGGTGATGCGCCGTTCCTTCACAGCGTCTGGGATCGGTGTCTGGATATCAATTTCGGACAGGACTTCGACGTAGTCGGAATCTGCGACGAGAAAGTTTTGCGCGGGCTTAATACTCCCGTGAGGTGAATAGAGAACCGTCTTGGCCCCCAATCGGGGGTCGAGCTCCCTCCCGGACAAATCGTAGGTTTTCGTCCAAATGTTGCCGATTTCATTCGCGCGCGTGACGCCTTGTATCTCAACGACGTCCGTTCGGCCGGTCTCTACCAGAGCCGTGCGCATCGCGCTGTCATACCAGCTGTCGATGATGAGGGAGAGTGGCAGCCTTGCGAGCCAGGCGTGGAAGGGGGTCGGCCCCACCGGCGCTGCGAATATGTCGGTCATCCAAGCTTGAAGCGTCCGGCGATGCCGGCGCTGTTCGATGAACTGAGCAACCGACCACATATTGGTGCGGATCCTGGAAGGGGCTGGAGCCCGTGCATTGAGTGCCGCGGCAACAACCTCCGGGGTATGCGGCGCAGGCGGTTCCACACAGTTCAACTCAAGAAGACCCGGACCGAGATAGGGGATCACCTCATCGGCGGCGAGCGCTTCCTTCGCCAGGTCAAGCAGCTTTTCAGCAAAACTGTCCCGCACAATGACGAGGTGGCCCGATGTCAGGATCGTGTTCATCTCGTTTCCTCGCGACGCACCTAGGGGCAGCATCAGCCCTCTTCGGAAATCTTCCTTGCCTCGACGGTGATCGGCAGACGCGTATCATGTGGGAGATCGGGTAGGAGGAGCCGCCACCCGTTCCTGAGCGTGACCGTTCCGCCCCACAACTCTTCCTTCTCGAGTTTGATGATCGGCTCTTCGAGGTCCTTTTTGGGGACATACGCTGACAAACCAGCATCGGTCCTGCGGATCATGACTTTCATCTGGCCGTCCCTTCATTGGTATTGCTTTCAGCACTGCAGGGCGCCTCGGCCTCGTCGAGGCTCATCAGTTCACGCGCTCGCATACCGACTACGGTGCCACGGTCGATCCACTCGACCGCATAGATGAAGAACTGCTGGAGAAAGGTGCCAATGTCGCGCACATATCCCTCGTCCCCCTTCCGCACGAGATTTTCGCCGATCTCCCTGCCAGGATAGGTGCCGTCATTCTTTATGTGGCGAGTGGCACGTACCCGCTCTCCCGGCATGAATCGTGGAGGCCTGCGGATTTCGATCTCCTCTTCGCGTCCGAGCGACATGTCCGTTCCCTGATTTCTCTTGCGGCTGAGATTGCGAACAAGGCGTTCCAGGCGTCCTGCGTAGGCAGCCCCCAACCATGTCGGCAGTCCAATGTCCGTTACGCAGGAACGCAGGTCTTCGGCACCGGACATACCGAGGCACATTGCTGCGCATCGAAGACCCCCTCGCATTCGGTGCACTTCTGTGACTCGATCACGTAGCTCTCGCCTTTGAACTTGATCGCGCCGGAAGGACATTCGAATTCGCAGGCGCCGCATTGGGTGCATTGGGATGCGATGATCTTGAAAGCCATTTTAACTCCTGGTCCGAATGAATGAGACAGCTCAGGCCGTCGCCGCGAGTGTGGGGGTCCCAGATGCGGCGATGTAAATCGCGCTGATTGCTGTCTCGATATAGTCATGGGCACAGGCGTCGGTGGCTCTGATTCCAGCCTCCGCGAGCTGATCCTGCGGGCAATTTCCAATCTTGGCGCACAGCACGATATCTATGCCTTGAAGCGCTGCGATGACGCCATCGAGGGCGGCTTCTGCGCCCCAGCCGCCAAGGCAATACTTGTCCACCTTCCGATGCCCGACGAAGCTGATCCCTTTCAGCGAGGCTTGATAAACCTGGAATTCCTTCGCATGGCCGAAATGCTCATTGACGCGGCCGCCGCCCTTGGTCGCCACCGCGAAGAGAAGGGACTTGCCGGGGCTCGCTGCCTTGACCAATCCGATCGCTTCTCTCCTAGCCTCGACGTGATCACGGCGCTCCTCCGCGACCAGCTCCCGATAGGCCTTGCGTTTGCTGGCATCGTAGGTGACCTCGCCGGGAATCCGGTCGACTGTGAATTCCTGGCCACGATCTTCTCCGAGCAGGCCCACGGCATCTGCCCGGCACTGCCGGCAGTGGCGCATCAACTGGGCGCCACCTTCGACACGATCCTGAAGAGCCTTCATCTCCATTGCGTTTGGGCCGCGCTGCCCGCTCAGACCGTAGTGCGTGCCGTGGGCCGGGTCCGAAATCAGCGGCATAAGGTTGTGCAGGAACGCGCCTCGCTCCTTAATCCATCTATTCACCTCGATCAGATGCTCATCATTCACGCCCGGGATCACCACCGAGTTGATTTTGGTGAGGATGCCCCGCGCGGTCAGCATCTCCAGGCCCAACATCTGCCGCTGGTGCAGGATCCGGGTGGCTTCAATGCCGATGTAGCGGCGATGATCGTGAAAGATCCAAGGATAGATCTTTGCGCCGACCTCAGGGTCGACCATGTTGATCGTGATCGTCACGTGATCGACATTCATGTCAGCAAGCTCATCGACATGGTCGGGCAGCGCCAGCCCATTCGTGGATATGCAAAACTTGATGTCTGGGATTTCCCTGGCGACCCTGGCGAAGGTCGCCTTCGTCTTCTTCCAGTCGTAGCAGGCGTCGCCCGGTCCGGCGATGCCGAGCACGGAAAGCTGCGGCACCTCGTTGGCGACCGCGATCACCTTGCGTAGCGCCTGATCGGGCGTCAGCTTTTCAGAGGCTACCCCAGGCCGGCTTTCGTTGGCGCAGTCATATTTGCGATTGCAGTAGTTGCACTGGATGTTGCAGCCCGGCGCGACCGCGACGTGCATACGAGCGAAATAGTGATGCGCCTCTTCTGAAAAGCAGGGGTGATCCTTGATCTTCTCCCAGACAGCCGGATCCGTGTCGTCGGGCTTTGTCGACGAGCCGCAGGACGAAGACGCGCAGCCCCCGAGTTTCATGGTGCCAAGCAACTGGTCACCGAATGTCGTGCTGAGGCTCTCAAGCGAAATTGCCGGTGCAGACATGAACGGCTCCGTTGCTGCGTGATGTCGCAGTTCAAAGCGCAAGAGCTATGCCAGCCCAAAGAGCTGTTTCGGTTCATGAATAGGCTTCCCGTGTCACATTCCTTCGGATTGCTCCGACACACCTGTCGGGCTTACGACAGTGGACAGGCAAATAGGGTCGCGAGGCTAGCAGCCTCGGGCGCGCAGAGTGTGAGCGAGACCACTCCGGGCTGCTTACGCTTGACGTCATCACGACGTCCCGAACTTCTTAACCTTGATACCATGCCGGCGCAGGGCGTAGCCGATTATCCAGGGCGTGAGGCCAGGGACACGAGCCGCCCTGGCAAAACCCAACCGGCCTTGTCAATCACGTCGATCAGCCACTAGCGTTCCGTCAGATGCGGGCGACAAGCGGCATGGTCCGGACGCCGGCCTTAAGGGGAGATACCTTGCTGCGGAGGCGCCGATGAGACTGGCCGGCAGCCGCAATCCGCTCGATCTAGTACAGCCTGTGGTATGAGGCGGCGAGTGCCTGATTGAGGTGCGTGGGTGTTGCCGGCAGTGGCGGCAATCTCCGGCTCTCCTTCAGCGTCCAGACGACGACTTCTCCATCACCCGTCTGCAGAAACGTGGGCAGGACGTTCACGACAATTGCCCAGCGTATGGCGAGCGTAATCTCCAGCTCGCTTGGCGCGGTCAGCACCTTCACATATCGTAGAGTCCCTGAGCGCGGTATCTGCTTAGGGCATGCGTGCGCCGGTCATCCGAATTTAAAGAGGATTCCGAAACCGCCGCGTGGATAGTTCCACTCGATCTCACCAGTCGTCCCGCACAAAATCCGGCAGGTGCCGCACTCCATGCAGCCGTCGGCAGTGATCTCCACTTGACCCTTGTCGTTCAACTCATAACATTTCGCCGGGCAGACGTGGGTCAGCGCGAGCAAATTCGCGCTCGGCTTCTGGTGCGGTCGCACTTTGATGTGCGGGCGGCCGGAATCCACCAAGTAGCGGTTCTGGTAAAGCTTGTCCTCGACACGTGACTTCGTCGCTGCGCTGGTCATTTCGTCTCCCCTCAGCGCCACGCCAATGCAAGGCGGACCGCGTCGCTGACCAGCCCCCAGCGCGAGCGCGCCTTGATGAAGGCCGCCGTGGTCGCCTTTTCCTTCTCGATCTTCGGCGTGCCGTCGACACGCATGAAGTTCTGCGCAGCTTGCGACATCAACCGCGGATAAGTCGTGAAATAATTGCTTGAATTGGTGTGGAGCAAGGCCGGCATGTCTTTGTATTTCCTCAGGTCCTTGACCACGAAGGACTTGTCCAGCATGGCTTTGTAAAGGGCGAGATTCCGTTTGTTCATCGGACCGTTGCGGCTCTTAACCTCGACGATTGCCTCAGCCGCAATGCGGCCGGAGGTCATGGCGAGGTTCGAACCCTCGCGGTGAATGGCGTTGTTCAGTTGCGCGGCATCGCCGACCACGACCCAACCATCGCCAAAGAGCTGCGGAATAGCCTTGTAGCCGCCTTCGGGAATGAGGTGTGCGGAATATTCTTTCACTTCCGAGCCGGCGATCAGCGGCCGGATCGAAGGATGGCTCTTCAAGGCATCAAGGAGAACGTAGGGGCTCTCGACCATCGCGGCAAAATCGGAGACGAGGCAGCCAATGCCCAGTGAGATGGACTCCTTGTTGGTATAGAGGAAGCCGAGCCCGGCCATGCTGCGGGAGGTCGTGCCCACCGCCTCGATCACGCAGCCCTCATCGCCCTTTACGCCGAACCGCTGCTCAATGACCTCTTCGGGCAAGAAATGCATTTCCTTGACGGCGAGGGCCACGGTTTGCGGCTTTGGCATCTCGCGCAGGCCGGCTCGAGTGCCAAGCAGTCCGCAGACACCTTCTGCGAGAACGACCACGTCCGCGTAGATGGCTCCGCCCGCCCGGTCTGTGCGGACGCCGATCACCCTGTCATTGGCATCACGGATGAGTTCCGTCACGGTCGTCTCGCACAGAACGGTCGCGCCGGCCGCGCGCACCTTACGCGAAAACCATTTATCGAACTGGGCACGGATGATCGTGTACCGGTTGGGCTTCGCCTCATTGAAGTCGTCCGACTTATAGTGAATCCCTGTATGGGATGTGTCGTCCATCACCCAAAGCCGCTGTTCAACCAAATGCCGCTCGAGAGGCGCATCATCCCGGAAATCCGGGATGATCTTCTCCAGCATGTTCGCGTACATGATGGCACCCTGGACATTCTTGGAGCCCGGATATTCACCCCGCTCCAACTGCAGCACCTTCAGGCCATGGCTGGCCATGGTGTAAGCAGCTGCGTTTCCGGACATGCCTGCCCCAACAACAATGGCGTCGAAGTTTTCCTCGATCATGTCCATCCCCTTAGCTCGAAAGCTTATCGCGACTGTGGGGCGACAGCCGCCGGGTGAAGGCTTCCGTCAGTGCGGGCAGGAAGCGGATCGCGTCGGTGACGATTCCGAGGTGAGCGAAATCGAAAATCGGCGCGTTCGGGTCGGTGTTGATGGCCACGATGAGATCCGCCCCCTCCACGCCAACCCGATGCTGGACGGCGCCGGAAATCCCGGCCGCTATGTAAAGCTTCGGCCGGATCGTCTTGCCAGTTTGGCCGATCTGCCGATCAGCTGGCATCCAGCTCTTCTGGACCAACGGACGCGAACAGCCGTGCTCGGCGCCGATTGCTCGTGCGAGGTTCTTCACAAGCTGCAGGTTCTCCGCCGCGCCAAGACCAAGGCCTCCCGCAACCACGACGTCGGCATAGGCAAGGTTTGCCTTCGCCGACTGATTGTCCGGCAGGAAGCCGAGGACTTTGGTAGCGATCTCGTCCTCGGCAAGCGAGAGCTTGTGCCGGATGACACGCCCGACCGGTTTATCCGTCCGCTGCGGCATGGGCATGACCCTCGGCCGCACGGTCGCCATCTGCGGGCGGAAATTGAGCGTATAGATCGTGCACAACAAGGAACCGCCGAAAGTCGGACGCGTGGCGGCGAGCGAACTGTCGGTATCCACATCGAGTTCGGTGCAGTCGGCCGTGAGCCCCGTCTGCAAGGTCGTCGCCACGGAGCCGGCAAGATCCCTGCCCAGTGTGGTGGCACCGAGAAGAAGGATTTCGGGTTTGTGGGTATCGACCAGATCCGTCAGCGCCTTGGTGAAAGGTTCATTCCGATAGTCGGCGAGCAGGGGCGCCTCGGCGATGTAGACAAGGTCAGCGCCATACGCGAATGCTTCGGCAACGGCGTTCCCGACGGCCTCTCCCGGCGGTCCAAGCACGACGCCTGCAAGCTGGACCTGAAGCTTGTCTGCTAAGTTGCGGCCTTCGCCGAGCAGTTCGAATGATACCGGATGGACCTCGCCACGTTCGAGCTCGATGAAAACCCAAACGTGCCGATAGTCCTTGAAATGGGCGGGCAACTCCTTCTTTATGCCGGCGCGGCCGGCGGCAGGGCGAGGGGTTTCTCCGTTCGCGGTCGACATCGTTTTGCTCCTTGCCGTCACGCGCCGCCGTTAAAGGCGAGCTCATGTTCCAGCGCCGGCTGGCGGGTGAAGATTGCGGTGATGAGTTCGTCAGCGACATCGCGCAAGGCCTTCTCGGCGGTGTCGATTTGTGCCGCCTTTTCAGCTCGAGCAGGAGGGGCGAAAACACGTTTGACGACCGTCGGTGAACCGCGCAGGCCGCATTTGGTGAGATCCTCAATGCCGGCGTCGGCCGCGCTCCATTTCAAGACCTGGCTGCGCGCGGCGCACAAGGCGTCCTGGATCGAGCCCCGGCGGATCTCGTTTGTGCCTTCCAGCATGGTGATGAGGCAAGGGAGCCTGCTCTTCAGCATCTGTGTGCCGCCTTCGGAACGGCGCTCGACCTTGATCTCGCGTGCAGCAAGGTCGACAGAAGGGATCTTCGCGACATAGGTCAGTTGCAGGAGTCCGAGGCGCTTGGCGATGCCGGGCCCGACCTGGGCGGTGTCGCCATCGATCGTCTGCTTGCCGGTGAAGACGAGGTCTGGCGTGCCGAACGTCTCGCCAATCTTCGCGATTGCCTGGGAAAGGGCGAACGAGGTTGCCAGCGTGTCGGAGCCGGCAAAATAGCGGTCGGTCAAGAGCACCGCTCGGTCGGCGCCGTAACCGAGCGCCTTGCGCAGCGCGTCCTCTGCCATGGGCGGACCCATGGTGAGCACAGTGACTTCGCCGCCATGTGCGTCGCGCAGTCTGAGCGCTTCTTCGAGGGCGAACAGGTCGTAAGGGTTGATGATGGTCGGAACACCCTGGCGCATGATCGTGTTCGTGACCGGATGGACCCTTATCTGTGCCGAGTCCGGCACCTGCTTGATGCAGATTACGATGTGCATTGGCGGTTTCTCTAGGCTCCTGTCCGGGTCCGGCATTGCGGTTATCTCCTTTGTCCGCATTATTCGTGCCAAGTCTCTTGCGCTCCCCCTTTCCTACAACTTCGGCTGGTTGCTTCTGACGGCGCTGTGGTGATGACCGCATTTGGCGGCTGCTCGACATTGTAGCGTCGCACCCTTGTCGCCGATCATTCCCGTCCGAACCGCTTCAGTACCGAGTCGAACGGAACAAAGGTGTGACCCGGCGCTGCAGGTTTGTTCGGATCGTGGTCCTTGAGCACCTTGAAAATCCGATGCGTGAGCGGCGAGGAAATCGCAAAGTCCTCGTAAGCTCGTTCGAGCGTCGCGCGCACCCTCGCGGCAATCACCTGGTCGGGCAGACCGGAGAAATCTTCTTCGGCGAGGTATTGGCCCACACGCTTCATGATATGGAGCCGCGAGACATTCAGTACCTTCGGGTCATAGGCGACGCCTAGGACTGAGAAGAATTCCTCTGCAGCCGACAAGCGCTTCAGTCGTGCGAGGATGTCGGTGACATCCATGGGGCGGCTGTCAGCGGAACAATTCATTGCATTCTTCCTGGTCGCAAAACTGTGGCCTCTGTGCGCTCGCGCACGGCTGACTTGGACCCGCACAGCTCGATGAGGGATCCCTCGCTGCACATTCCATCGTAGAGCTCGACCAGTCGAGTTGCAGTGACGGTCGATTTGGTCTCGGCCGCCTCGCGCCGGACGCGGGCCACCATCGCGGCTGCCAGATCCGGGTCGAGATCGCGACCGCTTTCGCTCAACACATGGGCAATCGCAGTGGCGCCGGAATGCTTGCCGATGACGATCCGCCGGCAGCGGCCCACGAGAGTCGGATCGAGCCCCTGATAAGTACGCGAGTCCTTCAGCAGCCCTGCGACGTGAATGCCGGATTCGTGGGTGAAAACATCGGCGCCGACGACTGGCTTAGTGGCCGCGGTCGGCCGGCGGGCGGCCCAAGCCACCTGGGCGGCGAGGCCGGGCAATGCGGTCAGCTCAATGCCGGTGTCTGCGCCGTCGAAGACCGCCATTGCGGCGGCCACCTCCTCTAGCGCGGCATTGCCCGCACGCTCGCCGAGCCCCAGGACGGTGACGGAGGCATGGCGCGCGCCTGCGCGGATCCCGGCCAGCGTGTTGGCGGCAGCAAGTCCGAGATCGTTGTGCGCATGAAATTCAAGGTCGATTGGAGACTGCACCACGAGCTGGGCGACAAGTTCGAAGGTCGAAAACGGGTCGAGAACACCGACTGTGTCGGCCAGCCTCACGCGGCTTGCGCCAGCGCGTGCGGCCGTCTCGATGACGCGGGCGAGATGATCCCGATTGGCCCGCGAGGCATCCTCGCAGCCCACCGCGACGAAGAAGCCGGCGGCGGCGGCGCGCCTCACCATATGATCGATGACCTGGAGCGCTCCCGCCTTGTCGAGGCCGAGCTTGGCGGCAAGTTGGATGTCCGACGCAGGCAGCGACAAATTGACCGCTTGGACGCCGCTCTCGATCGCTGCATCGAGATCCAATGACGTCATCCGGCACCAGGCCATGAGCCGAACCGGAAGACGCCGCGCTACCACGGCGCGAATTGTTTCCATCTCGTCGACGCCCATGACCGGCGTGCCGATCTCGATCTCTGTCACGCCAGCCGCCGCAAGAGACTCAGCGATCTCCAGCTTTTCCGTCGTGGTGAAGGCGACGCCCGGCGCCTGCTCGCCATCGCGCAAGGTCGTATCGTTGAGGGAGACATGACCGGTCATGACAGGCAGCCTGTTCTTCTGCGGCTCACGCATAGACCGGACTACCCGGCCCAGAACCGGAAAAGCTGCGCAGCTTCCCCACGATTCCCGGCATGACCTCGAGCACCCGGTCGATGTCCTCTTCGCTGTTGTCCCGCGCCAAGGAGAAGCGGACTGCCGCGTGTGGCGTTTTCATCGCGCTTAGGACATGGCTTGGTTCCAGAGAGCCGGAGGTGCAGGCCGAGCCAGAGGAACACGCGATGCCAATGCGGCTGAGGAGAAGTGGAATTCCATCACTTTCGACATGTTCGAAGGAGATGTTTGCGGTGTTGGGCAACCGTTGCAAGGGATCACCAGTGACACAGGTGCTTGGGATGCGCTGGAGGATCCCGCCCTCCAGGCGATCGCGGAGCGACTTTACCCGTGTGGTCTCGTCGTCCATGAATTTCAAGGCGAGTTCGGCCGCCGTGCCGAGCCCGGCTATGCCGGGCGTATTCTCGGTGCCAGCACGCCGGTTGTGCTCTTGGTGACCCCCCTTGATCAGCGAATGGAAATCGACGCCACGTTTTACGAAAAGCGCACCGATCCCTTTCGGCCCGTGCAGCTTGTGGCCGGAGAGCGACAGCATGTCGATTGCGGTCGACTTCAGGTCCATCGGAAGCTTGCCGACCGCCTGCACAGCATCGGTATGGAATAGGGCGCCCACTTCCTTGGCCAACTCGGAAAGCCTTGCCACGGGGAAGATCACACCAGTCTCGTTGTTCGCCCACATTATTGACACGATTGCAACCTGTGGGGTGAGGGCGGCCATATAGGCGTCGAGATCGAGCCGACCACGGCAATCCACCGGGATCCTGTGCACCTTGAGGCGGCGGGTCTTCTCAAGATGCGCGCAGAGCGTCAGCACGGCGGGATGCTCGACCGCGGACGTCACGATCTCGGTTCGGTTGGGCGCCGCCTCGAGCGCTGAAAGAAGCGCTGCATTGTCGCTTTCTGTCCCACCCGAGGTGAAAGTGATCTCATCCTCGAACTCCGCGCCGATCAGAGCTTGCAACTGCCTCCGCGCCTTTCTCACCGCCGCACTGACTGAGGCGCCAAGAGCGTGTGCCGACGAAGGGTTGCCGAATTGATCCCTAAAGAACGGCAACATCGCTTGCACGACCTCAGGATCGACCCGTGTGGTTGCGTTGTTGTCGAGGTAGACAGGCTTCATAGGTGCGATCCTCAGTTAAACAGAATGACGCGAGCGCTAGACCGACTCGTTGAGCCTCTGGCGCATGCCGTTGATGATCATTTGGACTGGCAGCGCGCGCAGGCGCCCGGAGTGTTTGACGTAAACCGGATCTCCGTCGATATGGACATGTTCGCAGTGGCCGTAGGTCAGCCCGCAGGTAAGGACGCCCGAACGCGATAACGCTACCGATGAGCCGAATTTGGCGCAGCGGCGCGATTTGTCCGCAAGCAGCTCGGGTGCCACCAGGAACCGAGCTGCTTCGGGAGGCGACGTTCTTTGAATCCTACTGGGAGCGAATGGCGGTCCCGAGATCGGCTTTGACCTTGTCTTGTTTTTTAGGACGGGGACATCTGTTGTGCCGGCCATATAAGTCTCCTCTGCCGCAAAATCACTCTGTCGGCCGCACAGGCGCTTCGGGCGTTTAACTGAAGGACTTGCCGCAGCCGCACTTTTCGCGCGCATTGGGGTTATCGAAGACAAAACCGGAAGATTGGAGCCCGGTGAGGAAGTCGACGGTCATGCCGGCTACATGGGGTTGGGAGCCCGCGTCCACGAACAGCTTGACCCCATCTGTGTCAGTGATCGCGTCGCCCTCGCGCGACACGCTCTCCAGGCCCATTAAGTATTTGAAGCCTGCGCAGCCGCCGGCCTCGACCATAATGCGAAAGCCTTCCGCCGGCTCGCTGGCACGGCAAAGAGCAGTCTTGAAGGCGGCAACAGCGTTGTCGGTGAGCGTAATCATGGCTCCATTCTCCTCAGTCCGCGACCTGCTTGCCCATCACGTTGCATGCACCGTGCCAAAGCCAAAAAACGTTTCAACACAGCGCGGCATCTCTCGCACTGGTGCCTCTTGATTGCTGATAAGGTGTCGGCCAATCGACACGTGCTGTCGGGTTTGTCGGGTCCGGCACGAGGGATGTTGGCCTGAGTTCTTGGGTGAACTCACATCACCAAGGACAGAACTTCTTCTGAGCTTGCCTCGGCGCAATTGGCACGGTTTTTGAAGCTCCGTTTGGCGAGACGGCAAGAGCATGCCGATCCACAACCATGCCGTGGGTGCCATCGCGATGGATGGGGCGAAGCAAGGGAGTAACATGTCAGGACCGTGGTCAGATACGCGTTGTTGGCAAAGCAGCGCCGCTCGTGGCATCCGAATGCCCGCTTGGCCGATTGCGACAACATCCATACTGGCTCACCACCGCCCAGTAGCCGCCGACCGGCTCGATGGGATGCCATCGGCATGTGGCTGCTCGCCGGTTTTCGCATCGGTGCGACGCCGTGCGCACGCTGTCCAGCGACACCTTGTTCATGGGCCAGCAGCAGATCAGGATCGAGCATTTCGGCGCGCCTTATCGGCTGAAGATTCCCGGGCAGGGCAGATGATCCTCACACGTCGTAGAAACAGGGGTAAGCATGGACCAACGCGAGAAACCGTCGCCCGACGAAATCCGGCGGGCGTGCAAAGACAATCCGAAGATCCGGGAGCATGATCTCGCCGCTCGATTGGGCATTTCGGAAGCCGAGTTGGTCGCGGCGCATTGTGGTCACGGCGCGGTGCGCATCGAGCCGCGCGTCGATGATCTGCTGACCGGCCTCGAAGCGGTCGGCGAGGTGATGGCGGTCACCAGCAACGAAAGTGCCGTGCACCAAAAGACTGGCGTCTACGGCAAAGTGGTCACCGGCAACCAGCATGCCATACTGCTCGGCGACGAGATCGACCTGCGCATCTTCCCGAAAGCGTGGGCGTATGGCTTCGCCGTCGAGAAGCGCGAGGGGGCCGAGATCCGCCGCAACCTGCAATTCTTTGATGCCACCGGCGAGGCGATGCACAAAGCTCATCTCACGCCCGCCTCGAACCTGCAGGCCTATCAGGATCTGACGGCAGAGCTTGTATCCCCCGACCAGGAGCCGATCATATCGCTCGAGGCGAGCGGGGCGCGCGATAACGCAGTGAGTCCAGACCACGCCACCACGGTCGACGACCTACGCGAGCACTGGGGCCGGCTAAGCCACGTGCATCAGTTCTACCATATGTTGAAGACACTGAAGCTCAGCCGCTGCCAGGCGATGCGTATGGCCGACGAGGATGACGCCTGGCTACTCGACAATGATGCCATTGGCGCCCTGTTCCAACAGGCGGCCGAAGACGAGATGCCGATCATGTGCTTTGTCGGCAATCATGGTTGCATTCAGATCCATTCCGGCCCGATCAGGTCGGTCAAGCAGATCGGGCCGCGGATCAATGTGCTCGAAGAGACCTTCCATCTGCATCTTAGGACCCATCGCATCCGCGAGGTCTGGGCCGTGCGCAAGCCGACGAGGGATGGTCACGTTACGTCCATTGAAGCCTATGGCGCGGACGGCAAGATGATCATCCAGTTCTTCGGCACGCGCAAGGAAGGCGAACGCGAGGGCAGCGACTGGCGGTTTCTGGCCGAGAGTCTGCCACGCGTTCCCGGTCCGACCTCCAGGGGTGTGTTGACTGCCGACAGGTCCTCGGATTGAATTGGCCGCGATAGGACTCAGCACCACGTTCCGACAGCGGCTCGCGAGCAAATCTAGGTCCATGAGCGGAAAGGATGCCGTCGTAGCGCATGCGCATGGTCAGGTGATGCACGCCGGAATGGACCGCATCTATACAGTCAAGCTGGTCGCCCGTCGGCACCGGTGCGCACGAGTGCATCGCCGTCTGCTGGAAAAGCCTTGCAGCGCCTGCGAGCGATAAAACGCATACGCCATCAGCGCCGAACCGAAGCGCGGCTTGACCTTTTTGATATTTCCGATCGTCTCGCGCAAGCGCCGTCGGGTCTTCTCGGACCGCACCCGATCCTTGCGCTGGATCGCGTCATTGCTCAATCCGGGCCGTGCGAGCGATCTACTCGCTCGTCGACCGGCAGGCTGTGCAGCGACAGCCAAGCCGAACAGCCCGATGTCGCGGGCTCGACAAAACCGACCACGGATGTCGGTTGTCGGACGTCATAAGAATGATGGACAGGTGATCATCAGCGGCAGACCCAGCGCAGGCTGGCATTGCTTGGTGCACCGCCATGGCTACCCTATCCGGCACGCGACTTGCTTCGACAATTTGATCAGCAGGGCAGAGGTGATTGACCAGTCTCTCAACCCTAACGGGGAAGCGGCCGCTTTGCTTCATGACCGGAGCGCGGCGGAGATGCCCCTCTGATCGACTTCGCAACCCATCTCATCCGCGCTGGTGCAGGTGGGCTGTATCAGGCGACAGAATCTAGAAGGCGCCCGACAAGAGAGGTGCCCATGCTGGAAATCGACTTTATGAACAGCGGTGCAATCTCAATTGAGCCATGAACGCCAATGTAGAGAAAACAAAATGGCGACCAACCCCGTTCCAGATCATGTCCCGCCCGAAATGGTGAGGGACTTCAGCCTGTTTACATCGCCAGGGATGCCACCAACACCCAACGGGGATCCACACGCAGCTGTCGCTTGCGTACATGACGGGCCTCCGATCTTTTACTCCCGCTACAACACGCAAGATGGCCGGGGTACCTGGGTCATCACCCGTGCCGCGGACCAGCGGAAGGTGCTGCAGGACGCAGAGACTTTTTCCAGCCATCGCAGCATCTTCTCCTCCATACTGGGTGAGAACTGGCCGACGATCCCGCTTGAGCTCGATCCACCGGCCCATGGCGTCTTTCGCTCACTGCTTAATCCGCTGCTTTCGCCAAAGCGGGTGTTGGCTTTGGAACCGGCTGTCCGCGAACGGGCGGTCGAGCTGATCGAAAGGATCGCCGCGTCGCGCACAAGCTGCGACGTGATGAAGGATTTTGCCTTTCCTTTCGCGGTGAGCACCTTTCTTCGCTTTCTGGGGTTGCCTGATGACCGACTCGATACATTCGTCGGCTGGGGGAAAGATCTGCTCCACGGCGACGATAAGGAACGACCTGTGGCTGCCCGGACGATCGTGGCATTCATCGACGAACTTGCAGCCATGCGCCGCGATGAGGCGGTTGACGATTTCATGACCTTTATAGTGCAGGCACAGGTCGAGGGCCGCCGGCTGACTGACACCCAAGTCCGCGGCATCGGCGTGCTTGTCTTCGTCGCTGGGCTCGACACGGTCGCAGCAGCTATAGGCTTTGACTTGGCGTACCTCGCACGCAACCTCAAAGATCAGCAATTGCTGCGGAGCGAACCGGACCGCATCCCGCTCGCAACCGAAGAATTGCTGCGGGCCTATCCGCCCATTCAGTTGATCCGCGTGGCCACGAAAGATATCGACTTCGAAGGCGCGCCGATCCGGAAGGGGGACTATGTTTCCTGCGCCACGATGATTGCCAATCGTGACCCGGCGGAATTCGAATGCCCCAACACGATTGATTTGGAGCGGGAGGACAACCGCCACGCAGCGTTTGGCTATGGTCCCCACCGTTGCCTTGGCTCACACCTTGCCCGGCGCGAGATTGTCATTGGCCTGGAGGAGTGGCTGGCGCGCATCCCGGCTTCAGGATCAAGCAGGGTACGGCGCCGATAACTTCTGGCGGCCATGTGTTCGGGATCGAAAATTTGATCCTGGACTGGTCTTAGGCCCGCCCCGAGCCCGGGCACAGACAATGGAGGCAGCGCCATGCGCATCATCGTCCAAAAGGCCAAATGCCAGGGCCACGCGCGATGCGCGGCGCAAGCGCCGGACATCTTTAAACTCGATAATGACGGTTACATCCTGCCTGGTGACATTGAAGTTGCGGAAGGGGAGGAACTGCCTGCATCACGAGGCGCGCGATCCTGTCCTGAACGTGCGCTGGAACTCACTCGCTGACGCTCTGGATGAGACGGCATTCAACCGTGAGTCTGGCGGCTTGAACCATGTGGCCGCACTCAGCACGCGACCTCTGTCCCGCACGGTTCACGTCCAACTCTGCGGGGCAAATTCCGGCGCCAGTGTTCCCCGTGAGGCGCAAACGGCAGGGCCGGGGTTCGCGAACCTCTTCGAATCACAGAATTTGCGCCAGAGCCGATGGACCAGACGAGAATTGCCGAACTACTCGACGCGAGGCGACCCGGAGTGCCGTACCGAAGAACTGCCCGACCCATGTTGCGGCAGGCCGGGTCTCTGCATGATTTGATAGGGCGAAACCAGGAGAACGCGCCATATTTGCCCAACATTATGCCCGGCTCAGCACCGGCCAATGGCCGCAGCTGGAGAGAAGGTTCGACCAGCATGTGCTTGCCTGTGTGCTTTCACGTGCGCTCGAGGAGATCGAGGCCGGCGAGGCGACGGCGACGGAGGCAACCGGACTTTCGCGCGCCGAGTTGCGCGATGTCCTGTCCCGCTGTTTCCCTGCTTTTCCTATCAACGCGTTTGCCTTGGAAGAGGGGAGCGAGCCTGAGCCGGATCTGGAAGAAGAACTTCTGCGCGGACTGCTGCTGGCGCATGCCCGGCCCGACGACAAGGCAAGCGCCCGCTTCGCCAAGATCATCGCCCGGCGTGCCATGCGCAATGACCACCTCTGGCAAGACCTTGGCCTTTTTAGTCGAAGCGACCTCGGCCGCCTGCTCGCCTCGCATTTTCCGACGCTGGCGGCCGGCAACACCCAAAACATGAAATGGAAAAAATACTTTTACCGAAAGCTCTGCGAGGCCGAAGGCTTTTCGCTGTGCAGCTCCCCCAGTTGCCGGGACTGCAATGATTTCGAAAGCTGCTTCGGCCCGGAGGAAGGCGAAAGCCGCCTCACACGGACCAAGGACAACGCCCAGGATTGAGAGCCGCTTGCGTCAGTCGTACAGCGTCAGAGCTCGCGCCGCGCCATCTGTCTGTTGTCAAATCTCGACGGACGCCTTGGGGGATTTGAATACTGTGCGCTCGCGATGCTCGCTTCGGCGGGTCGTCGTCATGGCAGGCGCGAGTCGAATGTTTGTTAGATGCCGCCACAACCTAAGCCGGCATCATCAATCGCTACAAGCGCAAGGAGTTGAAGGACACGTTGCGCGATCTTGAGCAGGCCGGACTTGGTGACCAGCTCGTTAGGTTTTCCAATTCATGAGTGGCTAGAGCGATGGCTGTACTGGCGTTCGATCTCGTTTATTTTTCCGGCCTGGCGGCAGACCAACTGCTAGGCAGCGTCATCTCACTTCTGGCGTGTTTTCTCCTTTATAACGCTCTGGCTCCGGACCGAGTTAATCGATAGGTCGGCGGCCGCTCGGCGTAACTGCTAATGCCCTGATACGATTTTAGGAAACGGGGTCTGCAGTGTTTTCTTCCGCTTCGGCGCCACATAGCTTTCAACCAGGCGAAATGCTCGACGTCGACAGTTACCAGCGGCCGTAGGTTGATGGTCACCGTGTTTGGCGCTCAGAACTTCCTCCGTGCTAGTCAATGGCGAGCATCGGAAGCGATTTTGCAGGTTTTGCGCTGACGGGATTCTGGCTCGGCCCGCCGGTCGGGTTCGTCAAAAGGTGCTAATATAGCGTTGTATGTCCGATCGGCGGTAGTAGCCGCTTACTGATCGCCGGACGGTCATCCCTGAACCTTGTTGCACCGCACCTGGAGTGCTTGGGGAATGATATTATCTGACAAATGAAAAAATCACGTAGGAGCCAAAGTAAAATTTTATTATATGTGACGACTCCTGAGAATTACCAAGTAATGATCCAAGAACGAATCTTTCGCGGGCCGCTAAGTTGTTTTTCAACTCTAGTGCGTCACTATGGGGTCCGTAGGTCCCAAAAAATGTCCCATCCTTTGCAGGGCAACAAGGAGGCGTACTATGGGAAGAATTTTTGAAATTCTTACGGGCAGTCTGACTGCCGGATGTGTTCTCGTAATTCTTTGCATGCCAGCGACTGCAGCTGGAATTAATGTCGGAGGCGTCGGCGGGGTATCCGTCGGCAGCGGAGGCGCCAGCGCTAATGTGGGCGGCAACAGCGGCGCTACGGCTAGCGTGNCGTTGTCGGCGATATGTCGAACGCCCAGGTCACTCGGATGAAGAAGCGCTGCGTCGAAGTGCTTAGCAACGAAGACACCTATGATCGTGACCTGCGCCGGCTCTGCCTGCTGATCTCGCGCCGCTAACCAGCGACCCCTTTCCGACCTGTCGGGGCTGTCGACATGACACTCTCCAGTTCCGGCAGTGGAAGCCCGCCCGCCGAAAGGTTGGCGGGCTTTTACAGTCAGCGGTTTTCCATCCGCAGCAGGCAGGATGTTTAGGCACTTTCGCGTATGTAAACGTTGACACTTAAGGCGCTTTCGCCTCGTAGGCAAGTTGTGTAACGCCTTGTTCTTGAACAAAAAATGTGAGAACGCCTAGTTGCTTAAGCGAAAAGCGCCTTACCGAGCGGATATCAAAAATAAACATTGTAGCGATCTTGCAACCGCCCGAGGCCGCTTTTACGCGTTCGGAGCAAGTCTAAGGCCGATAAGTCATCGTTTTGCTTATGTTTCTTCACGTCACGGTGGCGGTAGGTGTAGCCGGGAATGTCCTGCAAATGGAACGTATTGCCGGGAGGCGAGTAGCGGTAGATAAATCCGAATTGGTCGGTGATCCCGTTGACGCTCGTATAAGTGATCTCGCCATACAGATACATATGGAAGGGAACCCGCCCCTATGTGAGTATCGGACAGGAAAAGCTCATTCAGCACATTGTTTGTGATAGGGCCGCCGCGATCAAAAGCTGCAGGGCTAAGAGCATCGTCTGCCCGAGCACCCGTTCAACGTCATTGATTTCTCCGGGATGCTAATGCGGAGTTGGCGGCAAGTTGCAAAGCCGGAGGCTCGCCCGAATCTCGTTTATGATGGCAGGAGTGCGTCCGAAATTCTTGATCGAGTATGCCGCTTCCGGAATTGGTCTTTTGTTGTCGGGCTTGTCAGCCCAATCGTGCGTCACCCCCACCAACGGTTTGGTGGCGGTGACGAACAAATACGAGCGCTCGATATCGAGCAAAGCCTTTTCGGCAATGTCGGCGCTGCGCTGGGTGTGCCTAGCAGCCTCTTTGGCGTAGTAAGCAGCGGCCATAGCAGCGGCGAGCGTGAAAGCACCCACGATAGCGCCAATGGTGGTCCAGTTCGCCGACTGTTGGGCAGCGTCGGCAGCGTTCCACTGGGCACACAGATCGGAACTGCGATCATCGTGACCTGCTTGGCATGGGTTAGTGTAACTTGGGGGTTCATTTGCCTGTTGGACTGGCGGAGGGCTTGCCGCAACAGGGTTGCCTATGGTCTCTTGATGCTGTTCGGAATGTTGGGGCTGAGTGCTCTTGCGCTCGTCTGGCGGTAAAGCCGCCCCGAGTAAAACTACTCCGAAAGCCGCAATGAGGATGCCCCGATAGCGTCTAAGCATTGCAGTAAGAACGCAGCGCTAAAGCCCCCCGGCTTATTTTGTTGTTCAAATTACGCTCGGTTTCGTGAATGTCCATAGTCGCCAATTTTTCGGCGAGTTGGGCATAGGTAACGCCCTTCCGCTTCAACTCTGACTTCAAAAGGTTCTTGGCTTTCGTCTCGTATTCGACGGTCTGCGGGTCGTCCTTGCCTGCCATCGCCTCGCCTCAAAAAATATCATCACAGTCGGTGGTACAGGCCCCTGTATTTGGCGATACAAGTCCCGCATATAACCGGATATGATGACAATAGCCCAACACTTCCTCCTTTCCGCCGAAAGCCGCTCCCTTTCTCTGAAAGAGATTTACAAGGGTGGCGAGGAAAAGGCTTACGACGCGTTCAAGCGCCTTCGCTGGGCTTCGACTCAAGGCGAGCCTGTTTGCCGGAAATGCGGGTGCCTGGATCATTACGACATTCCGACCCGTCGCAAGTTCAAGTGCGCCGCTTGCGGGGGCGCAGTTCTCGGTTACGAGGGCACGATCTTCGCCTTGGCGCAAGCTGTCGTTTGTCGATCTGCTCGCCGCGATCTGCCTGTTTGTTAACGGCGCGAAGGGCATGTCGGCGGTCCAGTTCTCTCGCGATCTGGACGTGCAGTACAAGACCGCCTTTGCGCTGGCTCACAAGCTGCGCGAAGCCTGTCGGCTGAAACCAAGAACGAAACCCTTGAAGGCGAGGTCGAGATTGACGGCGCTTACTTTGGTGGCGTGGTGCGCGCCGAGGGCGCGCGCTTCTGCTACTGCGCGAACGCCTCTGGAGTCGATTTTTAGCAGCTCATTGGCGTGATCTTCAGTTCCTTCGCCACAAAGCCCGGCGGAGAAGAGTATGCTGCCTGGCCTATTCATTGGCCCAAGTCCGCTTGCCACGGCAGCTATCGTTGTCATTTTTACATCAGACGATCGTCTCGTGAGCAGTGGACCGCAAAGTTGCGAAGACGCAGTTGCCCTTTGCTTCTACTGTGCATAGAAGCCATTTGTGCGGGCAGAGGTACAAAAATGGGTGCGGTGCTGTGGGAATAAAATTCGAAAAGCTAAATAAACTGCGGGAGTCTCTACTAGAGGCAAATCACGATTTCCGCGCCAGCACCCAATTGTTCAATAGCTTGGATGTCGCGAAAATTGATCGCGAAATGGATCTTGAAGGTCGTGGAACGCAGCGAGGCGAGGCTAACCAGCCCCCGAAAACGGCCAAGAATTTCGACGATATAGAGCACACAGTTATCGAGAGGGTCGAGGACGAAAAGAAGGCCGCACATCACACACTCGAAGACAGCCTACAGCTACTCTCCGGCCGATTGGCTGGCCTCGACTTTGAAGAGCAGTTTGGTCTGATCCGTCAGGCGAACGCCGCCAGTGTTTCCGATTTCAAGGCCTCGATCGCGGTGGGCCTGGACGAACTTCACGGATTGCGCAAATCGCTCAACGATGCGGAGAAAGAACACGACTGGTTCAAACAGAAGCACGGGCTTGTCCGGGCTGTGAGGGTTCAACACGGAGCGGCCCATGTTTTCCGAGTGTCCCTGCTAATCTTCCTGTTCCTCATTGAAACGGCGATGAACGGAAATTTCCTCGCAAAGGGAAATGAACAGGGATTCTTTGGCGGGCTCCTCGAAGCCGCCGCTTTCTCGTTTTTGAACATCGGCGCCGCTCTGCTGTTCGCAATATTCTGTGCACGCCTGGTGACTCACAGATCGCTTTTTGTGAAGTTGATCGGCGCGCTGTCGATAGTGGCCTATATCGGCTTGGCATTGACCATAAACCTAGCGCTTGCGCATTACCGCGAGGCTAGCGGGTCCTTTGTGGACGGAGCCGGCGTCGAGGTCGTGCGCAGCATGCTCGCCAATCCGGCTGGCCTTATGGACGTGAAATCCTGGCTTCTGTTCGGCATTGGTCTCATGTTTTCGATCTTTGCGTTTATCGACGGCTGGTTCGTTCTCGACCCATACCCGGGCTATGCGGGTGTCGAAAACAGATTGGTGGCTCGCCGGGAAGACTACATCGAGCGCAAGAGCGAGCTCATCGAGGCTCTGCAAGAGGTGCGCGATGAGCACAACGAGAAGGTGGAGGACATCGTCAAGCGGCTGGGGAGCAGACGCAGGGAGCATCGAGCGATCATCGACCATCGGTCGAGGCTGCTGACGCTCTTTGCGCAGCATCAAGACCAGCTGGAGCGAGCCTGCAACCAGCTTCTCTCAAAGTACAGGGAGGCCAATTTCCAGGCCCGCACAGAGCCAGCGCCAAAACATTTTGCCACACCCTACAAACTTGAGCGCATAAAACCCCTGATATCGTCCGACGATGAATGGAGCGAGAAGGACCTGGGCGCCTCAATTCGTGACGCGCAGGAAGAACTCAACGCTCAGGTGCGGCTCATCGGGCTGGAATGCGAGCGCGGGATCGAACAGTACCGAGATCTCGACAAGCTTCATCCGGATAGCGTGAATGGCTAGGCCGGGTCGCAGAAGAAAGAAAGGCAGTGGCGGCACAATTGTCGCAGCAGCCGGATTGGCCGTGCTGTCGGCTGTGATGCTGGCCGGTTTTGTTTGGATGTGGTCGAGATCCGGGAAGGACCAAATCGACATCAGCACGAATTGCCCACTGAACGGACCTGTGAGCCTGACAGCGGTCTTGATCGACGCCACCGACCCGATTTCGCCGATAACCATGGCGGATCTGAAGAATGAATTCCGCAAGACCATTGGGCGCGTCGAGCCTGGCGGCTATCTCAAGATATTGACGCTGGGCGCGAGGCCCGGCGACCTGACTGTGATGTTTGATGGATGCAATCCGGGCGACGGCTCGACGGTCGACAGCTGGACGAACAATCCGTCTCGGCGGCAGAAGAAATGGGAAGATGCGTTCGAGGACCCTTTGACGAACCTTCCCGACCAGATTCCCAATGGAGAATCCGCGAGCCAATCTCCGATCATGGCCGGAATTCAGAAAATCAAACTGTCGCTATTCGACAGCAGTTTGGCGAAAGAGAAGACCGCTAAGCGAATAATAGTCGCGTCAGATATGATCGAACATACGGCGCTGTACTCACAATATCGTTCGGGTCTCGATTATCAGAAGTACCTTGATAGCGCGGCTGACAGGACTTACGGGACATCGCTCGATGGCGTCAGGTTTACGATACTCTACGTCGATAGGGCGAAGAAGCCATTTGGCTCTTTCGAACATGCAGAGTTCTGGACCCGGTGGGTTCAAAGCCATCATGGTGATTTTGAGAAGCTGGTAGGGTTGGAGGGGTTAAACTAATGGCCAAGAAGCGAGGGGAGTCGTTCTTAGGACATCCGAGCCTGCCCCTTTTCGTCTTTGCGACGCTAACCCTGGGTGGCTGCGTGTTCATCGCAATAGCCAAGCTGTCGGGCGTAGACCCTATAATGGCGGCGAGCGCACCGGTGTGCCTGATGCTCATCTATCTTGCCGCGTCCGTCTTCACCGGCAAGCTACGGCTCCACGATGAGCAAACAGGCGACAATCTCTACTACATGGGTTTCCTGTTTACGTTGACGAGTCTCGGCGTATCGCTGTTTCAGTTTGGTTCCGAAGGATCCACCGACACAATCGTGAGGAACTTTGGTATCGCGGTGACGTCGACGATCACGGGCATTGCTTTGCGGATCTTTTACAATCAGATGCGCCGCGATCCTGCCGACATCGAACGGACGGTCAGGCACGAACTCGCGGATATGACGCGGCGTGTAAGAGCCGAGATGGAAAGTGTAACCAGGGAATTCGCTGACTTTCGCCGCGTAAGCAATCAGATGTTGGAGGAGGGTTTTGCCGAAATCGCCGTTCAAGCGGAGCGGAACGGAGAGCACATAAGATCGGCCCTGGATAAAATCGCGATGGAATCGATCAGACCAGTTCAAGAGGCCTCGGGAAAGCTCAGCAATGCTTTGAGCCACAATTTTGGGCAGATCGAAAGTCAGTTCTCGTCGATCGCACAGCGCGTCGAGGCGGCAGCCGATCTGCTCGACAAAGCCAACAGCTCAATGTCCTCTTCAGTTGGCAGACTGGGTGAACAGGCCGAAAGCGTAGCCACCAAGTTGGAGAAGGTTGTCGTCCCTGATGAGGTCCTTAAGAACGATCTGGCGCCGATGGTGAAACTTCTTGGCAGCGCGGTCGCTCAGTATGCTGTCAAAACAGAGACGGCTTCGCAGGAACAGCAAGCCCGCATGGCGGGCATCGTTGATGCTGTGGCTAAAGTGGCCGCAGGTGTGGAAAAGGCTGTGGCAGCCGCAGAGCAAACAGCGGAGAGCGTCCAAGCGCAACAACGCTTGACCCAGGCGCTTGCCGCAGTGGTGCAAAAGCAAAGCAAGGACACCGGAGACCTTGTCGCAACCTTGGCAGGAAGAACCCTTCACGCGCCGAGGCCTGTTCCCCCTCTCAACGCTCCTATCGCGATTGAACAGCCACTGGCAGATCTGGCCGCAAATGACACCGTCGAGAGCGCACCAATTCGGGTCGAGCCTGAGCCCCAACCAGACGCTTTCCAAACTCTGGGAAGCGAGCCTCCCGCCGAACGAACGGAACCGCCTAAGCGAACCAGTTGGTGGGGCAGGTGAGTGACGCTGGCGGGACTTCGGTCGCCTTCGAGCGCAAGGGTTTTGGCCGCGGTTTGATACTGGGCCTGACCATGGCCGAGACGATGCTGCTTTTGGTGTTCTGCCTGTTGCTAGCAGCCGGTGCTATCATCACGAAAAAGCAGAAAGAGACCGATGAGGCACTGCGAGCCACTCAATCAAACAAGGAAAACGTGCAGAGGCTCGAAGCCGAGAACAAGCGGCTTCTGGCTCAGATAAAAGCGGTGTTTCAGCCCACGAGGGGAGGAACCGTTCCCGACGAACAATGGCGCGAGCTGGTCCTGGCCAAGGATGCTGTTAAGTCGGTCAAGGAAGCAGGTATTTCTCTGGAGGAGGTCGTGCGAAATGCCCCTGTCGCGAAAGTCCTTGCGGACAACGACATAAGCATTGATCAGACCAAGGCCATGATAGATGCGGCGAAGGTCTTGAGAGAATTTGGTTACGCCGGCACCGACAAAGGGCTGCAGGATCTGGCTGATGTGCTCAAGGAGGCTGCAGAGCCGACGCAAGCAGCAAAACCTCACGATTGGCCGCCGATCATCAGTCTCAGCGAACTGGATGGCTATAATTTCGATACCGGAAGCGCAGAGCTTTCGAATGCCTTCAAAACAAAGTTGCGCGATCTTGCGAAGACCATCGCCGGGACTGCGACCTCGTACGGTGTCGACGTGATTGAGGTAATTGGACACACGGACGAACAGGCAATGGCGGGCGAATCTTCCAACATGGACAAGGGGCTCCAACCGGTCCTGTCAGGGAAAGTGGAAATCGGCTCACTCCATCCCGCCGACAATGCCGGTCTTGGGCTGGCCCGCGCGATTTCAGTTACAAGTGTGCTCAGTGACATGCCCGCATTAAAGGGGTTTACGATTTTGCCGATGTCTGGTGGTCAGCTCATCCTGCCCGGCGATCATCTCACCGACGGAGCGCAGATTGGCGATGTACGGGCTCGAAGGCGCATCGAGATTAGGGTGAGGCAGCGATCAAAATTGGCGCCGGTTGCTGGCGCCAAGCCATGAATGGGGACGAGAGACTGGCGCCTTAGTCGGTACGGCAGTTGAGTTGGGGGGATTGGGCTATGGGTTTTACGTTCGAAAATCGATCAGTGCGGGACCATTCCGCTTTAACTTTTCGTCCGGTGGGGTTGGCGCTTCCGTTGGCGTGAAGGGCCTCCGCATCGGCACTGGGCCAAGAGGTCACTACATCCACGCCGGCGTGGGTGGGCTCTACTATCGTGGCACTTTAGGCAAGGCCAGCGCGAAGAAGGTAGTTCAGCTCTCTCAGACCCCATCTGCGCCGCAACCCCGTCCACAATCCTCGCGCCCGGAATACGTCTCTGACGGCGTCGTGATGAGAGAAATCGAGTCCCGCGATGTGGTGGAAATGCGTGACGAGACATTCGCCAATGTGCTCGATGAAATCAATGCCAGGCAATCGCAGACGCGGCTGTCCGTAGCACTCGCGGTTTTGTTCGGGATTGCAGGTTTCCTTGTGGGGACCAAGCTCGGAGGTGCCGCACCGGTGCTGGGCATCGGTGCCTTTGTGCCGGGTATGCTCATTGGCAAATGGTTTGACAGTTACCGCCGGGTGAGCGTGCTCTATTACGATCTGGAAAAAGACGCGGAGGCCGCCTACGGGCGACTTGTCGGCGCGTTCGAAACTCTCACCGGCTGCGCAGGGAGATGGCATGTCGCTGTCGGCGGCAAGATAGAGGATCTGACTGCTTGGAAGCGAAATGCCGGGGCCAGCATGCTGGTCGACAAAAAGCCCACGACACTTACAAGCTCCTTGCCGAAGGTTGTACGCAGCAACGTTACTCCTCCTTCAATCCATGTGGGTCGGCAGGTGCTCTTCTTCATGCCTGACCTAGTGCTAGTGAAGGACGGAAACCGATACGGCGCAGTCGGATATGCCGATCTGCAGACCCAATTCGCCCCGAGTAATTTTATCGAGACCGGCAAAGTTCCATCTGATGCGGAGATCGTGAGCTACACCTGGGCTCACCCAAACAAAAACGGCGGGCCTGACAAGCGCTTCAAAGACAATCGGCAGATCCCTGTATGCCGCTACGAAGCGTTGCGGTTTTCTAGCCCGTCCGGACTTAACGAGCTGGTGGAATTTTCCAAGACAAACGTCAGCCAGCCCTTTTGCCAGGCTCTATCGGCACTCGCGCAATTGCATCGAAGCTCCGACCGCCAATTCATAACGCTAAATGCGCACACTAGGGAGTGATGGTTGGGGATGGGTTCAAAGCGTGAGCCCAGGTCAGCAAACGCCTTCGCACGGAATCCCGTCGCTATCTCGATCCAACTTGCTCCCCCATGAGCAGTTGGCGAGATACCAACGTGCTTCTTCGCAAGATGAAATCTGCGTGCACAAGCGGCGAGGTTGGCATGAGTAGCTCTGTGCTACTTGGCGACGGCTGACAAGCCCAAGGGGGCTTTTGGTTGGGCTCGCAGATTCGGCATGTTGTTCGCGCCAATCCCGAGGGTTGTCAAACGTCCCAATCCAGATTCCAACCTTTGCGGTTTCAGCATTAGTTTGCTGTTGCGCATAGGCGCCGTGGCTATAGCGGGGCCAGTCCAAGGCTTGGCCATGTTCGACCATCCAGGACGCGGCGCTGACACCGTCCGCGCGCCGACAATCACCGACGAAGCGACGGTACCGATCCCATGAAACAAATGTGCATTGGACAGGCTGCGAAGCCGCAAGGAAATTCGCCAATGCTTCGGCCGCCCGGCGCCCGCAGGGGTATTGATGTGCGCTAGCGTCTTTGCAGTATTGGCGGCTTTCGGGTGCATCGATGCCGTTGAAGCGGACGCGCTGCCCGTGGATCTCTATCGTGTCTCCATCAATCACCGATGCTATGCCTACTATCGGCGCCCGTCTCGACCCGGCCGAGTTTGCTATATCGAGACCATGTAACTGGTCACCCGAGCCTGTAAAATAGTGGGTCGCGTAAGCAGCCAAGGCCACCACGATCACCAGGATCAGAGGCAAGCGCACATCTGGAGAGAAACGTCTGCGGACGATTGGTTCAGCGCCGCGCCTTGGTCGCGCGCGGCGACGATGAGAATAGCGATTGTTATTCAATTTCCGATCCTTTGCGAAACGCAAGCTGCATGATTTGTAACGTGCCTCTGCACCATTCATAGGCGCCTTTTTCGCTGGCGCTGGTTTGCCTTGTAGTTCGGCGCTTTGAACACCATGGTGCCTTCGCAGATCAGCCCGAAGTCACGACTTTGTAGTTACCTTTTCCGTAAACACGACCATCTTTCCGCGCTGGAGCCTACAAGTTTTCTCGGAATGAAATTAGGAGGCCGATTCAAAAAGAAGTCGGCTTGTGCGCCAGTTGGTCGTGGCCGGCGAGGCGGATGCCAGAGCTGCCAACACCTCGTCCACACGTATGATGGCATTTTGTCTGAAAGGGAACCTCGAGATCAAGGTGGGGATGCGAAGTGTCCGGAACATTAAACAAACATCCGCAATTTTTCCACCAAGCCGCAGTGCTCACAATACTAAACGATTGAAGTGTTGGTGGCAGCCATTCGAGGTTGAAAAACCAGCATTTTATGTTGCGGACAGCCCTTGTCTAGGCTCTATGTGTCCAGCCTATCAGGGGGGTGTGAGTGTCGGAAGTTGAAAAATCGGTCTTCCAAAGCGATCTGCCTTTAAAGGAAAAGCTCGAGCGAGCCAGGATGGAATTGCTCGACCTTTCTGCTCGCAACCGACTTTTGAATGTGCCACGGTTTTCAAAGAGCGCGAAGACGATCGATATTGTCGACGAGAGGTCGTCTGAGATCTATCGATTGCTGGTGAGCGAAGGAAAGGCTTTTACCTTCCTGGCCGGCAAGCCGGATCGGCCGAAGGCAGGCCAGGTTGAAAGCAGCCCTCCAGACGAGGAAATCGACTATTCCCCCGTTGCTCTTGCTCAGCCTGAGGACGAAGGATTCGACGACAGAGGGGTATCTGCGCGACATTCTGACACCAAGCTTCAGACGAGGATGACCCCAACGGGGCTGCAGCGCCGGCTCCTTGATCTCTACCATGATGCCCGCACACTTGAGGAAGAGCAGGGCGTCAATATCCTCTTTCTGGCCCTTGGCATGCTGAAGTGGATTGACCCGAGCAACAAAGAAAACATCCGTCAGGCTCCTCTCATTTTGGTCCCGGTACGGCTGGAGCGAGGGGCCGCTGGAGAAAAGTTTCGGCTGCGAGCTCGTACGGAAGATCTTACCGCAAACCTCTCCTTGGAACTCTATCTCGACCGCATTCACAAGCTCGCCCTGCCGCGTTTTGAAGTAGGAGACGACTTCGACGTCTCGGCCTATCTCGAAGCCGTTGCCGAAGCAGTGTCGACCAAAGAGGGTTGGCAGGTTCTTGCCGATGATATGGTGCTCGGCTTCTTCTCGTTCGCTAAGTTCTTGATGTACCGTGACCTGGATCCGGATCTCTGGCCGGATGGCGCAAAGATTATCGAACAACCGAAGATCCGCTCGCTTCTTTCAGATGGTTTCGAAACACGCGAACCGCTGATGTCGGACAACATTGCGATTGATCCGCATATCGCGCCTGCCGAAATGTTGCATATCGTCGACAGTGACAGTTCTCAGACGCTGGCGATCCATGATGCAAGAAAGGGTCGCGACCTCGTTATCCAAGGTCCTCCCGGGACAGGAAAATCGCAGACGATCGCAAACATTATCGGGTCGGCCGTTGCCGATGGAAAGACCGTGCTGTTCGTTGCGGAAAAAATGGCCGCACTTGAGGTCGTGAAGCGACGGCTTGACACTGCGGGGGTGGGGGACGCCTGCCTTGAGCTCCATAGCAACAAGGCAAACAAGCGCATGATGCTGGAAGAGTTGCGGCGCACCTGGCAACTCGGATCGCCTCGCGGACAGCTTGCTTCTTCCCTTACTGAACGCCTGCTGGAGGCTAGGGACAAACTCAATGCACATGCTACAAGGATGCATGTTCCATTTGGAACGTCCGAACTCACTCCATACCAGGTTCTTGGCCAGCTAACCCGACTAAGGCAGAACGGGCAAAAGCCAGTTGACATTGAACTTGAGGATGCCACCGCTTGGACGAATGACGGTGTCTCGCAACGTCGCAAACTTCTCGATGACGTGTCTCAGCGGATCAACGAGATCGGCTTGCCGATCCACCACCCATGGCGGGGAGTTGGCCTGGATGTCGTCCTACCAACGACCATTGAGAGGCTCGTCCCACGCATTGCGTCGTCGCTGGATCAAGCAAAGGCTCTGCACGCCAAACTGGCCGATATTGCTGAGCGGATCGAGGCGAAGCCTCCGCAAATCCTCAGCGACAGCGGCGAGGTAGAAGATCGCGCTGAGCTTCTCGCGTCCGCACCTGGACTTCCTGCCGAGGCGCTAGTCTCGCCGGTTTGGGATGAGCGTCCAAAGGACATTGCATCGCTTCTCTGGACAGGAACAGATTTCAACCGCAAATCCGAGGAACTGTCGGAGCAGTTGGTGGCGACGGCTATCGACACGCCAATTGAAGGTCTCGAGACAGAGCTTGCTAAGCTTCCTTCAGACTTTCCGAAAGATGGTTTCGTTCGTGCGCGCCAGCTAACCGTGTTGCTCCCACGCTTAAGAGAAGAAGCTGAGCGGCTAAATCAAGAACTGGGGTCTACGGTTTTACCGGACACGCTTGCAGGACTCCTCAGGTTAGTGATGACCGGCGAGAGAGTTGCGGCAGCCCCCGATGCGAGCCCTGAGGCATTCGCAGCCACAGTTTGGGACTCCGGGCTGGAACAGGCTGGTGACCTTGCCGACAGCGTAGCAACGCTAGAGACTGCTAGAGCCGAGCTTCAGGGCAAAGTTGTTGATGCCGCGTGGAGTACCAACGTGGCCGCGGCGCGGCAAGCGCTCGCCGAGCACACGGGAATATTGAAAGCATTGAATGGCGACTACCGTCGTGCCACTGCACTTGTGCGGACTATTTTGGTGGCCCCTAGCGCTCCTGCGGCGGAGATAGTGGGTCTCCTCGACATTCTAATGAAGGGCCAAGCGGCCGCAGCAAAAGTGCGCGAAGGCGACGCCTTTGGCGGTTCCGCCTTCGGAGCCGATTGGCGCGGTGAGAGATCGTCTTCGGCACCACTCCAGGCCTTAGTGGAGTGGATGCGCACGCTGAGGGGACTTGGCTCGGAACCGCGAATTATAGCCGGGCGGATGGCGGAGCGCTCTGAAGCGGGCGCGCGTGCGGTCCGAGTTCGTAAGGTGATCGACATCGGTCAGCCGATTATCGAGGGGTTTTGGAACGATTTAGGCCACCTTGCGTCATCCCTGCAAGGTGACGTGGCTTCCGCCGAGCGGGCCTCGCTGCAAATGATGGAAGCGAAGGCAAGCACTGTAGTTCAAGCCGATGACGCGTCACGACAGGTTCTGACTGACGTTCCAGATCTGATCAGTGAGCGGGTGGAGATACTACGCCGACTAGGCAGACTACAAGCGCTTGATCAAGAGATCGAGGACGGGGAAAGCCTTGGCAAGTTCGCATTCGGCTCGTCGTGGCTCGGTCGAGGATCCGATTGGGCCGCTCTCGCGCAAGCCGAACTTTGGCTGAGAGAAAATGGCTCAATCCGGCATTTGGCTGCGCGGTTGCCTGAAAGAAAAGAGATCGCAAACTTGGCGCGTTCAGCGCGTGAAGCGGCCCAAGCGGCAGCGCGGGAATTGAAGGCGCTTGCAGGGGATTTGAAAGCCGATGCTCCCTCCTTGTTTGGAGTAGACGATTTTCCAGACGTCGCGATAGTCGAGGTTGTTTCTCGACTGGAGGGGTGGCTTGATCATCAGGAACAGCTCTCAAAATGGGTTGCCTATGGAGAGCGATCCGAAACAGCCCGAAAGGCTGGACTGGGACAGTTGATAGACGGCCTGGCCAACGGCCAGATTACAACAGGATCGGCGCGATCAGTCTTCGATATGGCCTACTACGAACGAATGTTTCTAGCGATGGCGACCGATGAGCCGGAGCTGGCAAGGTTCGACGGGGAATTGCATTCCAGGGCTGTACGTGACTTCGCGGATCTGGACCGACAGAGGATCAAGGCCGGTGCCATCGAAGTTGTGACGGCTCATCACCGAAAAATTCCTTCAAGAGACGGCGGAGCTGGACCAGTCGGACTGCTTCGTTCTGAGATGGCGCGCAGACGGGGCCACATGCCTATCCGGCAGTTGATGCAGAAGGCAGGGCCTGCCATCCAGGCACTCAAGCCAGTGTTCATGATGAGCCCGCTTTCGGTGGCCCAATTCCTGTCGCCCGGCAGGATGTCCTTCGATCTTCTTGTGATGGACGAGGCGTCTCAGATACAGCCTGTGGACGCGCTCGGCTCGATCGCCAGGGCCAATCAGGTGGTCGTTGTTGGCGACGAACGCCAACTACCACCCACGACATTCTTCGCCAAGGTGACAGGCTCGCAGTCTGAAGATGACGAGGGTGAGGGCGCGCAGGTCGCCGACATCGAAAGCATCCTCGGCCTGTTCACGGCCCGCGGCTTGCCGCAGCGTATGCTCCGCTGGCACTACCGTAGCCGTCACCAATCTCTGATCGCCGTATCGAACAGCCAGTTCTACGAGAACCGGCTTTTCATCGTGCCAAGCCCCTATACCCAAGAGGCAGGCATGGGGTTGCGGTTTCATCATGTGCCAGAGGGGGTCTTCGATTCCGGTGGCACAGGAACCAATCCGGTAGAGGCGAGAGCAGTAGCCGAAGCGATCATCCGTCATGCGAAGGTGAACCCGCGAGAGACTCTAGGCGTTACAACATTTTCGGTTAGCCAACGCCGCGCGATCCAGGATGAACTCGAAGGGCTGCGGCGACTAAATCCCGATACGGAGGAGTTCTTTCACGCGCACCCCAGCGAGCCATTCTTCGTCAAGAGCCTTGAAAATGTTCAAGGCGATGAGCGCGACGTGATCATGATCTCAGTGGGGTATGCCAAGAATGCGCAGGGGTACATGGCCATGCGTTTCGGCCCTCTTGGTGCGGAAGGCGGCGAGCGTCGGCTCAACGTCCTCATAAGCCGCGCCAAGCGCAGCTGCGAAGTATTCGCGTCCATCACAGACGAGGACATCGACCTGGAGCGTGGCAAAGGGAAAGGCATCTTCGCCTTCAAGCTCTTCTTGCACTACGCGAGAACAGGACGAATTTCGCTTGCCCAGGCCACGGTTCGCGAAATGGATTCAATCTTTGAAGAGCAGGTAGCCAACGCGCTGATCGGAAAGGGTTACCAGGTTCATGCTCAGGTTGGCATTGCAGGCTTCTTCATCGATCTCGCGGTTGCTGATCCGGAGAGGCCAGGCCGCTATATTCTTGGCATCGAATGTGATGGCGCAGAATATCATTCATCGCGCTCGGCCCGAGATCGAGACCGGCTACGGCAGTCTGTTCTGGAAGACCATGGTTGGATAATCCATCGCATCTGGAACGCTGACTGGTTTCAGAGGCCACGCGAGCAGCTGGAGCGAACCATATTAGCGATTGAGGCTGCGAGAAAAGAGCTCGATGAGCGGGCCGAATTGGGGGTCCAGAGAAATCGTGCTGTAGCCGTGCAGGTTGTTACGGTCGACAGAGGCAACGTGACGGAAATCGGTCTCGAAAGCACAAAGGGATCCGAGATACCCAATCGAGCCTACGAAGAGGCCGAACTAAACCGACCGGGATCGTTCGAACTCCACGAGACGCCCAGCGGAATCATGGCCGGACTGGTCGAGCAGGTGGTGGCTATAGAAACACCAATCCATGTCGACGAAATAGTTTCGCGTATTCGGGGCGCGTGGGGTCTGCAGCGGGCCGGTGGCAGGATTCAGGATGCAATCGAGCGAGGGGTAGGCCTAGCGCAGAGAGGTGGTGCAGTAGCCCGTCGAGGCAGCTTCTGCTTCAAGCCAGGTGCTCCTGTTCGTCTCAGGGATCGCAGCGGCGTCGTGTCCGCTGGATTGCGCAAGCCCGAAATGATTGCGCAGGACGAAGTCGCCCAAGGCGCCATGGAAGTCGTGAAATCCAACCTCGGTGCGACGGAGGAAGAAATCGCAATAACCGTTGCGAGAATGCTGGGCTTCAAAGCCACAAGTGCACAATTGCGGCAGTTGATTTCAGCTGGGGTCGCCGATTTGATTGCCAAGGGCTTGCTGCGGCCCCAAGACGGTTTGTTGGTGGCCGGCGAGTCCGCGAGCGAGGCATTAGCTGAAGTGTGACCGGGCATTGTAGAGCCCTCGTTGCAATCTCTGTTGAAGCTCGGAACACCTCTTTTGCTGGCGGAGGCCGAATGGCATTTCGATTCGTACACACGGCCGATATTCATCTCGACTCGCCGCTGCGTTCGCTCGCGATGCGTAATCCCGATCTTGCCGGGCTCGTGGGCGACGCCAGCCGCCAGGCATTCGTTTCGATAGTGGATCTCTGCCTAGAGGAACGCGTGGATGCGTTGGTAATAGCCGGCGACCTATACGATGGTGATCAAACCTCGATGAAGACGGCGCGGTTCCTGGCAGCGCAGATGACACGCCTGCACCAGGCCGGCATCAGGGTTTTCAAGATCCGCGGCAATCATGACGCCCTGTCGCGGATTTCCAAACAGCTGGTGTTTCCTGACACCGTGACCATTTTTGGCGGTCGTGCTCAGTCGGTATTGCAGACAGCCGGCGGTGTGGACGTCGTTTTCCATGGTTTGAGCTTTGCGAACCCTAAGGCGCCGGACAGCCTGCTGCCCAAATATCCGGCTGCTCGCGAAGGAGCCGTCAATATTGGCATCATGCATACCAGTCTGGCCGGATCGCCCGGTCACGACGTTTACGCGCCCTGCAGCATCGCTGACCTGCACGCCCACGGTTTCGACTATTGGGGGCTTGGCCACATTCATCTTCGGCAAGTCCATTCCGGCGCAAGCACGGTGGTGATGCCGGGAATACCGCAGGGGAGGGATATCAACGAGGCCGGCGAGAAATCAGTCACCCTTGTGACGGTGCGAGACGACCGTTCGGTGGAGATCGAGGAAAGGCTGACCAGCGTTGCGCAGTTCGAAAGGGTCAGCGTCGACCTTACGGGAGCAGTGGAGTGGTCCGAGGCCGTCGCGCGTGTTCGAAACGCACTCGAAGAGATGCGGGCCGCCGTCCGGTCGCGTCATGCTGTGGCCCGCGTTGGCCTAACAGGAACATCACCATTGTTATGGGCGCTGATCCGCGACAGAGATCTCCTTCTTGCCGAAGCCGAACAGGCTGCGGAACAGCTAGGCCATACGTGGGTGGAGAAGCTCGAGCTTGACCTCGCGCCACCTCGGGCGGAGACGGCCGAGGATATTGCTGATCCGATTTTCGAACTCGAGCAATCCATGCGCGCCGATGCCACCTCGGATACCTTCCGCGCCGAGGCGAGGGCGTTCGTCCAAAGGATGGTCGCCGACCTTCCGGCCGACGGACGGGATTTTGCTGGGAAGGACGAAGCCGGGCTGGAACGGTTCCTCGATCAGGTGCTTTCCAAGGGCGCAGACTTGGTGACTTCCCGCCTTAAGTCCGGTGGAGCGTCATGAGGCTGCAGCGCCTTGACCTCATTCGCTATGGAAAGTTCACCGATGGTACGATCGACTTCGGACCCAAACCGGAATCCGGACCTGATCTGCATATCGTGTTTGGCCTGAATGAGGCCGGCAAATCGACAGCGCTTTCCGCTTATCTAGATTTGCTGTTCGGCATCGAGGAACGGAGCCGCTACAACTTCCTGCATGAGTACAGCGCCATGCGCATCGGTGGGGTTCTGGAACTGGCCGGCTCCGAGCACACGTTCACGCGTACGAAACAGCGTACTAATTCGCTATTGAACGCGACGGGCCAATCGATGAGCGAGGTGGCGATCACGGCGCATCTCGCCGGACTGTCGCGTGACGCTTACACGACTATGTTTTCACTCGATGACGAGACGCTGGAAGCCGGCGGAAAATCGATCCTGGAATCGCGGGGCGACCTCGGCAAGCTCCTCTTCACGGCCAGCGCCGGTCTTGGGAACGCAAGCGATACGTTGAACGCCCTCGAGGCCGAAGCAGGCGCGCTGTATCGGAAGCAGGCGCATGGCACCGAACTGGCGCTGCTGAAGAAGCGCCTTGTTGACGTGAAGTCGCGCAGGGATGCGATCGACACACTTGCATCGACCTATGAGGAGCTGGAGGCCGAACGTCTCGATGCATCGCAGCAGTACGGCCGAACCATCAGCGATCGGGCGGTGCTGGTGGCCAGGCTGGATACCATTGCTCGTCACGTACGTGCTGCGCCGATGCTGGCGGATATGCGCCGCAAGATTGCCCGGCTGGATCAGCTGCCGGACATCACCTCCCCAGCCCGGACATGGACGGGAAGTGTCACCGAACTAATCGATGACGATGCCAGCCTCAGAACGCGACTGTCCGCAAACATCGATGAGGTCGAGCGGCTGTCGGCAAAAGTCACTGCGGTCGACGAGGACGAACGGATCCTGTCGATTTCCGAACGCATTCGCAGCCTGGCGGAGGGCAAGGTGCGCCATACCGCGGCTGGCTTTGACTTGCCCACTCGCAGGATGGGGCTGCAAATCCTCAACAACACCGTGGCAAGCTGCCTTGTCGCCTTGGGCCGGTCTTCCGAGCCGGATCCTGCCGCACTGCTTCTGCCTGCCGTCACAGTTGGCGTCGTTCGCGCTATGGTCGAGCAGAGGTCCGGTATTGCTACGGGCGCGCGCGCCGCCCGCGACGAGGCGGCGGCAGCACTCGATGCGTTGCAGGTGGCAAGGCAGCGGGTCGGCGAGGAAAGGGCGGTGCCCGAACCCGCCAGGGCAAGGCTGGGCTCGGCTTTGTCGAAAGCGCGAGCAAGCGGACACAAGGCAGAGATCAAGACGGCTCGCGAGGCGGGAGATGCGGGAACAATCCGATGGAAGGCATCGCTGGCTCGCTTGCGTCCATGGAACGGAGATGCCCTCGCTCTCGTCAACGTTGCGGTTCCGAGCGCCGGGCAGATTGCCGCCTGGAAGACAGTAGCGACAGTACTGGCAAGGAACACCGCGGTACTTGCCGAACGCCTCGCCGAATACGAGGGCCACCATGCAATGCTCGCCGCACGATTGGATGCCCTTCGAGCCTCGGTCGACGTTGTCGACGATGAAGCGGCTGCCGCCATCCGCCGTCTCCGCGATGATGCGTGGGCAACGCACCGCGCAGAGTTGACTGGTGACACCGCTGACGATTTCGCCGTGGCACTGACGCGCGATGACGTTGCCAGCGCAGGCCGGCTGGCCGGCGCGGCGGATCTGGCCGAGATCCGGGCAATGACGCGTGCCCTGGCCGAGGCCACGGCCAACCTGTCACGAAACGGCATCCAAAGCCAACAGCTCGTCAAGGATGCGGATACCCAATTGTTGGAAATCCGTGTGGCCGCCAGCGACCTCCTCGGAGAAGCCCTGGAACCTTCGTCTGAGCGCCTGATCGAAAGGATCGAGGATCAGATCGAGGCGCGCAGCGATGCGCTCGCTGCCTGGGAGCAGATCGAACTTGCTCGCTTGAAAGCCGAGCGAGCCGCTGACGCAGGCGAGCAGATACACTTGGAAATGAGAGCGGCGCTGGAAAGTGTCGGCATAGTATCAGAGCCCGGCGACACCCTCGAAGCAATCATGGCCATCGCGGAGCTGTTTCTGGACCGGCAGCGCAAGGTGGACGCCGAGTATGCCGAGGCGCTCAGGATGGTGAGTTCCAAAGAAGAGGATCTAGCTGCCCGACGGGTTGCGGTAGGGGTGGCGGAGCGTCGCGAGGAGGAATGGCTGGCCGGCATTACCGAAGCGCTCAAGGGAACGTGGCTCGAAAGCGGTCTGTCCGCGTCAGGCGTTGGCGCTGTGCTCGATCAATTGGCCGAACTGTCAAGAAGCCTGCAGGAACGGGAGGATCTGCAGCTGCGTATCGACAAGATGGAGGCCGACAGGGCCAATTTTCTGGTCGAGGTCATCGCCGTTGCGGTCGAAGCCGACGAGCCGACGAAGGATGGCGAGCCGGAGCAGTTGGCCACCCGCCTTGCCGAGCGCCTGGAGCGTGCCGAGCGGACACGTGAAACGAAGGCAAGCCTCGGCAACGAGCTGAAGCGCCTCAAGGAGGCGCGCGAAATCCTCGACACCCAGATTTCGGCACACGAACGCCGCAAGAATGAAGTGCTGGGCGTCTTTGGCGTCGCCACTCTGTCCGAGGTAGTCGAACGCGACGAGCTGCTGCGTGAGCGCGACGGCTTGCGCACTACCGTCGCCGAACTTGAGGAACGGGTAGTGGCGGAACTTGCAGTCGATGGATTCTACCAGGCACGCTCGATCCTGGAAGCGATCGATTTCGACAGCCTCGCGGTCGAGAAGGCTGAGGGCGAGCAGCGGCTTCGCCAGTTCGATGAAATCATCCAGCAACAGCTGATCCGACAGACCCGCGCGGCAGACAAGTTGGACGCCATCGGCGGTGACAGCGCGGTTGCCCGCCTGGACGCCGAACGGCGCACAACCCTGTTGGAAATCGAGGAGAAGGCCGTTCGCTACATTGAGCTGAAACTTGGTATCATGTCGGCTGGAAATGCTTTGCGGATCTACCGTGAGAACCACCGTTCGGGGATGATGGCGCGTGCATCAGACGCATTCAAGCTAATGACCCGTGGGCAGTATTCAGGCCTTACAACCCAGCCCGTCAAAGGCGAGGAGGTTCTCATCGCGGTGCAGCGCGACGGGCAATCCAAGCTCGCTGAAGCGCTTTCGAAGGGCGCGCGCTTTCAGCTCTACCTAGCACTGAGGCTCGCCGGTTATTACGAGTTCGCCCAATTCCGGCCCTCGGTTCCCTTCATCGCCGACGACATCATGGAAACCTTTGACCATATTCGCTCGGAGGAAGTTTTTAGATTGTTTGGGGAGATGGCGAACACAGGTCAGGTCATCTATCTCACGCACCACAAGCACCTATGTGAAATCGCCAAGGCTGTTGTGCCACAATCTACCATTCACCAGCTGGATTAGGCTCGATGAGAATTCGCGTCAAAACGGCTCAACTAACCAACTCGGCTGACATAGGAACCTTCGATCGAATCCATCATGACGTCCCATAGAGGCTGAGAAATGCCTATTTTGTTCTGCAATGTTGCGTGGATGAACGACTACTCCGGGCGGAGCGCGGATGACCCGCCTCTCGGTGGCGGGGCATTTCGAGTAAGCAGGCTTATTGCGCGCCGAAGAATGCAACTTTGTTGCAGCCAATGACGGGTACGTTTACGTCGCTTCGAAACGATTAAGGGCGAATTGGATCGGCAGGTGCGCCCACAATATGGGTTCAGTTCAAGGGGCGTAACCCGCCCAGCACTACAAGGATAAGATCAGGTCGTTCAGGGCTAGGACGCTCGCCGAAAATGCATTCGGTGCTGCCCCGGAGGGATAGGCACCGTGTCAAAGGGTGAGTGGCCAGGGCAAGCTGATGGTATGCGAACGATACGACAGATCGATCCGCCAGAGCATTCGTCAAGAGAGTAAAGGCATTATCGAAGGCGAGCCAGTCGCTCCCGTCGGGGCATCGCCCGCAAGCGGAGGATCGCGCCGCGCCGTGCATGCGATTGGACCTCTCGTCCCGCTGCGCTGCTGAGATCTCTCCTGTCAGGCGATCTAAGTTCCGCGCTTCGGGCCGAGCAGGAAAACTATGAGGGCAGCGACGAACGTGGCAACAGCGCTGTAGGCAATGGCGCTGGCGATCCCCGCATTCTCCACCAATAGCCCGCCGAAAATCGCGCCGGCTGCGATTGCCACTTGGAATGCTACGACCATCAGCACACCGGCGCTTTCGGCCTGCTCGGGAACGGCCCGCCGCACCATCCACGTCTGTAATCCCACCGGCACCGCGCCGAAGGCAAAGCCCCACGCGCCAACCGCAATCCCCGAGGCGAAGGCCGATGCTCCCGCCGTCAGTAGCGAAACAGCCGCTATCCCTATGAGCAGCGGTGCAAGGGCCGCGACTGCCTTGAGACTGTACTCGGCCAGAAGCCCGCCGGCCAAATTGCCGAAGAATCCGCCGATGCCAAAAGCAAGCAACACAAGCGAGATCGTCTCGACGTCAAGCGCGGGAATCTTTTCGAGGAAGGCGCGGATATAGGTGATTCCGGCGAAGTGGCCGGAAGCGACCAGCAGGATGACAAAAAGCGCAACCTTGACCATCGGAATCTTTGCCACATCCAGCAGGCTGCGGACGCTAGTCACTCCAATCGGAGGCAGTCTCGGAATGGTTATGAGCTGCACGAGCAGTGTAGCGACACCGCCGGCTGCGGCGAGCATGAAGGCGCTTCGCCATCCCCAGATATCGCTGACATAAGCGCCGATTGGAGCTGCGCAGACGGTAGCTACGGAAACGCCGGTGAGGATGATCGACATAGCGCGAGGCAGGAGGTGGCTTGGAACGAGCCGCATCGCCAGTGCTGCCGACATCGACCAGAAGCCTCCGAGCGCTATGCCGAGCACGACGCGTGCAGTCAGGAGAACCGCCAGCGACCACGCGCCGGCCGCCAGAACGTCCGACAGGATCAGCAGGAGCGTCATGCTCCACATGACGGTCCTGCGGTCCAGGCGCTTTGTGATGATGGCCACCGTCGGCGCCGAGATCGCCCCGACGATAGCTGTCGCCGTCATCGCCTGTCCAGCCGCTCCCTCGNTCCCTCGCTGATAGCGAGATCATGCGCGAGGGGCGTGAGCAGGCTGACAGGCAGAAACTCTGCCGTGACCAGCCCGAAGGTGCCCAAGGAAAGCGAAATGATGGCACCCCATGCGGGACCAGACGGTGGGACAGGCTTTTCTGGGTCGTGCAGAACAGCGTTCATGACGCCTGCTGCGGATCGGGTCATGAACGAAGTCTCCACTTTGATGCAATGCAACGTGATGTAGGCTGCCTTGACCCAAATCTAAAAACACAAGCGCATTTCCCGGCGGCGTTGCACTGAGGAGGGGATGTTCATTGCTTCGCGATACTTTGTGACGGTGCGGCGCGCAACATCAATGCCGGTTTCCTTCAGCCGGACAGCGATGTCCTCGTCGGAAAGCACGTCGCCGGGAGATTCTGCGGCAATGATCGCTTTGATCCGATGCCGGACAGCTTCGGCGGAGTGCGCATCGCCGCCTTGGCAGGACGCGATCGCGACGGTGAAAAAATACTTCAGTTCAAAAACTCCGCGCGGGGTAAGCATGTACTTGTTCGAGGTCACCCGGCTTACCGTCGACTCGTGCACGCCGATCGCGTCAGCGACGGTTCTAAGATTGAGAGGCCGCAGGTGGGCGACGCCATGTTCCAAAAAGGCATCCTGCTGACGCACGATTTCAGCCGCAACCTTAACAATCGTCTTGGCGCGCTGATCGAGGCTGCGGATTAGCCAGTTCGCGTTTTGCAAGCATTCTTCGAGAAATGCTTGATCTTTCGAATTTTGGGCAGTCTGACGCGTGACTTCGGCATAGTAGGTTTGGTTGATCAGCAGCTTCGGCAGCGTGGCGGGATCAAGTTCGATCTGCCACCCGCCTTGCGGCGAGGGTGTGACCCAGACGTCGGGTATGATTGATTCAGAGGCACCGGATTCGAATCTGTTCCCAGGCTTTGGATCGAGCGCACGAACCTCATGCATCATGTCTAGAAGGTCTTCTTCATCGACGCCGCAATGCTGCTTCAGCGCCTCAAAATCGCGTCGCGCAAGCATTTCAAGATGGGCAACCAAAGCTGCCATTGCTGGGTCGAGCCGGTTTCGCTGGCGCAACTGAATCTCGAGGCATTCTCTGAGACTTCGCGCAAAAACTCCCGGTGGATCAAATTGTTGCAAGGTTCCGAGAACCCGTTCCACAACAGCCTCATGGACATTTAGGCTCTCGGCCAGCTCCAAAAGGTTTGCCCGAAGGTAGCCAGTGTCTTCCAGATCGGCGGCAAGCTGGCCAGCGATCAGCCGCTCCTGTGGTGTGAACGCAGTGAGGGCGATCTGACGAGCGACATGGTCGTGCAATGTTTCGGCGAGTGTGGCAAACTCGTCGAGGGAAGGGCCATTGCCCGGCGGGTTGTTGGTCGTGTTGCGAAGTGATTTCCATTGCCCGAGCCGTTCAGGCGACCCTGCCCCGGTCGGACCTCCAACGGCGTTTGCCCCAAAGCCGACAGGCTGATCCGCTCCCGAAATCGAAGCATCGTCAAAAGGCCCGCCATCGTTTGACGCAGATTCCAAGAGCGGGTTCTTCTCGATTTCCCCCTCCACGAACTGATGCAGTTCGGTATGCGCCAGTTGCAGCAAGCGAATCGACTCAATGAGTTGAGGCGATGCGACGATGGATTGCTTCTGGCGCTGAAACAGGCTTGCTGAAGATTGCATGGTGTGTGCGATAATCCCGTCGAGGAGCCTCTTGGGGCCTGCAATGGCGCCAGTGAGACGTTTTCTAGGTCATGCGGCGGCTTTCATCGTTTCGAGAACGTTTTGCGGGGATGAGACGCCATACGGGTCGGCCTCGCAGTTGTCGGAGAAACCTTCCTCCTCGAACCAGTGCTCCACCACGCCATTGTTGATCAGGGCGGCGTAGCGCCATGAGCGCATCCCGAATCCGAGATTGTCCTTGGCAACCAGCATGCCCATCTTGCGTGTGAACTCGCCTGAGCCATCGGGGATGAGCTGGACCTGCTTCAGGCCCAAGGACTTCCCCCACGCATTCATGACAAAGGCATCGTTGACTGAGAGGCAGTAAATCGCGTCAATTCCCTGCTTCGCAAACTCATCATAGAGCTCTTCGAACTTGGGCAATTGGTAGGTCGAGCAGGTCGGGGTGAAGGCGCCCGGCAGCGAGAACAGGATGACCCGCTTGCCGGCAAAGTAGTCGTCAGATGTTTTTTCTTGCCAGCGATATGGATTTGGCCCCTGGACTGACTTATCGTGAACACGCGTGAGAAAGGTGACGAAGGGAACTTTGTTTCGAACTGTCATCAAGTTGCTCCTGAAGAAGACTGCGCTGAATTCTGGCAGAGGCTGGCGCAATACCGGGCAAAGGCTCGTATCCCCGGCACGGATGAGGGCCTCGCGGCTCGCAACCTCCTTTTTTTCCCTCCCGACGTATGGGAACGTCTTGGCGGTTGGTCTTGGCCACCCGAACGCAATCGATCTGAGCGAGCTGGACACCGTCGAGCCGGTTGCTTTCCACGGCTATGGCGCCGGAAGCGGGATCGGTCACTAGCGATAGTGCGTTTGGAAAAGGGATAGCGGCCGGAAGGAGCCAATATCGCAAAGCATGTGGGGGCCTGAAATGTCACTTCACGCAACAGACCCGCTTCACTGGATTCCGCGTCACTGGACTGGTTCAGCATGTTGTCGATATGTGGCAGTGACCCGCCGGCTTTGGCTTGGGTGACGACCCTTTGACAAGGCTTTTCGGCACTCACATGCTGAACAGAACCGGCAAACCGCATTTGCGCGCGCTGCCCGTGTTGGCGTGCCGGCATCGGACCAGCCATGCGCAAAGCGGCCATCCAGAACGGACTTCCGGAGGAGACGATGCCCCGATGTTCAGCTGCAAGGGGCACCGTCTCCTCAGGCCACGGTCTAGAGCTTCGCGTATCGGGCATGGCACAAGTCGCTTTCATCGTGATTTGATGGTGCTCTAACCAGGAGCAGCAAGCGGCGTGCCATTTGGAATAGAGGTGCCGTTGGACCGCCCCTCCTTCTCGGAGGCCGTGTCTTGGAAGATCGGGCGCGCGCTTTAACCGCCTCGTCACACAGGCAACAACGATGCTGTGTGGTGCGGATATTCGGCGCTTCGGCCCCGGCTGGGCAAAGAAGACCGGAAGCCGAGCCGATGCACTACCTGAGGCTGGCGGGCACTCCAGTCATTGCGTAGCGTGTGCCGCTAGCATTCATGGGTGCGCAGGCACCGCGAACACGCGCCTTTCGCGGCAACATGAGCGCGCGCTCTTGGGCAAGCGCCTTGGCCCCGTGAGGATCGAATTCCCCAATCGTGTCTGTTTGCCGCCCTCTTATGTTCGAAACTGGACCAGAATGTCGCAAGCCCGACCTAAAGGTCGCCGAGGCGTTCTGTCCGACACTGTTCGGTCGCCTTTGTTGGCCCGCGACACCGGCCTATTTCGCCTAGCTCTTCTCTGGCCTCAGGCTAAGCCCCTAAAAGCATCACAGATTTTTTTCTTCGGTCGGCCAAATTGGCACGAGTTTTGAAGCCTCTTCGTTGCGGGCCGGGAGCCGCCGACCGACTTTCATTTCGTGGATGGCACGAATGGAACGAAGAAAGAAAAGCAAAATGTCAAATCCGCGTCGGATAGCGTCTATGGGCATGGTGTGCTCGGCGAAACCGCCCTTACCCAACAGCTCGCCGCCCTTGTCGACCCTTGCGCAGGAAAGCTTGGCCGGCGGCGGCTCAAATGCCCACCGCGCCGACTTTGTCCTGACCTAGAAGGTGCAAGATAACGTTCCGCATCTCGCCGCGCGATGTGCCTAGACAGTTACGCGTTAGCCGTTCTTGATAATCGGTCTGCCTTCGGAGGACGTCATCTATATGCCGTCTTAGGTCTTCGCTGCCGCAGCGCCCGCCGGTCACCTTCCGCCCTCGCTATTGAGTGAAGTGCCACCATGTCCGAACAACCCTTGCCGACGCTGCCGATGTGGCGCCTCGATCACATTGAGCCATCGCCCGAGATGTTGGCGCTACGCACCAATGGTCCGATCCACCACGTGCGCTTCCCGTCCGGGCACGAAGGCTGGTGGGTCACAGGCTATGACGAGGCCAAGGCGGTGTTGACCGACGCGGCGTTCCGGCCCGCGGGAATGCCGCCGGCGGCATTCACCCCGGATTCGGTGATTCTCGGTTCGCCAGGATGGCTGGTCTCGCACGAGGGGGGCGAGCATACGCGGCTACGCACGATCGTGGCGCCGGCCTTCAGCAACGGCAGGGTGAAGCAGCTCGCGCAGCAGCAGGTGGAGGCGATCGCCGCGCAGTTGTTCGAGACGCTGGCGGCCCAGCCCCAGCCCGCCGATCTGCGGCGCCACCTCTCCTTTCCGCTTCCTGCGATGGTAATTGGCGCGCTGATGGGCGTGCTTTACGAGGATCACGCCTTTTTTGCAGGGCTGTCCGACGAGGTGATGACGCACCAGCATGAAAGCGGCCCGCGAAGCGCGTCGCGCTTGGCCTGGGAAGAACTCCGCGCCTACATTCGCGGCAAGATGCGGGACAAGCGCCAGGATCCGGGCGACAACGTGCTGACGGATCTGCTCGCGGCGGTCGACCAGGGCAAGGCGACCGAGGAAGAGGCGATCGGCCTGGCGGCAGGCATGCTGGTGGCGGGGCACGAGAGCACCGTGGCACAGATCGAATTTGGCCTGCTGGCCATGTTCCGCCATCCGCAACAGCGCGAACGCCTGGTGGGCGATCCATCCCTGGTGGACAAGGCCGTGGAGGAAATCCTGCGCATGTACCCGCCGGGCGCCGGCTGGGACGGCATCATGCGCTATCCGAGGACCGACGTGACCATCGCGGGCGTGCATGTTCCCGCAGAGAGCAAGGTGCTGGTCGGCCTGCCGGCGACGTCGTTCGATCCGCGCCATTTCGACGACCCGGAAATCTTCGACATCGGACGTGACGAAAACCCGCACCTGGCGTTCTCCTACGGGCCGCACAGCTGCATCGGCTTGGCGCTGGCCAGGCTGGAACTAAAAGCGGTGTTCGGTTCGATCTTCCAGTGCTTTCCCGCGCTGCGCCTGGCGGTGGCGCCCGAAGAACTGGAGTTGCGCAAGGAGATCATCACTGGCGGGTTCGTGGAGTTCCCGGTGCTCTGGTGATGCGCGGACGCCACGAGGAATCGCGATGTCCTCGAATTGCCGGCGCCCCTGCCGCGCGCCGATCAGATCAGCCAACCAACAGGTGACCAAGATGGACGTGCAAGAAACCACGGCAGCATGCCGGGACGCCTTCGCCGAACTCGCGTCGCCAGCGTGCGTTCAGGACCCGTACCCATTCATGCGGTGGTTGCGCGAGCACGATCCGGTACATCGCGCGGCGTCGGGCCTCTTTCTGTTGAGCCGCCACGCCGACATCTACTGGGCGCTCAAGGCCACGGGCGATGCTTTTCGGGGGCCGGCGCCAGGCGAACTGGCGCGCTATTTCCCGCGTGCGGCGACCAGCCTGTCGCTAAGTCTGCTGGCGTCCACTTTGGCGATGAAGGAACCTCCAACGCATACGCGTCTGCGCCGGCTGATCTCGCGCGATTTCACCATCGGCCAGATCGACAAGCTGAGGCCGGCCATCGCTCGCATTGTCGCAGCGCGCCTGGACGGCATGGCGCCCGCACTGGAGCGCGGGGAGGCAGTGGACCTGCATCAGGAATTCGCGCTGGCCTTGCCCATGCTGGTTTTCGGCGAACTGTTCGGCATGCCCCCGGACGACATTCTCGGGCTCGTCACCGGCATCAGCGCCATTCTGGAAGGCCTGAGCCCGCACGCCAGCGATCCCCAGCTCGCCGCGGCGGACTCGGCCAGCGCCAGGGTTCAGGCCTACTTCGGCGACCTCATACAGCGCAAGCGCTCCGATTCCAGCCACGACATCGTGTCAATGCTGGTCGGCGCACACGACGGCGATGCCGAGATGCTGTCGGATACGGAATTGATCAGCATGCTCTGGGGCATGTTGCTGGGCGGCTTCGCCACCACTGCCGCGGCCATCGGCCATGCTGTCCTGGCGATGCTGGCGTATCCCGAACAGCGGCACTGGCTGAAAGGAGATGCCATGGGGGTAAAGGCATTCGTCGAAGAAGCCCTGCGCTACGACGCGCCCGCCATGTTCAGCTCCATTCCGCGTATCGCCCAGCGCGACATCGAACTGGGCGGCGTGGTGATCCCGAAGAACGCGGACGTGCGCGTTCTGATCGCGGCCGGCAATCGCGACCCGGACGCCTTCGCCGATCCGGACCGCTTCGATCCCGTGCGGTTCTACGGCACCAGTCCTGGCATGTCGATCGACGGGAAGATCATGCTGACCTTCGGCCACGGCATCCACTTCTGCCTTGGTGCGCAACTGGCCCGGGTGCAGTTGGCCGAAAGCCTGCCGCGGATCCTGGCGCGCTTCCCCACGCTGGCATTGGCCGAGCAGCCGACCCGGGAGCCCTCCGCGTTCCTTAGGACGTTCCGCGCGCTGCCGGTGCGGCTGCATGGGCAGGAGGGCTGAGATGCGCGTCGTGGTCGATCAGGATCTGTGCGGAACTACCGGGCAGTGCGTGCTGACGCTGCCGGGCACCTTTCGCCAGCGCGAACCGGACGGCGTGGCCGAAGTGTGCGTGGCGATGGTCCCGCAGGCGCTGCACGCCGCCGTGCGGCTTGTGGCCAACCAGTGCCCGGTCGCCGCCATTCGGGTGATCGAAAGCGACGCCGGCCATGACGAGCGCGCCAGCGCCGACCCTGCGCCTTCTCCGGCGCAGGCCGAGCGGCATGCCGCGAAAGAACAATGCAATTCAGGAGGCACGATGGGACGGTTTGAAGGCAAGGTGGCCGTGGTGACCGGCGCCGGCGCCGGCATCGGCAAGGCATGCGCTCTCGCCATCGCGCGCGGGGGCGGCAGAGTGGTGGTGGCCGACATTGATGGCTCGGCGGCCATCGCCTGCACCGCGCAGATCGCGGCCGATGCAGGCCACGCGCTGCCCATAGCCATGGATATCGCCGATGACCAGGCGGTGGCAGCGCTGTTCGAGGTGGCGGAGCGGCACTTCGGGGGGGTCGACCTGCTGGTGAACAATGCGAGCGCCATGCATCTGACCCCGCGCGACCGCGCGATCCTCGACCTGGACCTGGCAGTCTGGGACCAGACCATGGCGACCAATCTGCGCGGCACGCTGCTCTGCTGCCGGCAGGCCATCCCACGAATGATCGCCCGCGGCGGTGGCGCGATCGTCAACATGTCATCGTGCCAAGGGCTCAGCGGTGACACGGCGCAGACGTCCTACGGCGCGTCGAAGGCGGCGATGAACTTGCTCTCGGCTTCGCTCGCCACCCAGTACGGTCATGCGCAGATCCGCTGCAACGCGGTTGCGCCGGGTCTTATCATGACCGAGCGTCTCCTCGCCAAGCTGGACGAGTGCATGCAACGGCATCTGCGCCGGCACCAGCTCCTGCCGCGCGTCGGCCGCCCCGAGGACGTGGCCGCACTCGTGGCGTTCCTGCTCTCCGCCGATGCTGCGTTCATCACCGGCCAGGTCGTGTGCATCGATGGCGGCATGCTGGCGCATGTGCCGACATACGCCGACGGCGGCAACAGCTGCGCCGCGCGCCCTGTCGGCGACACCGAATCGGCGGCGGCGGCGCGCTGCTGATGGACATGCTGCTCAACCCGCTCAACCGTCGGCACCGGCTGCGGTGCGACATCCCGGTCATGCCTGGCGCTTTCCCCCTGGTCGGGCATCTTCCCGCCATTGTCTGCGACCTGCCGCGCCTGCTGCAGCGAGCAGAACGGACCCTGGGCAGCCACTTCTGGCTGGATTTCGGCCCTGCCGGACATCTGATGACCTGTGTGGATCCGGACGCTTTCTCACTGCTCAAGCACAAGGACGTGTCCTCGGCGCTGATCGAAGAGATCGCGCCCGAATTGCTTGGCGGAACGTTGGTTGCCCTGGACGGCGGCGCGCACCGGCAGGCGCGCGATGCCATCAAGGCAGCGTTCTTGCCCAAGGGGCTGAGCCAGGCCGGGATCGGCGACCTGTTCGCGCCGGTCATCCAGGCGCGGGTGCAGGCGTGGCGCGCCCGTGGCGAGGTAACGATCCTGCGCGAGACCGGCGACCTGATGCTGAAGCTCATCTTCAGCCTCATGGGAATCCCCGCGCAGGACCTGCCGGGATGGCATCGCAAGTACCGGCAATTGCTGCAGTTGATCATCGCGCCACCGGTTGACCTGCCCGGATTGCCTTTGCGGCGCGGCCGCTCCGCCCGCGACTGGATCGACGCGCAGTTGCGCCGGTTCGTCCGCGATGCACGCGCGCATGCCGCGCGCACCGGGTTCATCAACGACATGGTGAGCGCTTTTGACAGCAGCGACGGTCCGCTCTCCGATGACGTCCTGGTCGCGAATATTCGCTTGCTGCTGCTTGCCGGTCACGACACCACTGCCTCGACGATGGCCTGGATCGTGATCGAGCTGGCGCGGCAGCCTGTGCTGTGGGACGCCCTGGTCGAGGAGGCGCAACGCGTGGGCGCGGTGCCGACCCGGCACGCGGACCTGGCGCAGTGTCCGGTCGCCGAGGCGCTGTTCCGCGAGACACTGCGCCTGCATCCGGCGACCACGCTCCTGCCGCGTCGCGCGCTGCAGGAATTGCAACTCGGCCAACGGCGCATTCCCGCGGGCACCCACCTATGCATCCCGCTGCTGCATTTCTCGACCTCGGCGCTGCTGCACGAGGCGCCTGATCAGTTCCGCCTGGCGCGGTGGCTGCTACGCACAGAACCGATCCGGCCCGTGGACATGCTGCAGTTCGGTACCGGCCCACACGTCTGCATCGGCTACCACCTGGTATGGCTGGAAATGGTGCAGTTCTGCATCGCCTTGGCGCTGATCATGCACAAGGCCGGGGTGCGGCCGCAGTTGCTGAGCGACGTCGAAAAAGGCCGGCGCTATTACCCGACCGCACATCCGTCCATGGCAATCCGCATAGGCTTCTCATGAGCTGCCGTCGCACGCCCTGTGTGGCAAGGCAGCGGCGCCGGCGGGGCGCGGCATTGCTGCACTCAGCGCACGCACTCGTGTGACGACTTGCGCTCGCCGTGGCCGTCTCAGCTACAAGGACATGAACAACATGCAAACCGGTTCCACAATACACGACGACCGAACTGGCGTTTCCGCATTCGGCGGGTTGGGCGCGCAGGCGCGCGGCGCATCTGGCGGGCTGCTCCCGGAGATTTGGATGCAGGACGGCGCAAAGCGGGTCGAACAGGCGCTGGCGCGTCTGCTCTGCGCCGAAGACGACGGTAAGACAGAGCTGATGGCAGCCATGCGCTACGCCACCTTGCATGGCGGGAAGCGCACCAGAGCCTTGCTCTGTCTGGCTGCCGGCGCACTGGCGGGCACGCCGGCGCACATGCTCGACGACGTCGGTGCCGCCATCGAGATGATGCACGCCTGTACCCTGGTCCACGACGACCTGCCCGCGATGGACGACGACGTGCTTCGCCGCGGCCTTCCGACCGTGCACGTAAAGTTCGGCGAAGCCACTGCGATCCTGGTCGGCGATGCGCTGCAGGCCCACGCCTTCCTGACCCTGGCGAGCCTGGATGCGCCGGGCGACAATCGTATCGCGCTCGTGCGTGAACTGGCGCAGGCGGTGTCCGCCGAGGGTGCCGCAGGCGGGCAGGCCATGGACCTGTCGCTGGTCGGAAAGCACGCCGGGCTGGACAGGATCCTGGCGATGCACCGGATGAAAACCGGAGCGCTAGTGCGCGCGTCGGTTCGCATGGGCGCGCTATACTCCATCGCGGAGGATGCCGCGCACACTACGCTGTACAGTGCGCTCGATCGCTACACCGCCTGTTATGGCCTGGCGTTGCAGGTGGCCGACGACATTCTCGACGCGACGGCGAATACCTCGACTCTTGGCAAGACCCCCGGCAAGGACGCGGCCGCGCAGAAGCCGACCTGCGCGTCGATCATGGGGTTGCAGGCAGCGCGCCAGTTCGCGCTGTTTTTGTTGCACGACGCCGGGGAGGCCATCGTCCCTCTGGGGGCGCGTGCGGAAAGGTTGGCGCAGATGCTGCAGCGGGCCAACGTCTATCTGTCCGCGCCATACGCATGAGCGCGCCCAACCGTAAGGACTCGCCCCTATGCTGGTGCGATCGGCCGGCGGGCGCTGCATGCTGCACTGTGTCCGTGTCGGCGGCGACGTGCGCGGCGTCTGCCCGTTTCTGTTCTCGTTGGCCCTCTGCAGAAGGAACATCCCCCGTGAACGCGCTGTCCGAACAGATCCTTTCCGAATTGCGCCACCTGCTGAGCGAGATGAGCGACGGCGGCAGCGTCGGTCCGTCCGTATACGACACGGCGCGAGCTCTGCAGTTCGACGGCAAAGTCATCGGTCGGCACGAGGCATACGCGTGGCTCATCGCGCAGCAACAGGCCGATGGCGGATGGGGAGGTGCGGACTTCCCGCTGTTTCGCCATGCGCCCACCTGGGCGGCGCTGCTGGCATTGCAGCGTGCCGATCCTCTTCCCGGCGCCGCCGACGCAGTCCAGGCTGCAATCCGGTTCCTCGAGCGCCAGCCCGATCCCTACGCGCATGCGGTGCCCGAAGACGCGCCCATCGGCGCGGAGCTGATCATGCCGCAGTTGTGCGACGAGGCCGCATCCTTGCTGGGCGCCTTGGCGTTTCCGCGCCACCCGGCACTGTTGCCGTTGCGGCAAGCACGCCTGGTCAAGCTGGGGGCTGTGGCGACATTGCCGACCGGCCATCCGTTGCTGCACTCCTGGGAAGCGTGGGGGGCGTCGCCGGCCACCGCATGCCCGGACGACGACGGCAGCATCGGCATCAGTCCGGCGGCCACCGCCGCGTGGCGTGCGCACGCCGTGACACAGGGAAGAACGCCGCAGGTCGGGCGCACCGACGGGTATCTGCAGGCGGCATCGCGGGCAACGCGCACCGGCATCGAAGGTGTCGTTCCCAACGTCTGGCCGATCAATGTGTTCGAGCCATGCTGGTCGCTGTACACCCTGCATCTGGCCGGTCTGTTCGCGCATCCCGCGCTCGCCGAAGCGGTGCAAGTGATCATCGCGCAGCTCGACGCCCGCCTCGGAGTCCGCGGTCTGGGCCCTGCCTTGCACTTCGCGGCCGATGCGGACGACACCGCCGTTGCGTTGTGCGTCCTTCGCCTTGCAGGCCGCGACCCGGCGGCCGACGCGTTGCACCAGTTCGAAACCGGCGAGCTCTTCGTCACCTTCCCGGGCGAGCGCAATGCCTCGGTGTCGACCAACATCCATGCCCTGCATGCGTTGCGAATGTTAGGAAAACTCGCCGCCGGCACCAGCGCCTACGTCGAGGCCAATCGCAACCCGCACGGTCTATGGGACAACGAAAAATGGCACGTTTCGTGGCTGTATCCCACCGCGCATGCGATTGCTGCGCTCGCGCTGGCGGCGCGACAGGTTTTGCGGCGTTTCGACNGGTCTATGGGACAACGAAAAATGGCACGTTTCGTGGCTGTATCCCACCGCGCATGCGATTGCTGCGCTCGCGCAAGGCAAGCCCCAGTGGCGCGAGGAGCGCGCGCTGACAGCGCTGCTGCAGGCGCAGCGCGATGACGGCGGCTGGGGCGCCGGTCGCGCGTCCACATTCGAGGAAACCGCCTATGCGCTGTTCGCGTTGCACGTGATGGACGGGAGCGAAGAGCCGGCAGGACGCCGGCGCATCGCGCAGGCGGTGGCGGGTGCGCTGAAGTGGATGCTCGCCCGCCACGCAGCGCACTCACTGCCCCAGACACCGCTGTGGATCGGCAAGGAACTGTATTGCCCCACCCGGGTGGTGCGCGTGGCCGAACTCGCCGGGTTGTGGCTGGCGCTTCGTTGGGGGCGGCGCGTCTCGGCCGAGGGAGCAGGAGCGGGGCCATGATCCCGACCCATCGCGCAATGCAACAGGTGCTGGAGTGGGGGCGTTCCCTGACCGGGTTCGCCGACGAGCATGGCGTGGAAGCAGTCAGGGGCGGCCAGTATATCCTACAGCGCATCCATCCGAGCCTGCGCGACACCAGCGCCCGCACCGGCCGCGATCCGCTGGACGAAACGCTGATCGTGGCCTTCTATCGCGAACTGGCGCTGCTGTTCTGGCTGGACGATTGCAACGACCTTGACCTGATCGCGCCGGAGCAGCTCGCCGCGGTGGAGCAGGCGCTGGGGCAGGGGGTGCCGTGCGCGCTACCAGGATTCGAGGGCTGTGCTGTGCTGCGCGCTTCGCTCGCCGCGCTCGCCTACGATCGTCGCGACTATGCCCAGCTTCTCGAGGATACCCGGTGCTACTGCGCGGCGCTGCGTGCCGGACACGCGCAGGCGGTAGGGGCGGAGCGCTGGTCCTACGCCGAGTACTTGCAGAACGGCGTGGATTCGATCGCCTACACGAACGTGTTCTGTTGCCTGTCGTTGCTGTGGGGGCTGGACATGGCGACCTTGCGCGCGCATCCGGCGTTTCGCCAGGTCCTGCGGCTCATCTCCGCGATAGGGCGCTTGCAGAACGATCTGCATGGACAAGAAAAGGATAGGTCGGCCGGCGAGGCCGACAACGCGGCGATCCTGCTGCTGCAGCGCTATCCGGCCATGCCTGTCGTTGAGTTCCTCAAGGACGAGCTGGCCGGCCACACACGCATGCTGCACCGGGTAATGGCGCAAGAACGCTTTCCCCGGCCGTGGGGACCGCTGATCGAAGCCATGGCGGCCATCCGCGCGCAGTACTACCAGACCTCAAACAGTCGCTACCGCAGCGACCCTGCGGGGGCAGCCCAGCGTGCGCCGGCCTGAACGCGGGGGAAACGGCGGCGTGCGCGCGCTGCCGTCGGTCCGACCCGACGCAACGCCGTCGCCCGATGACGCGGATGGAGCGAGCATCAGCGACACCAAGTTGAGCCGGCGCAAGGACGACCATCTGGACATAGTGCTGAATCGGCGAACGGCACGGGCCAAGGCCGCCGGCTGGGAGTACATCCGTTTCGAACACTGCGCATTGCCCGAGTTGGATCTGACGCAGATCGACCTGAGCGCCTCACTGCTGGGCAAGACCATGCGCGCGCCGCTGCTGATCAGCTCCATGACCGGCGGCACGCCACGCGCCGAGGCCATCAACCGGCATCTAAGCGAGGCAGCGCAAGCCTTGGGGATCGCTATGTGCGTCGGTTCGCAGCGCGTGAGCCTGCAATCCCGCAACTCCCAAGGGCTGACGCGCGCGCTGCGCCGCCAGGCCCCAGACGTTCCCTTGCTGGCCAATATCGGCGCCGCGCAACTGCGTGAGGCCGACGGCCTGGACCTAGCGCACCGGGCGGTGGATGCACTGGAGGCCGATGGACTCATCGTCCACCTCAATCCGCTGCAGGAAGCGGTACAGCCGGAGGGCGACCGCGACTGGCGCGGCGTCCTGGCGCAGATCGCTCGCGCCGCGCGCAGCATGGGGGTGCCGATCGTGGCCAAGGAAGTGGGGTCGGGCCTCTCTGCCTCGGTGGCTTGTGCGCTCGTTCAGGCGGGCGTGGCGGTGATCGATGTCGCCGGCGCCGGCGGCACCAGTTGGGCCGCGGTGGAGGGCGAGCGGGCCCCCGATGCCGCCGACCGTACAGTTGCGATGGCGTTCGCCGATTGGGGGATCCCGACCCCGGCCAGCGTGCAGGCGGTACGTCGGGCGCTGCCAGCGGTGAAGCTGATCGCGTCGGGCGGGGTCAGCGACGGCGTCGACGTGGCCAAGGCTATCCGCCTGGGCGCGGACATCGCCGGGCAGGCAGCCGGCGTGCTGCGCGCGGCTACGGTATCCACCGAGGCCGTTGTCGCGCATTTCGAGATCGTCATCCGCCAGTTGGCCGTCGCCTGCTTCTGCACCGGCTCGGCTGATCTGGCGGCGTTGCGTCATGCCCGCTTGTTGCCCTCGGCGCATCTGACCGCCGCTTGACGGCGGCGCCGCCCGTACGTGCGGCGGACGCTAGTCTTACTGGGTCAGAAAGTCTCGGAAGCGGGGGATTTGCGCTGTGTTCGGGTGCTGCTTCGTGATCAAGCTGTATTCGACGGCTATGTCGATGCTTTGATCAGGGTGATCGGTCATGCCGACCTAGCCGAGCCCCTGAAGGGGTCGGAACATGGTGCGCCGGGAGACCGGCAGGGAGTAGATGGTGCAAATCCATCGCAATGAAGGAGTATTCCTGCAAGCAACGGAGAAGGTAAGCCAGCCTCAATCCCTTGTTTTTGCTTGGTGTTATGCAAATTAGGCACCGATCCACATTGCCCCGGTAGTGTGCTGAGAGTTCTGCAAATTCGCTGAGAGGGGGCGGTCATGGCAGGCTGGTGATTGTTCACGTCACCNCCATGACCAAGACTGAAGTTAAGACCGCCAGCGCTGCCGTCAAAGACATTTTGCTTTCGAACCCGGATGGATTGCACGAAGTGCTCCGTGCGGTGATGCAGGAGGTGCTTGAGGCCGAGATGGACGAGGTGCTGGGTGCCTCGAAGAGCGAGCGCACGCCCGAACGGCTTGGCTATCGCTCGGGCTATTACGGCCGCACCCTTGTGACGCGGGTCGGCAAGCTCGAGCTGCGGGTTCCGCAGGACCGGGCCGGGCGCTTCTCCACCGAGCTGTTCGAGCGCTACCAGCGTTCCGAGCGGGCCTTGGTGGCGACGCT
>NZ_AYWZ01000027.1:0-34803 GCF_000502335.1 Mesorhizobium sp. L2C066B000
TGACACTGTTCATGTGCACGTCCTCCGTAGCTTTCCAACTTCGACGAACCTGCGATGTTCCGTAAGTGAGAGCATTTATCTCAGCCGAAACGAAGAGGTTCGTCAGGCACGCACCCAGTCACCAGTGAGTTGCCCTGTCCCTCGTGCGGAGCGCCAGTTGTTCCGTACGAACGGGTGCGCCCGACCCTGCGGGAACGAGTGCCGGCTGCCTCCTCTATTGCAATCTTTGCCTATTCGGCGACCCCGCCTCGGCGTACCGGCGACCAAGGAGAACTCTCCCTTGCCATCAATTGACGGTCCATCGCTCCAACGGCCCCGCGCTGGTTCGGCACCTTCGACGAACTAATGATGAAGGCATAGGATACGGCTTGAGGCGTAAAGCGGCCGGTCATGCATGCCTGAACTGGGCTATTGGTGAACGCGTCTCCAAGGGCCAAGTCTCTACTTTGCAGAACGCCTCCCTACGCCCCCAGCGTCGGCTCCGTGTTCACCTCCAGCGCCTCTTCCGCTTCATCCTCGTCACCCAGCACCTCGCCATGAACCCCCAGCGGCCGCCCGATCCAGATCGGATCGACCAGATGGTCGCGCTTTGGGTTGGTGGTGTTGGGGTGGATGAGGATGCTGAGGCCGCTGTGGTTCAGCATCAGCCAGGGGACCAGCGTGGCGAAGATCTCGGTGGCGAAGGAGACCTGGTACATGGCCTGTTCGTGCGGGCCGACCGGCTCGTCGCGCCAGTTGCCCAGGCGCACGCGGAAGCGTTCGCCGATGCGCAGGCGCAGCCATTCGGCGTGCTGCCGCTCGGCTTGCCCGTCATAGTAGATGTGGGCGTGATAGCTGGCGATCTCGGCGAGAGGCCTTGGCGGGCTGGCGGTGTTCACCTTGATAGCTCCCTCGGTGATTGTGGTGCGGGCAGCGTATACGCAAGCGGGCGGGGTGGCCAAGGGGGGCACAGCGTGTGCTCGTCATCTCGATTTCGGGCCAATCGCATATGGAGCTCCCCCACTCCGTCTCGGCATCGCCCAGCCACCTCTACCCCCACATTCGTGGGGGAGAGGAAATGCTAATCGCCAAGGTCGCTGCCTTGAAAAGCTTGGCATTTTCTCTCCCCCATGGACATGTGGGAGAGGTGGCCGCGAAGCGGACGGAGTGTGGGCGGGCGCCGCCGTATGCCTATTGCCAGCACTTCATCGGGCGAGGACCCGCTGATCGCAGAGGTCTCTTGCCCCGATCAAACCCTGCCCATCAGCACCAGGATCAGCAGCACCACCAGCACAGCGCCGACTATTCCGGACGGCCCATAACCCCAGGAGCGTGAGTGCGGCCAGGCCGGTACGGCGCCGATCAGGATCAGGATCAAAACGATGATGAGGATGGTGCTGACGGTCATTAAGAGTCCCTCGCCTTGCTGGTCGGATATGAGGGGACAATGCAAAAGGCCGCCCGGTTGTTCCGGACGGCCTTTTGTCCGACTGGTTGAATGCAGCTATTCCGCGGCTTTCGGGAAGGCGATTGCCGGTTCATCGAGCGGGCTCGGCCCCACAGGCGCATCGGGCTTCTTGTCGCGGCCGAACAGCCGGCGGAAGAACGCGTAGAAGCGGCTGTTCTTGCTGCGCGTGAAGATCATCAGCATGGACGGCGTCACCACCAGCGTCAGCAGCGTGGCGAAGGACAGGCCGAAGACGATGGCCGAGGACAGCGAAATCCACCATTGCGTCGACGGCGCGTTGATCGTCGTCTCGTGATGGAAGATTTCCAGCCCGAGACCAAAGGCGATCGGCAGCACGCCGAGGATGGCCGATACCGCCGTCAGCACCACCGGGCGGGCGCGCTCGCGGCAGGTCTGCAGCACCGCCTCCATCTTGTCCCAGCCCTCTTCGCGCAGCCGGTCATAGGTGTCGATGAGCACGATGTTGTTGTTCACCACCACGCCGGCCAGCGCGATGACGCCGATGCCCGACATGACGATGCCGAAGGCCTCGCCGGTCAGGAGCAGCCCCAGGAACACACCGATCGTCGCCATGACCACGCAGGACAGCACCAGAAGCACGCTGGTGAACTTGTTGAACTGCATCAAGAGCACCAGGAAGATCAGGAAGATCGCCGCGCCGAAGGCCTTGCCGAGGAAGGCGCTGGCTTCGGCGCTGTCCTCGTTCGACCCCGCCAGCTTCCAGCGTATGCCGTTGTCGAGCTTCATGTCGGTGACCGCCTTGGTCACCTCCGCCTGCACCGCCGCAACCTGGTTACCGGCGGCGACGTTGGCCTGGACGACCACTGTGCGGGCGCCATCGATGCGGTTGAGGATGCCGACGGTCGGCTCCGGCTTGCGCACGACGAAGTTGGAGATCGGCACCGAGCCTTGCGCAGTCTGCACCCGGAGCTCGTCGAGCGTCGACAGCGTGCGGCGGTCTTCAGGCAGCCGCAGCCTGATGTCGACGGCATCGTCGGCGCCGGCAGGCCTGTACTCGGACAGCTTCAACCCGTTGGTCACCAGTTGCACCACCGTGCCGACGGCGGTCGGGCTGATACCGTATTGCGCCGCCTTGGCGCGGTCGACCTCGAGCGCCCAGTCGACGCCGGGCGGCGGCAGGCCGTCGGAAACGTCGATGACACCGGGCACCTTGGCAATGCGCGCCGCAACCGCGCGGGCCTGGTCGTCGAGCCCTTTGGGGTCGATGGCCGAAAGCCGCAGCTGCACCGCCTTGCCCGTGGGAGGACCGGCCTCCGGCACGCGCACTTCGACATCGACGCCGGGAATGCCGGCCATGACGGTGCGCAGCTCATCCAGGATGTTGTTCGCCGATTTGCGCTCGCGCCAGTCGATGAACTCATACTGGATGACGCCGACGACGTCCTCCGGCACGTCCTGTCCGCCGCCCTGCGTCTTGCCGACGCGGGTATAGACCGATTTGACGCCGGGCCAGCCAAGCAGCCGGTTTTCGGCGATCCTGGTCGCCGTGTCCATTTCGGCCAGCGAGAGATTGCCGCGGGCATGCACATAGAGCAGGCCGTAATCGGGCTCGACGCTGGGGAAGAACTCGACGCCGGCGCCATATTTCGAATAGGCGAAGCCGACGCCGGTGAGCAGCACGGCGGTGAGCACCAGCACGGTGATGGGGAAGCGCACCGCCTGTTTGACCAGCGCCATGTACCAGCCGTCGCGATTGTGTTCCTCGTGATGCTCCGGCGCCTTGGCGAAAAGCGCGCCCAGCGTCGGCGCGAACACCAGCGCATAAAGCATCGAGGCCGACAGCGTGACGATCAGCGTGATCGGCATGTATTTCATGAAGTCGCCGATGATGCCGGGCCAGAACAGCAGCGGCGAAAACGCCGCGATGCGGGTCATGGTCGCGGCGATGACCGGACCGGCCATGCGCTTGGCGGCCAGCGTGAAGGCTTCCGCCTTCGGCATGCCTTCGCCCATGCGCCGTTCGGCAAATTCGGTGACGATGATGGCGTCGTCGACCAGCATGCCGACCGCCAGGATAAGGCTGAACAGCACGATCATGTTGATCGTGTAGCCCATCATCGCAAGCAGCAGGATGCCGATCAGGAAGGATGACGGAATGGCAAGCCCGATCAGCAGCGAGGCGCGGCCCGACAGCGCATAGAGGATGACGATGAACACCAGGATGACGGCGATCATCACGTGGTTCTGCAGGTCGCCCAGCAGCTGGTTGACGAAGACGGACTTGTCCTGCGTGTAGGTGATGTTCATGCCTTCCGGCATCGTCTTGACGTAGGCGTCGGACACTTCCCGCACCTTGGCCAGCGTGTCGATCAGGTTGGCGCCGATGCGCTTCTTGACTTCGATGGCGATGGCCGGCTTGCCGTTGAGGCGAGTGATGGTCTCGGCGTCGGCGAAGGTCGAACGCACCGTGGCGATGTCCTTCGCCTGCACGACGGCATTGGGGCCGGCGACCACCGGCAAGGACGCGACATCCTCGGGTGTCTCGATCAGCGACGGCACCTTGACCGCGTATTTGCCTTCCGAACCCTCGATATTGCCGGCGGCGACCAGGCTGTTGGAAGCGCCGACCGCGCCGATCAACTGGTCGAGCTGCAGGCCGTAGGAGGACAGCTTCATCGGGTCGATGACGACCTCGACGAGATCGTCGCGCGCGCCTTGTATGGTGCCCTCAAGAACGCCCGGGACTTCCTCGATGCGGTCGCGCAGTTCGCGCGCCGCCGCCGTAAGCACACGCTCGGGCACATCGCCGGACAGCGTGACGACCAGGACGGGAAACTCGGAAATGTTGACCTCGGTAACAACCGGTTCTTCTGCCGCTTGGGGAAGGTCAGCCTTCGCGTCCTGAACCTTCGAGCGTGTATCAGTCACCGCGGTGTCGACTTTTATAGACGGCAGAAACTCGAGGAAGACAAAGGCACCGCCCTGATAGGCGGATGATTTCATCTCCTTTAACCCCTTGAGACTCTTAAGCTTTGCCTCCAGAGGCCTAAGCAGAAGTCTTTCAGCGTCTTCGGGCGCGATGCCTTGATAGGCAACATTTATATAAACATAAGGGGTAGGAACGTCGGGTTCCGCTTCCTTCGGTGTCGACTGATAGGCGACCCAGCCCGCCAGCAGCAGGAAGACCAGCACCGCAATGGTCAGCCGGGCATTGTTGATCGCGAGTTTGACGATATCCATGGCCTGTTCTCAAGATTTCAGGAGCCGCATGGCGGCCGGTTGTCCCCGCCCGGGGCCACCCGGCGCTACTGCGTTGTCGCTTCGCCCAACAGTTTCTGGATGGTCGCCTGGTCGGCCTCGACCGGCTTGACGACGTCCCCTTCCTTGACGAGCTCCTGGCCGGCGACGATGACGCGGGCATCGGCGGGAATGCCGCCAAGCACCAGGCCCTTCGGCGAGTCATCGACCAGGTCGATCGGGAAGAACACCACCTTGTTGTCCTTGTCGACGGCGCGGATGCCGAGGTCTCCCTTGTCGCCCAGCGTCACCACGGAGCGCGGCAACATGACGGCGTCGGTCGGGTGCGCGCTGAGCGCAATCTCTGCCGTCATGCCGGCCGGCACCGAGCCGTCGGCATTGGGGACGGCGATCTCGACGCGGAAGGTGCGCGTCGCCGACGAGGCGTCGCGGCTGATGTAGCGCACGGTGCCTTCGACGGTCTGGCCGCTGACCAGCCGCACAGCAGCCTTGTCGCCGAGCTTGAGATAGCCGAGGTCGCGTTCGCTGACTTCACCGCGCGCAATCACCGGATCGAGCTTGAGGATGGTTGCCACCTCGCCGCCCTGCATGACGGAACTGCCGAGCTCCACCGGCACCCGGTCGATGACGCCGTCGAAGGGCGCCTTGACCAGATTGCGGTCGAGTTCGGCCTGCGCCGTTTCCAGCTGCGACTGCGCAGCGGTCAGGTTCGAACGCGCCGTGTCGAGCTGCAGCTTGGGCAGATTGCCGGTCTTCATGAGCCGAAGCGACGCTTCGAGTTCAGCCTGGCGCTGCACGACGAGCTGCTTGGCATTGTCGACCATCGAGATCTTTTCTTCCGCCGCAAGCATCAGCACCAGATCGCCGGTCTTGACGTGATCGCCCTGCTTGACCGGCAGCTTTTCGATGACGCCGGCGACACGCGTCGCCAGCACGGCGCGCTTGTCGGCCTCGGTCAGCCCGGAAATGCGGATGGCGCGGGCATAGGTCTTGCGCGGCGGCGTCACCACCGCGACGGTGCGCAGCGGCGCCTTCGGTTCGGCCTCGGCGGTCTTGGTTGCATCCGGTGCCTTGGCCTGATCGCCCGGCTTGGCCTGATCGCCTGCCTTGCCAGCACCTTCGACAGCGGCGCTGCCGACGGACGAGAACGCGCCTGTTCCCATCCAGCCGGCGAAGCCGATGAGCACGACAATAGCGGCAAGCTTGTGAAACCTGATCTTCGGCATCATTGTTTTTCCACTGCGGGGTTCGGCCAAGTCGTTATCCAACAGGGCGTCCGTCGTCTAACAGCTACCGTGTCTTCCAACTCGGGCGCGTCGCCGATATGGGTGCGCGCCAGGCCGTGTTCAATTTGCCGTGAACGGCGAAGCCGCGCTTCTACATCAAAGTTGCATCGCAATACAGTCGAAAAGTTGCAGGAACATTGTGCCAGGCGATGTAGTGTGGCCAACGGGAAACGGTTTTGTCAGCGCCCCGTCAGGCGACAGAACCACAGTCTCGGAACCATACGGGTGTTGGAGGCGCTTTGTTTTCAAGGCGTTTTGAGCACTGACATTCTCCTGTGCCTTGACGCTCAAATGTGGGCGCGACCTGCGTAGCCACTCAGTGAATGGCAGCAGGCGTCAGTATGATTTTGTATACCGTCACACGCAACGGTTGTTCCGGGACGGAAAGTCATCGGCGCTACTCCGATTTTCGATCACTTCGCTGATCGTCTTGATCGATCCGGGCGGACTCAGGCCCGCCGGCGTTCCGCGTCCGGCTTTTTGCGGGCGGCGAGAAATTCCTTCACCCGCCGTCCCGGTGCCGGCCCGTGCACCGGTTTGAAGCCGTCATCGAGTTCGCCGGAAAGATCGAGCGTCGGCCGCTTGCCGACGGCGTCGTAATTCTCCTCCAGCCAGTCGCTCGCCGCTATGCGGCCAAGGTCGCGCAAATAGGTCAAAAAAGCCCATTCGGCGTTGACCTTGGATGACGCCGACAGATCCTTGAACGCCTCGTCGGCATCGATGCGGTGCATGCGGATGTCGCGGTATTCGCCAGGCGGCAGCCGGCCGGCGGCGATCAGTTCCTTGACGAAGGCGATCGAGCGGAATTCGTTCAGCAGCCCGGCATTGAAGGTGATCTCGTCGATGCGGTTCTGGATCTCGTTGGCGCTTCTCGGCGTGCCTTCGCGCACCACCGGATTGATCTGCACCAAAAGCACATCCTCGGTCGCCGCCGTCTTGAAGAACGGAAACAGCGCCGGATTGCCGCCATAGCCGCCATCCCAATAGGGCACGCCCTTGATCTCGACGGCGCGGAACAATTGCGGCAGGCAGGCCGAGGCCATCACCGTGTCGAGGTCGATCTCACCATCGGAAAAGACGCGCAGCTGGCCGGTCTCGACATTGGTCGCCGAAATGAACAGCTCCATCGACTTGCAGGCGTGGACATTTTTGAAATCGATCTCCTGCTCGACCACGTCGCGCAGCGGGTTCAAGCCCAGCGGATTGGCGACATAGGGCGAAAACACTCGCGACATGGTGTCGAAGAAGAAATAGCCGGGCGTGTTCTCGATCGACCAGTTGCCCCAGGCGACGTCCCACGGCATGCGCTGCACCGGGCTGAAGCGGCCCTTGGCCGCCACCGCGCGCCAGAAATCGTCGAGCTTTTGCCGTGCACCCTCGACGCCGGCGCGCACAAACCCATCGGCCAGCGCCACCGCATTCATCGCGCCGGCGCTGGTGCCGGACACGGCTGAAATGTCGAGCCTGCCATCCTCCAGCAGCCGGTCGAGTACGCCCCAGGAGAAAGCCCCGTGCGAGCCGCCTCCCTGCAGCGCAATGTTGATCTTCTTCGTTTCCTCCGCCTTGCCGTTTTTGGTCATGGCGTTCCTGTTCAGTTTGGTCGCTGCTGCCTCATTCCGCCCGGAAATCGGGCGGGTTCGACGGCAGCGGACTTATATTGCAGTGCAGCATATAAGGGATGACCAAGAAAAGAACACGAACACGGTCGCGTGATCACATGAAATTTTGGTCATGGGGAATGGTCCTCCACGCCCAGGTCTTCGCCCTACGAATACCCCCACCCTTGATCCCTCCCCACAAGGGGGAGGGAGACTTGGTAGACGCTGATCTCAGCAAACCACCGACGTTTCGGCGGCGCGCGCCAGCTGCCCTCCCCTTGTGGGGGTCCGAAGGACGGGCGAGATTCGTGGCTCGCCCCGGCAAGCTAGGGTGGGGTCCTCTTCGCAACAATCTGAACTTGGAACCTCAGGCCACGAGGTCCGGCACCGGCCCGACATAGCGCGACTGTGGACGGATCAGCCGCCCCGTCGTCTGCTGTTCGCGCGCATGCGCGATCCAGCCGGCGACACGTCCGGCGGCAAAGACATTGCTGAACGCCTGTGGCGGAAAGCCAGCCGCCTCAAGCACAAGCGCTGTGTAAAACTCGACATTGGTCTGCAGCGAGCGCTGCGGCTTGGCGATCCGCAGCACTTCGAGCGCCGTGTGCTCGACCTGTTCGGCGAAGGCCAGGCGGCGGCCGGCTTCGCCCTCGCTGCCGAGCTGCCGCACGACGGCTTTCAGTACATCGGCGCGCGGATCGCGCACGCGGTAGATACGATGGCCGAAACCCATGATGCGCTCGCCATGCGCGACCTTCTCGCGCAGCCAACCGGCCGCGTCGCCATGCGCCTGGATTGCATCGAGCATCTCGATCACCGGGCCGGGCGCGCCGCCGTGCAGCGGCCCCTTGAGCGCGCCGAGCCCAGCCAGCACCGACGATGTCAGCCCGGCCAGCGTCGATGCGACGACGCGGGTGGCGAAGGTCGAGGCGTTGAGGCCGTGATCGCAGACGGTCACCAGATAGGTGTCGAGTGCCCTTGCCAGTGCCGGCGACGGGACGGATCCCTCGAGCATCCTCAGCATGTCGGCGGCATGATCGGCCTTCGCGTCAGGTGCGATCGGCTGCTCGCCACGCGCCAGGCGCAGCAGAGCCGGCGTCAGCACGGCGGGCGCCGCGATCAGCCGCAAGGCGTCCGTCGGTGTCTCGCCATCCGGCAGCAGCGCCATGCCGGCGCGCATGGCGCCATAGATCTCAATCGGTGCGAGCAGCCGCAGCGAGGGTGCAAGCCGCTCGAACAGCTCGACGCGAGCCTTGCCCAGCCTCGCTGCCAGTTCGGCATCGCCGGGAAGGCCGTCGAAGAAGCCGTCGAGCAACAGGCGAACCACTTGCGCATAGCGCCAGCGTCCCGCCAATTCCGGCAGCGAATGACCGCGGATCGTCAGGCGGCCGCCAAGGCCATCGACATCGGAGAGCACGGTCTCCGCCGCCACCACATCATCGAGCCCGTTCGGCATATCTCATCTCCTTGCAGCTTTTCTGCATGGGAGATAAGGGTTAGGCTGCGCCTCGATCAATCTTGATCAATATAATCAATGCATGGGCTAAAAATGTCCGAATGGCTGTCGCGGGAAGAGGCGCTGGAACGGCTCAAGGTCCGGCCGCAGACGCTCTACGCCTATGTCAGCCGTGGCCGCATCGGCATGCGGCCGGATGAGAGCGACCCGCGCCGCAGCCAGTACCGCGCCGACGACATCGCGGCATTGGCGACCCGCCGGGCGCGGGGCCGCAGTCCCTCGGCCATCGCCGAGAGTGCGATCGCCTGGGGCGAACCCTCGATCGCAACAGCAATTTCAACCGTTCTGCACGGGCGCCTCATCTACCGAGGGCAAGACGCCGTTGCGCTTTCCAAAGCGGCGACGCTGGAGGAAACCGCTGCTGTGCTCTGGGCCTCGCCTGAACCGGTGGCTTTCAAAGCTCCGTCATCTGAAGCGCCTCATCCAGTCGGCCGCGCCTCGGCCTTTGCGCAGCTTGCCATGCTTGCAGGCCACGGGCGGCCTTCGCTAGGACGCAGCGCCGCCTCGCTGTGCACCGAGGCCGCGCGCACAGTCGGAGCGCTGGCGCAGTCGCTGGGCGCTGAAGCCGGCACAGCGCCCGTCCATAAGCGCCTGGCGCAGGGCTGGTCGGTAGATGCGACGGGAGCGGAAGCGATCCGCTGCGCCCTCGTCCTGCTCGCCGATCATGAACTCAACGCATCGACCTTCGCCGCCCGCGTCGCAGCGTCCACAGGGGCCTCGCCTGCCGCATGCCTGTTGGCCGGCCTGGCAACGCTGTCCGGCCCGCGCCACGGCGGCGCCGGCGAAGCGGTGATGCAACTGGCTGAAGATGCAGCAGCCCACGGCGCGGATGCGGCGATCCGGCGCTGGCTCGGCCATGATCGGCCCTTGCCGGCGTTCGGCCATCCGCTCTATCCCGACGGCGATCCCCGTGCCACCGCACTTCTGGCAGTCACCCCTGTCGACGAGACGCTGCAACAGCTGCAAAAAGCCGCCATGGCGGCAGCCGGTGCCCAGCCCAACATCGACTTCGCCCTGGCCGCACTAACGCGCGGCCTTGGCTTGCCGCGCGATGCACCGTTCCAGCTATTCGCGCTTGGACGCAGCGTCGGCTGGGCCGCGCATATGGTCGAACAGATCATTAGCGGCAGCATCATCAGGCCGCGTGGCCGCTATGAGGGACGCGTGACTTAAGCCGACCTGGCCGTGTTCCCGAAACGCGCACGGTACGCGACGGGCGTCGTGGCGAATTGCCGGCGGAAGTGATGCCGCAACGTGCCTGCCGCGCCAAAGCCGGCGGTCTCGGCAATCCGTTCGATCGGCATGGCGGTGTCTTCCAGCAGCGTGCGCGCCCGCGAAAGCCGTTCCGACAGCAGCCAGCGCGCCGGCGTGACGCCGGTTGCGGCCGCAAAGCGGCGCAGAAACGTCCGCTCGCTCATCCCGGCAAGCTCGGCCAAGATGGCGACGGGATAGTCGGCGGAAATATTGGCGCGCATCCTGTCGATCAACGGTCCAAGCCGGCTGCGCTCATGTGGCTCGGGAACGGAGCTCTCGACATACTGCGCCTGGCCGCCGTCGCGATGCGGCGGCACGACCAGACGGCGCGCCACCATGTTTGCAGCCTTGGTGCCGAAGTCGCGCCGAACCAGATGCAGGCAGAGGTCGATGCCCGCGGCACTGCCTGCCGATGTCAGCACATTGCCCTCATCGATGTACAAAACGTCTGGAATCACGGTGATGTCGGGGTACATCTCCGTCAGCTTCTCGCTGTAGCGCCAATGCGTGGTCGCTCTTTTGCCCGCAAGCAGGCCGGCGGCGGCAAGCACGAACACGCCCGAACAGATCGAAAGAATGCGAGAGCCGCGCTCGTGTGCCTTTCGAAGCGCCTCGATCAGCGCCGGCGGCACCGGAGCCTCCGTTCCGCGCCATCCCGGTACGATCACCGTGCCGGCCTGGCCGATCAGATCGATCCCGCCGTCGGCAACAATACGCACGCCGCCCAGCGCGCGCATTTCACCGGTATCAATACCGGCAACTGCAAAACGGTACCAATCCTCACCCATTTCCGGCCGGGGCAAGGCGAAGATCTCAACCGCCACGCCAAACTCGAACGTGCACAGGCCGTCATAGGCAACGGCAACGACAAGAGGGTTGGCAGGGCGCGGATTGGCAGAGGATGGCATGATCTTGACGATATATGGCAAAGCTGCCAGCTGCAATCGCCCTGCTTCCTGTCTCATCTCTCCGTCGCATCAGCAATGGAGATACGAGGATGAGCCACGTGACAGACATTCCGGCGGCATCGCCGGATATCGCCCGCGACCATTTTCTGCGCCGGCTTTCCGTCGAGACCGACTGTTCCGACGTCGCCGCCGCACTGCGTGCCGGGGAGCCGGACTTTGTTCTCCTGCATGTGGTCGGTTCGCCGGAAGCCTATGGACGCCGCCATGTGCCGGGCGCGCTGCATCTGCCCCACCGCGAAATATCGGCCGGGCGGATGGTGCAATGGCCCGAAAGGACGCTGTTCGTCGTCTATTGCGCGGGACCGCATTGCAATGGCGCGGATCAGGCGGCCTTCAAGCTGGCCAGCCTCGGTCGTCCCGTGAAGATCATGATCGGCGGCATAACCGGTTGGCAGGACGAGGACCTTCCTTTCGCTTCAGGCAAGGAGCCCGGTGTCTTGCACGCGTGAGGCCACGCGATATGGTCGGCCTTGAAGACTGAGCAAGCATGCAGAAGGCGATGGTTAGAATTCGTCCATTCGAGCGCCAGGATGTCGGTGCGGTGCTCGCCCTCATGCGGGCGCTAGCCGTCTTCGAGGGTTATGACGACAAGCTTCGCGTCACCGAAGCGAACCTCATCGAGCACGGGCTGGGGCCATCGCCCCGGTTCGGCGTGTTGGTGGCGGAGCGAGAGGGCGTGATCGTCGGCATCGCCGTCCACTACCTCATCCCCTGGACCTACGACCTGAAGCCGGTTGTCTGGCTGAAGGAACTCTACGTCACTGAAGCGACGCGCGGCATGGGGGTCGGCCATGCGCTTGTTGAACAGCTTCGCCAACACGCTTTGAGCATTGGCGCCTCCGCCATCAAATGGACGGTGCTGAAATCCAACTCGCCGGCCAAAGCCTTCTACCGCTCGCTCGACGGCCAGCCCGACGATATCTGGGAACCGTGGCAGCTGAAAATCGACCCGTGACAGCCGCCTCGACCAACTGAGGGCGGTCGACCATGCGGCGGTCGCTTACGACATGGTGTCGAGCTTGCGCTGCATGGCGGCGATCTGTTGCTTCAGTTCCTGAAGGTCGTCGCCGCTCTTTTCCGCGACGTCCTTGCGGGCCGGCTCGGGTGCAGCCGCGGCCGCAGCATTTGTGGCGGCGGTCGGGAAGGGCGTGAACAGGCGCATCGCGTTCTGGAACATTTCCATGTTGCGGCGTGTCTGCTCTTCCAGCGCCTTGATCGGAGTGGCGATCTTCATCACATCCAGCGGCGACTTGCCGATCGCGCCCTTCATCTGCTCGCGGAATCGCTCCTGTTCCTTGGAGAAGGCCATCATCGACTGTTCGAGGAAGCTCGGCACGATCTGCTGCATCTGGTCGCCATAGAAAGCGATCAGCTGACGCAGGAACGGGATCGGCAGCATGTTCTGCCCATCCTTGTTCTCCAGTTCGAAGATGATCTGCGTCAGCACCGGATGGGTAATGTCGTCACCGGTCTTGGCGTCCTGGACGGTGAACTCCTCGCCCTTCTTGACCATCTCGGCCAGATCCTCGAGCGTCACATAGGTGCTGGTGCCGGTGTTGTAGAGCCGGCGATTGGCATATTTCTTGATAATGATAGGGTCGTCTTTCGCGGCCATCAGCATCCTCCCGGGACACCGGCGCGCCTGAGTAAGCCGCCGGTAACGATTGCGCCATTTTTAAGGATATGCGCAAAAGCTCTATAATTCCAAGCGCTTTGTGCAGTGCGGCATCATTAATTGCTGCATGGCGGGCTAATTATGCTGCGCAGCAAAGGTTGGGCGATCGCGCCGGCCGCCCGCGCCCTGCTTGCGGCGCTTGGCCGGCATGCCCATTTCCGGTTTGACTTGGGGTGTGGAACGGGCAAGAAAAGTCCCAACAAGCCCCCAAGAACACGACACCTCGAAGTCTGGAGAGAAAAATGTCCGCTTCCAATTCAATCGTCGTTGCCAGCGCCGCACGCACGGCTGTCGGCTCCTTCAACGGCGCCTTCGCCGCCACCCCGGCGCATGAACTTGGCGCCGTCGTCATCAGGGAACTTTTGGCGCGCGCCGGCGTCGAGCCGGGCGAAGTCGACGAGGTCATTCTCGGCCAGGTGCTGACCGCCGCGCAGGGCCAGAACCCCGCCCGCCAGGCGTCGATCAATGCCGGCCTGCCCAAGGAGACGACCGCCTGGGGCCTCAACCAGGTTTGCGGCTCGGGCCTGCGCGCCATAGCGCTCGGCATGCAGCAGATCGCTGCTGGCGACGCCACGGTGATCATCGCCGGCGGCCAGGAATCGATGTCGCTGTCGCCGCATGCCGAGCACCTGCGCGCCGGCGTCAAGATGGGCGACTACAAGATGATCGACACCATGATCAAGGACGGGTTGTGGGACGCCTTCAACGGCTACCACATGGGCAACACCGCCGAGAACGTCGCCCGCCAGTTCCAGATCACCCGCGACGACCAGGACCAGTTTGCGCTCGCCTCGCAAAACAAGGCCGAGGCAGCGCAGAAGGCCGGCAAGTTCAAGGACGAGATCGTCGCCTTCACGATCAAGGGCAGGAAGGGCGACACTGTCGTCGACCAGGACGAGTACATCCGCCACGGCGCCACCATCGACGCCATGTCCCAGCTGAAGCCGGCTTTCGACAAGGACGGCACCGTGACCGCCGCCAACGCGTCGGGCATCAATGACGGCGCCGCCGGCGCGCTGCTGATGAGCGAGGCTGAAGCCACAAGGCGCGGCATCACCCCGCTGGTGCGCATCGCCTCATGGGCGACGGCCGGCGTCGATCCGGCGATCATGGGCACCGGACCTATTCCCGCCTCGAAGCGGGCGCTCGAGAAGGCCGGCTGGTCGGTCAAGGACCTCGACCTTGTCGAGGCCAATGAAGCCTTCGCCGCGCAGGCCTGCGCCGTCAACAAGGGCATGGGCTGGGATACGTCGATCGTCAACGTCAATGGCGGCGCCATCGCCATCGGCCATCCGATCGGCGCGTCGGGCGCCCGCGTCTTCAACACGCTGGTTTTCGAGATGCGCCGCCGCGGCGCCAAGAAGGGCCTTGCCACGCTGTGCATCGGCGGCGGCATGGGCGTCGCTCTGTGCGTGGAAGCGCTGTGAAAGAGAAGTGAGTAGTGAATAGGGAGTAGTGAATGGGGAAGAAGGAGCAGCGCGGCGGAATATCGATCCCTACTCGCTACTCCCTACTCCCTATTCCCTTCTTCCGACCAAAGGGAGGAAGAACTTTCAATGACCAAAGTAGCGCTCGTCACCGGTGGATCGCGCGGCATCGGCGCCGCCATATCGATCGGCCTGAAGAATGCCGGTTACACCGTTGCAGCCAACTATGCCGGCAATGACGAGGCAGCGGGGAAGTTCAGCGCACAAACCGGCATCAAGGCCTACAAATGGTCGGTCGCCGACTACGACGCCTGTGCCGCCGGAATCAAGCAGGTCGAGGCCGATCTCGGCCCGGTCTCGGTGCTGGTCAACAATGCCGGCATTACCCGCGACGCCATGTTCCACAAGCTGACGCGCGAGCAGTGGAAGGAAGTCATCGACACCAATCTGTCTGGGGTCTTCAACATGACGCATCCGCTGTGGGGCGGCATGCGCGACCGCAAATTCGGCCGCGTCATCACCATTTCCTCCATCAACGGCCAGAAAGGCCAGGCCGGCCAGGTCAACTATTCCGCCGCAAAGGCCGGCGACATCGGCTTCTCGAAGGCGCTGGCGCAGGAGGGCGCGCGCGCGGGCATCACAGTCAATGTCATCTGCCCCGGCTACATCGCCACCGAGATGGTCAAGGCGATCGACGAGAAGGTGCTGAATGAACGCATCATCCCGCAGATTCCGGTCGGCCGCCTCGGCGAACCGGAAGAGATCGCGCGTTGCGTCGTCTTCCTCGCTTCCGAAGACGCCGGCTTCATCACCGGCTCGACCATCACCGCCAATGGCGGCCAGTACTTCGCCTGAACGACAGCAATTTCGCCCGGTAGGACGGGCCGCCTTATGGCCCGTTTTTCATCGCCGGCCGGCGATGTTCCCCGGGCTGCGCGCGAGACATTGACCAGTTCCGGCACGCAAAGATTAACGATTTTTAGGCGCCCTGTGCAAACGCGGTTCGAAAGCTGTGAATTCTCGGTGGACAAGCTGTGGATAACACAACATGTTGGGGTGAACAAACCAGGAAAATCCCGCCATCGCTGATTCGTCACCCATTCGTTCCGGCTTTGAGCGGAACGTTAACGACCAAGGCCGAAAACCACCGGAAATTGGTTAAGGCCGATTAAGAAAATTCAACAATGTCATAATGTTGGCCGAGGCGTATCGGATCACGACGATGCCCCGCCGGCAAAGGTTAACGCCAATGGTCCCCTTGCAGGAATCGGGCCAGTTTCCGCGATTCAGCATATGGTGAGACTCAGGCTCGCAAAATCCACATGTAGCCGTGAACAAAAGCTGAATCTGCCGGAGTCACTGATTCGTCGCCGATTCGTTCCAGACTCGTTCCAACTGTTAATTGAGACCTCAACGACGAACCGTGGGACTGCCGGCCGGAACATTCCGCTTTCGCTTCGCGCCTGAAATCCCTATGTGTCGCCTGTCATACGCGCCACGCGAGGCGCGCTCCCGACAACCCGATGCAGAAAGCCTCATCTCCAGGCCGATGAACATCCAGCCGAAACACACCGAGCCGCTGATCCTGTCGGGCCGTGACGTGACTGCCGTGCTGGGTCCGACCAACACCGGCAAGACCCATCTCGCCATCGAGCGCATGGTGGCGCATGAGAGCGGCATTATCGGCCTGCCGCTCCGCCTTCTGGCGCGCGAGGTCTATGCCCGCGTCTGCGAAAAGGTCGGCGCCCACAAGGTGGCGCTCATCACCGGCGAGGAAAAAATCCAGCCGCCCGGCGCGAAATATTCGGTCTGCACCGTCGAAGCCATGCCGCGCGAGACCGACGCTGCCTTCGTCGCCATCGACGAGGTGCAGCTTGCTGGCGACCTCGAGCGCGGCCATATCTTCACCGACCGAATCCTGCACCTGCGCGGGCGCCAGGAAACGCTGCTGCTCGGCGCGGCCACCATGCATGGCATCCTGCAAAAGCTGCTAAGAGGCGTCTCGGTGGTGACGCGCCCTCGCCTGTCGCACCTGGCCTATGCGGGCTCGAAGAAATTGACCCGCCTGCCGCGGCGTACGGCCATCGTCGCTTTCTCTGCCGACGAGGTCTATGCCATCGCTGAACTGATCCGCCGCCAGCAAGGAGGAGCGGCGGTCGTGCTCGGCGCGCTGTCGCCCCGCACCCGCAACGCCCAGGTGGCAATGTTCCAGGCAGGCGACGTCGACTATCTCGTCGCCACCGACGCCATCGGCATGGGGCTCAACCTTGATCTCGATCATGTCGCCTTCGCCCAGAACCGCAAATTCGACGGCTACCAGTACCGCAACCTGACGGCGGCGGAGCTCGGCCAGATCGCCGGCCGCGCCGGCCGGCATCTGCGCGACGGCACCTTCGGCGTCACCGGCCAGGTCGATCCGCTGGACGAGGAACTGGTCAAGCGCATCGAGGGGCACGAGTTCGATCCGGTGAAGGTGCTGCAATGGCGCACCGCGCATTTCGACTTCGCCAGCCTCGACGCGCTGAAGCGCTCGATCGAAACCAACGCGCCGGTCGAAGGCCTGACGCGGGCGCTGCCGGCGGTCGATGCGCAGGCGCTCGAACATCTCTCCCGCGACGAGGACATCCGCGCGCTGGCTACCAATGCCAAGCGCGTGGCGCTGCTGTGGGAAGCCTGCGCGTTGCCGGACTACCGCAAGATCGCGCCGGCCCAGCACTCCGACCTGATCGCTTCTATCTACACCGACCTCGCCAAACACGGCCATGTCGACGAGAACTACATGGCCGAGCAGGTGCGCCGCGCCGATACGACCGAGGGGGACATCGACACGCTGTCGCACCGCATTGCGCAGATCCGCACCTGGACATTCGTGTCCAACCGGCCGGGCTGGCTGGCCGATCAGGCACACTGGCGGGAAAAGACGCGCGAAATCGAAGACAGATTGTCGGATGCGCTGCATGAGCGGTTGACGAAACGGTTTGTAGACCGCAGGACTTCCGTCCTCATGCGGCGCCTTAGAGAAAATACAATGCCTGAAGCCGAAATCAGTCCTACCGGAACCGTCCTTGTCGAAGGCCATCATGTCGGCGAGTTGCAAGGGTTCCGCTTCACCGCCGACCAGAGCGCCGGCGGCGAAGACGCCAAGGCCGTGCGTGCGGCAGCGCAAAAAGCGCTGGCCGCCGAGTTCGAGGCGCGTGCCGAACGCTTCGGCGCCTGCGCCAATGGCGACCTTGCGCTCGGCTCCGACGGCACGCTGCGCTGGATCGGCGCGCCGATCGGCACGCTGGTTGCCGGCGAGGACGCGCTGAAGCCGCGCCTGGTGCTTTTGGCCGACGAGCAGTTGACCGGCCCCGCCCGAGACAAGGTCGCCGCGCGCGCCGAGCGTTTCGTCAATTTCCAGATCGAGTCGCTGCTGAAGCCGCTGGTCGACTTGAAGAATGCCGAGCAGATCGCCGGCATCGGCCGTGGCATCGCCTTCCAGCTCGTCGAGCATTTCGGCCTCATCAACCGCCGCGACATCGCCGAGGAAATGAAGTCGCTCGACCAGGAGGGTCGCGCCGCCTTGCGCCGGCTCGGTGTGCGCTTCGGCGCCTACCACGTCTTCGTGCCGGCGCTGATCAAGCCGGCGCCCGCCGGACTGATTACGCTGTTGTGGGCGCTGAAGAACGACGGCAAGGACAAGCCGGGCTTTGGCGACGTGGTGCACGCACTGGCTTCCGGCCGCACCTCGGTGGTCATCGATCCTGCTTTCGACAAGAGCTTCTACAAGCTTGCCGGCTACCGCAATCTCGGCCGCCGCGCCGTGCGCATCGACATTCTGGAACGGCTGGCCGACCTGATCCGGCCTGCGACCAACTGGAAGCCCGGTCTGGGACAGCGCCCGGACGGCGCCTATGACGGCCAGTCCTTCATGGTGACGCCGCCGATGATGTCGATCCTCGGCGCCACCGCCGACGACATGGAAGAGATCCTGAAAGGTCTCGGCTATCGCGCCGAGCCGAAGCTGCCGGCAGAGGTCAAGGCGCGGCTGGAAGCACAGGACAACGCGGCGCGGGAAGCGGCTGCCGCCAAGCTGGCTGCGGACGCGGCTGCAAAAGCTGAACAGGCCAAGGCGGCGGAAGCCGCTGCAAGTGAAGCCGTCGCTGAAGCGCCGGCCGTTGGATCGGAGCCGGATGCGGTTGCCGCCGCTGAGCCTGCGGCTGAGCAGCCCGTCGCCGAAGCCGCAGCGGAGGCTGTTGCTGCGGACGCTCAGCCGGGCGCACCTCCCGAGGGTTCGGAGCCAACTGCGGCCGTTGAAGCCACCGCCGAAGCTCCAGCCATCGCGGAAGCAACGGCAGAGCCCGTCGCGGACGAGCAAGTCGAAGCTCGCGCAGAATTCGCGGAAGAAGCTCTGGCTGTTGCGGAAGCTGACGACACCGCTCCCGAAAGCGCCGACGCCCTTACCTCCCCCTCGATGGCGGAGGTCGCGGCGCAAAGCGACGCGGGTGACAGCGCTGACGAAGCAGATAGTGCAAACGATGCAAGTGCAACCGCAGACGCCGACGCTGCCCCCACCCCGGCGCTGCGCGCCGACCCTCCCCACGAGGGGGAGGGTGGAAGCGCTGAGCCTGTCCCCGAGGCCGAAGCCCCAAAGCCAATCTTGTTGTGGCGGCAGGGCCGTTTCGAGCAGCGCCCGCGCCATCGGCAAGACAACCGCAGAGACAATCGCCCGCGTAACGGCCAGGCTGCCCGCGCCGATGCGCCGGCCGACGCTGCCGGCGGACAGCCCGCAACGGGCGAGCGGCCGGCCTACCAAGGCCGGCGCGACCAGCGCGACGGTGCCGCCAAGCCACGCTTCGACCGTTCGAAGTTCAAGCCCAAGCCGCAGGCCGAGGGCGAACAGCGCCGCGACGGCAAGCCGCAAGGCGAGCGTCCGCGCGAGGGCCGGCCTGACTGGAAAGGCGGCAGGCCGGAAGGCAAAGGCGGACCGCAAGGCGCCAAGCCGGCTTTCCAGGCCAAGCCACGCGAGGAACGCCCTGCGCGCTTCGATCCGGACTCGCCCTTCGCCAAGCTCGCCGCCTTGCGCGACCAGCTGAAGAAGTAAGCTCTGAGCATGATCCCGAAAAGTGGAACCGGTTTTCGGACAAGATCATGCTCCAACAAGAAATAACTCACTGCGATGGTTGCTGAAGGTCGTCAGCGCATCGACAAGTGGCTGTTCTTTTCGCGCGCGATAAAATCGCGCTCGCTGGCGGCCAAGCTGGTTGTCGCCGGACGCGTCCGCATTAATAGCGACAAAGCAGCGCAGGCCTCCGATCTGGTCAAGCCTGGCGACGTTTTGACCATTACGCACGAGCGCCGCATTTTCATTTGGAAGGTGCTTGGCACCGGCGTGCGGCGCGGTCCGGCCGAGGAAGCGCGCACGCTCTACGAGGACATGTCCCCGCCGCCGGCCCCAAAAGGCGAGGCTGTTGCCGATGCCATTCCGGCGCTGCGCGACGCCGGCAGCGGCCGGCCGACCAAGAAAGAGCGCAGGCAAACCGACCGGCTGTTCGGCGAAGACTGAAGCCTTGGCCGGCTGCGCCATGCCGGCGGTCTGGAATTTCATTCCGGACACGCGGGCCCCGCCTGCAATGGCTGCCCTTGCAAGCGGCAGGCAAAGGCGTTACCTCACCAAAAAAGCCGCCGCATCGGCCCGAAAATCGGAAATCGATTTTTCGGAAGGCACGATGCGCAGATTCAAAGTGTCAGAGCGTACTTTATGCGTCCAAGTGGACGCACGTCGCTCTAGCAAGAACGGGACGTCCCGGAGCCGACCAATGACCTATGTCGTGACCGACAACTGCATCAAATGCAAGTACATGGACTGCATCGAGGTCTGTCCGGTCGACTGCTTCTACGAGGGCGAGAACATGCTTGTCATACATCCCGACGAGTGCATCGACTGCGGCGTCTGCGAACCGGAATGCCCGGCCGATGCAATCAAGCCCGACACCGAGCCGGGCCTCGACAAATGGCTGCAGGTCAACACCGAATACGCCGAGAAATGGCCCAACATCACCGCCAAGAAGGAGCCTCCGGCAGATGCCAAGAGCTTCGACGGCGAGGCCGGCAAGTTCGAGAAATATTTCTCCGCCGAGCCCGGCGAAGGCGACTGAGCACATGACGCTGGAATCGGAATCGATTTCGGAAAGGGTGATGCGCAAAGCAAAAAAGTGCGGCCTATTGGATCGTCATAACGCTGCGTAACGCGCCTCATACATTAACTGCCTTGACAGGCGGCGATGTCGCTCGACCTTCGCGTTTGCAGCAAAACCTTGATTCTTCCGACTTTTTGTGCTACACCAGTTGAAACATGCCGGTGACACAACGTCGATTTATGGCGCAAGCGCCCCAAATCACTGAAAGGTGAAATCCCCAATCGGACCAGAGCGATCTGGGCCAGGCAGTCGCTATGTATGCGGTTTGCCGGTCCCGGCTTTTTCCGATGGGTTCATCTGTTGTGCGGCTAACGATCGGTGTCCCCGGTCGCATGCGTTCGGACCGGCAGGCCGCCGGTGCCACAACAAGGAGTTCAGGGCGTAATGGCAACGATCACCCCGCAGAAGAAGTCCACCTCGGCACGCCACGGTTTCAAGACCGGCGAGTACATCGTCTATCCGGCACACGGCGTCGGCCAGATCGTCTCGATCGACGAGCAGGAAGTTGCGGGCCACAAGCTGGAACTGTTCGTCATCGACTTCCAGAAGGACAAGATGCGCCTGAAGGTTCCGGTCGCCAAGGCGACCTCCATCGGCATGCGCAAGCTGTCGGAAGAGGATTATGTCGAGCGCGCGCTGAAGGTCGTGCAGGGCCGCGCCCGCGTCAAGCGCACCATGTGGTCGCGCCGTGCGCAGGAATATGATGCCAAGATCAATTCGGGCGACCTGATCTCGATCTCGGAAGTCGTGCGCGACCTCTACCGTGCCGACAACCAGCCGGAACAGTCCTATTCCGAGCGTCAGCTCTATGAGGCGGCACTCGACCGCATGGCGCGCGAGATCGCGGCAGTCAACCGCATGTCCGAAACCGAAGCCGTGCGCCTGATCGAGGTCAACCTCAACAAGGGCCCGAAGCGCGGCGCCAAGGCCGACAATGAGGAAGCCGAGCAGGAAGAAGCTGCCTGATCGCTTTCACCGTCGAATTCATGAAAAACCCGGCCTTGTGCCGGGTTTTTGTTTTTACCCCCTTGTGGGGTTCCAAGGACGGGCGAGACCCGTGGCTCGCCCAGGCAGGGTCGCTGCGAAGCAGCGAGGATGGGGGACGACACCAGACCGCACCCGGACCTTCCGTCCGACCTCTTCACAAGGGGAACGTAGAAGGCTCAGCCGCCGGCTTCCTTCTCCGCCTCCTGCTTCAGCGTCGCAATAAAACGCTTGGTCCGTTCCCGCTCCGGATTGCTGAACACCACGGTGGACGGCCCCTTCTCGACGACGACACCAGCATCGAGGAACACCACCTCCTGCGCGATCTTGGAGGCAAGGCGAAGGTCGTGCGTGGCCATCACCATGGTGGTGCCTTCGCTGGCGAGCTTTCCGAGCACGTCGACCACTTCCTGCGCCAGTTCCGGATCGAGCGCCGAGGTCGGCTCGTCGCAAAGCAGCACTTTCGGCGACGGCGCCAGGGCGCGGGCAATGGCCACACGCTGCTGCTGGCCGCCCGACAGCGTTGCCGGCCAATCGTCCGCCTTGTGCGCCATGCCGACCTTCTCGAGCAGCGCCAGTGCCCGCTCGCGCGCCTTTGCCGTCGGCCATTTCAGCACCGTCACCAAGCCTTCCATGACGTTCTCGATCGCGGTGCGATGCGGGAACAGCTGGAAATTCTGGAACACCATGCCGGTCTGCAGCCGCAGGCGCTGGATGTCGCGGCTGGGGATCTTGACGCCGGGACGGAATTCCAGCGTCTCGTCGCCGATGCGCACCATGCCCGAGGTCGGGATCTCCAACAGGTTGATGCAGCGCAGCAGTGTGCTCTTGCCGCCGCCGGAGGGGCCGACGAGCGCGGTGACGTTGCCTTCGGCAATGGTGACCGTCACGCCCTTCAGCACCAGATTGTCGCCGAAGCGCTTTTCGATGTCGGTGAGGCCGATCATGAGCGCGCCTCCAGGAAGCCGCCATAACGGTTGAGCCGCTCCTCCAGCCGCGTCTGCAAGGCCGAAAGCACCGAGCTCATCGCCAGATAAAGGATCGCCGCCTCGACATAGAGGATCAGCGGCTCATAGGTGGTGGCGACGATGCGCTGCGCCGCCTGGAACATCTCCGGCACAGTGATGGCGGCGGCGAGCGACGTATCCTTGACCAGCGAGATGAAGGTGTTGGACAGCGGCGGCACGGCGACGCGGCCGGCTTGCGGCAGGATGGTGCGCCGCATCGCCTGGCTCCAGGTCATGCCGATCGAATAGGCCGCCTCCCACTGGCCCTTCGGCACCGAGCCGATCACGGCGCGGATAATTTCCGAACTGTAGGCGCCTATGTTGAGGGTGAATCCAATCAGCGCCGCCGGAAAAGCATCCAGCAATATGCCGACCGAAGGCAGGCCGTAAAAGATCAGGAACAGCTGCACCAGAAGCGGCGTGCCGCGAAAGATCCAGACATAGAAGCGGACCACGGCAACCAGAGGCTTGGGACCGAACAGCCGCACCAGGGCGACAACCAGGCCGACGAACAGGCCGAGTGCGAACGACAGCAATGTCAGCGGTACGGTGAAGATCAACGCCGCCCACAGCAGTGTCGGCAACGAGTCCAGCATCAGGTGTAGCCAGTGCGGCACGAACGGCTCCTCCTTCACAGACCGCCGCGGTGACGGCAGTGCGATTGTGTGCTTCTCATATCATGCGAAAAACGGCGAGCCGTCAAAGACGGCCCGCCGCTATTTGTCATTGCCGGCAAACCGCCGGGAGATGGTCTTTACTGCGAGACATCCTGGCCGAAATAAGTGTCGGCGATCTTCTTGTAGGTGCCGTCGGCCTTGATGTCGGCCAGCGCCTTGTTGATCGCCGCGACCAGCTCCGGATCACCCTTGCGCACGATGACGCCGGAATAGTCGGCGTTCTCTTCCTGCGCGGCGATCTTCACATTGGCGTCCGGCTTGTGCTTCTTGAAGTCGAGGAAAGACAGGCTGTCATTGATGGTGGCGTCGGCGCGGCCGGTGAGCAGCAGTTGGATCGACTGGTCGAAGCCGTCGGTGCCGACGAGTTCGGCGCCGTTGGTCTCGGCGAGCTTGCCGAAATTCGATGTCAACGACTGTGCCGACTTCTTGCCCTTGAGGTCGGCGAAGGTCTTGATGTCGGTGTTGTCGCCGCGCACGATCAGCACGGCCTTGGAGGCGATGTAAGGATCGGAGAAATCGTACTTGGCCTTGCGCGCGTCGGTGATGCCGACCTCGTTGATCACGGCGTCGTAGCGGTTGGCGTCGAGGCCGGCGATCAGCCCGTCCCATTTGCCTTCGAGGAACTCGACCTTGACGCCGAGCTTGTCGCCGATCGCCTTGGCGATCTCGACGTCGAAGCCGACCAGCGCGCCGGAAGCATCATGATAGGTGAAGGGCGCATAGGTGCCTTCGGTGCCGACTTTGAGGGTGCCGGCCTGCTTGATCTGGTCAAGATTGGCGCCGGCATGGCCTGATGTAACAGCCAGAACCTGAAGCGTTCCGGCGACGATGAGCGACTTGAGCCATTTCATTTCTGTGTGATCCCGTCCTTGGCCGGTGTCCGGCGCTTGTGAGAGCCGGAAACTGACAGATACAGCGCAGCAAAATAAGGAACCAGATTTCAAAAAAACGACGATCCAGAAATCAGATTCTCAAAGCAGCTCGGATCGGTGCCAATAGTCCCGATCTGCGGTGTCGATGCGCCCTGTCGGACCGCACAAAACAACCGCCATCGGCGGCGGAACCAATCCCCGGTGTGGCACGTTCATGGCTTGTTGTAGGGCGCCGCGTTTCCATTTCAAGAACCCTTGGCTGCGCTAGGCCCGAAGCAATTCCAGGAAAGTGGGAAAGCGGTTTCCCTCGGAATTGCGTCAAACAGAGATAACGGCCGCCAGGCCGTCCGAAAATGTCCGGGAGCAGGAGCGCGGCATGATCGAAGACACGGCAGGACGGACCATGGTCCGCACGGCAATGAAAGCCCCTTACCTCGAGCGCGATGAGGAACATGTTCTCGCCTTGCGCTGGAAGGAAGACCAGGATCAGCAGGCGCTGCATCAGATTACCGTCGCCCATATGCGGCTGGTCATCTCCATGGCTTCGAAATTCCGACATTACGGCCTGCCGCTCGGCGATCTGGTCCAGGAGGGCCATGTCGGGCTGCTGGAAGCAGCCGCGCGTTTCGAGCCGGAGCGCGAGGTGCGCTTCTCGACCTATGCGACATGGTGGATCCGCGCTTCGATGCAGGACTACATCCTGCGCAACTGGTCGATCGTTCGCGGCGGCACCTCTTCGGCGCAAAAGGCGCTGTTCTTCAACCTGCGGCGCCTGCGCGCCCGTCTTGCCAACGGCGCCGAGCCGATCTCTAACGCCACGCTCTACCGCGAAGTCTCGGTAGCCCTCGGCGTCTCCGAGGCCGATGTCGAGAAGATGGATTCCAGGCTTTCAGCACCTGACTCTTCGCTCAACGCACCCCTCGCCGATGAGGCCGGTACCACCGAGCGGATGGACTTCCTGATTTCGGACGATCCATTGCCTGACGAGGTCGCCGGCGACACCATCGACGTCGAACGGCGCCTGATGTGGCTGAAGACGGCGCTCCGCGCGCTCAATGCCCGCGAACTCAGGATCATCGAGGAGCGTCGGCTGACCGACGAAGGTGCGACGCTTGAGGCGCTCGGCGAGACGCTCGGCATTTCCAAAGAGCGTGTCCGCCAGATCGAGGCCCGCGCCATGGAAAAGCTCAAGCTCGCGCTGGTCAAGCAGAACCCCGAATTCATGGCAGCGTGAGATTGCCAGGAACAGGGGTACCGCCCCGAGTTATCTCAGAAAAGTTATCTCAGAAAAAAGCACTACGAAGGCTGGGGTTTCTGACGAAGACCGGCGCTATCTGTCCGTGACGATCTTGACCTTGTCGCCGGCCGAAACCGAGGCGCCCGGCGACATCGCGTTGAGCACGCGGAACAGATCGAGCTTGCGGTCGACGCCGACCATCTGCGCCGAAAGTGTGCCCATCGTCTGCCCGGCCTGTACCGTGACGACGCGGATATGCAGCGGCTTCAGTGCCGCTTTCTCGGCGGGGCTGAGCACGCGGAACGAACCGCTGACCGAGCGTGCCACCGGATCGAGTGTCGTGCTGGCCGAGGGGGCCGCTGTCAAAAGCCGGTAGACTTGGCCGCCGGCGCGGATCACCGCAATGTCGAACTGCCAGCCATCGGCGCCGGCGTGCGCTGTCGCCGCCTCGTTGCCGTCGATCGTCTCCTGGCGCACACTGGTCTCGTCGAGACCGGCCACCCAGCCGCTTCTGATGTAGTCGGTCAGCGCACGATCCTTGTCGATCGACACACCGTCGAAGCGGATCGCCATGTCGCCGGGACCGGTCGCCGTCACCGCCGCCGCCGAATTGTCGATGATGAAGCCGTCGGGCACCGTGAACGAAACGCCGAGGCCCGGATGCAGGAAGGTCTGGCCGCGCACATAGCCCTCTTCCGGCGTGTCGCCATAGAGCAGGCCGTCTATCCCGGCCAGGAAGGAATCGCGGTCGCGGGTGCCGATGCCCGGCGCGCCGAACTGGCGGGCGTGGCGCTGCGCCAGATCAATTCGCTGCGGCGTGTTGGGGTGCGTAGCCAGGAAGTCGAGGCTGGCGTCGGTGGCGCCGCTGATCGAGCGGAAATCGGTATAGGCCGACATCGACTGCAGGAAACGCCCGGCGGCATAGGGATCGTAACCCGCCTCGCCGATCGATTTGATGCCGATCGCGTCTGCCTCCAGCTCCTGGTTGCGCGAGAACTGCGCCAGCCTCAGCTTGCCGCGGATCAATGCCTGCTTGGCGGTCGGACTGTCGCCCAGCACATCGGAGACCACCTTGGTCGCCAGGCCTTCCTCGGCCTCGAGCTGCTGTCGCTGCAGACCGTGATTGGCGGTGACGTGGCCCATCTCATGCGCGATGACGGCGGCGAGTTCGGCCGAATCATTGGCCAGCGCCAGCAGGCCGCGGGTGACGTAGAGATAGCCGCCCGGCAGCGCGAAAGCGTTGACGTTTGGCGAATTGAGGATGGTGATGCGATAGGTCTGGGTCGGATTGGCCGACACCACGGTCAGGCTGCCGACAACCTTGGCCACCATGCGCTCGAGCTTGGGATCGGAATATTCGCCGCCATAGGTGGCAAGGATGCGCGGATGCTGTGCCTTCGCCAGTTCGGCAAGCTTGCTGTTGGCGGCGACATTGTCGACCGTGATCGGCTTGTCGGAAGGCTGGAAGCCAGATTCCTGCACTTCGGGAGGCGTGAACATCTGGCAGCTGGCCAGCGCCACGGCAAGGCCGGCCAGCGCGAGGAAGCGCACCAGCGGTCTGCGTTTCAAAGTGTCAGTGCCGGTCGGCAGCACGGCGTTCCTTCAGCTCTCGGCGCATGATTTGGACCGGGGTCCGCGCCAGCGAAAAATCGGTTTTCGTTGGCAATCCTGCACACATCAAAAAACCTACAGCGTTTACGCATCCGGCCGGATGCGGCGCTGTAGGGGGCAAATCACGGCTCGTGCCGGACCAGTACTAAGCGGACCTAGCCACATCAGCTGGACCATGGCAAGCAAGCGCCACATCACCTGTAGCCGGTTTGGTCGTAAATTATGTCCGCTTCCGGGCAATATCGCGTGATCCGCCCGAACTTGCGCCGATATAGCGCCGAAACGCTTCAGGGCCAGTGCCGTCGAAAAAATCGGCGGCAGGTCCCGTCGCGGCAACCCTGCCATTGTCCAGAAAAACCATCTGCTCGCCGATACGGCGAGCGTCTTCCGGCTGATGCGTGACGAACAGCACCGTCATCGCCCGCTCGGCATGAACGCCGGCCACCAGGTCGAGCATGTCGTCGCGCAGTGCTGGCCCGAGCGAAGCGAACGGCTCGTCGAGCAGCAGCACTGGCCGGTCGCGCACCAGAACGCGGGCGAGCGCTACGCGCTGCCTTTCGCCGCCGGAGAGTTCGCGCGGCAGGCGCATCTCCTTGCCGGCCAGGCCGACGCGGTCAAGCGCCTCGGCGATTGCGGCGCGATCGGCGTCGGTCAGGTTGAGCGATGGCGAGCGGCCGAGCCCGACATTCTTCTCCACCGAGAGATGAGCAAACAGATTGTTTTCCTGGAATACCATCGACACCGGCCGCGCCGAAGGCGGCTCGGCGCCGACATCGGCGCCGCCGATCAGCACACGACCGGACTCCGGCGTCTCGAAACCAGCCACCAGATTGAGCAAGGTCGATTTGCCCGAACCACTTGCCCCCATGATGGCGGTGATCTTAGATGTATGGAATTCGACATCGAACAGGAATGACGTTTCGCCATAGCTGAACGAGACCTTGTCCAGCCGGACAGTCGTGCCTTTCTCCACAGCGGACGTCACGATCTCTCTCCCCGTCCCAGCCAGTCTGCCGCGACCACCAATGCAAGGCAGACCGCCCCGAGCAGCAAAGCCAGCCCGGCAGCATCGGCCGTGCGATAGCTGCCCATGCGCGCCAGCAGGAGATAGGGCAAGGTCTGTACCGAATCGCTGCCGAACAGCGCGATGACGCCGAGATCGCCGAGCGACAGTGCCATGGCGAAGGCAAAGCCGGTGGCCAGCGGCCGCCGGAGCGATGGCCAGTCGACCAGAAGCAGCCGGTTCCAGCCCGCAATGCCGAGCTGCGCGCACAGCTTTTCGTGGCGCTCGCTCGCCGCATCATAGGCCGGGCGCATCGCGCGGATGGCAAAGGGCATCGCCATCACCGCATTGACGATGACGACCATGACCGGCGCGATGGCAAAGACATCGCTGACCGTGCGCAGCAGGAGAAACCAGCCGGCGCCGATGACAATGGGCGGCACGACGAGGACGAAGCCGGCGCCGGTGTCGGTGGCATGTTCGAGCAATGAACGGGCACTGGACCGGCGGCGCAGCGACAGTGCCCGCCGAGCCATGATCAGCGACAGCGACAGCGCCACCGAAAGTAGCGCCGCCGAGAGGGCGAGACCGGCGCTGGTCAGGGTCGCCTGACGCACGGCACTCTCGCCCGCCAGCCGGCCGAGATCGGCGCCGAGGCCGGACGCGACGGTGGCCGCCATTGGTCCGGCGACGAACAGCAAGGCGAGCACGATCAGGACGGCGTTGAACGCTGTTTCTGCTTTGCCGGCCAAGTGATAGCGGCGCGGCGCGACAGGCAAATTGGCGTCGCCGGTCACATTGGCGCCGAGCCGCGTCAGCGCCAGCATGACGGCGAAAGTCAGCGCGATCTGTAGCACCGTCAGCGTCACCGCTCGCGCCGGATCGAAGTCGAAACGCAGCGCGTGATAGATGGCGACTTCCAGCGTCGTCGCCGCCGGCCCGCCGCCGAGGATCAGGACGATGGTGAAGGAGGTGATGCAAAGCATGAAGACAAGCCCGGCGACGCCCGGCAGCGAGGCGCGCAGCACCGGCCACTCGATCAGCCGGAAGGCTGGCCTCGCCCCCATGCCGAGCTGGCTCGCCAGCCGCCATTGATCGGCCGGCACCGTTCCCAGCGCTTCGAGGAACAGCCGGGTGGCCAGCGGCAGGTTGAAGAAGACGTGGGCGACGAGGATGCCCGACAGCCCATAGATGTCGGGCCAGCTCTGGCCACCGATCGCGGCGAAATAACCGGCGCGGCCATAGAGCGCCAGTATTCCCAGCGCTCCGACAATTGCCGGCAAGGCAAGGGGCACAGTGAATAGCTGCAGGATGAAGCCGCGTCCGAAGAAGCGCGGATGCCGCGACAGCGCCCGGGCGACGAAGAGCGCCGGTACGGCGGAAAGCAGAGTCGAGAGCGCAGCCTGCCAGAGCGTGAAGCGGACAACGCGCAGGAGATAGAGGTCAAAGGCGGACGCGGCGCCGGAAAGGTCGTGCGCGCCTTCGCGGATAAGGCCGGCGAAGGCGCCACCGATCAGCAGCGCGATTGCCGCAAGCGCGACAATGCCGGCCGTGATGCGGGGGTCAGAGCGTTGCACTCTTTACCGGGCGTCGCGTTCCTTCGCGCCCCCCTCTGTCCTGCCGGACATCTCCCCCACGAGGGGGGAGATTGGCGGTTTTAGCGCTCCGCTCATTCCTGCAGCTTCGGAGATTGGCGAAAGTCAACGTAAAGGCCAATCTCCCCCCTCGTGGGGGAGATGTCCGGCAGGACAGAGGGGGGCGCCGTAGAGCACTCATCTTTTGACTATACAGCCAAATCTACTTGCTCATCACCGCCAGCCATTCATCCACCCAGGCCTTGCGATTTGCCGCGACCTCTTCCGGGCTGAACAGCAAGGTCTTCGCCGGCTTGACCAGCCTATCAAAAGCCGGATTGAGCGGCTTGTCGGTTTTCCCGGCCGGGAACATCCAGTTGGTCTCCGGAATGACATCCTGGAATTTCGGCCCGGTCATGAAGGCCAGGAACTTCGCCGCCAGCGGATTCTTCGCGCCCGTGGTGGTGATGCCGCCGACCTCGATCTGCAGATACTCGCCTTCCTCGAACGAGGCCGCCTGGTAGCGCCCGGTGTTCTCCGCCACCATGTGGTAGGCCGGCGACGTCGTATAGGAAAGCACCATCGGCGCCTCGCCCTTGGTGAACAGGCCGTAGGCCTCGCTCCAGCCCGGCGTCACCGTCAGCACTTTGCCCTTGAGTTTCGCCCAGGCTTCCGGCGCCTTGTCGCCATAGAACGACTTAACCCACAGCAGCAGGCCAAGGCCCGGCGTCGACGTCCTCGGATCCTGGATGACGATCTTGTCGGCGGCATCGCCCTCGACCAATTCCTTCAGGCTCTTCGGTGGGTTCTTCAGCTTCTCGGTGTCGTAGACGACGGCGAAATAGCCATAATCGTAGGGCACGAAAGTGTCGTCGCTCCAGCCGCCCGGCACGTTGTTTTCAGCCACCGCGCCATGTGGGACAAACAGGCCGGAAGCCTTGGCTTCCGCGGTGAGGTTGGTGTCGAGGCCAAGCACGATATCGGCTTTGGTCGACGCACCTTCGAGCTTGACGCGATTGAGCAACGCGACGCCGTCGGCCACCGAGACGAAGTCGACGCTGCAGCCACACTCGGCCTCGAATTCCTTCTTCACCTGGGGGCCTGGACCCCAGTCGGCAGTGAAACTCTCATAGGTATAGATCGTGAGTTTTTCCTGCGCGCACGCAGGGCTTGCCAGTAGCGAAACAGCAAGCCCAAGCGCTGGGACAAGACGGGACAAAAAAATGCGCATCGGCGCCTCCTTCATTCGTGTTGAAAGGAATTGAGGCGTCGGGCTGTCCGAAGCGTCTAATCCCTCCGCCGGTACAAACCGGATCAGGTTCAGCGGGTTGGCGAGACTGCCTCTCAGCCGGTCCGCGAAGATCGCGTCCGGCACCCCGTTAGAGCGTTTCGACACATAGGCCCGGCCAAGGTGCCACGCAAGTGGAAGTTTGCCCGAGCGTGATCCCGGAAAGTGGAATCCGTTTCCGGAAAAAGATCATGCTCCAACAAAGAGTGACGGTGCCGCTCGGCCTTCCGTTTCGTCGGCGGGGCTGGTAAGGGCCAGCGGATATGAGCACATTCACCATCCTGCTTGGCGGCGATCTCGTCCGCACGCCGCGGCTCGACCGCCAGGTCGCGGGCACGCGCGTCATCGCCGCCGACGCCGGCATCGATCATGCCCGCCTGCTCGGCGTGATGCCGGAGCTGTGGGTCGGCGATTTCGATTCCGTGCCGGCGGACCTGCCTGCCGATCTCGCCGCCGTGCCGCGGGAGGTGTTTCCTCCCGAAAAGGACAAGACCGATGGCGAACTGGCGATCGCGGCGGCATTGGAACGCGGCGCCACCAGCCTGGTGCTGGCCGGCGCTTTCGGCGGCAAGCGCGCCGACCACGCCTTCCTCCATCTGGCGCTCAGCCTGCGGCTGGCCGAGGCCGGCACAAAATTGCTGTTGACCAGCGGAGCGCAGGAAGGCGCCCCTCTGCTGCCTGGCAAGGCCGGCTTCGACTATGCCGACGGAACGCTGTTTTCGGTGCTCGGCTTTTCCGATCTTTCGGGCCTCACCGTGTCCGGCGCGAAGTGGCCGCTCGACCATGTCGAGGTCGTGTTCGGCTCGTCGCTGACCATCTCGAACGAGGTCAAGTCCAACACGACCGGGGGCGGCCTCGAAATCGCGCTCGGCCATGGCCGCGCGCTGCTGCTCGCCCACCCCTACCCCTTGCCTGAAAGCTGACATGGCCCCGCCCCTTCTCAACCTCGACGGCATAAGACTGACCTTTGGCGGCACGCCGCTGCTCGATGGCGCCGAACTGACGGCGTCCGCCGGTGACAAGATCGCGCTCGTCGGCCGCAACGGCTCCGGCAAGTCGACGCTCCTGAAGATTGCTGCTGGTCTGATCGAGCCGCAAGACGGCGAGGTCTTCCGCCAGCCTTCGGCAACGGTGCGCTATCTCCCGCAAATGCCCGACATGGACGGCTTTGCCAATGTGCGCGCCTATGTCGAGGCCGGGCTTGGGCCTGCCGACGATCCCTACCGCGCCACATATCTGATGGAGCATCTCGGCCTCGCCGGCACGGAGAACCCCAACGATCTCTCCGGCGGCGAGGCGCGCCGCGCAGCACTTGCCCGCGTCATGGCGCCCGAACCCGATATTCTGCTGCTTGATGAGCCGACGAACCATCTCGATTTGTCGGTCATCGAATGGCTGGAAGAAGAGCTTGTCCGGACGTCTTCGGCGCTGATCGTCATCTCGCACGACCGTCGCTTCCTCGAACGCGTCTCGCGCGCCACTGTCTGGCTCGACCGTGGCCAGACCCGCCGCCTCGACAAGGGCTTTGGCCATTTCGAGGAATGGCGCGACCTTGTGCTGGAAGAGGAAGAGCGCGAACAGCACAAGCTCGGCCGCCAGATCGTGCGCGAGGAGCATTGGCTGCGCTATGGCGTGACGGCTCGCCGCAAACGCAACATGCGCCGCCTGGGCGAACTGCAGACCATGCGCCAGCGTTTTCGCGGCCATCGCGGCGCCGAGGGCTCGGCGACCATGGTGGCCAGCGACGCCGCCGAATCCGGCAAGCTGGTGATCGAGGCCAAGAACATCGAGAAGAGTTTTGGCGACCTGACCGTGGTCAAGGGCTTCTCGACCCGCATCCAGCGCGGCGATCGCGTCGGCCTTGTCGGGCCGAACGGCGCCGGCAAGACGACGCTGTTGAAGATGCTCACCGGCGAGATGAAGCCCGATGCCGGCTCGGTGCGGCTCGGCACCAATCTGGAAATCGCCACGCTCGACCAGAAGCGCGAGGCGGTCGATCCGGCCGAGACCCTGGCGCAGTATCTCACGGACGGGCGCGGCGAAAACCTCGTCATCAATGGCGAGCAGCGCCATGTCGTGTCCTACATGAAGGATTTCCTGTTCAAGCCGGAACAGGCGCGCACCCCGGTGCGCGAGCTGTCCGGCGGCGAACGGGCGCGGCTGCTCCTGGCGCGTGTTCTGGCGCGGCCGGCCAACCTTCTGGTGCTCGACGAGCCGACCAACGATCTCGACATGGAGACGCTGGAACTGTTGCAGGAACTTGTCGCCGGCTTTGCCGGCACGGTCATCCTGGTCAGCCACGACCGCGACTTCCTCGACCGCACCGTCACCAGCATCATCGCCCCGGACGGAGGCGGCCGCTGGATCGAATATGCCGGTGGCTATTCCGACATGCTGGCGCAGCGCGGCGGCACCCGGCTCGACGACCGCAAGGCGCGCGCCAAGGCCGAAGCCAGCGATGCGCCGGCGCCGGGCAAGAGCGAGCCGGCAGCGCCAAAAGGGCCGTCGAAGAAACTGTCGTTCAAGCAGAAATTCGCCCTGGAATCGCTGCCCAAGAAGATCGAGGCGGTAATGGCCTCGATCTCGCGTTTGGAAAACAACATCGCCGATCCCGCCTATTACGAGCGCGACCCGGCCTCGTTCCAAAAGACCATCGCCGCCCTCGACAAGGAACGCGCCACGCTGGCCGCACTCGAGGAAGAGTGGCTGGAACTGGAAATGCTGCGTGAGGCGATGGAGGGGTAGCATTGCCTGCGGTCTTTTATGCGCGTATATTGTGCGCATGAAAGGAGGCATCTCCGTGCTTCAATCGACGCCAAAAACTCAGCGGACCTCTGTCAACACGTCCATTGACTCTCAGTTGATCAAGGACGCCAAAGCGTTGGGCATCAACATCTCCCGCGCTGCCGAAGCAGGGATCGCGAAAGCGATTGCGGCGGAGAAAACGCGTCGATGGCAAGAAGAAAACAGGGAAGCCATCGAAAGCTCCAACGAATATGTCCGAAAGAACGGACTGCCATTGGCTAAACACCGGCCGTTCTGATGGCGCGTTACGATTTCTATCGGAGTACCGAGAGCGACGGTTATCTTCTCGACGTGCAGTCAGATATGCTTGAAGGGCTGAGCACGAGGGTGGTCGTTCCTTTGATGCCGCCCGAGATTGCCCCGCTTCCTGGCCGCCGCCTGAACCCGACCTTCGCTATAAACGGCAAAGATCTTGTGATGGTCACACAGTTTGTGTCGGCCTTCAGCGCGTCCGAATTGCGGATGCCAGAGGGAAACCTTTCTAGACATCACGACGACATCGTCGCCGCGCTCGACATGCTGTTCCAGGGCTTCTGAGCGAAGGCAGCCGCTACTGCCGCCCGTCAACCTGCCGTCTTGGCCTGCCAGGCCTTCAGCGCCTCGTCGAACACCTTCTCGCCCGGAATGCCCTTTTCCATGGTCAGCAGCGCCCGGCGTCCGGTCTTGTAGACCACCGGCACGTCGATCCAGTCCTGGCCTCGAAGCAAGGTCATGTTGGCGTCCTCGTCGGCCTTGGTGTCGTTGAGCGCCACCAGGAAGAAGCCGTCGGCGATCTTGGCCGGAATGCCGATCAGCGGGCTGCCGGCATCCTGTTCCGAACTCTTCATGGCGACGCGCAGGATGTTGTCGACGCCACCGCCGTCAAAGCCCTCGGGCGTCAGGAAGATCATCTCGATGATGTGGCTGGCCGGCAGCGTCTGGTCGGTATTGCGGCGGATGGTCATGCGCAGCTGGATGTCCTTGCCGGGAATGGTCGCCTCGGCGCGGATCGCCGGCTCGGGCGGCAGGTCGCCGCCGGGGGATTCCTGCACCAGCGACCAGACGATGCTGCCGGGTTCGGCCGATCCTTGCGCGGTCGAGGTGCGTTCCTCGTAGAAGATCGCCTTCTGGCCGACCGCAACGGTGGGCTCGGAAGCGGCGGCCGCCGGCGCCGCGGGCGGCGTGCCGGTCGCGGGC
>NZ_AYWZ01000028.1:0-20204 GCF_000502335.1 Mesorhizobium sp. L2C066B000
TCCAGCTGCTGGACCACGACGAGAAGCGCATGCGCTTCTACCAAGAGCTTCGCCACGTCGACGGATGGCTGGCGAGGTGTCGAGAGCCGGTAGACCGTGTTGAAGTGGCCGCCTTCAGGCCGGTTTCGTGATGTGCCGACTGGCTGCAATAGCCGCAATCCTCCGGGCATCCGCCGGTCTTCATGCTGAGAAGGCGGCTGAGCTGGACTTTGTTGGGATCGAAATTCTCGCGGTGAACGGTTTGCGCGAGGAAGAGGAGATCGTTGAAGGGTGCATCATGAAGCGTCCGGGCTGCCGTTTGCGTCCACAGCTGCTGTCGTTTTCGAAGCTCATTGTGGTTCCCTCACTACTATTGGTTCCTTCCCTCATGCGGGAGTAGGCCGTCCCTACGGCATTCTGCTCGGTCCATCCCTAACTCGGCGTCGCGAGCCGATGCCGCATTTCATGGCGCCCCGGGTGATCAGAGAGCGCCGCCGCTACTTCGATGCCGGTCTGCGTGTTCGGCAGCTATTGGGTAGGTTGCTGCAGCCAGAGGCCGTCCGCCGGGGGCAATTTTGGGGATCATTACGGACCACTACGGCATCAATTTCCGAGAAAGGGCGCTTCGCCGGATTACCGAAGTCCTTATTGGCAAGACCCTTTATTGATTGCGACGCCTTCCTTCAAGGAGATCGACAACCGCACGCGCGGCATCCAAGATGTGGGTTCCAGGGCCGAACACAGCGGCCACCCCATGGTCCATCAGGAACTGATAATCGTGGCGTGGGACCACCCCACCGCACACAACGATGATGTTTTCGGCGCCCTTTGCTTTCAGTGCCTCGACGAGCTGCGGCAACAGAGTCTTGTGTCCGGCCGCGAGCGAAGACGCTCCAATGACATGGACTTCAGAGGCCACTGCCATGATTGCTGCCTCCTCCGGCGTTTGGAAGAGCGGGCCGGCAACCACATCGAACCCCAAATCGCCGAACGCCGATGCGATCACTTTGGCGCCGCGGTCGTGGCCATCCTGGCCGAGCTTGGCCACCATCAGCTTCGGCCCGCCGCCGAGCGAGACGGAAACGTCCCTGATGCGGGACGTCAGGGTTTGATATTCCGGCTCATTCTGGAAGGCGGCGCCGTAAACTTCCGAGATCACTTCAGGGACAGCCACGTGATCGCCGAAGGCTCGGCGCAGAGCCTCGGAAATCTCCCCTACCGTCGCGCGAGCGCGCGCCGCTTCGACGGCTGCTTGGAGTATATTGCCCTTGCTGCTGGCCGCGGTCTGACCAAGTGCAGCAAGGGCTGCGTCGACGCGCTTGGGGTCGCGCTGACGCTTTGTTTGTTCGAGACGGCGGATCTGCGCCTCTCGGACCGCCGCATTGTCGATCTCAAGGGCATCGATCGCGGCCTCGGTCTCCAGCCGGTACTTGTTGACGCCGACGATCACCTCTTCGCCGAGATCAATCGCCGCCTGGCGGCGGGTCGCCGCCGTCTCTATCAGGCGTTTTGGCAGGCCCTCAATGACGGCCTTGGTCATGCCGCCGATGGCCTCGATTTCCTCGATGAGCGCCCACGCCTTGTCGGCAAGCTCGGCGGTCAGGCTTTCGACGTAATAGGAGCCGGCCAGCGGGTCGACGACCTTGGTCACGCCGGTCTCGTGCTGGAGGATGAGCTGCGTGTTGCGCGCAATGCGCGCCGAAAATTCGGTCGGCAGTGCGATCGCCTCATCGAAGGAGTTGGTGTGAAGTGACTGCGTGCCACCGAGAACCGCAGCGAGCGCCTCATAGGCGGTCCGCACGATGTTGTTGTAGGGATCCTGCTCCTGCAAAGACACGCCGGATGTCTGGCAGTGCGTGCGGAGCATCAGCGATGAAGGCTTCTTCGGTTCGAACTCTTCCATGATACGCGCCCACAGAAGTCGCGCTGCCCGCAGCTTGGCGGCCTCCATGAAGAAATTCATCCCGACGGCAAAGAAGAACGAGAGCCGTCCCGCAAAATGGTCGACGTCGAGGCCCTTTTTCAATGCCGCGCGGACATATTCGCGCCCATCGGCCAGGGTGAAGGCGAGTTCCTGTACCAGCGTCGCGCCCGCCTCCTGCATGTGATAGCCGGAAATGGAGATCGAGTTGAACTTAGGCATCTCCTTTGCGGTGTACTCGATGATTTCGGCGACGATGCGCATCGAGGGTTCGGGCGGGTAGATGTAGGTGTTGCGGACCATGAACTCTTTCAAGATGTCGTTCTGGATGGTCCCGGAGAGCTCGCCGCTCGAGCAGCCTTGTTCCTCGCCGGCGACGATGAAGCAGGCAAGGATCGGGATGACCGCACCATTCATGGTCATGGAGACGGAAATGTCCTTGAGCGGTATGCCCTCGAACAGGACCTTCATGTCCTCCACGGAATCGATTGCTACGCCAGCCTTGCCGACGTCGCCGACGACGCGCGGATGATCGCTGTCATAACCGCGATGCGTGGCTAGATCGAAGGCGACTGACACGCCCTGCTGGCCCGCCGCAAGCGCCTTGCGGTAGAAAGCGTTCGACTCCTCCGCCGTCGAGAAGCCGGCATACTGCCGGATGGTCCACGGACGCCCGGCATACATGGTTGCCCGCGGCCCGCGCAGAAACGGGTTTATCCCGGGCAGCGTACCTAGGTGGCCGGCCATATCCAGATCGGCCTCGGTGTAGAGCGATTTGACCGCAATGCCTTCCGGCGTATTCCAGACCAAGCTGTCGGGCGACGCCTTGATTTCGTGCTCGGCGAGTTTTCGCCAGTCCCCGTAGGCTGCGCGGTTGGCCATTTGTCCTACCTTTAATCAAATTCCATGATCAGTTCATCGACAGCCATGTTCATGCCGGCAGTCGCGACGATGTGCTTCACCGTGCCCTTGCGTTCGGCGCGCAGCACGTTCTCCATTTTCATCGCTTCCACCGTTGCAAGAATCTGGCCAGCCTCGACCGACTCTCCTTCGGACACGGCAATCGCGGTGACCACACCGGGCATCGGGCAAAGCAGCAGCCTGGAGGTGTCCGGCGGCTTCTTCTTCGGCATTAGTCGCGCGAGCTCGGCGATAGCTGGGCTGCGCACATGGGCGACAACATCCATTCCGCGCCAGCGCAGTCGGTAGCCAGTTGCTGATCGCGACGTCTTGATCGACGAGGTCTCAGTGCCAATTTGGAAGTGCGCGATATGCCGTCCCGGCAGCCAGTCGCTTGCAACGCTCAGAACCGAGCCGTCATCGAATGACACCGCGGTTGCGTCTTTCTCATCGCCGACGGCGACCGTAAAGGCATGGTTGCCAAGCGCGACCATCCAATCGCCAGGTATTTTGCGACGATGATTGTCCATGGCCCCGGAGATCTGGACATTGCGGTGCTGGAGCTTCCAGTTGATGTGTGCCGCAACCGCCGCAAGCTTGCGCTCGTCCCCATCGGTCGGGGACACACCTGCGAAGCCGTCCGGAAACTCCTCAGCGATGAAGGCTGTGCTTAGCCGCCCCTCACGAAAACGGGGATGGTCCATTACAGCGGCGAGAAACGGCAGGTTATTGCCGATACCTTCGACTTCGAAATCATCCAGCGCAGCAGCCATAGCGTTGATTGCGCCCAGCCGATTGGGCGCCCAGGTGCAGAGCTTGGCGATCATAGGATCATAGTGCGTCGAGATGTCCGAGCCCTCGACCACACCGGTATCGTTGCGGACGAGGGAACCGGAGGCACGTGCACCCTCAGTGGGCGGCCGGTAGCGTGTTAGGCGACCGATCGAGGGCAGGAAATTGCGATACGGGTCTTCGGCGTAGAGCCGGCTTTCGATCGCCCAGCCGTTCAGCTTCACGTCGTCCTGGGCAAAGCGCAGCTTTTGGCCGGCGGCGATGCGGATCATTTCCTCGACCAGATCGATGCCGGTTACCAGTTCGGTGACCGGATGCTCGACCTGAAGCCGGGTGTTCATCTCGAGGAAGTAGAAGTTACGCTCGCGATCGACGATGAATTCAACGGTACCTGCCGAGTGGTAGCCGACCGCCTTGGCAAGAGCGATGGCCTGCTTTCCCATCGCATGTCGCGTTGCTTCGTCGAGGAACGGTGATGGCGCCTCCTCGATGATCTTCTGGTTGCGGCGCTGGATCGAGCATTCCCGTTCGCCGAGGTAGACGATGTTGCCGTACTGATCGCCGAGCACCTGGATTTCGATGTGACGTGGCTCGGTCACGAATTTCTCGATGAAGATCCGGTCGTCGCCAAAGGCGTTCTTCGCCTCGTTTCGCGAGGACTGAAAACCTTCGCGCGCCTCGACGTCGTTCCAGGCAATGCGCATGCCCTTGCCGCCGCCGCCGGCGGATGCCTTGATCATAACCGGAAAGCCGATCCCGCCGGCGATACGCACCGCTTCGTCCGCGTCCTCGATCAGCCCCATATGGCCGGGCACAGTAGAAACACCGGCCGATGCCGCGATCTTTTTCGAGGTGATTTTGTCGCCCATCGCCTCGATGGCCACGGGCGAGGGGCCTATGAAGGCCACGCCAACGGCTTTGAGCGCCTCGGCGAAGTTCGAGTTCTCGGACAGGAAACCATAGCCCGGATGGACCGCATCAGCGCCCGTGGCGGTGACGGCATCGAGGATGTTTGCAATGCGAAGATAGGACTGGGCCGAGGCCGCGGGACCGATGTGGACCGCTTCATCAGCCTGCCGGACGTGCAAGGCGTCGCGGTCAGCGTCGGAGTAGACTGCGACGGTTGCAATGCCGAGCCTCTGCGCCGTCTTGATCACCCGGCATGCGATCTCGCCACGATTGGCAATCAGGATCTTCTTGAACATTTTTTGCATACTTCAAAGCGGGATCGTGTCGTGCTTCTTCCAGCGCGTCTCGACACTTTTTCCCCGCAGCGCGGCAAAGGCACGCGCGATCCGCTTGCGTGAAGAATGTGGCATGATCACCTCGTCGATGAAGCCGCGCTCGGCGGCAATGAAGGGGTTGGCGAAACGCTCCTCGTACTCCCTGGTGCGAGCCGCCAGCCTCTCGGGATCGCCGAGCTCGGACCGGTAGAGGATCTCGGCCGCGCCCTTTGCGCCCATCACCGCGATTTCAGCGGTCGGCCAGGCGTAGTTTATGTCGGCGCCGATATGTTTCGACGCCATCACGTCGTAAGCCCCGCCATAAGCCTTGCGGGTGATCAACGTGACCATCGGTACGCTGGCCTGGGAATAGGCAAACAGCAGCTTGGCGCCGTGCTTGATGACGCCGCCATATTCCTGGGCAGTGCCCGGCAGGAAACCCGGCACGTCGACGAGCGTCAGGATCGGGATGTCGAAGGCGTCGCAGAAGCGAACGAAACGAGCCGCCTTGCGGGAGGAATCGATGTCGAGGCATCCGGCCAGCACCATGGGCTGGTTAGCCACCACCCCTACCGTCCTACCCTCGATGCGAACAAATCCGGTGATGATGTTGCGGGCGAAGGCAGCCTGAAGCTCGAAGAAGTCGCCTTCATCGGCGATGGCGAGGATCAATTCCTTCATGTCGTAGGGCTTGTTGGCGCTCTCCGGCGCCAGCGTGTCGAGGCGCAACTCGATCCGCTCGGGATCGTCATGGAAGGGCCGCACCGGCGGCTTTTGCCGATTGTTCAGGGGCAGGAAATCAAAGAGGCGCCGCACCTCTTCCAAAGCCTCGATATCGTTTTCGAAAGCCCCATCCGCAACAGAGGATTTTTGCGTGTGTGTTGCAGCGCCCCCTAGTTCCTCCGCGGTCACGATCTCGTTCGTGACCGTCTTGACCACATCGGGACCGGTCACGAACATATAGGAGGAGTCCCGGACCATGAAGATAAAGTCGGTCATGGCCGGCGAATAGACCGCACCTCCGGCGCATGGGCCCATGATCACCGAAATCTGCGGAATGACGCCGGAAGCATCGACATTGCGCTTGAATACGTCGGCGTAGCCGGCAAGCGAAGCAACACCCTCCTGGATGCGCGCGCCGCCGGAATCGTTGAGGCCAATGACCGGCGCCCCGTTGCGCACCGCCATGTCCATGATCTTGCAAATCTTCTGGGCGTGTGTCTCCGACAGTGATCCGCCAAGCACCGTGAAGTCCTGTGAGAAGACGTAAACAAGCCGGCCGTTGATCGTACCCCAGCCTGTGACCACGCCATCGCCGGCGACCTTCTGTTCAGCCATGCCGAAGTCCGTCGCACGATGCGTGACATACATGTCGTATTCTTCGAAGGAGCCTTCATCGAGAAGCACCACTAGGCGTTCTCGGGCGTTCAGCTTGCCTTTCGCGTGTTGAGCATCGACACGCTTCTGCCCTCCGCCCATGCGAGCCTGCGCACGACGGACCTCGAGTTGTTCGAGAACGGCTCGCATCAGCGACTAATCATCGCTTCAGGCATGTTCCGGCCTGCGAGAATCAGCCCGATTGAGAGCGTCTGGGGTACGTTCATGTTGCGACCTACGTGATGGGCTAAAGTGCCGGGCGGTTGATCAGGTACCGAGGAGCGATTTGAGGTCGATACTCATATCGCTGACCGCCTTGGGATCGGGCGACCTCCCGGCTTCAATTAGGCGCTTAGACACCATGAACACGGCAGGTTGGTTGATGGCGTCGACTGCCAGAAGTTCGTCGCCCCGATAGTGCCAGATGGATAGGGCGGTTTCAGAGATCTTTCTCATGACTGCGGAATCGTGCCCCGCGGCCAATCCAACGATCTGTAACTTGATGTCGAACTGATCCGACCAAAACCAAGGCTTTGCGGTATAGCATTCAGAAGCCAGCGTGATCGTTTTTGCGACGGCCTCGCCCTGATCGATGCTGTTCCCAACGCTTTCCAGTCGTATGCGCCGTCCCTTCCAGGGGAATGAGGCGCAATCGCCGGCGGCTAAAATGGTTGGATCAGAGGTCCAGCATTGGGCGTCAACCTTGATACCGTTGTCGATTTCCAATCCGGCCGCCTGGGCCAATTCGACATTTGGGTGAATCCCGATGCCAACGATTACGAAATCCACGTCGAACGCGCGCCCGTCTTTCATGTGAGCCTGCGTCACCCGGCCATCGCGGCCGGTCAGCATCGCCAACTCGACGCCCTCGCAAATCTCCACACCGTGGCTTCGGTGGAGCTGTTGAAAGAATGATGCCGTTTGAACCGAGGCCACGCGCTGCAAGATCCGCGGCGCGCTTTCGATCAGCGTGACCCTTAGTCCCAGCTTTGATGAGACGGCAGCGGCTTCGAGGCCGATATACCCGCCACCGACAACCAGGACATGGCGCCCCGCCTTGAACTCGGGCGCCATTTTCTTGGTGTCCGCGATGGACCTGACATAGTAGACGCCTTCAAGGTCTCCGCCCTGTTCCTGATCCAAGACCCGAGGCCGAGACCCGGTCGCAAGAACGAGATGGCTGTAGGGCAGAACGGACCGGTCGCTCAGCAATACGCTCCGGCGCTGTCTGTCGATCGCTTCAACCTGGGCTCCGAGACGAAGCTGAATCGCTTTCTGCTCGTAGAAGGCGAGCGGCCTTAGGAACAACCGTTCTTCAGTGATATCGCCCAGCAGATACCCTTTGGAGAGCGGCGGACGCTGATACGGCGGCTGGGCCTCGTTGCCGACCAACGTGATCGGCCCGACATGCCCAAGGTCCCGCAACTTCGCACAGACGGAAAACCCTGCCTGTCCGGCTCCAACGACGACGACTGGGCCGTTCTTATCGATCGTCTCGTTGGTCATGCCAAAGTCCATTCAGTTGGCGCGCAGGGGCGCTATCGCCTTCAGCATTGCGGTGATGAGGCCGTCGCGATGCGCTGACAAATCTGCAGGGGTCTGGCCGTCAGCTGCTTTCGCGATGCCAGAAACCAGTTGCTTTGCAAGCTCCGGGTCCAGATGAAGGACCCCAAGATCGTCCCACCAGCGGTTGAAGCTGTCCGTATAGCGCTCGCAAAATGCGGCTAAACCACCTTCCCCCGCACCGAGATGGAACAGCATTGTTGGACCCATGGCGGCCCAACGGAGGCCCGGTCCGGCCCACATCGCCTTGTCGACGTCTTCAACGCTTGCCACGCCTGTCTTTACGAGATGAATTGCCTCGCGCCACACGGCGGCCTGCAGGCGATTAGCCACGTGGCCGGGCACTTCGCGGTTGACGCGGATAGTGACCTTGCCGGCGCTGGCATAGAAGCGCTCGACTGTTTCAATGACGCCGTGCCCCGTCCGCTCATTGCCCATCACCTCCACCAAAGGAATCAGGTGCGGAGGATTGAAGGGATGCCCAAGGACGAAACGAGAAGGGTCCTTCCACCCGGCTTGCATTTCGCTGAGGGTCAGCCCCGAAGCGGATGTCGCCACGACGGCTTCGGGCGCTGTCGCAGGCTCGATAGTGGCGTAGAGCTCATGCTTGATCGGAAGCCTCTCCGGAACGCTTTCCTGGATGAACTGGGCGCCATCGACAGCCTTGGTCGCCGACTTATGAAAACTGAGCCGGTCTGGATTGCCGTTCTTGGCGAGGCCGAGGTCTGTCAGCACGGGCCAGGCATTCTCGACATACTTCCTCACTTGGGTTTCAGCGGAGTTTGAAACGTCAAAAACGGAGACGCTGTAGCCCGAAGCCAGGAACAGCGCCGTCCAGCTCGCGCCAATGACGCCCGCACCAAGTACTGCCGTGTGCTTGAGATCAGACATTTAAAATAATCCAGGTTGCAAGGGAGATGCTACGGTGAGCCCGCCATCGATGATGAAACATTGGCCGGTCACAAACGTGGCCTGGTTGGAAACCAACCAGGCCACGGCATTGGCAATATCTTCTGGCTCGCCGAGTCTGGCGACCGCATGCCTGGCGACCGCATCTGCCTCGGCTCGCTCGGGATCGCGGGCCAATGCAAAGCCTTCTGACGCCATCCCGGTCCTGATCCAGCCGGGGCTTACGGCGTTGCAGCGTACCCGAGGCCCGTGATCGACGGCAATGGAACGGGTCAAGCCGTGCACGAATGCCTTCGAGGCATTGTAGACGGCCATCCGGGGATCCGAAACGTTGCCGGAAATAGATCCTATATTGACGATGCTGCCTCTGTGTTCCGACATTTGCGGCAATACTTCGCGGCACATGTTGAAGGTACCCTTGCAGTTGGTGCCGACCACCAGGTCCCAGTCGTCATCGGTCGTCTCAATGACGGTTTTTTCAAGCTGAACCCCGGCATTGTTGACCAGAATGGCCGCGCTGCCGAAGTTCTCGCCTGCCGCCCTAACCACCGCCGCCGCGTGGTTCCTGTCGACAATGTCAGCCTGGACCCAGACAACGGAGTTTGACAGGTCTTGAGGCCGGCTACCCCGGCCGCAGGTCACTACGCTCGCGCCATCGGCAAGCAGGCGATCGACGATGGCGCGGCCAATTCCCCGTCCGCCTCCTGTCACGATGGCCACCTTGCCCTCCAATCCGGTTTTGTTTGCCACCTTACTTGCCCTCGGTTGGCTCATGTATGTGAGATCATGACGTGGCGAACGGCTGTATATGCATTAAGGGCGTAGACAGACATGTCGCTGCCGGTGCCGGACCCCCTCATGGCAGCCCATGGCATCTCGGGCGTCGCCACACCGTGCGCGTTGACCCAAGTGAAGCCGAAGCGGAGGCGTTTTGTTACCGACATGGCCGTTCCGACGTCACGCGTCCAAACTGATGACGCCAGTCCGTAGCGTCCCGCATTTGCTGTCCGTATGGCATCCGAGACGTCTGAAAATCTGGATAGTGTGACGACCGGTCCAAAGACTTCGCTCTGAGCGATCTCAGCATCGTTGTCGACGTTGGCGATCACCGTAGGCTTGTAAAAATAGCCGGGTCCATCGCCCACGGCGCCGCCAAGCACGATCTCGGCTGTTCCCCGTGCGCGTTCCACAAACCCGGCGACCCGATCCCGGTGTGCGGCCGATACAAGCGGCCCCATTTCCGTACCCGGGGTCTTCTGCGCTCCGACCCTAATCTCCGCGACCTCCGAGGCGATAGCGGCAACGAGGGCGTCATAGATGCTGTGATGGGCCAGAACCCGGCAGGGTTGGGCGCAATCCTGTCCCGCGTTGAAAAAGCTGGCCCCTCGAAGCGTTTTCGCGACAGTTGCACTGTCAGCGTCGTCGAACACCATGACCGGGGCTTTTCCACCCAGTTCAAGGTGAACATGTTTGAGTGTCTGCGCTGCGGCATGCATGGCGGCCATGCCGGTCGCAGGCGATCCTGTGATGGCGATCACCTCGATCTCGGCGGCATGGATCAGCCGGTCTCCAACCGTGGCGCCTCGACCATGAATGACGTTGAGAACGCCTTTGGGCAGGACCGACGCCAAGAGCTCAGCCAGATCCAAGGTGGAAAGCGGGGTGATTTCCGAAGGTTTGATGACGACGGTGCAACCCGCCCCCAACGCCGCGGCAATCTTCCAAGCCGCCATCATCAGTGGATAGTTCCAAGGGGTGATCGCCGCCACTGGCCCCAAAGGGTCCCGCCGGATCATGCTCGTGTGGCCCGGAACATATTCGCCCGCCGCCGCTCCGGTCATCGTGCGAATGGCACCTGCAAAAAAGCGAAAGGTGTCAACGATGAGGGGCAACTCGTCATTGTAGGCCGACGGCCAAGGCTTCCCGACGTCCAGGCTTTCCAGTTCGGCCAACTGCTGGCCGTTTGCCTCGATGAGATCGGCTATGCTCAGGAGAAGGCTTGATCGATGCGCGGGCGAAGTCAGAGAATAATGCTCGAAGGCCTCGGCTGCCGCTCGCACAGCTGCATCAATCTGTTCAAAACTCGACTCCCGGACCTGCGAGATCACCAGTGCCGTTGCTGGATCTACGATCGCATGGCTCTCGCTATCGCCCTCAACCAGTTCGCCATTGATAAGAAGCCTGGTCGACATGCTAGAACGCAACCTGGTCCGCACCCTTCAGGTGCAACCGCTTGCGGACCTCTTCCGGGGTGGCGACGGTGCGCCCCAGATTTTCAACGATCGAGCGAATTTTCCGGACCTGTTCCGCACTCGACTTGGCTTTCTGGCCGGGGCCAATGTAGAGACTGTCCTCCATTCCGACGCGCAGATTGCCGCCGAGCAAGGCGGCCTGGGTCGTGAACGGAATCTGATGGCGGCCGGCCGCCAGCACAGACCACTCGTAGTCGTCACCAAACAGCTTTTCGGCGATGGTGTGCATGTGGACCAGATTGTCGAGATCGGCGCCCACGCCTCCCAGGATCCCGAATACCATCTGGACAAAGAAGGGCGGCTTGACCCAGCCTTGGTCGACGACCCAAGCGAGGTTGTAGAGGTGGCCCAGATCGTAGCACTCGAATTCGAAGCGGGTACCATGCCCGTCCCCGAGCTCACGCAGCGAATATTCGATGTCGCCGAACGTATTACGGAAGATGAAGTCTTTGGTCATGGCCAGGAACTCGGGTTCCCAAGCGTGTTTCCAGTCCTTGTACTTGTCGAGCATCGGAAAGATGCCGAAATTCATGGAACCCATATTCATCGAGGCCATCTCTGGGCTGGTTCTCAAAGCGGCCTGAAGGCGCTCCTCGCGGGTCATACCGAGGCCGCCGCCCGTCGTGATATTGAGGACTGCGTCACAGGATTGCTTGATGCGGGGCAAGAATTCCTGAAACAGTTCCGGCCTGGCATCCGGCTTGCCCGTTTCTGGATTGCGGGCATGCAGATGGATAATAGCAGCGCCTGCTTCGGCAGCTTCAATGCTGGCCTGCGCGATTTCTGTCGGCGTTATCGGCAGGTATTCCGACATTGTCGGCGTATGGATTCCGCCGGTCGGGGCGCAGGTAATGATTACTGGTTTAGCCATTTTCACAATCTCATCTGCTGGACTTGGGCTCACGGCCCACCGTCAAGTGTCCACAACTGTCCGCGCACGGCGGGTCTCATCTCACGCGAAATACTTCAATAGTTTGGCGACAGGTGCGAATGCTCGGCTGACCACTTGACCTACAGGTTGCCGCCCACCACTTATTGCGGAGCATCGCGAAAAAGTGCGCAGGCGCGGCCCGCGGCATGTCAAATCCCCTGGGAGGCAGCCCGTGCATAAGCGTCGAGGACCAGGCCGTGAAAATGGTGAACGGCGTGCTCGGACTGCCCGGACCCATCGGGATCATTCACGATGCGGCCTTGCGTAAAGGCCGGCGTGCTCATGCCCTTCTGCACACTTTCGACCAAGCCGATATCCTCAGCTTGAAGCACCTCGTCGAGATACTTGATTGTCTGCAGCTCGGTGTCGTCCGGCTGCTTACTTTCCAAGAAAAAGTCGTAGGTTTCGAATGTGCGGTCCGGGCCAGCGGGTATAATGCTCAGCACGATCACTGAAGACCGGCCCGGATAGCGCATCAGGCAGGTATTGGGCCACAGCCACCAGACCGCGTGCGTCCGCACCGTGGCATTGGACGTATCGTAAGCAGTATTGGCCGACTTGCCGGCATCGGCCATGTGGCTGGAATAGATGCCGTGGGTAGTCACCTTGTAGGTATCCATGTCGACGAGCGAACAGAAGTCCTTATGTGCAGTGGGGCAGTGGTAGCATTCAAGGAAATTGTCGACGATGTTCTTCCAGTTCGATTTGATGTCGTAAGTTAACCGGTGGGCGAAGGTGAGCTTGTCGATGTCGGGAGCCCAGTGACGGATCTCCGTTTCCAAATCCCCTGTCTGTGATTTGAGGGAGGGAGCGGACGGATCGAGGTTGACGTAGATAAAGCCGCAAAATTCCTCGACCTGGACCTGATCCAGACAGATGTCCTTGGTCTGGAAGTTCTCGAGGGTTTCAGTATGGGGTGCGCGGACCAGCTGGCCGTCAAGACGGTAGGTCCAGGCATGGTAGGGGCACATGATCTTGTTTGAATTGCCTTCACCGGACAAGAGGGCGTGAGCACGGTGTTTGCATACGTTGTAGAAAGCTCGCAGAACACCCTCGCGGTCTCTCACGACAGCCACCGGCTGCCCGGCAATCTCGACGGCAAGGTAGTCGCCGGGATTCCTGACCTTCTCGACATGACAAACCCATTGCCAAGTCTTGGCAAGGATCGCGCTCACATCGACGTCATGCCAGCGTGGATCGGTGTAGGCGTCGCTTTTGAGAGATAGCGAGGCGGACGGATTAGGGGAGTACCCCTCCCTTATTGAGGCAAAATCGTTTTGGGAAGGGCGCAGGGTCATCGGATCACCTTTTGTTTTCGCGGACAGCGTGGCCGGCAACAGAGTTCAAGCTTGGGACCGCCGCCGACAACAATCTATGCGCCGTTCGTCACGGGTTTAGCATTTTTCGACAGACGTCAGCTTGGCCGCGCGACTATACGATGTCCTGGGCCTTGCGGTGCATCGGCCACGCCCTGAACTCGAACGGAATACGCCCTTCGACTCGGTCCGATCGCGGCGACAGTCCAAACCGCTCACGATAGGCGCGGCTGAAATGCACCTGGCTTGAAAAACCTGATGCGATGGCGATCTCTGACATGAGCATGTCTGTCTGGGTGATGAGGCCGCGGGCTCGATCCAAACGTATGTCGCGATAGTAGAGTGCAGGCGTCTTGCCGACATATTGCTTGAAGAGCCGGTCGAGCTGCCTTTGCGAAACATCTGCCTTGGCGCAAAGCTCCGGGATGAAGAGCGTCTGCTCGAGATGGAGCTCCATGAGCGAAATGACATGCCTAACAACCTTGGGGGTCGTTCTTCCCAAGGGCTCTGCACCGACCGGGTTTTGGGACGTACCGGCCGGCCTCAGCATGGGGTGGAAGATGTATCTTGCGGCAGCATTCGCCAAAGCGTCCCCTGCGCTTGCCCGAATGAGATGCAGGGCAATATCGGATGAGGCGATCCCGCCGCTGCAGGTGAAACGTTTGCCGTCATGAATGAATATGTCTTCCGAGACTTCGACATCTGGGTAAAGTTCCTTGAAGGAATCGATGTGCTCGTAATGCACGGTGGCACGCCTCCCGCTCAGCAACCCCGCATCGGCAAGGATAAAGGCCCCTGTGTCGAGCCCTCCCATGATGCAACCACTTCGAGCCCATTTCCGAAGCAAAGCGAGGAGGTGAGGAGTGCTTGCAGTCTCTGGCGTCCAACTCGCTGAAACCACGACGATTTCGAATACATCCTCCTGGACTTCATTCAGCTTTTCGGTCTGAACGGCGATCCCATTGCTTGCGAGACACGACCCTCCTCCTTGGGACGCCACGACCCACCGAAAACGGGTCAAGCCTTCGAGGTAATTCGCCGCCCGGAATGGGTCCACGAACGCCATCGTCGCCGCCAAGTTGAAGTTCGGCATCACGAGAAGGAGAATTTTCATTGACCATCCGCACGTCGAGATTTGTCCAAAAAAAGCAAATTGCCGTCCGGTAATGTTAAATTGGCTGTCGGGATTGTGCAACACTTCAAGGAGATCGGGATGGGTTTCGCAAGTCGCGACACGAAATTTGGCTACCAGGTCCACGTAGCCTTGCTGACATCGCCCAGATCTCGAGCTGAGTAACTGCCTGCACAAAAAACTCAAAAAGGGAGCACTGCAATGAGCAAATGGGGTGAAGGTTCGAGCATCGATATGAGGTTAAACCGGAGGAGCATCCTCAAATCCGCAGCTGCCGTAGGTGCTTTGGCGGTCGCTTCGTCAAGCCGGATTTTGCCGGCTGTCGCGCAGGAAGCAACCCCTAAGAAGGGAGGGCATTTCAAACTCGGCGTCGCTGCTGGTGGCACATCGGATACCCTTGATCCAGCCACTTATAACAACGCATTCACAGAGGTGTACGGCAAGAGCCTGCATGGCTATCTCACGGAAATTGATGCGGACGGAAAACTTACCGGCGAACTCGTTGAATCCTGGGAGGCGTCGAAGGATGCCAAGACCTGGACCTTCAAGTTGCGGCAAGGTGTCGAATTCCACAATGGCAAAAGCCTGGTGGCGGACGATGTCATCGCCTCTATAAATCATCATCGAGGGAAGGATTCCAAATCAGCGGCCAAGAGCACAGTTGACACAATCGACGATATCCGCGCGGATGGCCCCGGAACCGTTGTCATCGCGTTGAAGGGCGGTAACGCAGATTTCCCTTACCTCCTTGAAGACTACCACTTAGCCATTGTACCGGCGAAGGACGGTAAGGCAGATATCTCCGGTATCGGAGCCGGCGGTTATGTGCTTGAGAACGTTGACTATGGCGTCAAAGGCACCGCCAAACGGTTTGCCAACTTCTGGAAGACCAATGCAGCCTGGTTTGATTCGATCGAGCTTCTCGTGATTCAAGATGCCACGGCGCGTACAAACGCGCTGACAACTGGTCAAATTCACGCGATGGAACGTTGCGACCTGAAGACTGTACACCTCCTAGAGAGGAATAAAGGTCTGGAGATTGTGTCGATCGGCGGGACCCAGCACTACACTATGCCCATGCAGTGCGACGGCGCGCCCTTCGACAATCTGGATGTGCGACTTGCCCTTAAATATGCGATCAATCGCCAGCAGCTTGTTGATACCTTGCTTCGAGGGTATGGCCAGCTCGGCAACGACCATCCAATCGCGGCCACAAATCGGTTCTTCAACAAGAACCTGCCGCAACGCGCATACGATCCCGAAAAGGCAAAGTTCCACCTCAAAAAGGCCAGTCTTACTGACCTTAAAGTCAACCTGTCGGCTTCAGATGCCGCCTTCCCGGGTGGGGTCGATGCCGCAGTGATCTACCAGCAGAATGCAGCCAAAGCCGGCATCACGATCAATGTTGTCCGCGAGCCGAGTGACGGCTATTGGGACAATGTCTGGCTTAAAAAACCGTTCTGTCAGTCATTTTGGGGTGGGAGGCCCACCGCTGACTGGATGTTCTCGCAGGCGTACGCAGCTGAGGCCGCTTGGAACGAGAGTCATTGGAAGAACCCTCGTTTCAATGAATTATTGATCTCCGCACGGTCAGAACTTGATGATGCCAAGCGGCTGGAGATGTATTCAGAAATGCAGACGCTCTGCAGCAACGACGGCGGCACGATCGTGCCGATCTTCGCGAACTACGTCAGTGCCTTGTCGAGGAAAATCGGTCACAATAAGATAGCATCCAACTGGGATCTAGATGGCTTCCGTTGTACGGAGCGCTGGTGGTTCACTGAAGCTTGATCCGTCGAAAGCCTATCATGACCCCCATTGCTAAGATTATCGGTCAGCGCGTCGGACTTGGCGCGCTGACTCTTTGGATTGTGTCGCTGATCATTTTTGCCGGTATTCAATTCCTCCCCGGCGACATTGCCACTGAAATGCTCGGACAATCGGCTACGCCTGAAACCGTTGCGGCCTTCCGCAAGAGTCTGGGTCTCGATCTACCCGTCCACCTCAGGTATATCAGCTGGCTTGGCGGTATACTTCATGGGCACTTTGGCACGGCACTAGCTAGTGGTCGCGACATTGGGGAGCTTATTGCTCCGCGGCTGTTCAATACGCTTTTCCTGGCGCTCAGTGCTGCGTTGATTTCGGTCCCCCTCGCATTGCTGGGGGGCATTGTCGCAGCACTCTACCGCAACACGCTCATCGATCGCGCAATCAACGTCGTCACACTTGCCTCGATCTCATTCCCGGAATTCTTCGTTGCCTATATGCTAATCCTTCTTCTTGCAGTGCATGCTGGCGTACTGCCCAGCCTGTCCGACGTCGACTCGACCACCACGTTCTTGATGAGGCTGAATGCCGTCGCTCTTCCCGCGATGACACTTGCTGTGGTCGTGCTGGCGCACATGATGCGGATGACCCGGACGTCAATCGTAAACCTCCTAGGTAATCAGTATATCGAGACCGCCCGGCTGAAGGGTATGTCCGAATGGCGCGTCATGGTTCGGCACGCGTTCCCCAACGCTCTTGCACCGATCGCCACGGTAATCGTCCTGAACCTGGCGTATCTCATCACGGGGGTGGTCGTAGTCGAAGTCGTGTTCGTCTACCCCGGCCTCGGCCAACTCATCGTCGATTCCGTTCAGAAGCGGGATATTCCCGTTGTCCAGGCCTGCAGCCTGATATTTGCCGCAACATATGTCCTGCTTAATCTTACGGCGGATATCCTAGCGATCATCATGAACCCTCGGCTCATGCATCCAAAGTGATTGTCGGCCGCTACGAGCGGCATTGTGAGTAAAATCAGATGACATCAATCCAGCCCGGCATGATGCGCAAAGGTGGCAGGAAATTCGCGGCGGCCCCGTTCAGCGCGAAGTTCGGCATGACCGTGATCGTCGTTTACGTTCTCGCGGCAATCTTTGCGCCACAGATAGCGCCATACGGTGAAGCCGACATCGTCGGCTCCCAATTTGAACCTTGGAGCTCGAACTTCTGGCTTGGCACGGATAACTTGGGCCGTGACATGTTCACACGTCTTCTATTTGGTGCCCGGAACACGATTGGTATAGCATTGACGACGTCAGTGCTGGCGTTCTCAATCGGATCCACGGCAGGCCTTGTTGCTGCGACCTTTGGCGGGTGGACCGATCAGCTACTTTCGCGGTTTGTGGACATCCTGATGTCGATACCGCAGCTGATCTTCGCCCTTTTACTCTTGTCCATTTTCGGAACGTCGATCCCCTCTCTCATAATAATCATCGCTGTGCTCGACTCAACCCGCGTTTTTCGGCTTACCCGGGCAGTCGCAATCAACGCCGTGGTCTCGGACTATGTAGAGGCGGCCAGGCTCCGCGGTGAAGGTCCTATATGGATCATGAGCCGCGAAATCCTGCCTAACATCCTTCCAACATTGATTGCCGAGTTCGGTCTGCGCTTCTGCTTCGTGTTCCTGCTGATCAGCGCACTTTCCTTCCTGGGTCTCGGCATTCAGCCGCCGACATCGGACTGGGGCACGATGGTTCGCGACAGTGCTACCCTAATCGTATACGGGGACATTACACCCCTTCTACCGGCCGCTGCGATCGCCGTGCTAGCGGTAGGTGTCAATCTGGTAGTGGACTGGTTCTTGCATTCCGCCAGCGGGCTAAGGGACTGATCCCCCGGGACGTGAAAGGACAGAAGCTGGCTGACATAGGAAAGCGCCCGCCGTGGTGAACCGCAATCCTCCGGATCGCGGCACACCCAACTCGAGTGGAGACGGACCTGTGCCTCACATTCTAACACTGCCTTGTTGACGGCATGCGTCGAGGTGCACGCACGTTTTCCAAATGTGGCCTTGCGACGACTTCGGCGGTGGCAATCACGATGCACGCGCTAATCTGGGCTGGTATGGGAGTGTCGCTCGACTTTTCACCCGGAGACGCTGCCTTAGTTCACGATTGTTGCCTCGGTTGCGTTGCGGATCTCGTCGTCAGTTACGCCCTCGGCAAGTTCCACCAACTTCAGCCCACCGTCGACGACATCAAGTACGCCGAGATCGGTAACAATCCGATCCACAACGCCTTGGCCTGTCAGCGGCAGTGTGCAGGTCTTTAGGATCTTCGACTCCCCTGCCTTGTTGGTATGGTCCATGACGACGACTACCCGCTTCACGCCAGCAACCAGATCCATTGCACCGCCCATGCCCTTGACCAGCTTGCCTGGGATCATCCAGTTGGCGAGGTCACCGCTCTCCGAAACTTCCATCGCGCCCAGGATAGCCATGGCGATCTTGCCGCCGCGGATCATTGCGAAGCTTTGCGCCGAGTCGAAGAAGGCCGAATGCGGCAGTGCCGTCACCGTCTGCTTACCGGCATTGATGAGGTCCGCGTCGACCGCGTCTTCGGTCGGGAAGGGACCTATGCCGAGCAGGCCGTTCTCCGACTGCAGCGTCACGTGAACACCCTCGGGGATATGGTTAGCGACCAGCGTCGGAATGCCGATTCCCAGATTGACGTAGGTGCCGTTTTCAAGTTCGCGCGCCGCCCGTGCGGCCATCTGGTTCCTGTCCCACGCCATTCGTCTCTCCTTGTTCTCAAGCAGCCGCGCGGGTCGTGCGCTGTTCGATGCGTTTCTCGTGCGCGCCCTGGATAAGGCGCTGCACATAGATTCCCGGCAAGTGGATCTGATCGGGATCGAGGCTTCCGGCAGATACGATCTCCTCGACCTCCGCCACGCAAACCCTTCCGCAGGTGGCGGCTGGCGGGTTGAAGTTGCGTGCTGTTTTGCGGAAGACGAGATTGCCGGACGTGTCCGCCTTCCAAGCGTTGACGATCGACAGGTCCGCGATGATGGCGGTTTCAAGCACATAGCTCTCGCCGTTGAAGATTTTGTGCTCCTTGCCCTCGGCGACCAGGGTGCCCACGCCGGTCTTGGTATAAAAGCCGGCGATGCCGGCGCCACCTGCGCGCATGCGCTCGGCCAACGTCCCCTGAGGATTGAATTCGAGTTCCAGTTCCCCACTCAGATACTGGCGCATGAACTCGGCATTTTCGCCGACGTACGAGGAAATCATCTTTTTGATCTGCTTCGTCTTCAGCAGCACACCGAGACCGAAATCGTCGACGCCGCAATTGTTCGATGCAATCGTCAGCCCCGTCGTACCGGCGTCCCGGATCGCGCCGATCAAGAGCTCCGGAATGCCGCAAAGGCCAAAGCCCCCTGCTGCAATGGACATGCCCTCAAATAGCAATCCATTCAGTGCGGAACCAGCGTCACTAAATACTTTAGTCAACTCACTCCTCCTACGGTTCTGGTGTCTTTGATATCTGGTACGCTTCGCTGATCCAGCTCGTGCACTTAATAGCTAAAGTGCTGTCGAGCGGCATAGACCGGTTGACCGCGTTGAAGGTGCCTGGAGGCGAGATCCACGGCGTCACTCGTTGTCGCCGCTCGCTATCTCCTCGGGCCTCGGGCGCGTGAAGGAATCTTGGCTTTCGGCCGAATTGCGGGTTCGGGAAAGGCAAAGTAGTTCCGGCCGCCGTTTCGCGGGTCGGATCAATTTCTCTGCCCACCCTTGGATTCGTGTGCCGGAAGCTCCGCATGGGCCTCTATTAGAGGTTTGAGCATCGTCATATTCTCGGGCACCGCTGGAATGCAGCGGCCCTCGCGCCAGACCAACGAGCGTCACCCTTCAGCCTTCCTCTTGATCGCGATCGTCCTGCCGGCGCGGACAGGGATACCCAGCGACGCATGTTCGGCTTGCACCCGTTCCAGGTTCGCAAGGATGTCGGGAGGAAATGGCACCACCCTTGGACCTGACATGTCGACATGAAGGGACAGCTGTTCGGACGTTGCCGCCAGCCATCCGTCGACGTGGCGAAGCTCTTGGTAGAAGCGCATGCGCTTCTCGTCGTGGTCCAGCAGCTGGA
>NZ_AYWZ01000029.1:0-18903 GCF_000502335.1 Mesorhizobium sp. L2C066B000
CAGGCGCTGGAGCCGGGGGTGGCGGTGTGGTCAGCGCGGCGACGGACTCGCCCTCGCCGATGCCGCTTTGACCGGCCGCGGGACCGGGGTCGGTTTCACCGCCTTCGGGCGACAGGCGCTGGGTGAACTTCGTTCCCTCGCCGGCAGCAGCCGGTGCGGGTGCATCGGCCGCGGGCTTGGCCGGCGCCGGCTTTACCAGCGGTTCGGTCGAGACCGTCTTGGTGTCGCCTCCGAGGCCCAGCATCGAGCCAAAGGCATCCTTGTTCAGCCAGATGCCATAGCCGCCGCCGGCGACCACCAGAAGCGCGACGACAGCCGCGATCAACCCGCCATAGCTGCGCCTGCGCTCGGCTGGGCGCAGGCGCTGGAACGTGTCCGCCGCCGGCTGCTCGTCATTGGCGAACACATCGGCGCTGTCGTCGTCGGCGTCCAGCTCCACGGCTTGCTTGTCGATGGTTTCTGCACGCGCCGCAGGCGACGGCGGTGTCGGCGCGGGCCTCTGCCAGCTCGGCTCTGTCCTGGCGGTCGGCGCCGGCTGCACGGGTTTCGCCGGCTGCCAGGCCGGCGCAGGCGTGGCGGAAGGCTTTACATGACTGGACTGGTTCTTGTTGCGGTCGATGGAGGAGAAGATGTGCTCCAGCTCCGCCAGCGGATCGGATGCCGGCACCGCCCTGGCATAGTCGCGCTCGACGCTCGAGATGGCATCTTCCAGGGATCGCTTCTGCGTGCTTATGGCTTCGGCGGCCAGCGGCGGCGAATACTCCGCAAGCTTCTTCGCCAGCATGGTACGAACGCTTTCATAGATCCGCGTACGCTTTTCGGGCGTTTCGTCGCCGTGCTTGTCGAGCGCCTTTTTCAGAATAGCAACGAAATCTGCCATGCTTCAGTCGACCTGTATTTTGTTTCCGCGCCGGCCCCCGCAAATCGGCCGCGATGCCCGGAAAGGCTTCAGAAAACTAGTCTTGAAACGGATCGGTCACAAGTATCGTGTCGTCCCGTTCCGGGCTGGTGGAAAGGAGCGCGACGGGTGCCCCGATCAGCTCCTCGATGTAACGGACATATTTGACGGCCTGCGCCGGAAGGTCGTTCCAGCTGCGCGCGCCGGCTGTGGTGCCTTTCCAGCCTTCGAGCGTCTCGTAGACCGGCTCGACACGCGCCTGCGCGCCCTGGCTGGCCGGCAGATAGTCGATCGTTTCGCCGTCGAGACGGTAGCCGGTGCAGACCTTGATCTCATCCAGCCCGTCGAGCACGTCGAGTTTGGTCAGGGCGATGCCCTTGATACCGTTGACGGCGACGGCCTGGCGCACCAGCACGGCGTCGAACCAGCCGCAACGGCGTTTGCGCCCGGTGACGACGCCGAATTCGTGGCCACGCGTACCGAGAAATTCGCCGATCTCGTTCTTCTGCTCGGTCGGGAACGGGCCTTCGCCGACACGCGTCGTATAGGCCTTGGTGATGCCCAGGACATAGCCGATGGCGCCGGGGCCCACCCCCGAGCCGGCGGCTGCCTGGCCGGCAACGGTGTTGGACGAGGTGACGAACGGATAGGTGCCGTGGTCGATGTCGAGCAGCGTGCCTTGCGCGCCCTCGAACAGGATGCGTTCGCCGGCGCGGCGCTTGTCGTCGAGGATTTTCCAGACGCGGTCCATATAGGGCAGGATCTCATCGGCCACCGAGGTCAGCTCGGTCATGATCGCCTCATGCGTGACTTCGCCATGGCCAAGCCCGCGACGCAGCGCATTGTGATGCGTCAGCAGCCTGTCGACCTTGAGGGGCAGCGTTTCCAAATCCGCCAGATCCATCACCCGAACCGCGCGCCGGCCCACCTTGTCTTCATAGGCTGGGCCGATGCCACGACGCGTCGTGCCAATTTTCGTCCCGGAATTGGAGGCGGCGTCCTCGCGGAATCCGTCCAGCTCCCGGTGCAGCGACAGGATAAGCGCGGTGTTTTCGGCTATTTTCAGGCGGTCCGGCGTGACCTCGACGCCTTGCGCCTTGAGTTTTGCCACTTCGGCGACAAAGGCGTGCGGGTCGAAGACGACGCCATTGCCGATGATCGACAGCTTGCCTTGCCGCACCACGCCCGACGGCAGCAGCGACAGTTTGTAGACCTTGCCGTCGACGACCAGCGTATGGCCGGCATTGTGGCCGCCCTGGAAGCGCACGACCACGTCGGCGCGCTCCGACAACCAGTCGACGATCTTGCCCTTGCCTTCGTCGCCCCATTGCGAGCCGACGACCACCACATTGGCCATGTTTCTTTTCCCTTGAGATGCCGCCCTGGCGGCCTGGATATGGTTCGAAACGACAGGCCTCTATAGCGTCAAGACCTCGCAAGCGCGACCTTTCTTTGCCGCCGAAAATGCCCTGAGGCACAACAATTTTCGGCTTTGACATCATTTACTTGCGTCGGCGGGGGCAATAGGCCGGCAAACACAACTCCCCAAGCGGCCGGAATCCCGCAATGCATCGACGCGCCTACCTGTTCCTGCTGCTGACCACCTTGTTGTGGGGCGGCAATTCCGTCGCCGGCAAGCTGGCGGTCGATCACGTCTCGCCGATGACGCTGGTCTTCCTGCGCTGGGTGCTGGCCGTCGCGATCCTGCTGCCGATCGGCTGGCGCACGATCAGGGAGGACTGGCCGGTGGTGCGCAAACACTGGTTCGTCCTGGCTGCACTTGGCGCCAGCGGCTTCACTCTGTTCAACACCATTTTTTACACCGCGCTCAACTACACGACGGCGATCAATGTCTCGATCGAACAGGCGGCGATGCCGGTCTTGATCATCATTGCCAATTTCTTCTTCTTCCGCCTGCGCGTGAGCTGGGCTCAGATTGCGGGCGTGGTGCTGACCATCTTCGGCGTCATCTTGACTGCCTGCCACGGCGATCCGCGCCGGCTGCTCACATTGGAACTCAATTTCGGCGACGCCATCATGCTGGTCGCGGTCGTCCTCTACAGCGGTTATTCGGTCGGGCTGCGGCTGAAGCCGGTGATGCGCTGGCAGAGCCTGATGTTGTCCCTGGCGATCGCTGCCCTCATCACCTCGCTGCCGTTCTTCCTGTGGGAGGTCGCCGCCGGCAAGGTTATCGTCCCCGATATCAGCGGCTGGGTGGTCATCGTCTATACCGCGATCGGCGCTTCGGTCATTTCGCAGATCACTTACATCAGGGGCAACGAACTGATCGGCGCCAACCGTGCCGGGCTGTTCATCAATCTGGTGCCGATCTTCGGCACGCTGCTGTCAGTGCTGATCGTCGGCGAGACATTCCAGCTCTACCAGGCGCTGGCGCTCATCCTGGTGCTGGGCGGCATTTCGCTCGCCGAATACAGCGGGCGCAAGATGGCGGCACCGAACCGCCGCGGATAACATTTGGCTGCTGCCGCGCTGCGCCGCCGTCGCGATAACTGCTGCCGCGCGCCGACCTGGAACATTTTACCTCTGGCGGAGTTTGCTTGCGTGGGAGGCAACAAGATGAGCCATAACCCTCGCAGCACGGCAAGCATTGCCGGTCACCCCATTCATCCAATGCTGATTCCGTTTCCGATCGCCTTCTTTGTCGGCACCTTCGTTTGCGATCTGATTTTCTGGCAAACAGCCGATCCCGGGTGGGTCACCGGATCGCTTTGGCTTCTCGGCGCCGGCCTGATCATGGGCGCCTTGGCCGCTCTTACCGGCCTGACGGACGTTCTCGGCGATGTTCAGATCCGCAATCTCACGACGGCATGGCTCCATGCCGGCGGCAACGTTCTCGTCGTGCTGATCGAGCTTTACAACTGGTACTCGCGTTATGTCGCTGGAGCGGCGGCCGTGATTCCGACCGGCTTTATCTTGTCGCTGATCGTGGTTCTGGTCCTGCTGTTTACAGGCTGGAAGGGCTGGGAATTGGTCTATCGGCATCGCGTGGGCGTCTCCGACGGCTCAGACGAATTGACCTGAACCGGCCTGTGCGGCGGCCGCCCCAATGATGGGGGAGGACCGCCGCGTCCGCCACGCCGTCAACTACATCGCGTTGACGTCGAACTGCAGCCGCTTGGCCGAGTCTATCGACTTGTGCGCCTTGACCTGTTCCAGCACTTTTTCCGGGAACGGCGCGTCGAGATAGAGCAGCGCGATCGCATCGCCGCCCGGCCGGTTGCGGCCGAGCTGGAAGTTGGCGATGTTGACGCCGTTCTCGCCGCACACCGTGCCGAGCAGGCCGATAATGCCGGGCGCATCGGCATTGGTTGTGTAGAGCATGTGCTGGCCGACCTCGGCGTCGAGATTGATGCCCTTGATCTGGATGAAGCGCGGCTTGCCGTCGGAGAAGCAGGTGCCGGCGATCGAGCGCGTCATGTGCTCGGTCTTCACCGTCAGCTTGATGTAGCCGTCGAACACGCCCGACTTGTCGCGCTTGACCTCGGCGACGATGATGCCGCGCTCCTTCACCATGATCGGCGCCGACACCATATTGACGTCGGCGACCTGCGGCCGGATCAGTCCGGCAAGCGCGGCACTGATCAGGGCACGCGTGTTCATCGTCGCGGTCGAGCCATCGAACAGGATCTCGACCTCGTTGATCGGGTCCTCGGTGACCTGGCCGACAAAGGCGCCGAGCACTTCGGCGAGCTTGACGAACGGCTTTAGCCGCGGTGCTTCCTCGGCCGTGATCGAGGGCATGTTGATGGCATTCGAAACCGCGCCCTTGATCAGATAGTCGGCCATCTGCTCGGCCACCTGGAGCGCGACATTTTCCTGCGCTTCCGCTGTCGAGGCGCCCAGATGCGGCGTTGCCACCACATTCTCCATGCCGAACAGCGCGTTGTTCTCCGCCGGTTCGACCTCGAACACATCGACGCCGGCGCCCGCCACCTTGCCGCTCTTCAGCGCCGCGACCAGGTCGGCTTCGACGATGAGCCCGCCACGCGCGCAATTGATGATGCGCACGCCGTTCTTCATCTTGGCGATCGCCGCCGCGTCGATGATGTTGCGCGTCTTGTCGGTCAGCGGCGTGTGCAGCGTGATGAAATCGGCGCGGGCGAACAGCTCGTCCAGCTCGACCTTGTCGACGCCGAGTTCCTCGGCGCGCTTGTCCGACAGGAACGGGTCGAAGGCAACGACATGCATCTTCAGGCCGACGCCCCGCGTGGCGACGATCGAGCCGATATTGCCGCAGCCGATAACGCCCAGCGTCTTGCCGGTGATCTCGACGCCCATGAAGCGGTTCTTTTCCCATTTGCCGGCATGGGTCGAGGCATTGGCCTCCGGGATCTGCCGTGCGAGTGCAAAGATCATCGCCACCGCATGTTCGGCCGTGGTGATCGAATTGCCGAAAGGCGTGTTCATCACGATGATGCCCTTGCGGCTCGCCGCGGGGATGTCGACATTGTCGACACCGATGCCGGCGCGGCCGACGACCTTGAGTCTTGTCGCGGCGTTGATCAGTTTTTCCGTGACCTTGGTCGCCGAGCGGATGGCAAGGCCATCATACTGGCCGATGACTTCGAGCAGCTTTTCCTTGTCCTTGCCGAGATCAGGCAAATAGTCGACCTCGATACCGCGGTCCTTGAATATCTGGACGGCGGTGGTGGAGAGTTTGTCAGAGACGAGAACGCGGGGCGCCATGGCGGCCTCCTTGAACTGGATTGTCGGGAAAGGGCGGCCCGCAGGCCACCACGAAATCTCAGGCTGCGGCCTTCAGCGAAGCCTTCTGCGTGGCGAAGGCCCAGTCGAGCCAAGGCAGCAGCGCCTCGAGATCGGATGTCTCGACGGTGGCACCGCACCAGATGCGCAGGCCGGAAGGTGCATCGCGATAGGAGCCGATGTCGTACGCGACGCCTTCCTTGTCGAGCACAGAGACGATCGCCTTGGCGAAAGCCGCCTGCCCGTCGGCGTCGAGCGCCGCGACATCGGCGTCGGTGAAGGACAGACATACGGACGTGTTGGACCGTGTCGCCGCATCGACCGCGAGATGGCCGAGCCAGGACGATTTGTCGACAAAGCCATCGAGCACGGCGGCATTGGCATCGGCTCTGGCAATCAACGCATCGAGACCGCCGATCGACTTCGCCCAATGAAGCGCATCGAGATAGTCCTCGACGCACAGCATCGACGGCGTGTTGATGGTCTCGCCCTTGAAGACGCCTTCGATCAGCTTGCCGCCCGAGGTCAGGCGGAAGATTTTCGGCAGCGGCCACGCCGGCTTGTAGGTTTCCAGTCGCTCGACGGCGCGAGGCGACAGGATCAGCATGCCGTGTGCGCCCTCGCCGCCCAGCACTTTCTGCCAGGAGAAGGTGACGACATCGAGCTTCTGGAAATCGAGCCTCTGCGCGAATGCGGCCGAGGTCGCGTCGCAGATGGTCAGGCCTTTGCGGTCGGCTGGAATGAAATCGCCATTCGGCACGCGCACGCCTGAGGTCGTGCCGTTCCAGGTGAAGACCGCATCGCGGTCGAAATCGATCTTGGTGAGATCCGGCAGCTCGCCATAGCCTGTCTCGATCTTTCTGATATCGACTAGCTTCAGCTGCTTGACCACATCGGTCACCCAGCCGGAGCCAAAGCTTTCCCATGCCACCATGTCGACACCGCGTTCACCGAGCAGCGACCACAGCGCCATCTCGACAGCACCCGTGTCCGACGCCGGCACGATGCCGATGCGGTAATCGGCCGGAACCTGGAGAATCTCGCGCGTCAGCTCGATCGCCTGTTCGAGCTTGGTCTTGCCGATCTTGGCGCGGTGGGAACGGCCGAGCGCAGCATTCTTCAGTGCCTCGACCGACCAGCCGGGGCGTTTTGCGCAGGGACCTGAGGAGAAATTGGGGTTTGCCGGACGGAGTCCGGGCTTCGTATGCGTCGTCATCGTGGTCTATCCTTCCAGATAGTGGCCCCTCGTTGGGGAGGGGTGGCCCACGGACGGCGATATGCGTTCAGCCCTCAGGCGTCAAGAGGAAAGTTTTTGTCGCTGGCGGGATACCGGCGATACGGGATCAGCATGTCGTGGGCTAAAACGCAAACAGCGGATCGAAGAGATCCGCCGTTGGGCTTCCGAACAGCAAGCTTCCTACCAGAGGTCGTAGCGCAGGCCGAGCTTGACCTGATGATTGCTGATGCCCTTGCGGATCGGATAGGAGGTCAGGCTCTCGGCCGTGACATATTCGGCATCCGGCGCGGAGAAGTACTGGTAGCCGAGATCTACAGAAACATTCTTGGTCACCTGATAGGCCAGGCCCGCATCCAGCGTGTAGGCGAGGGAATACTGGGTCTTGTTGTCGTTCCGGACGAAATCATCCGTAGGGTCGACATTGTCGGTGAAGTAACTCGCCGACAGCTTGTATTTGCTCCGGACCAGCCCAATGCCGGCGCCGAGGTAGGGCGTGATCCCGACATAAGTGCCGAGATCGACATAGCCATTGACCATGCCCGACAGGGAATAATTCTGCAGCGATGCCGACGCGATGGTCGCACCACCCGGCGGCGGCGTCGCCGAATCGTCAAAGCCGACGCCGATCTTGTTGCCGGGCAGATAGCCAAGATTGACGTCGCCGCGCAGATAGTCGTTGAAGTGGTAGCCGAAGCCGATGCTGGCAAAGGCCGGATCCTGCTTCTCGCTGAAGCTCGCGGGGGCGAAGGTGAAATCCTGATCCTCGTAGCTCTTCTGCGCCAGATAAGAGACGTCGCCGCGCAGATACCAGCCCGAGCCGACCTCGACCGGTTGATAGTCCGGCGCCTGATCGACATAGATCGGCGGATCGTAGTCCGCGGCCTGCGCCGGCGTCAGCGGCACAAGGACGAGTGCGGCGAGCGCCGGCGCTGTCAGCGATTTGAAATTCATGGGTCCCCGGCTCCTGAAATTGGCGCCCGTCATTTTGATCGCAAGCGCCGTTTCACCAAGCATTGTTAACCATAGTGGTTAAGTCAGGGTTAAGGATAACGCGGCGTACCGAATTGATTTCAATTGGGTTTCTTCGGCACACGCGGCCGGTTGAAAACGCGCAAGCATCGGCGAACGAAAACCGCCCGGCAAGACCGGGCGGTTCGCGAATTCCTGGATTTCGAAGCGACTACTTGGTGTAGATCGGCTCCGGCTCTGGAACGTAGGGCTCCGGCGATGTGCAACCATTATTGCCGCCGAACTGATAGCGCAGACCGCCTCGTACCTCATGTGTGTTGATGCCATGGTCGAAGCCGGGCCCGGAACTGCTCACGTCGAAGTCGAACATGCGGCCCCCCTCAATGTGAGAGTAGCGATAGCCGGCATCCAGGATCACCCTGTCGGTAAGGCAATAGGACGCGCCGGCCATGAGCGCGTAGGCAAAGCGCCAATTCTTCGACCCGGGGTTGGTCTCGGTTGTGTTCGGGTCGTGGACGGTATCCCATTTGACGTGCGCGCCGCCGATGCCAGCGCCAACATAAGGCGTGATGCCGTGCCAGGTGCCGATATCGTAATAGGCGTTGGCCAAGAGCAGCAATGCGCTCATTTTCGACACTTCGACCGAGGTCGTAACGCCATCGTTGGTTGATCCGTTGAAGTCCGAAGCGAACCAATAGTCGGCTGTCAGGTCGGTACGGAAATGATCGTTGATCTTGTAGCCAATGCCGGCGCCGAGTGAGAAGCCGCCCTTAAGCTCGCCGGAATCGAAAACATTGCTGCCGGGAGGCGGCCCGTAGGTGATATAGTCGATGCCGCGCAAATCCGATTTATGATAGTCGATGTCGCCGCGGATGTACCAGCCGCCGAAATCGGCCGGCTGCTCGTAGGCGATCGGCGCCGGCGCCTCTTCGACCACCGGCGGCTCCGCCAGATCGGCGGCGAATACTGGCCCGGCCACACCTGCGAACAGCGCGGCAAGGAGGGCCTTTTTTGCTGTATTGAACATGTTTGTCACCCCTGAGAACCGTCGGGAAAGTCCAACTTGCCCGAATGTGATTGACCTCAGTTGTGGATAATGAATTGGAAAAGTTAAAAGGCGTTTAACCCTGTCGATTAACCACGAATTCTCGACATTTTAGCAAACAGTCTCCGCCGGCATAACGCTTGGGACCAACCCTGGCCGAAACAAAAAGCCCGCCTGCAGGCGGGCTTGAAGTCTTGAGCCGGCAGTTCGCCCCTGCCGTTGGACGCAGCGCAATCAGGCGGCGCTGCGCGTTTCCGAAATAATGTCGACGATGTCGTTGACCACGGCCTCGACCAGCTGTGGGTCGTCGCCCTCGGCCATGACGCGGATCAGCGGCTCGGTGCCGGAGGGCCGTATGACCAGGCGGCCGGCCTTGCCGAGACGGTTGCGCGCGTCTTCGATCACCGCCTTGACCGTGGCTTCCTCAAGCGGCTTGCCGCCGGCGATGCGGACATTCTTCAACAGCTGCGGCACCGGCTCGAATTTCTTCGACAATTCGCTGACCGGCCGGTTCTGCCGCTTGATGCAGGCCAGCACCTGCAGAGCCGAGACCAGCCCGTCGCCAGTGGTCGAGAAATCGGACAGCACAATGTGGCCCGACTGCTCGCCGCCGACATTCAACCCGTGCGCGCGCATATGTTCCACGACATAGCGGTCGCCGACCTTGGTGCGATGCAGCTGCAGCTTCATGTCGCCAAGGAAGCGTTCGAGGCCGAGATTGGACATCACCGTCGAGACGACGCCGCCGCCGGCCAGTCGCCCGCTCTGGTGCCAGGACTCGGCGATCAGCGCCATGATCTGGTCACCGTCGACGATGGTGCCGTTCTCGTCGACGATGACGACACGGTCGGCATCGCCGTCGAGTGCGATGCCGATATCGGCGCGCACTTCATGCACCTTCTTCTGCAGGCCGGCCGGATGGGTCGAGCCGCATTCCTTGTTGATGTTAAAACCGTTCGGATCGACATTGATGGCAATGACCTCGGCGCCCAGTTCCCAAAGTGCTGCTGGCGCCACCTTGTAGGCCGCGCCGTTGGCGCAATCGACGACGATCCTGAGACCCGACAGCGACATTGAGCGCGGCAGCGTGCGCTTGGCGAATTCGATGTAGCGGTCATGCACGCCGTCGACGCGCTTGGCGCGGCCAAGTCCGTCGGAATCGGCGAGCGCCAGTTCGATATCCTTGTCGAGCATGCTCTCGATGCGCTCCTCGATCTCGTCGGAGAGCTTGTACCCGTCGGGACCGAACAGCTTGATGCCGTTGTCGTAATAGGGATTGTGCGAGGCCGAGATCATGACGCCGATATCGGCACGCAGCGAGCGTACCAGCATGGCGACCGCCGGTGTCGGGATCGGGCCGAGCAGGAACACATCCATGCCGGCCGCGCACAGGCCGGACACCATGGCGTTTTCGATCATGTAGCCGGACAGCCTGGTGTCCTTGCCGAGCACGACGCGGTGGCGATGGCTGCCGCGCTGGAACGACAGGCCGGCGGCCATGCCGACCCGCATCGCGATCTCAGCCGTCATCGGAAACTTGTTGGCGCGCCCGCGAATGCCGTCGGTGCCAAAATAACGTCCTGCCATGCTTGCCAGAATCCCCGTCGGTTTTCAGCCGGCTCGTAATGCCACAATTGGTCCGAGCCCGACTATCACATTGTGTGATTGTATATTACCAATTCTTAGAAAATCATTGTAGCAGGCTGTTCGGAGCGTTGGCAGCGTATCATGACACGGTGTTGCCGCAATATAGCATTCACACTGGGCCACACTGCGCAGATTGGGCCGGTAAGCCGGACTGTTGGAGCGGCAGATCGCAAGGGTCCATCACCTTATCGGGAGAACGCCGTTTAGCATCTGGCGCAGCCTAGCGTTGAGAGCTATTGATTGACACAGGTACAACCTATGGGCGCAGCAACGGGAGAACGCCATGCTCATCCACCGACTTGCAACTTTGACGGGTCTTGCCGTCGCAACCTTGTTCATGGCGGCGCCCGCCAGCGCGCTGACCATGGCCCAGTGTAGTACCAAGTATAATGCCGCCAAGGACGCCGGCACGCTGAACGGGCAGACCTGGAATCAGTATCGGAAGGCCGAGTGCGGCACCGACGCGGCGGCCACCACCGAGACCGCAAAGCCGGCGGCCAAGAAGGCCGCTGCGGCCAAGACGGACACGACCAAGGCCGCCGCCGCTGCTGATGACGGCGCCAAGGGTCTGACGGCCAAGGAATGCAGCGCTAAATACCAGGCTGCCAAGGCCGCCGGTACGCTCAATGGCGCAAAGTGGAACGACTTCCGCAAGACCGAATGCGCCGCCGGCGCATCCGCCGCGGCAGAACCCGCCAAGGCCACGACCAAGGCCGCAGCCACAACCGACGATGGCGCTAAGGGCCTGACGGCCAAGGAATGCAGCACCAAGTACCAGGCGGCAAAGGCCGCCGGTACGCTCAATGGCGCAAAGTGGAACGACTTCCGCAAGACCGAATGCGCCGCCGGGGCCTCGGCCGCGGCAGCACCCGCCAAGGCAACCACCAAGGCAGCTGCCGACAGCAGCGGCAAGGGCCTGAGCATGGCCGATTGCAGCGCCAAGTACCAGGCTGCCAAGTCTGCCAATACTCTGGGCGGCAAGAAGTGGAACGACTTCCGCAAGGCCGAATGCGGCGCAGGCGCAGATGACGACGACACCGTGCCCGCTCCGAGCGAGGCGACCTATACCAGCGAGCCCGAGAAGCCCTCGGTCACCGCTCCCAAGGGTGTGAAGTTCCCGGCCGCGATCTCGAAGAAATACGCCGGCGAGACGCCGGCCAAGGGCCGCATGCACACCTGCCTCGAGCTCTACTACGCCAATAAGGATGCCAACACGCTGAATGGCCTGCGCTGGATCCAGAAGGGCGGCGGCTTCTACAGCCTCTGCAATGCCAAGCTGAAGAGCTGATCGCGTAGCCATATTCTCCAGACAGAGGCCCGCGCATCGCAGCATGCGCGGGCCTTTTTATTGCGCTCGAACACACCCGGCGTTGATCGACGTCTACATATCGCGGAAGCTGTCGGCATCATCTATTCGCCCACACTGCCCACCCCAGACATATCGGTGGTTCGCAAAGATTCCAATTGAACATATGCAGAACAAATGGTATACAAAAGGACATCGAACTTTTGTCAACCAGGAGAGTCTTATGTCCAGATTGAAATTGGCGGCATTGGCTGTGACGGCATGGATTGCGTGGAGCGTCGCCCCTGCAAGCGCACTGACAATGAAGGAATGCGGCGAGGCTTATCGCACAGCCAAGGAAGGCGGCACTCTGAACGGCATGGATTGGACCGCTTTCCGCACCGAGAAGTGTGCGACGTCAGCTGCGGAGAGTGCCAGTACGGATGCGGTCAAAACCCAGCCGCAGCCGAAGAAGGAAACCAGCGCGGCGGTCGCCCCCGTTGTAGCGCCGACGGGCGTGACATTCCCGACCACCCTCGCCGCCGAATTCAAGACCGAGAAGCCCTCGAAGGCGCGTATGAAGACCTGCCTGCAGGGCTACCACGGCAACAAGGACGCGGGTACGTTGAACGGCCTTCGCTGGATCCAGAAGGGCGGCGGCTATTACAGCCTCTGCAACGCCAAGCTGAAGAGCTAATCGACCAGCAGCGTTTGAAGATCGAAGGCCCCCAACCGCAAGGTTGGCGGCCTTCTCTTGGGTCTTGCGCCGTCAAGCGCCTTGTTTCGAAAGCTGGAGCAGTGCGACCAGGCTTGTAAGATCGGCATTGGCCTGGCCGGCAGCCACCCCGCGCTTCAACAGGCTTTGCATCGGCAGGACGAGTTCGGTGCTGACATCAGCCGACCTGCTGGCATCGATGAGATTGACGTAGGCATCAGCCTGCATGCCCAGGTTGGAAACGACATTGCTGGTGTGATCGCCATTGTCGATCTGTTCGGGCCCACTTCGGCAGCAGGCCTTGCATCGACTGAAGCCAGGAGGCCAGCAGCGGCATGAACTCGCCGGCCGGGATTCCTGCTGCGCCCGTCAATGCCAACGCCTGCAGAACGCCCGCGAACATGCCGTACATGCCGGTCAGAAGCGAGATATCATAGAGCGGCGCGAGGCCAGCATCCTCACCGAGGAATTTGCTGGTGCCGAGCGCTCCGAGCTGCCCCGAACAGGCATCGAACGCCTGGCGCGAACCGCTGTAGAGAATCAAGGCGTGCGGCCCGCCGATCATCGGCGGCACCGCCATGACACCGCCGTCGATATAGCTGGCGCCCTGGCTCACCGCCCAGCCCGACATCGCCCGCGCCTGCTCGGGCGTGCCGTTGGTGAGATTGACCAATGTGCGGCCCGACAGCGCCGCTCGGCTTGGGTCGAGCACCTCACCAACGGTGTCATAGACAAGCAGGCACGCCACGATCAGTGGACTCGATCTAACGGCTTCCTCGACACTCTTGGCCACAATGGCGCCCTTGGCTGCCAAAGCCTCAGCCTTTGCCGGAGAACGGTTCCACACCGTCACCGCATGTCCCTGGTTCAGAAAGGCTTCGGCAAGCGCAGTGCCCATGGCGCCGAGACCGATTACTGTTATGTCGCTCATTCTGCTTCTCCTTGGTTTGTTGCGCGGTTACGCCGGTGTCGGGCTCAGGTCCTGGCCAAGGCCACCGTCCACGGTCAGCCGCGCGCCCGTGGTGAAGGTCGCGTCGAACGCCAGGAACAGCACTGCGCGCGCCACCTCCTCCATCGTGCCGTGGCGCTTCATCGGTGTGACCGCGTCGCCGATCGCCATGAAGGCGGCCCGCTCCTCGGCCGAGGCGTCGGCCACACCCATCGTCGGCGTATCGATGAAACCAGGGCTGACCACATTCACGCGGATGCGGCGCGGCAGAAGCTCGGCCGCCAGGACCTTGGCGAAGGCGCGCAGTGCCGCCTTCGATCCGGAATAGACGCTCATGCCGCCGGTGCCGGATTCGTCGGCGATCGACGAGGTGAAGACTATGGCGCCACCATCCCTGATGAGGGGCAGCAGGCGCTGCGCGGTGAAGAAAGCGCCTTTGGTGTTGATGTCGAAGGTGCGATCGTAACTGTCCTCGGTGACTCGCTCCACGGGTTCGAGATTGGCCACCCCGGCATTGACGTGAAGGAAGTCGATCTGGCCAAGCTTCTGCCCCACTTCGGCACCGAGCGTGACGATATCGGCCATGTCTGAGATATCGGACCGCACGACATGAGCTCGCGAAAGCAGCTTGGCTCGCGCGGCCTCGATGTTGCGCTGGTCGCGGCCGGTGACCAGGACCTCGGCGCCGCTTTCGATCAGGGCTTCGGCAACGGCGAGCCCCATGCCGTGCGTCCCGCCGATGACAACGGCCTTCTTGTTTGCGTATCGTGTCATGATCCATCCCTTTTTGACAAAATCCGGCCGCCGACGGCCTTTGCAGGTCGAAGCGAGGTACCGATATGAAGTTGTGGTGTTCGCCGATGCCGGCGAGCTGGTTTGAAGCTATGGACCGGCTTGGTTTTTCTCAAGTACCGACAAAAATGTAAGCTACCCACCGATTGCTCAGAATTGGATGAAACATGGGAAAGAAACAGCCAGATAGTTGCGGATTGGGACCGGCGCTGGAGGTCATCAGCGGCAAATGGAAGGCGCTACTGCTCTGGCAGATTCACAAGGCGCCGGCACGATTCGGTGAGCTGAAGCGGCTGGTGCCTGACATCAGCGAAAAGATGCTGATCCAACAGCTGCGCGAAATGGAGGCCGACGGCATCGTCCATCGCGAAATCTTTCCCGAGGTGCCGCCGAGGGTCGAATACTCGATTACCGAATTCGGCATCGAGCTGGACAATGCCCTGATCCCGCTGGCCAGATGGGGCAAGCAACATGCTGGCCGGACTGACGGTGTGCGCCCCGGCCAAGCAAATGCATCCGTCCCGCATGCTCTTTTTGAGAGACCCTGAATAGCAAAACGCCGCGGATTGAGCCGCGGCGTTTTCTTGCATCAAGTGATGTCAGCTCAGCTCGATGGCTGAGGCTCCATGCCGCCTTCGGGCTCGGGACCCTTCTTGCGGCGGCCGGACTTCGGCACAGCCGAGCCGCGGCTTGTGGGGGTGTCATCCCCCAAATCTCGCGCGGGCTTCTGCCCGGCGATCAGCTGCTTGATCTCTTCGCCCGAAAGCGTCTCGTATTCGAGCAGGCCCTGCGCCAGAGCGATCCATTCCTTCTTCTTCTTGGTCAGAATGGATTTGGCCGTGACATAGGCCTCGTCGATCAGGCGGCGTACTTCGGCGTCGATGATCTGCGCAGTCTCTTCCGAGACGTTCTGCGTGCGCGCCACCGAATGGCCGAGGAAAACCTCTTCCTGGTTGTCGCCATAGGCGACGTGGCCGAGCTTGTCGGAGAAGCCCCAGCGCGTGACCATGGCGCGCGCCAGCTTTGTCGCCTGCTCGATGTCCGAGGACGCGCCGGAGGTGATGTTCTCCTTGCCGAACTTGAACTCCTCTGCGACGCGGCCGCCCATCATGATGGCAAGCCGCGAGATCATGTATTTGTAGCTCATCGAATAGCGGTCGCCTTCCGGCAGTTGCATGACCATGCCGAGCGCGCGACCGCGCGGGATGATGGTCGCCTTGTGCAGCGGATCGGCCGACGGCACGTTGAGCGCCAGGATGGCGTGGCCGGCCTCGTGATAGGCCGTGAGTTCCTTTTCGGCCTGGGTCATGGCCGACGAGCGGCGCTCGGCGCCCATCATGATCTTGTCCTTGGCGTCCTCGAACTCGGCCATGGTGACAAGGCGCTTGTTGCGGCGCGCCGCCATCAGAGCGGATTCATTGACCAGGTTCATCAGGTCGGCGCCCGAGAAGCCCGGCGTGCCGCGCGCGATCACCTTGAGGTCGACATTCGGCGCCAGCGGCACGTTGCGCACATGCACCTTGAGGATCTTCTCGCGGCCGACGATGTCGGGGTTCGGCACCACCACCTGGCGGTCGAAACGGCCCGGACGCAGCAGCGCCGGGTCGAGCACGTCGGGCCGGTTGGTGGCGGCGATCAGGATGATGCTCTCGTTGGACTCGAAGCCGTCCATCTCGACCAGCAGCTGGTTCAGCGTCTGTTCGCGCTCATCATTGCCACCGCCGAGGCCGGCGCCGCGATGGCGGCCGACAGCGTCGATTTCGTCGATGAAGATGATGCAGGGAGCATTCTTCTTGGCCTGGTCGAACATGTCGCGCACACGGCTTGCGCCGACGCCGACGAACATCTCGACGAAGTCGGAACCCGAAATGGTGAAGAACGGCACATTCGCTTCGCCGGCGACGGAGCGGGCGAGCAGCGTCTTGCCGGTGCCGGGAGGTCCGACCAGAAGCACGCCGCGCGGGATCTTGCCGCCGAGGCGCTGGAACTTCTGCGGATCGCGCAGGAACTCGACGATCTCTTCCAGATCTTCCTTGGCCTCGTCGACGCCGGCGACATCCTGGAAGGTGACGCGGCCATGCGCCTCAGTGAGAAGCTTGGCCTTCGACTTGCCGAAACCCATGGCGCGGCCGGAGCCGGACTGCATCTGGCGCATGAAGAATATCCACACGCCAAGGATCAGGATCATTGGCAGGTAGGAGATCAGATAGCTGAACAGCGAGTTGGAACCGTCCGACTCAGGCCGCGCATTGATGGTGACGTTCTTGTCCTGCAGCCGCGAGACCAGCTGCGGATCGCCAGGCGAATAGGTCTGGAAGCCATTGGCGTTGTCGGCGTAGGTGCCCGTGATGCGGGCGCCGGCGATGACCACCGTCTTGACCCGGCCGGCCGCGACCTCTTGCAGGAACTGCGAATAGGGAACGTCGGTCGAGGCCCCGCGAGTCTGCGGCGTTTGGAACAGATTGAAGAGGGCAATGAGCAGGACCGCTATGATCGCCCAGAGCGCGAGATTGCGATAATTCGGATTCATCAATTGTCCCGTTGGTGCCCGCTGGGACACGCGTCATGAGAGGAAACTTGCGCCTAACATAGGGAGAGCGCCCCCCCTTGCCAAGCATAACAGCACGTCTGGGTTAAGCTTTCGCGCCATGATCAACCGGCACTGTGGCGGCCAAAGGGCAAGCCGGGACAGGCGGTGCGCCGATCAACTCGGCGACGGCCTGCGCCAACACCAGATCGAAGCACGGCAGGAAACGGGCAAAGGGCGCAACGACCGGGCTGACGGCGATTGCCGGCGCCGCCGCTACATCCCCTGCAAAACCACGGCATTCGCCGCCGCGCCATAGCGCCGGTTCCGCAGCCAGGGCGGCGCGCACAAGGCTTGGCGGCGCGCCGTCCCCGGCAATCGGCGTTTTGGCGGCGGCAGCGGCGCCAAGCGGCGCGATCAACCATGCACCCGGACTGTCACCCAATGTGATCGCCCCGGCTTCGATGTCTGGCGTGATCCGCCGGCGACCGTCCCAAAGCAGAGTGCCAGCTACCGGCGCGGAACGCGCCAGGTCGCGCGATTCACGGCGCAGGAAGATGCCGTTTCGCCTGATATCGACGACCGCCCGCGACAATGTGGCGCAAAGCCGACCGGCCCGCATTTGCTCGAACAGCGCTTCGCCGCGCGCCTGGTCCGGCAACAAGGCGGTGCCGCCCGTCGCCGCCAGCAGAACACGCAGCGCATAGACCGGGGCTCGCGTTTCGTCAGCTTCGGCAAAACCGGGATCGAGACGGATGAGACCCCTCGCCGGCCGGCTGGCAAATTCACCGATCAGGGCGGCGGCGCGGCGACCGAGTTCCTCGCGATCGCCGGCAGCCCGCCCAGCCAGGCCGATTGCCTCGGCAAAACGCTGCCCGCTCCGGTCTTCGCCGAGCACGGCCCGGATGCGCGGGCGTTCGAAACTCGTGTCGATGTTGGTCGGATCCTCGACCCAGCCGACATGTTCGCGCTGCAGGAAAGCGCGCAACGCCGCGCGCCGTACGCCGAGCAGCGGCCGCGCGATCCAGATCCGCCAGTCATAGAGGGTGGCCGGCGCCATGCCGGCGAGACCTCGGCCTGCAAGCTCTCGCCCGTCATTCCGCGCGGCTCGCATCAGGACGGTCTCGGCCTGGTCGTCGGCGGTGTGGCCGGTCACGATCACACCAATGCCTTGCGCCTGCGCTGCCTCGGCTAGCAACCGGTAGCGCGCCTCGCGCGCCGCGGCGGGCAGGCCGGTCGACGGCTTGGCGCCGGACCAGTTGAGCGTCCGGTGCGCAATGCCGCGCTCCGCACAGAGCTTTGCCATGCTGCGCGCTTCGACTGCTGCTTCCGGACGCAGGCCGTGGTCGATCGTCACCGCCAGCAGCCGGGCTGTCGGGGCGCTACGGTCGAGGTGAGCCTTGAGGAGAAGAAGGAGGGCGGTCGAGTCGCTGCCGCCGGACACGGCCGCAAGCGCGCCGTTGGTAAAGTCGATCTGCGAAAAATTCGAAAGGTCAGGCTCGGTATCGAGCATCAATGCATGTCGCGCAAAAGTGGTCCCGGTTCAGGGACGACACGGCAAAGACTAGCACGCCGCCAGCGCCCTCTCCTGCTTGACGCGTTCCTTGAGCGCGGCCGAAATATCGGGATAGCGCTTGCCGATCTCGCCGAAGGTGGCGCAGGCGACATCCTTCTGCTTGAGGCCGACCAGCGACACGCCAAGCTTCAGGAGCATGTCAGGCGCCTTCTTGGCCTTCGGATAGTCCTTGCTGGCGGAGAGGAAAACCTCGGCAGCGTCATGATACTTCTGCTGGCCAAGCAGCGATTCGCCAAGCCAGTAATGCGCGTCCGCCGCCTTGGCGTCCTTCGGGAAGCGGGCGATGTGGTCGCGAAAACCCTGCTCGGCGGTGCTGTAGTCGCCCGACAGGATGAACTGGTAGGAGTTGCGGTAGATCTCTTCCGGGTTGTTGGTGGCAGGCAGCGCCGCCACCACCGTGCCGTCCGACTTGCCGGTCTTAGCCCCGGCAGCCGGCGCCTCGGCGGCGGGAGCCGCACCTTCCGCCGGCGCCGCCGCCTGCGTGTTGCCGCCGGCGTCGATTACATTGCCGTTCTTGTCGACGGTAATGGTGCCGAAG
>NZ_AYWZ01000030.1:0-18361 GCF_000502335.1 Mesorhizobium sp. L2C066B000
GCCGAGATCGTGCCGACCTGGGCGACTTCCTCGGAGGTCTTGATCTTCTTGGCAGCCTTGCCGAGAGCCGCGACGACTTCGGTCACGGCCAGGTCGATGCCGCGCTTCAGGTCCATCGGGTTCATGCCGGCGGCAACGGCCTTGTGGCCTTCCTGGACGATCGACTGCGCCAGAACGGTCGCGGTCGTGGTGCCGTCGCCGGCGATGTCGTTGGTCTTCGAAGCAACTTCGCGGACCATCTGCGCGCCCATGTTCTCGAACTTGTCTTCAAGTTCGATTTCCTTGGCGACGGTGACGCCGTCCTTGGTGATGCGCGGGGCGCCGAACGACTTGTCGATGACGACGTTGCGGCCCTTGGGACCGAGCGTGACCTTCACCGCGTCGGCGAGGATGTTGACGCCGCGCAGCATGCGCTCACGGGCATCGCGGGAGAATTTTACGTCTTTGGCAGCCATGTTTTAGCTCCTGGCAGGGGCTCGGATAGAGCCCGAAAAATTCGAGTTGAGGGTGAGGCCGATAATCAGCCGATGATGCCCATGATGTCGGATTCCTTCATGATCAGAAGGTCTTCGCCATTGAGCTTGACTTCGGTGCCCGACCACTTGCCGAACNATGATGTCGGATTCCTTCATGATCAGAAGGTCTTCGCCATTGAGCTTGACTTCGGTGCCCGACCACTTGCCGAACAGGATGCGGTTGCCGGCCTTGACGTCCAAGGGGAGCAACTTGCCAGCTTCGTCACGGGCGCCCGAGCCAACAGCAATGATCTCGCCTTCCTGCGGCTTTTCCTTTGCAGTGTCCGGGATGATGATCCCGCCGGCGGTCTTGGATTCGGACTCGACGCGGCGAACGACCACGCGGTCATGCAGCGGCCGGAAATTCGACTTTGCCATTTTTGGATGTCCCTGGTGCGGAGGTTGAACGGCTGCCCGTTGCCGGAGCGTCGTTAGCACTCGTCAGTGGCGAGTGCTAACGTGGCGGTGAGATAGTCTGTAAGCTCATGCTAGTCAAGACGGAAGAGGGACGGGCGAAGATCAAAAATGGCGTGGCTCTGCGAGCGCAAGACGCCCTCACTGTTCGTGACTGCCTGTGACGGGCCTTAACACGCAAGCAAGTTGTAACGGGCTTGCAAAATTCGCAGAGCTTGGCGACAACGCGCTTCGCTAAATGGCCGGAGCACGGAGAGAACATGGTTTTCCGACTGAAGGAGCTGCTCGGCAAGAGGTTTGAGGAAGAAGTCCAATTCTTCAAAGGCTGGCAGAAGGACAAGAAGGGCGTGGGGGCTCTTATCCCCACTTCGATTTATGCGGCGCGCCGGATGGCAAGCGGGGTCAACCCGCGGTCCGGAATGCCGATCCTGGAGCTTGGCGCGGGAACCGGCGTCATCACCAAGGCAATCCTGGAGAGGGGCATTAAACCGCATCAGTTGGCGTCGGTCGAATACTCCAGAATTTCTACAACGGCCTGGTGCAACGCTTCTCGGGCGTGGACTTCAGATTGGGCAACGCATTCCAGTTTCATGAATGTCGCCTCCGCCTGTCGTCCAACCGATGCGCCCATTCCGGAACTTTCTTACCGCCGGCGAGCAATCCTGCAAAAGACACTTGCAAGCCTTTTGCCATGATCTGCAGCGTCGTCAATGTGACATTATTTTTCTGACGCCCGGTCCGAGGCGATCCTGCTCTTTCAGGGTGGTGAACGTTGACCGCGGCATCAGATGCTCGTCGATCGGCCGGAAGGATCGGCTGCCATCGACCCAAATATCTGCGGATCGGAGCCGAATTCGCAAAGCCGCTAGCGTTGCAATCTCATAGAGCCGGCGCTCGGGCTTCTCCTGCCCGAAGATTAGTTTTCGATCGGTCTGGTGAGCAACCTTGCGTCAATGTCGTGAGGCGGCTGGCCGCTATGCCCTTGCCTATGTCCACGTCATAAAAGGCGACAGGGGGAGCGCGGGATTTTCGGCAAGGCGAGCGGCCGTTCCACTAAATGGCGACGCTGTCAGCAACGGTGCCTGGCTGGTCAACAATGGCTATGACGGCAAGCTTGCTAAGACGGTGTTCGCGGAAGGCGGGCCGACCTGGTGGCCTTCGGCAAACTCTTCCTTGCCAATCCGAATCTCGTGCGCAGGCTCTGGGAAGGAGCCGAACTGAACACACCAGACAAGTCCACGTTCTATGGCGGCGGCGCCAAGGCCTATATCGACTATCCGGTTGGCGTGAATACGACTATATCCGCGCGCAGGGCAGGGCGCCTGCGCCTCCTGCTGGATGGTTTTTCGTCGTGGCTGAAATTCGATCGCTCTCGGATCGACTAGCAGCGCCTCCTCGGGATCAAACACCTAGCAGCCTGCTTTGTGCTGCGTGCCTTTCCAAAGTGCTATGTCGACGCGCCGAAGTGTGGCCGACGTTCGAAGGATATGCGATGCTCCTTCTCGGTCAAGAACCGGCGTGCCAGATCAGTATCGCGTTTGCCTACCCGTGACACCCATTCAGAAAACAGGCGAACCGCGCGTCGGTTCATATGCCGCGAAGGACAGACCAGCCAGTATCCCGGAAACTCGATGACCTCGAACTCGGTCGAGACCGGAACCAGAGAGCCCGACGCCAGGTCCTCGAATGCGATGGAAGTGCTTTCCAGGACCACGCCCGCCCCATCCTTCGCCAACTGGACAGACATCGACGACCGGTCGAAGCGATAGGGATAAGTCATGCGGGCGCCCAGGATACCGTTGCGCGGCAGCCAATAATCCCACCGGAAATAGGCCTTCACGCTGTCGATCAGTCTCGCATGGCGAATCTGTTCGCGCGGATCGGCCGAAAGTGCACGCAGTTCGGCAAGGTATGAAGGCGAACACATCGGCAGGATCAGGTCATTGATGACGCAGTTCGAGTAGAGATCGGCCCAGCCGCCGTCGCCATAACGCAGATCCAGATCGATAACCTCCGTTTCGAAGTCCGAGAAATTGGGCGTGGCGTCGACGCGCAAATTCCAGCTTGGATAGTCCTTGCTGAATTCGGCCAATCGAGGCGCCAGCCACTTCTCGCCAAAAGAAGGACTGACGCGAATGCTGAGCTGGGAGCTTTCATGCTGCCGCACGATGGCGTTTCGCACCTCGCGTATAGATTCGAACGCCTGGGTGGTGGTCTGGTACAGCCGTTCGCCGTCGATCGTCAGGGAGAGATGGCGCTTTTCGCGCTGAAAGAGCCGCACCCCGAGTTGGTGTTCAAGCAGCCGCAACTGCTGGCTAACCGCCGACGGTGTCACCCGCAATTCTTGCGCAGCCTTGGCCACGCCGCCAAGCCGCGCAACCGCCTCAAAATGGGTCATCGAATTGAACTTGAGATTTGACATCGATCTAGTCAGTTAAGCTCAGCTACACAGAATGTTAAGAAACGAGAATTGAGCCGAATGTCAATCGGTCGCATGATCTGGTGGTCTCAGGGAGGAGATGCAGAATGGAAGCGGGTTCAGCCCAAAGCTTGGGTGCCGGCAACGTGCCGGGAGTTGGACAGGCATTGAGCAGGAAGCTCCTGATCGAAGCTTCCAATGTCGAGAAGAACTACGGCGCGACACAGGTCCTTCGGGGGGTGAGTTTTCAGGTTCGGGCTGGCGAAATCCACGCGCTCCTAGGCGGCAACGGCGCCGGCAAAAGCACTCTCATCCGCATCATCACGGGGCTGACCTCACGCGATGCCGGCGACATTGGCTTCGCCTCGTCGAAGGCCGGCCACACCAGCCCGATCATCGCGGTGGTACATCAGGAGCTGGCGCTGTTGCCCGAGCTGTCGGTCGCGGAAAACATCGGCATTGTGCATGCAAGGTCGGGCTGGTCGCAGATCAGCCGTCGCCGCATGCGCGAAATTGCGCTTGATGCCCTGCGCCTGATCGACCCGGCGATCGGCGAAGAGATCATTGATCTGCCAGCACGCAAATTGTCCCTCCACGAAGGCCAGATCGTCGAGATCGCTCGTGCCCTTTCCACCGGAGCCGAAGTGCTGCTCCTTGACGAGCCCACGGCCAATCTCACCGCCGGCGAGACGGCCAAACTCTTCTCGGTATTGAAGCGGTTGGTGCGCGAGGAAGGCATGGGCATCGTCTTTGTTTCGCACCGTATGCGGGAAATCCGCGAGCTATGCGATGTCTGCACGATCTTGCGCGATGGCGTCACGATCGCGAATGCAACGCCCCTTGCCTCGCTTGGCGACGCCGAGATCGTCCGGCAGATGGGACAACCCGCGCAGCGTCCGGCAACGCAGCGAAACGCACAAAAGGACCTCCAACAGGGCGGACCAATCGAGCTGCTGGGTCCAGACAACGTCAGGATCGCGATTTCGTCCGGCACCATCCTGGGATTGGCCGGCTCACCCGCGGGTCCGAGCGGTCTCATAGCTCCCCTTGTCGGCGCGGGACCCGGAGCCGGTTGGCGCCTTTCCGGCGAGGGTTTTGCGGACCGCTTCTCGTCTCCAGCGGCAGCGGCGCGCGCTGGTATCGGCTTCGTCTCAGGCGACCGAGCCACCAAGGGCATCCTTTCGCAGCTTCCCATCGTCGACAACGTGCTTGCAGCGCGCAGGGTGCGCGAGAAGCGGCGCATCGTTGCGGCGGCCGAAAGGCAGGAATGTCGTGGCCTGGTTTCGGCGCTGAAGTTGAAAGCCGGCTCGATCTGGGATCTGCCGGCTTCGCTGTCCGGCGGCAACCAGCAGAAGCTTCTCGTCGCACGCTGGCTTGGACTGCCGCTCAAGATGGTGGTGCTGGAAGAGCCGACCCGAGGCGTCGACATCGGCACCAAGCACGACATCTACGCCTTGATCCGGGAGATGGCAGACGCCGGCGCGATCATCATCTGGTGGTCGACCGAGAACGTCGAACTGCTCGAGCTTTGCGACGCCATTTTCGCCTTCGACACCGATGGGCGGCCAAAGGGATTTCTGCCTGAAGAACGCTACACCGAAGGCGGGCTCGCCGAACTGACGGGGATGGCGGCATGACCGACGCAACCAACGGCGCCACGACAAACGACAAAGGCCGGGTCACCAGGTCCCGCGTCCCAGCAGTTCTTTTATCCTATCGCACGGAAGCCGCGATTGCCGGGGCAATTGTTGTCCTGCTGCTGGCCGTCGGCATGTTCGTGCCCGCCGCACTCAGCATGGGCAACGTCCAAAACATCATCCAGGCCGCCGCGCCTCTCATCATCATGTCGCTCGGTGTTTTGCTGGTCGTCATTACCGGCGGAATCGATCTTTCCGTCGGATCAGTCTTTTCCCTGACCGGAATGGTGACCGCGCTGGCGATGGCCAATGGCGCTGACGGACTGACCGCGAGTGCTGCCGGCCTGGCGGTCGGTCTTGTGTTCGGCTCGATCAATGGCCTTCTGGTCACGGTCGTCGGGCTCGCGCCTTTCGTCGTCACGCTCATCACCTACGCAGTGGCGGGCAGCCTTGCCTTCATCGTCACCAATGGGCGTTCGATGCCGATCGGCGTCCCGGATTTCTGGCTCCTGAATTCCGGCGAGATCGTTCCCGGCATGCCCAACCATCTTCTATTCTGCATCTTCCTGATGGTCCTGCTGGAATACGCCTTGCGCAAGGTCGTCCTTGGACGCTGGTTCTATGCTGTCGGTTCATCGGCAATTGCTGCTCGGCATTCCGGTTCTGCGCATCAAGTTCGCGGCCTATGTCGTATCGAGCCTGCTTGCTTCTTTCGCCGGGCTGTTGACCGTCAGCTACATCCTCAACGCCGAAGCGATGGCAGGGGCCAGCCTCATGCTGCAGGCGATTGCCGCCGTCGTCATCGGCGGGGCCAGCCTCTTTGGCGGAACAGGCAGTGCCATTGGCGCTGTGCTGGGCGCTCTGATGATCACCTGCATCCAGAACGGCGTGAATCTCATCGGCGTGAACAGCTTCTGGCAAGGCTCGGTCACCGGCGCCGCAATCCTGCTCGCGGTTCTGATCGACCGCTTCAGCAACAAGAACCGCATCTAGATCATCAACGGGAGGAACCAAGATGAAAATGAAGACCATCCTGCTTGCGGCAATGGCCGCGGCCGCACTAACCAGCGCGTCATACGCTGAAGACAAGAAGACCGTAGCCTACATCGCCCCATCGCTGGACATCTCATACTGGCAATGGGTCGGCTACGGCGTGAAGGAGAAGGCCAAGGAACTTGGCATGGACTATGTCGAGTATTCGTCGGAGAATTCACCCGCCAAGCAGATGGACAATGCCAGGACAGCCGTCACCAAAGGTGTCTCGGCCATTGTGATCGGGCCCGTCAGCTCGACGTCGACACCGCCGCTGCTCGACTATTTGGCGAAGCAGAAGGTGCCGATCGCCTTTGCCGGCATCGGGCCACAGCCGGGCCCCACGAACTATACGTCCTCGGTCACCGCGAACAACTATGAGACCGGCAAGGCGCAGGGGAAATTCACTTGCGACCTCGCCAAGGAGCGTGGCGGCAACAAGGTTGGCATGCTGTCCCTGCCGCAGGACCGGGAGAATGCCCAGAAGTACCTCAAGGGCGCCAAGGAGGCGTTTGCAGCCGACGGCTGCGACCTCGTCCAGATGCTAGAGACCCGGGGCCTAACCATAAACGAAGCCGTCACCCAGGCCAACGACCTGTTGACCGCCAATCCCGACGTCAAGGCCATCTATGGGATGTATGACGAAGCCGGGACCGGCGCCGCCAAGGTGGTCGAGACCCGGGGGCTGACCGGCAAGATCGGCATTACCGTCGCCGACGGCTCGCCAACCACGATCGCGCTGCTGAAGAAGGGAGCGATCCAGGGCATCTTCTTCCAGGAGGCGGTGGGACAGGGCATCGACGGCACCCAGCAGGTCTACAATGCGCTGACGGGCGCGCCGGTGACCCAGGACATGGCCTTGGTCATGCCTCTCGTGACTGCCGACAAGGTCGACAGTCCGGAGGCCAAGAAGGTCATCGCTCGCGTGTTCCCGCCCAGCAACTGACCGCCACCTAATGGACCCGCCGGCCATGCCGGCGGGTCCAGACCCCGAGCGAGGAATACCGACCGTGGCCGAGCTGCCGTTTATCGATCCGCACCATCATCTGTGGGACCTGGAGGCCAATTACTATCCGTGGCTAACCGACGGGGTTAAGCCGTCGGCCTTCGGCGACTACGAGGCGATCCGCAAAAGCTACCTTCTCGACGACTACCTAGAAGACGCCAGGAACCAGAACCTGGTGAAATCTGTGCATCTGGATGTGGGGTTCGATCCCAGCGATCCGGTCGGGGAAACCCGCTGGCTGCAAGAGATCGCGAATAAACGGGGCTTCCCTCACGGCATCGTCGGCTATGCCGACCTATCCAAACCCGATGTGGGCGACCTTCTCGATCGGCACATGGAGTATCCGAACTTCAGGGGTATCCGGCAGTCGATGAATTACCATCCCGACCCGGCCAAGACCTATCAGGCTCGGCCGGAAGTGAGCCGGACGCCACAATGGCGACGGGGGTTTGGCGAACTGGCGAAACGCCGGCTGAGTTTCGACCTGCAGCTCTACTACCCACAAATGGGCGAGTTCCTAGAGCTCGCGCGCGACTTTCCCGACGTCCAGATCATTCTCAACCACACCGGCATGCAGGTCGACGGCCCCGAGCATTTTGGCGCCTGGAAAAAAGGCATGCACCAGTTGGCGCAAGCGCCGAATGTCGCGTGCAAGATATCGGGCCTGGGCATGGGCGACTGGAAATGGACCGTGGCGACGATCCGTCCCTATGTCGAAGAGGCAATCGCGGCCTTCGGCGTCGGCCGCTGCATGTTCGCGACAAACTTTCCGGTCGACAAGCTGTTCTCGAGCTTCGACGCCATCGTGAACGCATTCAAGGAGATCACGCGAGGCTACACGCACCAGGAGCGGCTCGCGTTGTTCCACGACAACGCCGCCAGATACTACCGGCTCTAGATCATCCGCCGAAACAGTTGAAACAGCAGGAGACTTTGAGATGTTGCTGAAGGGCAAGGCCGTGGTGATTTCGGGTGCAGCCAGCCCTCGGGGAATTGGCCGCTCCACGGCAACGTTGATGGCGGAGCACGGGGCACGCGTTGCAATACTCGACCTCGATGAGGAGCAAGCTCGAAACGCAGCCGTGTCGCTCGGTGCCGAGCACATCGGCCTTGCCTGCGACGTCACCGACCTCGACGCCTGCAAGAGGGCGGCGGCACAAGTGACAGAGACCTTCGGCAAGGTCGACGTGCTCTGCAACAATGCGGGCGTCACGCAGCCGGTAAAGACACTGGATATCGGCCCCGCGGATTGGGACCGCATCCTTGATGTCAATCTGCGCGGCGTCCTCTATGTCAGCCAGGCCTTCATCCCGTATATGCGCGAAAATGGCGGCGGCTCGATCATCTGCATGTCGTCGGTTTCCGCGCAACGCGGCGGCGGCATCTTCGGTGGCCCGCACTATTCGGCTGCCAAGGCGGGCGTGCTCGGGCTCGCCAAGGCCATGGCGCGCGAATTCGGGCCCGACCGCATCCGCGTCAACTGCGTCACGCCGGGCCTGATCCAGACCGACATCACCGGTGACAAGCTGACCGACGCCATGCGCTCCGACATCATCAAGGGTATTCCGCTCAGCCGGCTGGGCGACGCCCGCGACGTCGCCGGCGCCTATCTCTTTCTGGCGTCCGATCTGGCCAGCTACATCACCGGCGCCGTGATCGACGTCAACGGCGGGATGCTGATCCATGGCTGAGGGGACAACGGATCTTGAGATGCCTCGCGCCGGCAGCAATGTCAGCCTTGCCGAACGAGCCTATCGGATCCGGCGACATGCCGTGCGGATGGGTCAAGTCCAGGGCCAAGGTTACGTCGGTCAGGCGCTCGGTGTCGCCGATGTGCTTGCCGTCGCCTATTTCCATGCGCTTCGTTACCGGCCGCAGGACACGTTGTGGGAGGGACGCGATCGCTTCCTGCTATCGATCGGACACTATGCGATCGCGCTCTACGCGGCTCTGATCGAAGCGGGCGTGCTGCCGGAGGAAGAGCTCGAAACCTATGGCAGCGACGATAGCCGCATGCCGATGTCCGGCATGGCGGCATACACGCCCGGCATGGAGATCACCGGGGGCTCGCTCGGTCATGGCCTTGGCATTGCCGTCGGCATGTGCCTGGGACTGAAACGCAAGCAGAGCGACAGTTTCGTCTACAATCTTTTGTCCGACGGCGAGCTCGGCGAGGGCTCGACCTGGGAAGCCACGATGTCGGCCGCGCACCATAGGCTCGACAATCTCATTGCGATCGTCGACTTCAACAACCAGCAGGCCGATGGTCCATCGACGGCCATGCTTTCCTCCGAGCCGGTAACCGACAAGTTCGAGGCGTTCGGCTGGTATGCACAGCGCGTCGACGGCAACGACCTCGAAGCGGTACGGGTGGCCTTCGACCAGGCACGCGAACTTAAGGAACCTCGCCCGCGCGTCATTGTCTGCGATACCCGTATGGCGAAGGGCGTGCCGTTCCTGGAAACCCGCGACATCACGCATTTTATCCGCGTCGAACCGCACGAATGGGCGCTGGCGCTCGAAGCTTTGGAAAAGGGACGTCCGCAGTGAGGTTGTCAAAGTTCGCACCGCGCCACGCCGCCAATGCCGGTGAGCGCAAGACCACATCGGCGATGATCGCGTCGATCGCGCCCGATGGCGTACCGACACGCAATGCGCCGTTCGGGCACACACTGGCCAGACTGGCGCATCAGCGGCCCGGAATAGTTGGCCTGACGGCAGACCTCGCGAAATACACCGATCTCCATATCTTCGCACAGGAGCATCCGGACCGCTTCTATCAGATGGGCATGGCGGAGCAGGTGCTCATGAGCGCCGCCGCCGGCCTGGCGCGGGAGGGTTTTACGCCCTTCGCCACGACCTACGCGGTCTTCGCATCGCGACGTGCCTACGATTTCATCTGCATGGCGATCGCCGAGGAGAAACTCAATGTGAAGATCGTCTGCGCCTTACCGGGGCTGACGACCGGTTATGGCCCCAGCCACCAGGCGACAGAGGACATCGCGATCTTCCGCGGCATGCCGAACCTGACGATCATCGACCCTTGCGACGCGCTCGACATCGAACAGGCTACGGAGGCGATCGCGGACTACAACGGACCGGTCTACATGCGGCTTTTGCGCGGTAAGGTTCCTGTCGTGCTCGACGAATACGACTATACATTTGAAATCGGCAAGGCGCGAATGCTGCGCGAGGGCGCGGACGTACTGTTCATTTCCAGCGGCCTGATGACCATGCGCGCGCTGGAGGCCGCGAAGGCGCTTGAAGCCGACAGGATTGGCTGCGCCGTTCTGCACGTTCCGACGATCAAACCTCTGGATAAGGAGGCGATACTCGCTGCCGCGCGCCGTTCGGGACGGCTGGTGGTGGCGGCGGAGAACCACACCATCATTGGTGGCCTTGGCGAAAGCGTTGCCGCGCTGCTGATGCGCGAGAGAGTGTCCCCAGTCTTTCGACAGATCGCCCTGCCCGACGAGTTCCTCGATGCTGGCGCGCTGCCGACGCTTCACGATCGCTACGGGATCTCAACTTCCGAGCTCGTGCGCCGCGTCCGCACCTGGAGCAAATGAGAAGTAAGAGCTGTCCCATGCAACAGTTGAGCCATCTACTTGAACTTTGACAGGCTGACGGTATCCGGAAGGGTCCGCCGCTTCTCGGCATAGAGCCGTTTCAGCAGCGAAATCGCCGCAAGAGGGGATCGTGGCGGCGCGCTGAGCGGAACGTGAACGCCTGCAGGAACGCACCGGCATACTTGTTGACGGTCGCATATTGCTCGGCCGCTAAGGTCAATAGCGACGCCTCCTTGTCCTCGACCATCGACTCAAGCGTAACCGCCTGATTGCTACCGCGGAGATTTTGCTTTGATGCGAGCGACGAGCAGCTCGTCGTCAACAAAGCTGTCGAGGAAGTCGTTCCATTCTTGGGGTGAGCGGCGGGCGTCTTTGAGCATCTGCTCCAATTCGTCCATGCCGTCGTCTGTCAGTGCGGTCACGGATTCGTCGTCTCCGGTGTACACGGAGATGATGCTGCCGTAGCTCAGATTATCATCGTTGGAGACGATTGCCTGAAGAAGCTCCGGGTCCTCTTCGAGGATTTCGGCAACAAATTTGATCGTACGGACGCGGTGACTGTCGCCATCAGGCTGCCTTGCGTCGATTGTGGTGATCGCCGACCAGTTCCACGGAAGCAATTCGTCTAACCGATTGATCTTGTGATCGTGGATGCGATCGAGCACGTCAGCCAGATATGCCTGCGGATCAAGACCATTCATCTTTGCCGTCTCGATGATCGTCAATGGCGCGTGCCAAGGTCTCCGCTCCCGTATCGGCTCCCGCGAAGAGCCAGTTCCGTCACCGAACTTGGGCGCAAGCACGGTTATGACGCGGGTTACCCCTCGGGAAGAGGCGGGTGCGGAATGTGGCTTCGGTAGAGATGTGGCGTCGGCCGCCGCAGGCCGTCTGGCGCAGGCCATCCTTAACCGAGAAACGAACCTCATGAGAATTCTGCGGCCGCTCCACAGAAGCGATATCTATTTCTCTCGTCACTGCCTTGCCACGCAGGTGTTGGGCGTCGCCTGTCGCCTCTTTCGCGGCCGGCCGAGCGCCAGCAAATAGACATCGTACCCCTTTTCTTTTGACCATGCGTTGACGCTTCTGCACCGCCGCTCCTCGATCGGCGCTTGCGAACCATGATCGGGATGTTATCTTAGGGACGATATTCCCCATCCGCTTGGTTAGGCTGTCCAAAAGAAATTCTCGTTCTTCCGATTACATACTTCCGGAGCTCGATGTCATGGCAAAATACCCCGACGTTGGACCAGGCTTCAAAGATGAAGTCCTTTGGGCCGACAGCCTGACCGCCTACGACAAGGAGCACTTCACGACCTACTTGAGGTTCCTGGATGCGGGCGCCGACGACGCCAGCTATGAGGAGATGGCGCAGATCATCCTCGGCATCGATCCGGTGCAAGAACCGGAGCGCGCGCGGAAAGCCGCGCGAAGCCATCTCGATCGGGCGAACTGGATGGTGACTACCGGTTACAAGGAATTGTTCGCCGGATGAGGGCGAACGGGACGGTGACACGCTCCGGGTCAGACACCTCCACGGCGTGCGCCATAAGAGCGGTTTGAGGGCCGGGGCTGCGGGAATTCGGGGCAGGTCCATCACAAGGCTTAGCTGGCCATCCAGGGAAAATGCTGCTTTGCTCGCGATCCAGTATCTTTTTTTATGACTTTGAATACGCTTGGCGGTCTTGGGACCGTCATCATCGCACTTTTCCATCCTGATCGATGGGCACCTGCCGCCGAGATTTCCGGCTGCGGCGGCCGACGGCAGCCGCCATCTCCAGCGCTCTGGTTCCCAAGCTTCGGCAGCCTTAGGGCTAAGACTCATAACCAGTAGCTGACGGTTGCAGCGATGCAGACGCGGCGAGGAAGTTGCGGGCGAGCCGATCGTAGCGAGTTGGGATGCGACGGAAGTCCTTGATGCGACAGAACATGCGCTCAATCGCATTGCGGTCCTTGTAGAGGAAGGGCGAGAAACAATTCTTCCATTTTCGGTTCGCCTTGGGCGGGATATTGGCGAAGGCGCCGCGTCCGCGAACCTGCTCCCGGATGGCATTGCTGTCATAGCTTTTGTCGGCATGCAGGATTGGCGGCTCTGTCGCAATTCCGGGATGTGGACGGGAAGAGCGTCGCCTGGAAGCATTGATCAGGCGGTGAGCATTTCGAATTGCTCGGCAATTGACGGACTCGGATTGTAGGCGAACCTCGCCTGTCGCTTTCGCATCATGTGGACCAGCTCGATGCCGGAGAGGGTGATCTGGGCATTCTCAATGACCGAGAGGACGAGCGCGAGCAGAAGCGGGTTGGCGTAGGCTTTGACGAGCGACTGCTCGTTGATCTGGTCGCGGGTCGCCGCCGTATAGGCCTGCGGATAGACGTTCTTGAGCAGTCCCTCCTGGTCGGCGCCGACCTGTTCTCCCGAGAAGACGAAGCTGGGCCTGTTTCCGGATGTGTCGCAAACTTTTCGGTAACTTGACTGGGGCATGACAGCTCTTCGATTTTCGGGGAGCGCTCAATGTTCAAAGGCAGGCACTTCGATCAATCCGTGATCCTTCAGTGAGTGCGGTGGTATCTGGCCTACAATCTGAGCTTGCGTGATCTGGAAGAGATGATGGCCGAGCGAGGCCTGAACGTCGACCACTCCACCGTGCATCGTTGGGTCGTCCACTTCTCGCCCCAGCTTCTGGAGCGTTTCAACAAACGCAAGCGGACCGTCACCGGCAAGTGGCATATGGACGAGATCTATATCAAGGTTCGCGGCCGTTGGATGTACCTTTACCGCGCCACCGGCCAAACGCTTCCTGCGCAAGGCGCTTGCCCATCATGGACGCCCGAACAGCATCGTCGTCGAGGGCAGTCAGACCAATCGTGAGGCAATCATTTCCTGCGATACTGAAAGCCGTCTGCGGGAGCGATCACACAAACCACCGATCCATATCCGCAAGAGCCAATACCTCAACAATCGGATCGAACAGGATCAACGGCGCATCAAGCGCCGCGTTCGATCCATGCTCGGCTTCAAGTCTATGGAGAATGCCCAGATCACCCTCTCCGGCATCGAGCTGGTCCACATGATGCGAAAGCGACAGGCGAGGTTCGCCTACAATCCGAGTCCGTCAATTGCCGAGCAATTCGAAATGCTCACCGCCTGATCAATGCTCCCAGGCGACGCTGTTCCCGTCCACATCCCGGAATTGCGACAGAGCCCAAATAGATCCAATGGCTAAAATTGTGAAGTCAGCGGCGAACGGCGCACAGCGTGGCCGCTTCGTCGGCACCAAGCTTGGGACTATCTCCGGCCGCGAGTTAGACGAAATGAGGGTGCTCCGATCGCTTGCGATTTTTATCAACCGGGCCCCGTCACTTAGCCCATCACCGTAGGTCGCGACATGGACGCTTTACCCCAAAAGCTTGCAATCGGATTTATTCTCGCCCGCTCGTTCACGCTTTCGGCTTTTGCGCTCTTCGTCGATACAATCCGCCTGGCAAGCGATGAACTGGACCATTCAGGGCGTGTAACCGCGGACTGGCAAGTCATGAGCAGCAGCCGCAACCTCATTACCTCGAGTTGCGGTATTGGCGTCGCTCCCACGTCACCGTTCGTCGACCCAAGCCGATTTCAGTATATCGTCGTGGTCGGAGGTCTTCTCAATGATGAGAATCCGGTCGATCGCGAGACCGTCGATTTTCTCAAACGAGCAGCAGTCGCCAAGGTGCCGCTCATCGGCGTCTGTACGGGATCGTTCGTTTTGGCCGCAGCAGGATTGCTGCGATATCATCAGACCTGCGTAAGCTGGCTGCACATAAAGGAGTTCCGCGAACGATTTCCGGACAATCCCGTCCGCGCGGACTGTATTTTCAATCTCGATCGCAGGCGCGGTTCTTGCGTCGGCGGCACCAGTGCCGCGGATATCGCGGCTACGCTGGTGCGACGCCACATCAGCGGACGGGCCGAACGGAACGCACTCGAGGTTCTTCAGATTGATCAGGCCAGACCGGCAGTGCACATCCAGCCTCGGCGGCCTCTGTTTAGAGATTTCACCAACATCCACGTCAAGGTTGCGCTCATGACCATGGAGCAAAACCTCGACGGGATGACGATTGAAGATCTGGCGGCAAGCATCGGTGTCTCGCGGCGGCAGCTCGAGCGAGTCTTCATAGAAACAACGGGGTTGTCCCCGGCGCAAGCCTTCAAACAGATCCGCATGGATTACGCCAAGCGAATGATCTCAAAGACGAGGGCTTCAAACATTGAAGTCGCGCTGGAGGTTGGCCTGAAGAATGCTTCTCATTTCACGAGAAGCTTTAAAAGAGTGCATGGCCAAACACCATCCCAGGTAAGGGGCAGTTCAGGGGTTTCCGACATCACCGATGCCGAAGTTCGTGCTTTCGCTGTCCGGTAGGCAGTCGGCTTCTGGACAGGCGTACCGTTACAGCACTGCGCGAGCCGAGATAGACGGCTGCTCAAAGGTTAACCGCTAAAGGAGAGAGTGATGGAGATAATTTCCCACGAAACGACCGAGTACGAGCACCTCCTTTATGAGGTCGATGAGGAACACGTTTGCTGGCTGACTCTGAACCGGCCAGACAGCATGAACGCCATGAATGAGCGCCTGCTTGCTGAATTCCGGGCCGGGCTCCTTCGTGCCGACTTTGATGACAATGTACATGTGATCGTTGTTCGGGGTGCCGGCCGGGGATTCTGCGCCGGCCACGACCTCTATGAGGACACGACCGACGATCGTTCGTCGATCTACGGATATCGCATGAAGTATTTTCGTCAGTTTGATCAATTCACCACACCTTGGACCATCAGCAAACCGGTTATAGCGTCCGTTCATAAGTTCGCGATCGGGAAGGGATTTGAGCTTGCCCTCTTTTGCGACATAACCATCGCCTCTTCAGATACGAAGATTGGCTACAACGAAGTTCGCTACGGCATTTCAGGTCATTGCATGTTCATGCCCTGGTTAGTGAACATGAAGACTGCAAAGGAGCTTCTGCTCACAGCGCGCGACGTGTCGGCGGAAGAAGCCAAAGTGATGGGATTGATCACTGAAGTAGTGGCGCCCGAGGACCTCCATGAAGCCACGCGCCGGAAAGCCACGCTCATGGCACGAATGCCGCCCGACATGCAACGAATGCACAAGATGTATCTCAATCGCGTTTACGAAATGCAGGGGCTCAAAGGCGCGACCGACTACTATCTTGAGCTGATGTCAATGCTTGGTGTGCAGCCGGTTCCCGAATATGCCGAGTTCACCAAGATGACAGCTGAAAAGGGTTTGAGAGCGGCGTTGGACCACGCTCAAGCGCGATATGAAGGGTTCGACTGACGATTACGCTGGGCTCAGGCAATCGCCGCCGAGCTTAAGCAAGTTGATCCTCCGCGGGGTACTTCGCAGGAGGATCATCGAAGGTCGCGTCGGTTTGAGAATGATCTGCGAGTCGTCTTCCGACGCAACATCTATCAGCGCGCCGAGAAAAGTAGAGGACCTAAATGCATAGTAAAGCTGGCCGCACACAAACCCAGAGTGCCATGGATCCAGGCGTTAACAGCCATACCGCTCCCGGCACCAAGCGTGAGCGCCTCAAGCGCATGCTCACACCCCAAAGTGCGGTGTTCATCGGTGGGCCGTTTATGACGACTGCTATTGATTACTGCCGAGCGATCGGTTTCCAAGGTCGCCTTCATGTTGTCAATCCGCGACGGGCTGAGATCGCCGGCATTCCCTGCGTGCCAAATGTCGCAAGCCTGCCGGAAATACCAGACGTGGCGTATGTGGCAGTTCCAAATACCAGCGTCGTCGAACTCATCCGAGAGCTTTCGCAGTTCGGCGTCGCAGGCGTAATTTGTCACACTGCCGGCTTCTCCGAAATGCACGGTGGGGAACAATATCAGCAGGCACTTGTGGAAGCAGCGGGCGCCATGCCGGTCTTAGGTCCCAACTGTCCTGGTATGGCGAACTTTCTTGATCGCTCAGCCTTCATGATGGACCATTTTGGAAATCATGAAGGAATTGGTGGTGTGGCTCTCATCAGCAGCGGTGGGTCTTATCTTCTGGATATTGGCTATGCCGACCGATCGCTGCCCGTGTCGTACTCGGTTGGACTTGGCAATCAGGCAATGGTCTCTGCCGCGGATGTCATGAATGCGATCTTGGATGATGCCCGGGTCTCCGCCATCAATCTCTACCTCGAGGGTATCCCAGATCCGGTAGCGCTAGCGGCCGCAGGTCTCAAGGCGGCGCGCAAAGGAATTCCGGTGGTGGTCCTCAAGGGTGGTCGCACTACCGCAGGCCGTCGAGCTGCCCAGTCGCACACTGCCTCTCTAGCGGGCGACGACGTTGTCATGTCGGCCTTGTTTCGGCGACTGGGGTTTGTCCAAGTGCGTTCAGCCACTGAAGCAATGGAAACGCTCAAGATGCTGATGTTCGCGCCCCGCGTGCGTGGCCGGCGGACGGCACTGGCCTCTAGTGGCGGTACGTATGCGGTTCAAGGTGGCGATATGGCAGAGGCTCACGGCTTAGACTTGCCACCACCATCGACATCCGCATGTGTCGAAATGGAGAAGTACTTGCCCGCTCTTGTGCATCCGGCTAATCCGCTTGACATCTCCTTTGCTCATTACGACTCTGTGGAGCAAAATGTAAACATTTATAAGTCATTCTTGTCGGATGATTACGACTTGGCTCTTATGGTTATGTGCTATCCACCAGATGGTGGATTTGATCCAGCGGGCTGGGACATAACGTCTAATGCTTTCGCCCAAGCCGCGCGCGAGCGGGGAATACCTGCAGCGTTCATCAACACTGTACCCGAAGAACTGCGCAGAAAAGTTCGGGAGCGGATGATCGGCGAGAGTTTGGTTCCGCTGATGGGTTTGGAAGACGGCATGCGCGCCGTGGCAAATGCCATACGCTTTTCGGAGCTCACCGCCGAGCTTTCTCAACGTGCTGATGAGGAGATCGCCCTGCGTGAATACAAGAGCGGCCTCACAGAGGGGGCAGCTCTCGGCGAGGCTTCCGCCAAAGCTGAATTGGCTCGCGCGGGCATTTCTGTCCCGCACAGCGTTATTGTTAAACATGATCAAACGGATGGGTTGGACACGCTCGTATTTCCGGTGGTCGTCAAAGCGCTTAGTGCGGAGCTGGCGCACAAGAGCGAGCTGGGAGCCGTGGTGCTCCGTCTCGGCACACCAGACGCGGCGTGGCAAACCGTACGCGCGATGGCCGAAAAGTTGGATCAAAGCGTCCCTCACCTCTTCATTCGCAACTTCTTGGTGGAAGAAATGGTGAAGGATGGAGTCGGCGAGCTGCTTGTGGGAATACGCCGAGTCGACCCGATGGGCCTGGCTCTCACCATCGGTATGGGCGGTACGGATGCTGAACTTCTGCGGGATACGGCAACACTCCTTTTGCCGGTTTCGCATGCGAGCATTGGCGCGGCCCTGCGCAGCCTCAAGCTGTTTCCATTGCTTGACGGCTGGCGCGGTCGAGCAAAAGGCGACGTGGACGCAGCTATTGACGCCATCCAAAAGTTCGCGGCGTTCGCGATCGCCAACGAGGACCGCTTCATCGAAGCCGAAATCAACCCGCTGATCGTATGCCCACAGGGCCAAGGCGCAGTTGCTGTCGATGCGGTAATGCGACTTGCCGAAAACCGGTATCCACTCAGCCTAACGACTTGAGCAATCCCAACAGAGGAATTCACCAATGGGCGTTCTCAGCGGGGTGAAGATTATTGAAATGGTCGGGCTTACAACGCCGTCGGCG
>NZ_AYWZ01000031.1:0-16816 GCF_000502335.1 Mesorhizobium sp. L2C066B000
GGTCTCGGCGGTCTTGGCTTCTTCAACCGTGATGACGCCTTCATTGCCGACCTTCTGCATCGCTTCGGCGATCATCTTGCCGACCGACTCGTCGCCATTGCCGGCGATCGTGCCGACCTGGGCAACTTCCTCGGAGGTCTTGATCTTCTTGGCAGCGTTGCCGAGAGCCGCGACCACTTCGGTCACGGCCAGGTCGATGCCGCGCTTCAGGTCCATCGGGTTCATGCCGGCGGCAACCGCCTTGTTACCTTCCTGGACGATCGACTGCGCCAGAACGGTCGCGGTCGTGGTGCCATCACCGGCGATGTCGTTGGTCTTCGAAGCAACTTCGCGGATCATCTGCGCGCCCATGTTTTCGAACTTGTCGGAAAGTTCGATTTCCTTGGCGACGGTGACGCCGTCCTTGGTGATGCGCGGTGCGCCGAACGACTTGTCGATGACGACGTTNGCCGTATCCGGGATGATGATCCCGCCGGCGGTCTTGGATTCGGATTCGACCCGGCGTACGACCACGCGGTCATGCAGCGGCCGGAAATTCGACTTTGCCATTTTTGGATTTCCTTGGTGCGGATGTTGAACGGTGCTCCGTTGCCGGAGCATGCCTAGCACTCAGCCGAAGCGAGTGCTAACGCGGCAATGAGATAAGCCGCAGGCTCCTGCTAGTCAAGACGGAAGAGCAAAGAGCAAAGAGAAAAGAGAAGACAGCAAAGAGCAGGCAGCAAAGAGCGTGTAAGCATCGAGCCTTTTATGTGAACAATGTCGGGTATCCGACATATATGGGGCGGCTCACCCTTTGTAATTGAGCTTTATTCAGATGGTACGATTGGTGCAACGGGTGTTGCATTTGAACTCATCCAGAGGCTCGCACGGGTCGTGCTGCGTCAGCTTGGTCATGTCGAGCTTCAGAAGGCCATTTTTTGGCATTGGTTCTGTTGCTCCTATTGCCGATCATGACCAATCCTGCGCGCGTGAGCCGGCCGGCTAGATTCCAACCACGAGAGCGCCGCCGCTGAGACCCGCACCCGCCGCCGCCAGAAGGATTTTCTCTCCTGGCTGGAATGGCTTCATCTGGTTGGCGAGCGAGAGCGACAGCGGGACCGTCGCGGCCGAAGAGTTGCCGTATTCGGCAATCGTCTTGACAATTGCTTGGTCCGCAATGCCGAGGTTTCTTCCGACCGCGCCGAAAATCCGAGTATTGGCCTGATGCGGCACAAACCGGCCGACATTGTGTGGCCGCACTCCCGCAGTGGCTAGCGCGGCTGTCGAGCAATCGGTCATCATCTCGACGGCCTTTGCGAACACTTCGGGCCCGTCGGTCATCGTCATCCGGGTCTGCCCGAGGTCGAGGTCGCCATGGAACGGCGTGTTGCTTCCTCCTGCGGGAATCTGGATCAGCCCGTAGCGCGAGCCGTCCGAAGCCACCGAGGCACCGAGAATGCCCCGATCAGCATCATCGCACTGACCGATCACCAGGGCGCCGGCGGCATCGGCGAACAAGACTGAGCTCGCGCGCTCGGCTGGATTGATGCGGCGGCTGAGGATGTTGGCGGCGATGACCAGCGCTGGTTTGCCATGCAGGCGGGTGAACCCGTCCGCAAACATGAGCGCATAGATGAAGCCGGCGCAGGCGCCGGTCAGATCGACCGCGCCTGCGCGGCCAAGGCCAAGCTTGTGTGCGACCAGCGGCGCGCTTGGCGGCAGAAGATGGTCGGGCGTCGAGGTGGCAAGCAACAGCAGACCGATGTCGTGGCGCGCAATACCGGCGTTCACCAGCGCCATGTCGCCAGCCCGGGTGGCAAGACCCGACAGCGTGTCTTCGTCCGTTGCCCAGAAGCGCGAACGGATTCCGGTACGCCTTTCGATCCAGCCCGGCTCGAGGCCGAGATTGCTCTCGATCTCGGCATTGGCCACCTTGCGCCCAGGCACGTGATGGCCAAGTCCGAGAATGCGCGACGACTTGCTCATGGCCTTGACCCGAAGCGTTCCCCGGCCTCCTCGATGGCGTCATAGAGTCGTTCGAGCTCGTCGCCTGCGATGCAATAGGGTGGCAGAAGGTAGAGGACATTGCCGAGCGGGCGCACAAGTAGGCCGCGCTCGAGGAAGAAAGCGCGCAGCTTCGGACCAATCTCGGCGAGATAACCTGCTGAACCGGTTCGCAGGTCGAGCGCCGCGATCGTTCCCGTGGCTCGACAGTCGGCAAAATATGGATTGTCCCGAAAGCGTTGCAGCCCGACGGCCTGCATCACGCTCAAGGCCGTGATCCGCCCGGCCACTGGCTCGTCGCGCCAGATCTCGACATTGGCGAGTGCTGCCGCACAGGCAATCGGATTGGCGGTGTAGGAGCTCGAATGGAAAAACGTCTTCTTCCGGTCCTCGGAATAGTGCGCCCGGAAGATGGCATCGGTGACAAGCGTTACGGCCAGCGGGATGGTGCCGCCGGTCAAGCCTTTGGAGGTGCACAGGATATCTGGAGAAATCGATGCCTGCTCGCAGGCGAACATGGTTCCGGTGCGTCCCCAGCCGGTCATCACCTCGTCGGCGATCAGCAGCGAGCCGGAGGCCTCAGTGATCTTCTTCAATTCGGCCAGAACCGATGCTGGATACATCAGCATGCCGCCGGCGCCCAGCACCAGCGGCTCGACGATCAAGGCTGCGGCTCGTCGATCGCGGGTCACAGCCTCGAAACGATCCAGCGTCTCCTGCTCGTGCCCCGCGGCCGGAAAGGGGATGATGTCGACCTCGAACAGCAAGGGTTCATAGGCGGCGTTGAACACGCCACGCGCACCGACGCTCATCGTTCCAATCGTGTCACCATGATAGCTGTGCTCCATGACGACGATGCGCGAGCGCGGCGCGCCGATGTTGCGGAAATAACCGAGCGCCATCTTCAGCGCGACTTCGACTGAGGTCGAGCCACTGTCGGAATAGAACACCCAGTCGAGTCCAGCGGGAGCGAGGCCGACAAGCGCCTTGGCCAAGCGCTCTGCCGGCTCGTGCGTGAAGCCCGCAAAGATAATCTGGTCGAGGCTCGACGCGGTTGTCTCGATTGCCTTCATGATGCGGGGATGGCGGTGGCCATGTGTGACGACCCACCAGGAGGAGATGGCGTCCAGGATGCGGGCGCCGTCGGCCCTGTGGAGATAGGCGCCCTCAGTCAGGACGATTTCTGGGATCGCAGGCTCGAGTGCGTGCTGGGTGAAGGGATGCCACACATGAGACTGCGACATCAGTCACCTCCAGTAATCGAGGCGAAGGCGAAGCCGGCAACCATTGCGTCCCTCAGTGTTTTCCCCGTCAGCACATCGAGGTGCGGCAGCCTGCCGAGCTGCGGGGCACCGCTGAATTCCACGATGGTCCGTTGCGTATCGGCCATCTCATCGCCGATGAAAGCGATGCCCGCCAACGGGATGGAGCGGGCGCGGAGCGCCTCGACCGATAGCAAGGTGTGGTTGATGGTGCCGAGTGTGGTGCGGGCGCACAGAATAACGGGCAGCCGCCATTCAGCGAAGATGTCGATTAACCTTGTGCGCCGGTTGAGCGGCACCATTAGGCCGCCGGAGCCTTCGATGACGAGCGGCGTCGGTAGGACGGGAAAAGCAAGATCGGCAGCCTTGATCGCCACGCCGTCGATCTCGGCCGAACGATGCGGCGACAGCGGGCTCCGCAAGCGGTAGGCTTCCGGCAGCACGCGCTCTGAGGGCAAGCCGGCAAGCCGCGCGACAACCTCGCTGTCGGTCTCGCCGTCGAGGCCCGATTGCACCGGTTTCCAGTAAAAGCCGTCCAGCAAACCGGCGAGCCCAGCCGCAAACACGGTCTTGCCAACTCCGGTATCCGTTCCGGTGATGACGATGCGTTGGGTCATATCGCCTCCGGTGATGTTTCGGCCAACACCTCGACCAGCGCCTCGACCATGGCGGAAATGTCGGCTTCGCCAATATTGAGCGTCAGTGAGATGCGCAGCCGCGACGTGCCCTCGGGCACGGTCGGAGGACGAACGCCGCGTATGTCGAAGCCGCGGGCCTGCAGGCGCGCCGCCACTGCCATGGTGCGCCTGACATCGCCGATTACTAAGGGCTGGATCTGAGAGCCACTTGGTGTCACACCCCAGCGATTGACCAACCGGCCGGCGCTGGCGACGCGTTCATGCAGCTGAACACGCCGCATAGGCTCGTCGGCGAGCATTGCGAGTGCCTCGCGCGCCACGACCGCCATCAGTGGCGATGGCGCGGTTGCGTAGATGAATGGCCGGCAACGGTTGATCAGATATTCGCACAGTGCCCTCGGCCCGGTGACGAGCCCACCAGATGCGCCGAGCGCCTTGCCGCAGGTGTGGAGCGCTATGATGTTGTCGCGGCCCTCGAAAGCGGCGGCAAGCCCCCGGCCATCCGGTCCCCAGACGCCGGTGGCATGCGCCTCATCAATGACGATGAATGCGCCGTGCCGATCGGCAAGTGCGACCAGGCTCTCCAAAGGCGCGCAGTCGCCATCCATGCTGTAAAGGCTTTCCACCGCGATCCAGACGCATCCCATGCCGCCTGCGACGCGCCAACGTGTAATCGCATCCTCGACAGCGGTGGCGTCGTTGTGCGCGGCCAGCACGAACTGTGCGCGCCCGGCCTGCGCACCCTCATGCATGCTGGCATGGGCGAGCTCATCGACAACCAAAAGATCGCCCTTCTGCGGCAGGGCGCTCAGCAGAGCGAAGTTGGCGATGTAGCCGCTGCCGAAGAACAGCGCGCGGTCGGCTCCAAAGAATGCCGCCGCGTCTGCCTCGAGCTGCTCGTGTTCCGGTGCATTGCCGCGCAACAGCCGCGACCCGGTGGCGCCAACCGGCGTGCCCCGCGCAATCGCCGCCACAACCGCATCGCCAAGTCTTCTGGACGCGGCCAGCCCGAGATAGTCGTTCGACGAGAAGTCCAGCCCGGCGCGGGGCGAAAGCGTCCGCAGCCGGTCCTTGCGCGCTAGCCCCTGCAAGGTCGCATCATAACGGGCAAGCGGCGCCCCGTTCATTGCGCCTCAAGTTCCATCGGATCGATGCCAAGGCGCCGGAACAGCAGGGTATCCTTGTCCTCACCGGGATTGTCCGCCGTCAGCAGCGTGTCGCCGAAGAAGATCGAGTTGGCGCCGGCAAAAAAGCACAGCGCCTGCATCTCGTCAGTCATCGCGGTGCGGCCGGCGGACAGACGGACATGCGATTTCGGCATCATGATGCGCGCCAGCGCGATCACGCGCACGAATTCGATCGGCTCAATGGGCTTGGCGTCTGCAAGCGGCGTACCGGCGATCGGGATCAGCATGTTGATCGGAACGCTCTGCGGATGTTCCGGCAGATTGGCCAGCGTCACCAGCATGTCGATCCGGTCCACCGGCTCCTCGCCCATGCCGACAATGCCTCCACAGCAGACCTTGATGCCGGATTTGCGAACGTGGTCAAGCGTCTCGAGCCGCTCGGCAAAGCTCCGCGTACCGATGATCTCGCTATAGTAGCGTTCTGACGTATCGATGTTGTGGTTGTAGTAGTCGAGGCCCGCCTGCTTCAGTCGAGCGGCTTGCTCAAGATCGAGCATGCCGAGTGTCATGCAGGTCTCCAGGCCCAGCGCCTTGACGCCTTCGACCATCGCCACCACCGCATCCATGTCGCGCGCCTTGGGGTTTCGCCAGGCCGCGCCCATGCAATAACGGGTGGCGCCGGCATCACGCGCCTTGGTCGCTTCGGCGATGACGCGCCTGACATCCATCAGCTTGGACGCCTCCAACCCGGTTTCGTGACGCGCCGACTGGCTGCAATAGCCACAATCCTCCGGGCATCCTCCGGTCTTGATGCTGAGCAGCCGGCTGAGCTGGACCTTGTTTGGATCGAAATTCTGGCGGTGCACCGTTTGCGCCAGGAAGAGGAGATTGTTGAAGGGGGCATGGTAAAGTGCCTGAGCCTTCTCCAAGGTCCACGCTCCAGGGTCAGGGGGGTCAAGAGATTTGGCCTGTGGCGGTGTGTGCGTTGAACTTGCCGTTTGCATCTCCATGCTGTTCCTCCGGTCTGTCTTGCGGGTCTTTGCTATCTGACTATGATGATCGGAAAGGACAGTTTACCCAATCCTGTTCGTTACTCAGACAATCATGAGCCCCGATGGTCGAGGCCGATATCCAGGATCGGCGCGCTGTGGATGAGTCGGCCGACCGAAATCAGATCAACGCCGGTCGCGGCAACCGCTCGCGCTGTATGCGACGTGATCCCGCCAGAAGCCTCGGTGATAGCGCGGCCACCGACCATTGCGACGGCGCGGCGAAGATCGGGGAGGGACATGTTGTCGAGCAGAACCGCATCGGGAGCGAAGCCAAGTACCTCCTCCAACTGGGCCAGAGTATCGACCTCGACTTCGATCTTGACGAGATGACCGGCCGCTCTTCGTGCTCGCTCGAGCGCTGGCCGGACGCCGCCTGCGATGGCGATGTGGTTGTCCTTGATCAAAATTGCATCGTCCAGGCCGAAGCGGTGATTGGACCCGCCACCTGCGCGCACGGCATACTTTTCGACTGCCCGCAATCCGGGCGTCGTCTTGCGGGTGCAGACGATCTTCGCGCCATATCCACGAACCGCAGCGACCATCGATGCCGTTGCTGTGGCGATGCCGCTCAGATGGCATAAAAAATTGAGTGCCGTCCTTTCGGCTGTGAGAATGGCCCGGGCCGGGCCAACCACTGATGCAATGACCTCTCCATCCACGACATTGCAGCCGTCTGCCCGCTCCACGGAGATTTCGACACCAGGATCAATCAAGCCGAAAGCGAGCATCGCCAGATCGATGCCGGCGACAACTCCGGACTGTCGCGCCACCAACACGGTTCCCGCTTGGCATTCCTTCGGGACGATGGCGTCCGTGGTCAAGTCGCCGGCTCTGCCAAGGTCTTCAAGAAGAGATGCCCGTACAAGCGGCTCAAGCAGGACCGTGGGGAGCGGTGAGAGCATCATCCCTTTGCACCTTCGGAGCTTGGCGAGTGTCCGAGTTCCCGCGCAGCCGCCAAGGCGGCTTCGAGCGTGATTTCGGACCGTCGGGCGGCAGTCGCATGATGAGGAAAATCTGTCCGGTAATGAGCGCCGCGGCTTTCTTCGCGCAACAAGGCGGCAACAGCAATCATTAGCCCGACAGCCGCCGGATCCGAGACCGCATCCTTGCTTTCGGCGAGCGGCAATAAGGCACGCGCGGCTGCTTTCAACGCTTGACCATCCCGGACGATGCCGAGTGCGCGCGACAGAAAAACGCGCACGGCTATCGGAGCGGGCGGTGGGTAAACGTTCGCAAACGCAGGCCTTGTTCTGCGCGCAGGCGTTCCGGCGACGCTTTCAGCGACCCAGCGGGCGCACACGATTGCCTCCGTCAAGGAATTGCTGGCGAGCCTGTTGGCGCCATGCAGTCCTGTCGAAGCGACTTCGCCGCAGGCCCACAGCCCCTTGACGGAGGTCCTGCCCGAGCTGTCCACGGCAACGCCACCCATGTGGTAGTGTTGGGCCGGACGAATGGGGATGAGATCGCGCGCGGGATTGATGCCCGCTCCAAGGCAGGCTGATGCGATTGTCGGGAAATGTCGAGCGAATGCCGGGCCTGGCCGTTGTCGGGCATCGAGAAAAACATGGTGGCCGTCCGCAAGATGGTTCCACACGGCGCGGGCCAAGACATCGCGAGGCGCAAGTTCCGCCCCGGGCACGCTCTGGAGAAAAGCCTGGCCGGTTTCATCGATCAGGGCAGCACCTTCGCCTCGCACAGCCTCGCTGACCAGCGCCATAGGGCGTTCTGGGCCGTCAAGCGCGGTCGGGTGGAACTGAATGAATTCGAGGTCGGCTAGGACAGCTCCAGCGCGGGCTGCAAGCGCAAGGCCTTGTCCGCAACTGCCCCAAGGGTTCGTGGTGTCGAGAAACAGTCCCCCGATGCCACCGGTGGCGAGAACCACCCGCCGTGAGCCGAAGAAGAAAGGTGCGATCGAACAGCTCGCCCAGACGCCTCGGATCGCATTCTCTCGCACTGCGAGCCGGCGCGCTTCCACGCCCTCCACGACAACTATCGACGGAGTGGAACGCACAGCCGCGATCAGCGCACGCATGATCTCACGCCCGGTGCCGTCCCCATGCGCATGAACGATGCGACGTCGGCTGTGTGCGGCCTCCAATCCGAGGCACAGTGATCCTTCCGGCGTGCGGTCAAAGCGAACCCCAAAGCCCGCAAGCCCCTCTATGGCCTTGGGCGCGGCTTGGAGGATGCGGCTCGCCACGTCTCTGTCGCAGAGACCATCCCCGGCGGCAACCGTATCGGCCAGGTGCATTGCCGGATCGTCGTCTTCGCCGAAACTTGCAGCCAGGCCCCCCTGGGCCCAGTTGCTCGAGTTGTCAGCTCCCAGCAGCGACCTTGACAGAAGAAGCACCGGCTCCGGCGACAGTTGAAGCGCGGTCATCAGTCCGGCGATGCCGCCGCCGATGATGATGGGCCGCCCGAAGAAGCTGCGGAGGTCGGCGCTCAAACTGCCAACATCCGTTCGACCGCTAGCCGCGCGCGCCCGGCGATCCCGGTTTCGACGGTTACGACATGGTGGTTCTGCTCGAGCGCGGTGCGGATGTTGGCAAGCGTGATCCGCTTCATGTGCGGGCACAAATTGCAGGGCCGGATGAACTCGACCTCTGGGTGCGCTAACGCGACGTTGTCGCTCATTGAGCATTCCGTCATCAGCACGACACGTGGCGGCCTTTGCCTTTCGACATAGTCGGACATGGCAGCCGTCGAGCCGGAAAAATCGGCTTCAGCCACGACGTCGGGCGGGCATTCGGGATGGGCGAGCACGACCACGCCGGGATGGCTTTCGCGCAACTCGCGGATGTCGGCCGGTGAAAAGCGCTCATGCACCTCACAACGCCCTTTCCAGGCGATGATCTGCACATCTGTCTGGGCGGCGATATTCTGGGCCAGATATTCGTCCGGCAACATGATCACCCGGGGAACCCCAAGGGATTCGACGACCGCCTTGGCGTTGCCGGATGTACAGCAGATATCCGACTCGGCCTTCACTCCGGCGGACGTATTTACATAAGTGATGATCGGAACGCCGGGATAACGCTGGCGCATCAAGCGCACGTCTTCTGCCGTGATTGAGTCAGCCAACGAGCAACCGGCGCTGAGATCCGGAATGAGCACGGTCTTGCCCGGATTAAGGAGCTTGGCCGTTTCGGCCATGAAATGGACGCCGGCCAGCACGATGACTTGCGCCTCGACCGTCGCAGCCGTGCGGGCTAGTGCCAAGCTGTCGCCGACGATGTCGGCCACGCAGTGGAAGATCTCGGGCGTCTGATAATTGTGCGCCAGGATGATCGCGTTGCGCTCGCGCTTCAGCGCAAGGATCGCCTCGATATCCTCGGCGAAAGCCGGCCATTCAATCGGCGGGATCACTCGTCGGACGCGCTCGTAGAGCAACGCGGCCGTAGGCAGCATGGCGCCCATCGACCCCCTCCCGCTTATACTCTAACTGAAAATAACCAGCATATACTTGCTGTGAGTATAAGGGATGTCAACCCCGCGCCAGCGGCAATTTTGTCCCGGCGATGAGCCTATCGTCGAGAACGGCGTGGCGGAAACGGAAAAGCTTCGCTGGCCGGCCGCCGGTCTCAGTGGTGGCCTCTCCGGTCTCCTCGACCAGCTCCTGCTGTTCGATCAGTCGGCGAAAGTTCGGCTTGTGGATGAGCCTGCCGGCGAGCGCCTCCACGGTTCGCTGCAGCTGCAAAAGCGTGAAGACCGGCGGCATCAGCTCAAAGACGACTGGGCGGTATTTGATCTTGGAGCGCAGCCGCGCAATGCCGGTCGCCACGATGCGGCGATGATCGGCGACCATGGACTTGCTGGGCACCAGCGGCGGGGGTCCTGCGTCCCGCCCTCTTACGGCCTCTTGGACCAGGCCTGCTTCGTAGACTAACTCATAGCGTTGAAGCGTGAGTTCCTCGTTCCAAAGGCGGTCGTCGAAGCCAAAGGCTATCGTCGCCCGCTGCCAGCGTTCACGTCGCGTGGCCGAATCGCCAACCCCGTTTGCCCATTCGATCAGGCGCGGCCGCAGAACGTCCAGCACGACCGCAGGCGTGCCGGAGCGGTGGTCCTCCCATGGAAAATATTCATACCAACTCTGCCATCCGCACTTGGGCGAGCCCGCTGCCTGTTCCTTGCGCGTCAATGCCAGATAGCTGATGGAGATGACGCGCTGCTGGCGCTCGGCGCCGATGCGATCCCGATCCGCGAACGTGTAGAGTTGCTCAATGTACCCCAGCCGATGGCCGGTTTGCTGCTCGACCCACCCCCTCAAGCCGGATTGCAGCGATCGGTGCTCAAGCGCAAAGGGACCGGAGGGCAAGGTGTCCGCCTGGCCGATGGTGAGGACACACGGTTGACTGCCGTTTACGGCGACCACAAAGGCGATCAAGTCCACTTTGACGTTGTCGGCCTTGTCGGCGGCTCTGTCTTTCCTGAGTCCTATTGCCTGATCGTCCATTATTTGGCCAACTCGGGGGCACCTTAATCGATTTAGTGTAAGCGTGCCAATTGGCACGTCAACACCCCGCAGCTGCATGGCCATTTTTTTGCTCTTCGCACCTGCACAAAAATGTGCCAAAGGCGACAGCCGCAGCTGGTAACGTAGGGGAAGGAGGGTCCCATGAGCGCTTATGGTGACACCAGGGCGATCACACCGCCGGATATTCGTTCGCGCAAAGGTGGGACGCCGCTCGTCTGCCTTACCGCCTACACCACCCCAGTCGCCCGGCTTGTCGATCCCCATTGTGATGTGGTGCTCGTCGGCGACAGCGTCGGCATGGTTCTCCACGGCCTGCCCTCGACGCTCGGTGTCACGCTGGAGATGATGATCACGCACGGCCAGGCGGTGCGCCGTGGCATCAAGCAGGCGCTGATGGTGGTCGACCTGCCGTTCGGTTCCTACGAGGAAAGCCCAGAGCAGGCTTTCCGCAATGCCGCGCGCGTCATGGCCGAGACCGGCTGCACGGCCGTCAAGCTCGAAGGCGGCGAAGCGATGGCAGAGACGATCGGCTTCCTCGCCGCACGCGGCGTGCCCGTCATGGCCCATGTCGGATTGACGCCGCAGGCCATCAACACCATCGGTGGCTACCGCGTACAGGGCAGGGGCGGGGATGCCGAGCGCATCAGGCGCGACGCAATTGCGGTGGGCGAAGCGGGCGCCTTTGCGGTCGTTCTGGAGAAGGTTCCTGAGGCGCTCGCCCGCCGGATCACCAAGGAGGTGGCGACCCCGACCATTGGCATCGGTGCCTCGGCAGCCTGTGACGGCCAGATTCTCGTCGTCGACGACATGCTGGGCCTCTTCGGCGACTTCCGGCCCAAGTTCGTCAAGCGCTATGCTGAACTCCGGGAGGCGGCTGCGGCTGCGATCGCTTCCTATGCGCGCGAGGTGAAGGAGCGCCAGTTTCCCGCCGCAGAGCACGTGTTTGCCGATGCGCCCAAGCCCGCCGACACGGACGCCACCAAGAGCGGAGAAGCAGCGTGAGCGTGCCGATCGTCAGGAGCGTTGACCAGCTTCGCGAAAGCGTCGCCGCATGGCGCTGCGAAGGTGTGAGGATAGCCCTGGTGCCAACGATGGGCGTCCTGCATGAGGGCCATCTCAGCCTGGTGCGCGCTGCACTCGAGAAGGCAGACCGTGTGATAGTGACGCTCTTCGTCAACCCGAAGCAATTCAACAGCCAGGCCGATCTTGCCGCGTATCCCCGCACCGAGGACGAGGATGCCGCCAAACTGGCACCGGTTGGCGCGCACCTGCTTTATGCGCCAGATGCAGAGGAGATGTATCCGGCGGGCTTCGCCACCACCGTTTCGGTTTGCGGTGTCAGCGAAGGCCTGTGCGGTACATTCCGGCCGGGGCATTTCGACGGCGTGGCGACCGTCGTCGCCAAGCTCTTCCTGCAGACCAGCGCTGACTTCGGCTTCTTTGGCGAAAAGGACTTTCAGCAAATTCACCTGGTCAGGCGCATGGCCCGGGATCTGGATATTCCAATCACCATTGTTGCCTGTCCGACAGTCCGTGAAGCCGACGGTCTTGCGCTATCATCGCGCAATGTGCGGCTCTCGCCAGCGGAACGCGCTGTTGCTCCCAAGCTATCATCGGTCCTGCTCAAGACGGCTGAGCGGCTTGAGCGCGGCTCACCCATCCTGCCAACGCTTGCAGAATCTCGCGCAGCAATTCTGGCTGCAGGCTATCGCGAGGTCGAATACCTGGAACTTCGCGATGAGGCAGATCTGCACCCGATAACAAGCCTCGATCGACCGGCACGGTTGCTTGCCGCCGCCTGGCTCGGCGGCACACGGCTCATAGACAACGTCAGACTATTTCGGATTGGTTCAACAGATTAGCCACGTTCTCGGCACGCGCCGTATTCGTCCGGGATCATCTAAAACAAGGTCTCTGCCTGGCATTGAGCGTTACGGAGGTTACGCACAGGACACATGCATCGCGTGTTTGAGAACTTCGTCGAGCAACTGTCTGCAAGCGTTGATGCTGCCGATCTCTGTGAGGCAATGGCCTCCGCTGCAGCCGGCTTCGACTTCCCGCTATTCGCCTATTTCACCTACCCGTCAGCCTCCGGCGACGCCCCCCAATTGATTTCAAACTATCCTTCATCCTGGACGTCACGTTATCTGCAACAGCGGTACCACAGTCTCGATCCGGTCATCCTGCGCGGGNGTTCAGACGTGTGCTCTTCCGATCTATCTGCGGCGGCCTGACGATGTCCATGCATGATCATCTCGGCCGGTTTGCTGCCCTGACCTTTGCTTCCGACGAGTCCCGTCCGCCTCTGTTGCGGTCACTGGCACGTTACGAAAAAGCATTGCAGCTGGTGGCCATCAACTTTCATATCCATGTCCGGCGAAGGCTCGCCGATCATCGCGTGGTGGATGGTGTAACGCTCACCCCGCGGGAGTTCGAGTGCCTGAAATGGGCGGCGCGCGGCAAGTCGGCTTGGGATACTAGCCAGCTTCTCGGCGTCTCAAAGCGCACCGTGACCTTTCATCTGGAAAACGCCAAGGCAAAGTTTGGCGTTCGAACGATCAACCAAGCCGTTGCACGAATGGCTGCCTCCGGCCTGACGAGATCCTGATTCTCAGCCACGATACCTGTAAACCTCTACAGGCTGCATCGCTGTCAGCTTTGCCCTTCGATGGCGGGAACACATCCCACATGGAGGCGACCATGATGCAACTGATAGCACCAGACTTTTACAGTGATTTTGCAGGCGAGCTCAAAGAGATGCACGGGCTCAGGTTTCGGGTGTTCAAGGAAAGGCTCGATTGGGAAGTTGATACCGAAGACCAGATGGAATCCGATCCGTTTGATGCTCTCAAGCCTGTCTATCTGCTCCTCAAAGGATCCGACTGGCGAATTCGCGGTTGCGTGCGTCTTTTGCCCAGCACCGGACCCACAATGTTGCGCGACACCTTCCCGGTGCTGCTGGGTGCTGACGTCGTGCCCTCGACCACCGACATATGGGAGAGCAGTCGTTTCGCGCTCGATCTTCCTCCGTCGGCGCCCAAGGCAGCGGGCGGGCTGGCTCAGGCGACCTACGAGCTCTTCGCGGGCATGATCGAGTTCGGCTTGGCCAAGGATCTGACCCGGATCGTAACGGTGACGGACACGCGCATGGAGCGGATCCTCCGCCTTGCTACGTGGCCATTGTCGCGCATCGGAGAACCCAAGTGCGTCGGCAAAACGGAGGCGGTGGCTGGGTTTCTCGAGATTTCCCACGCGAGCCTTTTGCGCATCCGCAGCAGGGGACGTCTGAGCGGACCGGTACTGTGGCAACCGGTTCTAGGCCCGTCAGCATAGCGCCATTGTGGACACCTGTGCCATGAAGGATGCTGGTTTGTCCAAGGAAGCGACGGTCGGCCTTGTATGCTGGCCGGACTGGCGTCGCCAGGACGCTTATCACTACGCCAGACGATTGCCACGCACTGGCTGGGCCTGGGAGTTTCTTCGGCGCAATCCACAATTCCAGCGCGACCACGCCAAAATGGCACCGTCCGCCTGCTTCGTCGGAACCCAGGCCGATATGAAGATAATTGAGTTGACGACAGAATCAGCTTTCCTAAGACAATGGAGCCTCCTTTTTCGCGGACGCGCCACAGTCGGACGCTACATCGGCGAGGGTCTTTTGGGATCCGCGCGATTGCGCCTGTATTCTACGAGCGGCCGCGGAGCCGCTGGGGCTCGACCACGATTTTGAACCGCTTCACCTTTCTTCGCTCTCATGCTGCAAGGACATCCTGCTGACAGCTGCGGGCATGCAGCACGTGCTGCTGAGGGAGAACTGCCGGAGTCTGCAGATCGCCGTTTCCGGTGCGTCCGTCCTCCGCCCGTTGCGGCTATATGTCGACGCAATCCTTCAGCCGCAGCACCTCAAGTTCCATGTCGCTGCCCTTCAGTTCCTGAACGACATCAATGATTGCCGCCGCGTGTCAGCTGCTTGCTTTCCGCCGGAACACCGCGGAGCGCGTCTGCGTATTGTACTGCAGGCTTTGGATGGCTCGCTGGCGGGAGCATCTCATCAGGAGGTCGCCATTGCCTTGTTCGGGAGACGCCGTGTCGAAGAAGATTGGCGTCATCCAGGCGGCCATCTTCGCGATCAGGTACGTCGCGCCATCCAACGCGGCCGCTACCTGATGGGCGGCGGCTACAGACAGTTCCTGAGGTAATTGGAGTGGTTGCGATTGTCTTATACGAACGCGCAACCTCCATTTTCTCACTGCAATGGTGCGTTGCACAAAACGTGGCAAGCGCCTAGTTCTTCCGCGGCGAATCGGGTTTCGGCGAAACACCGGGACCCAACTTCGTCGATAAGTGCATTCATGACCTGAGGACCCCGATGACCGTTATGAACTCCGACAAAGCCGGCGCTGCAAGCCTTGAGACAATCGCGCGAAACGGCAGCATGCTGCGTCGCATAGCCGTACGCATTCCGACCTACCTGTCGGATATTCGCGAGAACCCGGCGTGGCTGCCCATGTTCATGTTGGCGCGCACCATGCCGGCACGGAGAATGCACTGGCGTGGTGCAAAGCCGGTCCGAAGGCCGCAAAGAGCCCAGGACACGATGTTTGCCGGTGTCAATTGCCACGACGTTGTCGACGCGCTGCGGATGGATGGGCTTTTTCCCGGCCTTGTCCTGCCTGCAATGGTGGCTGAAGATGTAGCCGCATTCGCCAGGTGCACACCTTGTTTCGGCAATTTCGATCGCCGACTCGAGTTCATGCCGGCGGAGCATGCGGAGGCTGAGGCGCGATTTGGCCGTCCGTTGCTCAGCGGCCATTATTTCGAGCGCATTCTGGGCTGTAAGTCGGCCGTTGCCATCCAAAACGATCCGCTGCTCATGGATATCGCGGCGCACTATCTCGGCGGCCAGGCGACGCTGATCACGACGCGCGTCTGGTGGAGCTTCCCGACCGGCCAGGCGTCGGACGCGGACAAGAACCTGGCTTCGCTCGGCAAATACCACTTCGACCTGGACGACTGGCGGATGCTGAAGTTCTTTTTCTATCTGGTGCCCGTCGACGAGGGGACCGGCCCGCATATCTATGTTCGCGGCAGCCATGATCGCCGCGCCCTCAAGCACCAATTTACGCTTGTCGTCGGCCATCCAGCGCAAGAGATTCTGGACGTCTACGGCAAGCAGAGTCCGGTCACGCTGACCGGCATGGCCGGTTTCGGTTTCGTCGAGGATCCGTTCGGGTTCCATATGGGTACCGTGCCGTCGCACAGGCCACGGCTGATGATGGAAGTTGGCTTCGGCGTTTCTCCTCCATCGCGCCGCCGCTTCCATGGCGAGCCTGTGATCCGCTGATTTCGAAAAGTCCCGAAACAGCCTTCCCGTTGTGAGGGAAAGATAAGGCTATGCCGCCAATCGATCTGTTCCGGGCCAAAAGCGGTTGTCTGCACATGCCCTGAACTTGGCTGGTGCAATGAGTCTCGCCATTGCTCCAGCCAGCGCATCAGTGCCTGTTTAATCGAGGTTAGATGGCAGTGCGCCCAAGAGATCCTCCTCGATATCGCCTGCCGCGCGAAGCCTCAGATGCTCTTCGAAACCTCCTTTACGGACCAAGTCGTCTCGGGTCTCCTTTGAGTGGCCGGAAGGTGGTGCACAGCCGTATCGTGCTTCGGGATCCTGAACGAAGGCGAGGGGCGGTTTGTTCCTCGCGCGGCGCATGCAGCGGTGCCGGCATGACAGCTTCGTCTTGGATCCCGATGCTCGGCAACGTCGGCGGTGAAGGCTCTGTCTAGGCGGCTTACGTGACTCCAATGCAGGAGATCGACCATCTCCTGTCGAGCACATTCGTTGGCGATCACCGTCGCGGCGCTACGGACGCCGCGGCGCCTGCGATCAATGCAGTTTGCCGACTAGCCGAGCGTATTCGGCTTCAGCCCTGCCATATGACCCATCTGCCAGCGCAATTAGACGCGCGCGATCAAGAATGACTACCTCTCCTCGCATTGAGCGTATCAGACCTTGGCCCNATGTTCATCCGGGCATTGCTGAGCGCGGTGAAGCTTGCCTGGAGGTGAAAGTAGTGAACGTAGCGGAGCAGAAAAGTTCGCAAGGTTGGGCTTGTCAGAAGCGCCTTGGTGAAGAGGCCCGCGTCGATAACAAAGGCTCGGGCTTCTAATTGGACGTAACAATCGTGCGTTGACCGGTCATCGCCCATGATAAGCGCTGAGCCGGTCATGCCCTCACAACCAATGATTCCGATCTCAGCTTCGATACCAGGCCGCAGCTCGCCCA
>NZ_AYWZ01000032.1:0-15978 GCF_000502335.1 Mesorhizobium sp. L2C066B000
GGGCCGATAAGCGATACCGTTGCCCACAACATGGCACGCAATGGTCTGCTGCAAGCAGCGCGTTGCAATGCCGACTTGCGCCTGCAGGTGCAATCGGCCATTCTTACCGTCGGTGCGTACCTTGTCGTCAGGCAGGAGGCTACGGCCGGGGTCATGATTGTCAGTTCGATCATGATGGGGCGTGCGCTGGCTCCGGTCGATCTGGCCATTTCAAGCTGGAAACCCTTCCTCATGGCGCGCCAGAGTTGGGCGCGGCTGGAGGACCTCATGGAAAAGGTTCCTGAAACCGCTCCTGTTGTGCCTATGCCTGCACCTGAACGCGAACTGCGCCTCGAAAGCGTGACAATTGTTCCGCCCGGCGAAAGCAAGCCGACCGTGACCGGCATTGCGTTTGCCATTCAGGCGGGAAGCGCACTCGGGGTCATCGGTCCATCGGGCTCGGGCAAGTCGACACTCTCGCGCGCCATCGTCGGCGCATGGACGCCGGTCGCCGGGAAGGTTCGCATCGACAGCGCAAGCCTCGATCAATGGGACCGGGAAGCACTAGGCCGTCATATCGGCTATCTGCCGCAAGGTGTTGAACTGTTCGACGGCACCATTGCCGAAAACATTGCTCGTTTTGAACATGATCCTGACCCTGAGGCTATTGTCGCCGCGGCGAAAGCAGCGGGCACGCACGAACTGATCCTCCGATTTGAGCACGGATACGAAACTCCGATTGGTGAGGNCCGGTCGCCGGGAAGGTTCGCATCGACAGCGCAAGCCTCGATCAATGGGACCGGGAAGCACTAGGCCGTCACATCGGCTATCTGCCACAAGGTGTTGAATTGTTCGATGGCACCATTGCCGAAAACATCGCTCGTTTTGAAGATGATCCTGACCCTGAGGCTATTGTCGCCGCGGCGAAAGCAGCGGGCACGCACGAACTGATCCTCCGATTTGAGCACGGATACGAAACTCCGATTGGTGAGGTCGGATCGGCACTTTCCGCCGGGCAGCGCCAGCTTATCGGTCTTGCCCGTGCCCTTTATCGAGACCCTTTCCTTGTTGTGCTGGATGAACCCAATATCCATCTCGACGCGGAAGGCGAAGCTGCAGTCGCTAAGGCGATCGCCTCTGTGCGCGAGCGCAAGGGCATTGCGGTTGTTGTCTGCCATCAGCCGAGCGTCATCCGCGCCGTGGATTTGGTGTTGGTGATGGAAGGTGGACGGCAGCGATCATTCGGTGCGCCTTCCAAAGTCCTGAAGGCCATCGAGTCTACACAGGATAACGTGGCAGAGCGCGCTGACATGGAGGATACCGGTGTCCGGCATTGATCAGAACAATGACGTTTCAAGCTCCATTCGCCGCCACCTGGTGGCGGGCTTTCTGGCGAGCGTGATCTTTGTGGGAGGAGCCGGAGCCTGGGCGAACTTCACGAATCTCTCCGGTGCGGTTGTAGCGTCCGGACACTTTGTCGTCGTTTCCTATGTCAAGAAGGTGCAGCACCCGACTGGCGGGGTGGTGGGAGAAATCCTGGTGCGCGAAGGCGATAAGGTAAAAGCCGGCGACATCCTCATGCGGCTCGATGCCACCCAGGCGCGCGCTAATCTCGCCATAGTCACCAAGCGGCTCGATGAGCTGGCCGCCTACCTAGCTCGACTCGATGCTGAGCGTGACGATCTCGCGGAAATCCCCTTCCCGGACTGGCTACTCGCCCGAAGAGATGTTCCGGACGTAGCTTCGGCAATAGATAGCGAGACGTTGCTGTTCGAATTCCGCAGGCAATCCCGCGACGGGAAGCAGGCGCAATTGGCGGAACGCATTACTCAATATCACCACGAGATCGAAGGACTCAAGGCGCAGGAAATTGCCTGTGAAAAAATGATCGAGGTTCTCCAAAAGGAAATTGCTGTTCTAAGTGGGCTGCGCAACCAAGGCATTGTCTCGGACCAACGGTTGAACAGCCTGAAGATCCAGGTTGCCACTTTCGGTGGCGAACGCGGTGAGAAGATCGCAGATCAGGCACAGACGGCAGCCCGCATAGCCGAAACGCGCCTGCAGATCCCGCAGATCGATCAGGATTTCAAGTCGGAAGTGGGCCAGGAGCTCAGAGAGGTTCAGGCGCAGGTCGGGGAGTATGTTGAGCGCAAGGTGGCGGTTGAACAGGAACTGCGGCGGATCGATATCGTCGCGCCGCAGTCAGGCACCATTCAACAACTCGCAATTCATACGGTCGGCGGAGTGATCACGCCCGCCGATCCGATCATGCTAATCGTGCCGGAAGGCGACGATCTTGCGCTTGAAGTACGAATCACCCCGAAGGACATCGACCAAATCCAGCTTGGTCACAAGGCCGTGCTGCGGATGTCAGCCTTCAATCTGAGAACCACGCCGATATTGAACGGATATGTCAGCCGGATCGCAGCCGATCTGGCGACGGATGAAAAAAACGGCATTTCGTACTACCTGGTGCGCCTGTCGGTTCCGCAGGCGGAACTGACGAAGCTCAAGGGCCTGACGCTCGTGCCCGGTATGCCGGCCGAAGCGATGGTCCAGACGGGTGAGCGTACGGCGCTTTCCTATTTCGTGAAGCCGCTGTCGGACCAAATCAGTCGGACATTCCGGGAGGAATGAAATAACCCACAGGAATCTATTGTTGCTATTTCTGTTGGTTGTCCGCATGCTATGTGCGTGGTAAGATCTGAAAGCACAGACATTTCCTACTTGCCTCTGGGCACCGCTTGTTTCTGTAATATTCAGCTGATGTTGCACCATGTTGCAACTGAGTATCCTTGGTTTCCAACGGTTTTTACTGGTGCGCGGCTGATGGACGCGACATGAAACGCGACATGAAAAACCCGCCACCAGCCGCAGCGGGCTGTTCGTTTCTCTTCTGCGGAATGAAAGTCAGTCAGTGCCGCGTGGCTGACATCGCCTCGAACATATCCCAAGCCGCATCTCGGTTTCGGTGCTTGCCGGGAATGGGGACCCAGCACTGCTTCGCAAAGATCCGAGCTTCTAGATCGTCAGGATGCGTATCGGTCACAAGCGCCGCCCAGTCCCACTTCCGGGCTTCGCGGCGCATCACGTCGACCACAAACCATCGCATGGCAGTTTCCTTCTGAACGAAAGATCATTGCCGTTCACTCAGCGGCCTGAAGTCAACGCCGACAGTCTGCAAGACGAGCAGCGCACGCGTGGCTGGCGAGGGCACCGTTTCCCATGTCGGGCTACAACTCTCGGTCATCGTAGCGGGAAATGGTAATGCGCCGCAAGAGTGTTGCAGGGCACGAGGGCTGTTTGGCGGTAGGGGTTGCGCTCGCGAGGGTAGATGTCGCGCATAAGCAGCAGACGTTCGAAGAACAGCCACTCACTGTAGGCTTGCAGCAGTTCCTCCTCGGAGGGCAGAGGCGCCGGTTGCGGCGAGACATGCGCCGCGGCCGCGCCTCTTATGGCCGGAATAGAGGCGATGGCACCGAGCAGGGCGCGGGAAAATCTTCTAAAGGGAAGGCAGCGGCCATAGCTTCGCCGGCCTCCAGAAGAGGGGTGTTAGGCATTTGGGTCTGCATTTGCGATAACGTTGCACTAATGGTATAAGGCTGCACGTATCGTACAGTCACTTTAATGTAAGGTTTAACTAAAATGACACTTTCGCCATCTCAATGCCGGGCAGCCCGGGCGCTTGTTGGATGGTCGCAGGATCAGCTGGCAGCGGCCTCCCAGGTGGCCAAGACGACCATTGCCAATTTCGAAGCTGGCAAGCGGACGCCATACGACCGCACGTTGGTCGACCTGCAGGCCGCTCTGGAGGCTGCCGGGGTTGAGCTCATTCCGCAGAATGGAGGAGGCGCCGGCGTGAGGCTCGCAAAGCCGTAGCCGGGCCGGCGCTTGCGTTCGCGCTCAACCGACGCGAAGCTGCCTTTTGAGGAACGGGAGGGCATACGTATGGCAATCAGATATCGGGCGACGACAACGATCCGGCTCAACACGGATGGCAAATGGGGTGCTTGGATGTTGATCGTGTCTCCGCTGGTGCAGGCGATTAGCTGGTACTACTATTTTGCGAAGCCGGACTATGGATGGCTCGGCCTTATTGCCCTCACCAGCGTGACAGTGCCCTGCGGCTTCGTGCTGCTACTGATCGGCCGCGACTATGACAGTATCGTAGACGAGACGAACTGACGCCTCGCCGATGGAGCGGCGCGATGCCCAAGGACAATACGTCTGGCATGCAGCGGGGGGAGGAAGACCTAGGCTGGCGCGTCCCGATGGGCTTTGCCGCGTCGCTCTGGCTGCATTCCTGCATAGAGCGGACGTTCAAAGACCTGGATATCGAGGATGACGCGGTGGCGCGCTGGCGGCCCTTCAATGGCAAGCAGTCCATCGTGATCGACCCCCATCGTTCGTTCGGTCAGCCGATCGCCTCCAAATATGGCGTCCCGACCGTGGCGCTTGCGCAAGCTGTAGAAGCCGAAGGATTTGTGGAAAAGGTGGCGCGCCTTTTCGATGTCTCAGCTACCGCTGTTAGAGACGCCATGAAATTCGAAGAGAGCCTTCAGAGTGCCGCGTGAAAGCCCTGGTCGACGAAAACCTGTCGCCCGCTCTCGCCCGTTCGCTAAATGCCCTGTTCGCCGGGGAGCATGAGATCGTCCATATCAGAGAGAAGTTCGGCCCCGGCGTGAAAGATGTGGCCTGGATCGCCCAGCTGAGCACGGAGGGGGCGTTGGATCGTCATCTCTGGCGATCGACGCATTACCCGGAACTCGCGGGCGGCGCGATGTTCGAACTTCCAATAAAGAGCACGCGCATCGAGCAACTGAAGGTGTAGTCTAAAGGCAATCGCTACACTTTCGCTTTCCGCCAGCCCGCCCACCACGCTTCCCATTGTGAGCAGAACCAGCGCTCTCCTCGAGCTGGGTTGACGCGCGTAGCAGAGTAATATTCCTGCCCCGGCATATGGTAGATATGCTCGCCGCGCTCGTTAATGTTGCCCTTGATATCGCAGCCCGCCTCGCGGACAGCCGCGTTGCTGGCCGACGAATCGCCGCCATGGTGAACGCGCGGCAGCTCGTGCCGATCGTCGCCGACTGCAAGATAGCCCGCGGAAGTCGCCCCGAGCATCACCAGAACGGCGGCGAGACGATAGCGGAAAAGCGAGCGCCACCAAGGCCGTCGCCTCTGCAACCTCCTGGCATGAACAGAATTGCCCATGATCCCTTCCCCGAGGCGAGAATGCATCGTCTGAAGCCGGGAGTCCAGTATCAGGCCGCAGCGCTGTACCCCGCTTCCTTGATGCGGCGCCCGCGACGCTCAGGCGCGAGACATGGTCGGCACGACCGCTTCCCTCCTGATGGTGGCGCTTGGCGCCTGGCCCTATCGCTCCCGTGAGAGTAGGCCAGGAGGTCAGGCAGCGTGGCATGTAGGACTATGGTCCGCGTTGCGGCGAACCCCATCAAGCGGAGATCGCCAATGGCCCAGAACCAAACCTTCCGAACAGCTGTCTCGGGCTGAAATCCGAGCGCTTTCTGGCGGCAGCCGAAGCGGCTGCAAAAGACCATCGTCGGGCCGCTTCTGCGATCGATTGCGCTCAGAAGACGGACCCCGTCAACTCCACAATACAAGTATTTGACCCGGAACATCAGTGGTCCCTTAAGCACTTCTCCACAAGCGGTACTTGTCCGGCTTGGCGCGTTTTGCTAATGAGTCCGTACAAACGGGGGTTTGGATAATGTCGAAACGCAATTTCCTGTCACCAATGGCCTTGTCGGCCACGATGATTCTCGGCGGCCAAGTTCAGGCTGCAGTCCTTGTCGAATCGGCAAATCAGCCTTCGACCAAGCTCGCTGAAGCTGGCACTGTCCCGGCGGACCTCGGCTACGGTGAGGTGCTAGATCGCTCAAATGGTACGGACGTTATCATGGCGTACCACACCAGCCATTCGAGCCATGCTAGTCACGGGTCTCACTGCTCTGGCTACAGCTATTGTTGATGGCGGACACCCCTCGTGAGAGCGAGCTCGTCCAGACTGCCCAAGTCAAGTTTGATCTGTCAGTCTTCAGCCTCGACTGTGTAAAGCGCGCAGCGTATCGGGTAACCGGCAACGCTGCGGTTGAGATCACGATCGAGGGCGGCTTCGCAGTATGCACGATCAACTTCAGCAAGGCGGCCGCGCGAACTTCGGCCGACGCAGCGGTAGAAAGACTGCGGCTAGAGGTCTTGGATCAGGACCTGCGTAGCAGCATCGCCGCCGAAACCGCCACTGTTAGAAACGCGATACTGGCGCTTGCGTTTTCCAGATCGGGCCTGCAGTCCGATGACTAAGTTTGCTCCGGCAACTGAGTTCCAACGACCGTTGGACGACACTTATCAGCTCGCGTACTTTCGTTTTTCCCAGTTGGACGACGAGCGGTATGTGCTGACCAACCAAGCGGGCGAATATCTGCTATTGCCGCGCGCCGTGCTGGCTTCGTTTATCAGGCACGAGCTTCCCAGCACACACCCCGCCTACTCCCGCCTGCGCAGCAGGCAGTTCCTCTTTGATGCATCCTCCAATATCGGCAAGGAGCTGCTGGCGCTGAAGGTTCGGACCAAGGCAAGAAGGCTTGAGAACTTCACATCGCTTCACATCATGGTCGTGTCTTTGCGGTGCGAGCACTCCTGCCCCTACTGTCAGGTATCTCGCCAAAGCGAAGATCGTTCAGCCTTCGATATGTCAGAGGAGACTGCCGAGAAGGCGTTGGCGCTCATTTTCCAGTCTCCAAGTCCGGCTATCAAGATCGAGTTCCAAGGCGGCGAGCCGCTCCTGAATTTCCTGTTGATCCAACACGTCGTGCATCGGGCTGAAGCGATCAACAAGGTCGCCGGGCGGTCGCTGCAATTCGTCATCACGACGAATCTCGCCGTCATCACCGACGAAATCTTGGAATTCTGTCGCGTGCACAGGATTCTAATTTCAACGTCGCTCGACGGAGCGGCCACTCTTCACAATGCCAATCGACCGCGCCCGGGAAAGAACAGCTACGAATTGGCTGTGGCAGGTATCCACAAGGCCAGACTGGCTCTCGGCCATGAACGCGTCAGCGCACTTATGACAACGACCAAAGCCAGTCTTCCACTGGCGCGCGAGATCATTGACGAATACGTGCGGCTAGATTTCCCCGGAATATTCCTTCGGCCGCTTTCCCCTTACGGCTTCGCGGTCAAGACGAAATCGTACGCAGCCTATGACGTGGACCGCTGGCTCGATTTCTACTTCGACGGGCTGAATTACATCCTGGAACTGAACCGTAACGGCATTCCTTTCAAGGAGTTTTACGCGGCCACCATCCTTACAAAGATGCTCACGCCTTTCGAGCCAGGATATGTGGATCTTATGAGCCCGGCAGGCATCGGTATCTCCGCCGTTGTCTATAACTATGACGCCAGCGTCTACGCGTCCGACGAAGCACGAATGTTGGCCGAAATGGGCGGCAAGACATTTCTGCTCGGGAATGTCCACGAAAACACCTATGGCGAGATTTTCGGGTCCGACGCTCTCCTCGATCCTATCGAGCAATCTTTTGCAGGCTCCGTACCGATGTGCGCCGACTGCGCTTACGAGCCGTTCTGTGGCTCCGATCCAGTATTCCATACCGCAACGCAGGGCGACTTTGTTGGCCTCAAAACGCGGTCGGGATTCTGCAATCGCAATATGTCGATCTTCAAGAGGCTGATCGACCTTATGGAGAGGGACGTTACCGCCCGAGAACTCTTTCTAAGTTGGGCGAATTAGGATGTTGCGACTGAGTGGCTTCGCTGTGTCAGCAAGCGTCGGTGATTTCTCACAGCGAGTGGCACTTAGGCTCGTGACGGGCCAAGCTGACCAAGCGCCTAACCGAGAACATGATGCGTATCTTTTCAAGGGGCAGACGTTTCATCCTGAATGCCAGTGGGTTGTCACCTTTGAGGAGCATCGGCCGGAAGCTGAGCGACTGTTTTCAGACCGACGACTAGTCGTTCTGCCCCACGAGTTCGACTACCTTAGCGAAGGAGACGTCATCCGCTTTGTGCCGGATCGAAAGGCAGTGCGTGTCCTGTTCAGAAAGGATGCCAACGCGAACTATTTCCTCGTAACGGAGCGGTGCAACCACCTGTGTTTGATGTGCTCCCAGCCACCCAAAGACGTTGATGATCGCTGGTTGGCGAGGGAGATTTTGGATGTGCTGCCCCTGCTGCCCGTAACGACCCCGTTTCTCGGGATCACTGGCGGTGAGCCAACGCTGGTGGGTGAGGACTTTTTTGACATTTTGTCATCAGCTCGTGACCACCTTCCGTCTACGCCGGTTCATATTCTTTCCAATGGCCGGACGTTCAAGGATCGGCAATTCGCAGAGCGCTATCAAGGGATTGGACATCCTCGTCTTTCGGTCGGCATACCGATCTATTCCGCCGACCCGGAAGTTCACGACTACGTGGTTCAGTCCAAAGGCGCCTTCGATGAGACCATCCGCGGGATCATGAACCTGAAGGCCGTCGGGGCTGAGGTTGAGATACGAGTTGTCGTTCACAAGCAGACCTATGAAGGTCTCGTCGACCTGTCAGATTTCATTTTTAGAAACCTCACCTTCGTAGACCACGTGACGTTTATGGGACTGGAGATCACTGGCTTCACAAGGGCAAATATGGATAAGCTCTGGATGGACCCGTACGACTATCGAAGTGAGTTGCGGGCGGCTGTGCAATATCTGGCTGCGGCTAGGATCAATGTTTCAGTCTACAATCACCAGCTCTGTCTTCTTGATGGCTCTATCCACAAGTATGCAAAGCGGTCGATTAGTGACTGGAAAAATGCGTACTTGAACGAGTGCACAAGCTGCTCCAAGCGCGCCGAATGTGGTGGCTTCTTTTCATCTAGCCACCTTGCACGAAGCTCCCATATCTCGGCGTTTCAAACAAAATAGAACATCAGATTGGTTGAAAATTACGAAAGCCGTTCGCCCGGTGGGATAACCTAGCCTAAATCTTAGAAATACAATCTCTGCGCTGCTGACTCGGATAGCGATTGGAGAGAATATGACCTTCGATTTTAAAAATGCGTCCAAGGCGGAGCTTCGAATTGAGTATAAACGTATCGCCGATGAAATCGGCGACGATCAATTTTTTACAAAGAAAGAGCTAAATCACCTTCCGGAGATTCTTTCAGACGGTGAGCAGGTATTGGCATTCACTTCTGGGCTCATGGACGGCGACACGTGGCTCATCACCCTGACAGACCGACGTATCATCTTTCTCGACAAAGGAATGATCTACGGCCTGAAGCAGGCCAGCATAGGCCTTGACAAGGTAAATGCTGTTAGCGGCAAAACGGGGCTCATCTTTGGTTCGATCACCATCGAAGACGGAGCTTCGCAGCGGCACATCAGCAACGTTTGGAAGAAGACTGTTGTCAAATTCGTCAATAAGGTTAGGGATGCACTGGAGCAGAGAAGGCAGCCAGCTCCAGTCTACAATCAACCGCAGGGTACCGACGTGGTGTCAATGCTTGAGCGTCTCGGCGCTTTGAAGGCGACCGGAATCATCACAGATCAAGAATTCGAACAGCAAAAAAGAAAAATACTGGCAGGATAATGGAATTTACAGGGGTCGTTGTCGGGATTATACTCTTCATCTCTATTTATTTTTGCGTCGGTATTACCCTGCGCTTCATTTGGGAGTGGTGGATACTCGTTATGTCGACCCCATCGCTTTTTGCGGCAGCTCTGCTGTACGGGTGGATTGGTGCACTTGTATCCATAAGCCTTTGGGCCTGGACGCTTACCTTGAACAACTCGTGGCACTCGAGTGCGGTGTATTTCAGAGGCGCAGATTGGCTTGATAGGCGGTTTAACTTCAAGGATACCTAGCCGCTGCGGTTCCTCGCGCCCAGAGCCGTTATGACTGTTGGCGGGGCTTTAGTGTTTTTATCGAGGAAATTCAATGAAAGTAAACGTCATCGGATTGACGGCAGCATTTCTACTCGGCTGCACCGCTTCCGCATACGCTGATTGCTTGGGTGAAAGCGACTACAGGGTCTGCACAGATTCCTATTCCGGCAAAAATGGGGATCAACATGTGAGATCGTACGATACCGAAGGAATAACTATTCGATTGACACCGAAACTCTTCGCTTTCCGAACGGAGGCCAAGAGGTCACCAGTAGCGATAGCGAAGGAAACTCCTACTCCATTCGCTCCTGGACAGACAGCACCGGAACTCATTCCGTGGACACTGAAGGCAACGAATGCACCATCACGCCATCAGGTACGATGATGGGATGCGGGGAATAGGTGCGATGCGATGAAGAAGTTCGGCGTCTTTGGCTGCACTGGTTGCGTAGCCGCCATTATGATAGGGTGGCTGCTCGGTGTGCGCATATTGGTAGTTCAACCGATCGGAGCCATTCCTGAGGGTGTAACTGCCATAGTATATGGGGTTCCGGATCTGCATCTCGTTGACAGTCCGGATGCCATCTGCCAACGAACCCAAGGGGGCGTCAGTCTCCTATGTAGAGGAATGACAGCTGCGGCAATTGCCAACCACGGCAAGATCCTTGCTCGGCTACCCTACAGCGAGATGCTTTTTCGTCTTAGCGGCGCTCCCGTTCTTGACCGGTAAGCCGGACGGCTTTCGATTTGCGCATATGTTGTTGTTGCACATCAGGGTATACTTGGAAGTGACACCAAAGCGTCGGGTTCAGCAGGGTTGCGCTGGGCAGCCCGGTCAGCGTCCGACACTTGCGGACGCTCCGTTATAAGACATTCCCTCTTCCTCTCGGGGGCGCGCGCGCCACTGTTCGACCCGCTCGTCGACCCATCCTACGAATGGAGGCCAGGACTTCGACTTGCTGGCCGTTTATGGACCGGCCGCTGGGTTGCTTTTCGGCATCGGCACACCAAGAAGCTTTGGACGCCTACGAGGTAGTGGCAGCTCGCTGAAGCGCCTAGCTCGCCTAATCACTTCGGATAAGATCGTGGTAAAGCGAGAGATATACGAAGCTCCGCCAAACGGGGGGTGCGGCTCGCAGCAGCAACAAATTTGCGTCAGGCTTCACGGAAGCTCTTGAAAAGATATGCCGAGCGCAAAGACCATACCCAGCCGTGGGACATGGCCGGTGCAGTTGGGGGTGCTTGTGGGGCTTAACCGCACCGGCCACTGCGGGAAGATATAGGGACCCCCACTCCTCTGCCTAAGATATAGGCATATTATCAAGCGAGCAAATTATCTCGCAATGCCACCTTGAAGGCTCAACCGCGAAGCCAACTTAATTCCGAGAGAGCGGACGGAACTGGTGAGCGCTTTGTCGAACCCCGGAAGCAGTGAGCATCTTTGGGCATTGGACCTTGCCGACCTGCGCAAGGAGTTTGGAAAGTTTCGTCAAGAGCGCGGGACAACGCCCCTTGAGTGGGACGAGCACACCAAGCTGTTCCTTGAAGAACGACGGGAACGCCGCCGGGAACCGGATTTGTCCGAGCCGTTGGGGAATGGCTAGGCTAGCGTCGCGATCATCATTCACCTTCCGGCGTGGGGGTCTTGTTGTCAGCCCGTCGAACGCATGCACACACACCCCCCGGAACTTTTGCCGGGTCGCCGTGTTCGTTGGTGATGACGAAAATTGTTGACCTTGGACCGCCTAAGCCCGGCAAGCCACATGACGCTGACTGGCCGGAGCATTTCCATGCGTGCCCCATCTGCGGCCAGCAGGTAGACCGACACGACTTCCGGCAGGTGATGTGGCACGAGCAGCCCGATCACGAGCCGCTCGATCTCAACCAATAAAAAGCCTGCCGCCCTTCCGGCCGCGCGGGCGGACGACAGAGACGTCACACCGCAAGCCTCACCAGCAATGGAACAATCGGCCATCACCGTCGCGGCCCTGAGGGTACCCAGCCGCAGGAGGGTCCTAAAGCCGCACAACCTTGTCGAGATGCAGGCGTATCCGCTGGCCTTCTGCGAAGGCCAGTGCGAACGATTCCAGGGCGAATGAGCGTGTAATTTCCTGGTCAGTTTCAATGATGCGGACGACCCATTCGCCACTGGCTCCGACCACTTCCACGCAAGGCGCGGCCTTGCAGATTGGCACCACGTTGCCCATCACGTCCTCCCTACGAAAAGCAATGGCGAGTCGACTTAAAACCGTCGTAGCCGGTTGATCAATAACAATTGCTTGTTCGGATCGGACGAACCAACCTGGATGGGCAATACGACCGGGGGCTAATGCCACTTCGGTCAGGCGAACCCTCCGGGGAACCTACCGTGAGATAACCTCTGCTTCAGGTCGTTGGCATTCAGGATGGCGGCCAGCTCTTCGGCATACTCCATGTCGGGAAGGTCGACAGATGGGTGGCCCGCTACAATAGCCGGGAGCCCGGTGAACACGTCGAATACCGTCCACGTCCCATCCGGTTCCTGCCTTTCGTCGTACCGCAGAGTTGCCATGAGGGGATCATATAGTCACCCTTAGGTGTTGGGAATATTTGGTCCACGGAGGCTCGCGATCCGGAGCGCTGATTTCGCCGCTTTGAAGATTGCCGATCTCGTCGACAGAGATCAGGCCGCTCAATCTGCGATCGAACTTTATGGGATGGAAGCACCGACCGCCGTGGCGCACTGCGCTTTGGAGGCGCATTTCGACGGTCGACCAGATGACTACCGCTTTTGGTGCGATGTCTTTCACCAACTGAGAAAACCAAACTGACGGAACTTTGCCGCAGCATCTTGTTCGGTCGCGCATGGCTAGAATAGCCGACCTTGGACCGCCTATCCCCGGCAAGCCACACCAACCGCAGGACTGTGACGATCGATTTCACGCATGCCCGATCTGCGGTCAGCAGGTCGACAAACGCGATTTCCGCCAGGTGATGTGGCACGAGCAACCAGATCACGATCCAATTGAACTGGATCAGTGAGGCAGGAACAACTTGGCAGCCTTCAGGGCCACGTCACACTAGGAATGAAAGCGCGGGCCGGACCCTTTGCCGCCGGCCGGCAGCGGTAAGGCATCCTCACGAGCGCTGCGGTGGACCAACTTTTCCATTTACGCGTTGTTCCTAAAGCAAATGAAAGGTCATGTCCCATCAGGTGGTGTAGCTCGGCGGTAGCGAAGCCGCTCACGAGCGCGCCGTTAGCAGCGCTGTAGCGAGCGAGCGGCGTGTGGGTGGTCATCGGCGCTTTCCGGTAGGGTTTGGTTGTTGACGCCAACCCATTTCGGAAGGACCACCGATGACCGACGACATGATGAACCTGCGCACTCGTGGAGAAGACCCCGGAGCCGATCTGCTGCGGGAGATGATCGGGCTTTGCCGCCGAGCGACTGATGGAAATGGAGGTGGGCGCGGCCACCGGCGCCAGCTATGGCGAGAAGAACCCGCTGCGGCTCGCCCAGCGCAATGGCTACCGCGACCGGGACTGGGAGACGCGGGCCGGCACGGTCGAGCTGCGCATCCCGAAGCTCAGGAAGGGAAGCTACTTCCCAGGTTTCCTCGAACCGCGCCGCATGGCCGAGAAGGCGCTAACCGCCGTCATCCAGGAAGCTCATGTGCAAGGCATCTCGACCCGGTCGGTTGACGACCTGGTCCATGGGTATGAGCGGCATATCCAAGAGCCAGGTCTCGCGGCTGTGCGAGGAGAGGCGCGGGTCCAGTGTCTTGGCGGGCGCGATCGACGACCTCATTATCGACCTGTCGACGCTATCATTCGTCGCCGATGCTTACGGAGACCGNCTTGGCGGGCGCGATCGACGACCTCATTATCGACCTGTCGACGCTATCATTCGTCGCCGATGCTTACGGAGACCGCATCGCGAAGGCGGCGCGCATGCTGGCTCGAAAAAGACTATTGAAGATCAAGTTGCTCGCACCTCGTCAGAGCATCGGAGCGGCCAGCTAGAGATTGGTGGTCGCTACGAAAAACGTGTCGACCTGCTCGGTGCTCCGAGCGCATCGAAACCTCTCGCCATCATCGGTTCCGTACGGACGAAGAGCCGCCTGACCCTGCGACCAGATGAAAGCTTGGACTTGCGGCAGACCGCAAGCAGTTGGAGCTTGAATTGNAAGAGCCGCCTGACCCTGCGACCAGATGAAAGCTTGGACTTGCGGCAGACCGCAAGCAGTTGGAGCTTGAATTGCCGACACACTCTCAGGAACCGTTGCCGGGATCGCACTCCATTGGTCGTCGGCCCAGATCCGGCGCGCGTCGCTTAAGGTGCCGGTCGAATATGGCCAGCTTCGCTTCGTAGCCGATCCGCACTCTGGACCTGCAGCTATCGCAGCTGAAACCGGCAATCGTTTTCAGCCAGGATCCCCTTCTCACCATTGGGCACGAACAGGAGGGGCATTGGAATTCTATCGGTACGTCGCGCAGTTCATTTGATAGAGGCACTGTGCATGTTCTCCTCAGCGGCACGGCCACTGCAACAAAGTAGNCGTCGCGCAGTTCATTTGATAGAGGCACTGTGCATGTTCTCCTCAGCGGCACGGCCACTGCAACAAAGTAGAAGGAGAAATGTTTCCGGCTTCGGCCATTTGCGCGAGAGAATCGGACCTAAGTCTAAATGGTGAGCGGCCCAGAAACCTATTTCCCTTGCTATCGGCCTTTGCGTCGGAAATTGAACGGCAATAGCGAGGGTGATCGAAGGCGGCCCCGGGCGTGAGGCTGGCAAGTGGGGCCAAGACGGCGGCGGTAAAGCGGAGCCTGTGGCGATCAAATAACCGGTTCGCCTAGAATCTCCTTTACCCAGCTCATAGTTCTCAGCCCGTATGCCATTCCGGCGCAGTCGGCAAACCAGTCGAAGACACTCATGTCACGCCCTGTGACGCATTGAAGGATTTCNGTATGCCATTCCGGCGCAGTCGGCAAACCAGTCGAAGACACTCATGTCACGCCCTGTGACGCATTGAAGGATTTCAATCGCTGCGCCCGTTAAAGCAAGTAGAACCGCCAGCCGGACCACCTGTTGGGGCCAGCCGAGGCTACCCAAAGCCGACAAGGTGGCGAACGCGGCGGCGTGGTTGAGCTTGTCGTGATGAGACGTAAAGGCCAATCCGAGGGCGTGCAGCAGGTGGTCTGGCAATAGCGCGAGCAGCAGGACGACTGCCAACGTGGAGAGAAAGGCAGCCCTTGCCATGCTCTGATGAAAGCTGGACCGCGGCAATCTATTCGCAGCACTCCCGGTTCCTAGTTCTCGCTTCTCATACTGGTGCACTAGGAAGGGCTCCAACCTGCATCTGAGCTATGAGCGCGAACAACTGGCATGCTTAACAGGCCTCCTGATGTCATCAGGAAGTTCCATGAAACAGCCTATGTCACTCTGGATGGTTCCGTAGGGCGCTGCGAATGTCGCCCTCCATTGTGATGAGGCCGAGGGTTTCCTGCCGAAAAGGCGCGGCGGAATAGGCGAGCCATTGGTACCGCTTGCGCCCAGGTGCGATGCGTATCGTGCCGGGCACGGCTGGGCTGGAGCGGAACTCTTTCCAGCCTTGGCCCGGCTGTCTTTTGCACCCTGATGTTGGGCAGCCGGGCCGACTCCCTTCTGAATTCAATTATCGTCGGCGTGGCGGCTAACAGACGAAACCGTTATTTAGTCTGGTCGTCCCTGCCTTGGTGATCTCGCCTTTACAGATTCCAGTCCTGGACGCTAAGCCAGCAGCGGCCACTCGCTGCTGTCCAATCAACAAGCCCCAAACATCAGGTCGCGCTTATATACAAAAAAGCCGGCCACCTTTCGGCAGCCGGCCAGTGCAAACAAGGAAGGGAACGTTGCACTGATGGGGCAGTGCACCGTCCGAAGCGTTTTCAGGCGACAATGTTCCACCGATGAGAGAACAAAGAAGGCTTCACCGCCAGCGCACATCCCCTTAGCCGCGCTGTGTTGCCGTCGCCTAGTGTCTAAAGGCCTTTAACCAGCCACGGATCGGTGTCGTATCCGAGGCGCGGCTTTTCCGGCGTTCCACCGGCCGGCAATTTGGCGGTTCCGGTCGGCCT
>NZ_AYWZ01000033.1:0-18435 GCF_000502335.1 Mesorhizobium sp. L2C066B000
TGCCAATGCAAGCTCGACGACTGGGGACATGGCGGCGAAAGCCAGCCGCTCCGCGCAAGATCTGTTGGAGGATCAACCCTTGGCCGTAGCGGCCGTCGGTCTCGCCATCGGCGCCGCTATAGGTGCAATGCTGCCCCATACCACAACGGAGGACGAGCAACTAGGCGCCTATGGCGACAAGCTTCGCGATTCCGCCGAAACTTTGCTCGACAGGGGCCTCGATGAGGCCAAGCAGGTCGCCGCCGACGCCTATGAGACCATCAAGCAGGAAGCTGGCCGGCAAGATATGGCAGCAGACACGATAGCCGATCAGCTCGGCGAGATCGTGAAGTCCACAGCAGACAAGACCGAGCATGCCGTGCGCGAACGTATTTCCGATACGCCTCAGCGTCAAACCTAGCCTGATGGTCCTGGATCAGCGATAGACGGTTCCAGAAGGCGTGCATAATAGTCGCGCTGATCGCTGCGCGTGGAGCTCGATCATGCCTTCAAAGCACGTGGAAGATGGGCGGACGGGGACTTAATTCCTGACCACCTTGCAACCTGTCAGATTTTCCGACTGGCCAGCAATCTTGTCAGCCAGTCAGGATCCATTTCGGGAACAGAGGACAAAAGCCGTTCGGTGTAAGCGGCATGCGGAGGTGTGAGAACCACGCTCTTCAATCCCTGCTCGACGACTTTGCCGCCGTGCATGACGACAATCTCGTCTGCTATCGCGCGCACCGTGGCAATGTCATGGGTAATGAAGATGTAGCTCATCCCGAGTTCACGCTGTAGGCGCATCAGAAGCTTGAGGATCTCCTCCTGCACAATTTGGTCGAGCGCGGATGTGATCTCGTCGCAGATGATAAGCTCCGGTTCGGCAGCCAATGCCCGCGCAATGCAGACGCGTTGTTTTTGGCCACCTGATAGCTCGCCAGGTAGACGTTCCAGAAAATCCTCGCTCATCTCGACCATGTGCATAAGTTCGCTTATCCGGCGATCTCTCTGCGCGCCTTTGAGGCCGAGGTAGAATTCGAGTGGCCGCTCTAAGACTTCTTCGACCGTTTGGCGCGGATTAAGGGCGTTGTCGGGCATTTGATAAATCATCTGGACGCGACGCAGGACCTCCTTGGGCCGCGCCTTCAGGCTCTTGGAAAGGAGCTGGCCTGCGAAAGAAATCGAACCCGAACTTGGCGGCAAGAGTCCGGTAACGACTCGAGCGAGCGTCGATTTCCCAGAACCGGATTCGCCGACCACAGCGACTGTTCTTCCGCGCGGAACCTTGATGGAGACATCCTGGAGCACCTTGACCCCTCCGGCATAAGCCGCGGTGACGTTGTCTATCGTCAAGAGATAGTCATCGGCTGGAACTTCGGGCTTGGCGAGCTTGCGGACTGCCCAGAGCGTCCTCGTATATTCCTGGCTGGGGGAGGCCAGCATCTGGCGTGTGTCAGCCACCTCCACGGTAACTCCGTGTCGCAGAACCATGATGCGATCCGCCATTTGCGCCACCACCGCCAGGTCATGCGTTACGTAGATTGCAGCAGTACTGAATTCCTCAACGATGTTGCGAATGGAGGCAAGGACTTCAACCTGCGTGGTCACATCGAGCGCCGTTGTTGGCTCGTCGAATATTATGAGGTCCGGTCGACAAGCCATTGCCATCGCTGTCATGGCCCGTTGCAACTGCCCGCCTGAGACCTGATGAGGATAGCGAAAGCCTATGCTCTCGGGTTCTGGGAGCTGAAGACGCCGATAAAGATCCACGGCGCTCCGGTTCGCCTCTTCCCGGCTGACGATTCCATGCGCCACCGCGGTTTCGATGGTTTGTTCCAAAAGTCGATGTGCCGGATTGAAGGAGGCCGCCGCGCTTTGCGCGACATAGGCAATGCGGGAGCCCCGGAGACGACGGCGCCCCTTTTCATTGACTGCCAGGAGATCAATCCCGTCGAACAGGACCGAGCCCTGTGTGATCCGGCAGCCCGGTTTGGCATAGCCCATTGCGGCAAGGCCAATGGTGGACTTGCCGGCGCCTGACTCGCCGATTAGGCCAAGAACCTCCCCCCGCTTCAGCGTAAGATCGATCCCGCGGACGATGGGATGCCACTGTTCGTCCGAGGATCCCTCCACATGCAAATTGCGGATTTGCAGTAGATCCTTTCCTTTTTCGCGTGAGCCTGGATCGCTACTTTTCATCCCGCAACCCGCTTGTTGCGTGCAGGTACCAGTCCACAACGAAATTTACGGATACGGTAAGAAGAGCTATCGCGCCGGCCGGAAGCAGCGGCGTGACATCGCCGTAAGTGATCAGGGTTGCGTTCTCGCGCACCATTGATCCCCAATCGGCCGTCGGCGGCTGAATACCGACTCCGAGGAACGACAGCGCCGCGACTGTCAGGAACACGAAGCAGAATCGCAAGCCGAACTCGGCGACCAGTGGAGGCATGACATTGGGAAGGATTTCATTGGCGATGATCCATCTCGGTCCCTCGCCGCGCAATCGCGCCACCTCGACATATTCCATCACGGCCACGTTAAGCCCAACGGCGCGAGAAAGCCGAAAGACACGGGTGGAATCGAGAAGCGCAATGATAACAATCAGGCTGGTGATCGACGAGCCGAAGATCGACAGAAGCACCAGCGCGAAGATCAGACTCGGGATCGACATCAGCACGTCCACCGCACGCGACAAGATCTGGTCGAGCCACCCCCTATACAATGCGGCAAGGAGGCCGAGCGACACGCCTACCGCGAAGGAGAGCAATGTAGTCGCGACCGCGATAGCGATGGTGTTGCGCGCACCGTAGATCAAGCGGGTGAGCATGTCGCGGCCGAGCTGGTCGGTTCCCAATTTGAATTCCTGATTCCACGGCGCGAAGGCTTCGCTGAAGACCTGCGTCTCGCCATATGGGGCTATCCAGTGCGCGAAGACCGCAACAAGGACGTAGCCAACGATCACCACGATGCCGAACCATGCACTAAGCGGTGCCTTCTTCAGCGCTGTTGTCGCCCGGCTGGCACGCGAGCGCCTCAGCCTCTGAACCGCCGCGATAGATTGGGATCTGGTCATCGTGGGTGCAAGAGCCTGGGGTTGGTGGCGATGGAAATAATGTCGGCCAGCAGGTTGAGAAGGATGTAGGTCGCGGCGAAAATCAGGGCACAGGCCTGGACAACCGGAACATCCCTGGATTTTACCGCATCAACCATCAGTTGGCCGATCCCGGGATAGACGAAAACGACCTCGACCACGACCACTCCGACGATGAGATATGCCATATTGAACGCCACGACAGTGACGATGGGAGCCCAGGCATTGGGCAGGGCATGCCTCAGCACGATCACCATCGGGGACATTCCCTTGAGGCGCGCCATATCGATGTAGGGGCTTGCGAGCATGTTGATGATGGCCGCTCGGGTCATGCGCATCATGTGGGCCACGATCACGAGTGTAAGGGTGATTGCCGGCAGCGCCACTTTCCAGAGGTGCTCCCAAAATGGGGTCTGATCGTTCACATTCGACAATGTCGGAAATTTGGGAACCGCATTGAGTGCCCAGGTCAGTGAGATACTGAGCCAATGGGGCAGGGATTGAGCGAAATCGGATGCAATGAACGTGTCGCGCGAGATCACCAGGTAGGCGAGCATATAGGCGACGAAAAACTCCGGGAACGAAATAGTTGTCAGTGTCACGGCATTCACCAGCCGGTCGAACCAGCCGTTGCGGTACAGCGCGGCGAGAATGCCAAGCCCAAGCGCCAGCGGAACCGCTATCAGCGCGGTCACCGCTGCAAGAAACATCGTATTGTAGAGGCGTGGCGCGATGATCTCGGCCACGGTACGCCGATATCCGGTGCGGCTCGCGAACGAAGAGCCGAAGTCGCCGTGAAGCATTTGCGCGACCCAGACGAAATAGCGCTCGACAGGCGGACGATCGATGCCGATTTCCCGCTGAAAGGCGGCGACCGTTTCGGGCGTCGCCGACTGCCCGAGCGTGGCCTTGGCGAAGTCGCCCGGAAGCATCGCGATGGCAGAGAAGATGATGATGGACACGATGAACAAAGTGACCAGGCCGAGGCCAAGGCGCTGCAGAACCGTTCTTGCGACGGGGTTCATGTGAGTGCCGTCTCCCTTTGGGCGGCAGTCCTGCACTCGGAGCAAGCCGACCGGAGCCTCACAACCATCGTGGCCCCGGCCGCCTTTTCATGCCGTGGCGATCCACCAGCGTTCGGCCATTTTCAGTCCATCGTTCTCCCAGTTGGGCGCCACTTCGCCATGTGCGAGCTCTTTGGATTGGGCGCTGACGAAATTGTTGAAGACCAACACGATGCTGCCGCCATCGTCGTGAGTTAGTTGCTGCATCTCGGCGTACATCGCCGCTCGCTTGGCCTCGTCCGTCTCGGCCCGCGCCTTAACAAGCAATTCGTTGAAATGGGGATTTTTCCAGAACGACTCATTCCAGCTGGAGTCGGCGGCGAAGGCTTGCGTGAACATCCAGTCGGCAGTGGCCCGACCGCTCCAATAGGAAGCGCACCAGGGTTTCTTGAGCCAGACATTGTCCCAATAAGCGTCCTCGGCCTCGCGCACGACATTGACGTCGATGCCGCACTGGGCTGCCGTCTCGCGAATAAGCGAAGCCGCATCCACCGCGCCTGCAAAAGCGGCATCGGCGACCGAGAGATCCACCTTCAGGTTCTCCATTCCGGCCTTTTTCAGATAGTGTTTGGCTTTTTCAGGATCAAAACTGTGTTGCGGCTGCGGATTCGTAGCGAATTTGATCGCTGGCGCGATCGGGTTGTCGTTGGCGACAGTAGCGTGGCCGAGAAAGATCTTGTCGACAATCTCCTGACGGTTGATCGCCGATTTCAAAGCCATTCGGACGTCTGGATTGTCGAACGGCGCCACCGTGACATTCATCGGCAAGGTATAATGGCCATAGCCGGTGACCTCGACGATCTCCACCTTGGGATTGCGTTTCAACATGCCGAGGGTCTTGAGGTCGGCGCGGCCGATATAGTCCACCTCCCCTGTCGATAGCGCGGCCATCCGAGCGGCGAGATCGGTGATTGCGATGAACTCCACCTCGTCGAGATAGGGTTTGCCGTTTTTGAAGTAGTTCGGATTGCGCTTGAGTTTTGCCGAAACTCCGGGCTGGAAATTCTCAAGCACGAAAGCACCGGTGCGAACGCCCGACCCCCAATCCGCTTTGCCGTCCTTGGCCGGCATGATGACAAGATGGTAGTCACTCATAATGTAGGGGAAGTCGGCGTTGCCGCTCGTGAGCGTGAAGACCACCGTTTCCGGGCCATCCGCCTTGATGCTTGCGACGGGCTCCAGCAGCGGCTTCGCCGCCGATTTAGTTTCCTCGCCCATATGATAGCGCAGCGAAGCCACGACGTCGTCCGCGGTCACATTCTTGCCGTTGTGGAAAGTTGCGCCCTTGCGAAGCTTGAAGGTCCAGGTTTTGGCCCCATCCGACGATTCAAAGCTCTCGGCCAGGTCCGGTTGGACGTTGCCTTTCGCGTCGACCTCGGTGAGGCTGTTGGACATCGAGCCCGAGAACGCGGTTTGTGTGAACGTATCGGGGTAGCCGGCCGGATCGATTGAATCCGTCGTCGCGCCGTGAGCCATGCCGAGCTTGGCGAAGCCGCCGTGCATCGGTTCGGCACGCGCCGTGGCGACGAAGAGCGTGTCGGCGGCGGCGACGGTCAGCCCCGCAGCCAGCCCAAGATGAATGAAGTCGCGGCGGGAGACTTTGCCGCCACCGATCAGGCTTTGCGCGATACCAAGCTTGTATTCAGATTCTGACATTTGACTCTCCCATTGCGGAGTTCTCCGCGTTATTTTCTTCAAGCACCTGCGAACAAATCTGCTAGTTGGTTTCGGCCATCTTCCTTCGAATTTTTCCATCCCAATCGGCTTTTGGGCCAATCAGGCCGTCACATAGATGCTGCCGGCTTCGACGGTGACTGGAAATGTGCGAGCGCGAATGGACGGATCGACCAAGGCTTCACCTGACTTGATGTCGAATTCCCAGCCATGCCAGGCGCATCGAACGATCTCGTTTTCGCGATGATAGATGAATTGCGCTTGTTCAACGGGCGCGGTTGTCCCGCATTGCGGTCCCTCGCAAAGTGGAGCGCCGCGGTGCGGACAGACATTCAGCAGCGCGTGGAATGAATCTCCGATGCGGAAAATCCCGACCGAAAGGCTGCGGATCTTGGCGATAAACGGAGATCCTGTTTCGATCTCGTGGACGCGGCAGATATATGTCTTCTCGGGCATCGTATGCTTCCTCAGGCAGCATTCGCGGCTTGCGCACGGGGGATGCGTTTGTAGACTTCCAACGCATTCAGTCCCATGATCTTGCTCTTCCAGGCAGGAGGGATTTGCAGCGTGTTGGCATCGTCGTAATCCCAGTGCGGATAGTCCGACGCAAACATCAGCGTGTTTTCCCCGTCCATCGCTTCGAGCGTGGACCAGAGATGTTGGATGTTTGCAGGTTGCTCCAGCGGCTGCGTGGAAAAGCGGATGTTGCGCCGGCAATATTCCGATGGCAGCATCTTCAGCCATGGCGTCTCTTTACGCAGCGCTTTGTAGTCGGCATCCAGGCGCCACAGGACCGACGGAACCCAGGCGACACCGCACTCGATGATCACGAAGTAGAGGTCCGGCCACTTCTCGAAGACGCCATGGGCGATCATGCTTGCCACGTGCGACATCGCGGACATGTGCAAAATGGCATGCGTTTCCCAGAAGAATGTCGTGGGCGCAGGCGCAATGGCAGTTGAATTCACGCCGCCATGCCCGCCCAGATGTATGGCGAACGGCAACCCTACTTCAGCGCAAGCTTCGTAGATCGGATGGTAGAACGGGTCTCCATACGGCTTGACGGACCCTTGGGAAGCGAGAACCTGGACCATACGCGGATGACTGCCCAGACGGCGTATCTCGGCGGCAGCGAGCTTCGGATCCTGTGGTGCGATGATGATCGAACCCATGAAACGATCGTCTTTCGGCAGCCATTGGTTGATCTGATAGTCATTGTAGGCGCTGACCAGGGCGCTGGCATAGTAAGGATTGGCGAGGGTCGACGCCTCGATCGGCTCATCGCCGGTGAGGATCGCCACGTCGACTTTGTACTTGTCGAGGTGCTTCTCTTTCATGATGAGATAATTGTCGGCTTCCGTCTTCGGACGGACGTCCTTGCGGGAGAAGTCCTGCGGATGAAACCAGGGGCGATGGCCATGCGGAAATGCGCCGACTGGACCTGTTTTCTCGCCCTCGGTGAACATGTCTTTCCACAAGCCGGAAAGGTATGGCGTCAACACGGTGGCGCTTGACCAGTAATTGTGACAGTCGCAATCAACTATGAACACTTTGTTCCGCTCCGTGGCCCGTCCCGGCGGTGCGCCGGCCGATGATCTGGTGCAGCTTCCCCCTTGAGTATTGTTTGATCAAGCTTATGGTAGGCAGGAACATGATCGAATTTTTCGATCGGGATTTCCATGCAGCTTGATCACATCGAAACCTTTCTCGACATCATCGAATCGAGAAATTTCAATCGCACCGCAGATCGGTTGGGCTTAACCCAATCGACAATCAGCACCCGCATCAAGAACCTGGAGAGCGCAATCGGATCTGAACTGTTCCAACGCGGACGCGCCGGGGCAGAGCCGACTGCCGCAGGGCGCCGGTTCGAAGCCTACGCAAGATCTCTGGTATCCACTTGGTCGCAGGCTCGCCACGATGTCCGGGCCTTCAACCGTTTCGAAGGCACCTTGCGCGTTGCCGCCCAAGTGGGCATGACCCGCTCAGTCCTGCCCGGGTGGGTCGAAACCCTGTGCCAAGCACTTCCGAAGTCCTCAATCCATGTCGAGTCGGATTATTCGAACCAGATGGTCAGCGACCTCAGCATGGGAAACCTGGATATCGCGGTGCTTTATGCCCCCCGCTACTTGCCTGAGATCGCATACGAGCACCTGATGGTCGAGGAATATGTAATGGTTTCGACTGCCGCCAGAAACCTGTCGGACGTCGATCCCGACACCTACATCCGACCAGGCTACACCGTCGTGCTGGAGAAAACGCACGCAGAGATGCTGGCCCAATTGGCGATCTGCCGACTTTCGACCGGATCGGAAGCTCTGGCGGAGATCATGCTCCGGCGAACGGGCGGCACTTGCTACATGCGCAGCGATGATGCGCGCAGGTTTACCGGTGAGCTTCCATCGTTCCTGGTCGAAGGAGCGCCGACCTTGCACCAGCCAGTCCATACGGCGATACTGGCACGCCGCAAACACGAACCGATCATTCGCAAAGGCATCCGTGCTCTCCATATCGCTGTTATGTCGCTGGAGGTTTAATCGATATTCCCGATCATAACGCTGGAATAATATTGCTGTTCAGCGGGGTAAGAACTGGCATGTTCGCTCGACCTAACGCCGAGCCGCACGATGAATGCATACGCCTCCATCCAAGCCTCAGATGTCGTGCCCACCATGCGTCAGCGGCGATGGGCACAAAAGACGCGAGATATAGTGCTCTGCCGTCGCGTGATAGACGAGACGCACGATGTGAAAACATTTGTTCTCACATCTGCCGCTGGTCGGATGTTCTGCTTCAGCGCGGGCCAGTATGTTCTCGTGCACCTCAGGATCAACGGCGCCACAATAACGCGCGCCTACTCGGTATCGTCACCGCCGACGCGACCGCTTGATCTTCAGATCACCGTGAAGCGAACGCAGGGCGGGCTCACTTCCAACTGGATCCATGACCATTTGACGCCGGGCAGCGAGATCGAGATCGAAGGGCCGCTCGGTTCGTTCAATCTGGATAAATTGCCGTCGGAGAAACCTGTTTTCCTTTCGGGCGGGAGCGGCGTGACTCCGACCATGTCAATGCTGCGTGCGCTTACAGACCGCGCAGACGACAGGGAGATCCGCTTCATTCACAGCGCGAAAACCCCAGGCGACATCATCTTCCGAGCGGAACTGGAAGCACTTGCCGCTCGCTTTCCCAATGTTCAAGTGACTTTGGTTTGCGGCCAGGGAGGTCCCACTTGGACGGGTTCAACCGGCCGAATTGATGGTCGGATGCTGCTGAGCCTGGTTCCCGATCTTCACAAGCGCACCGTTTTTGCCTGTGGGCCCGAAGGGTACATGAAGACGGCACGCGCCTGCCTTGATGCAATAGGCTTCCCGCCGGCGCAGTATCACGAGGAGAGTTTCGGAGGCAGCAATGGTTCTCGGTCGGAATTGGGCTTGGCGATTTCGTCTTCGGTCCGTTTTGTCCGCTCGGGTGTGGAGCATCGCTGCGCGCCCGGAGAGACCCTGCTGGACGCGGCGCGGAACTGTGGCATCTACATCCCAACCGCCTGCCAGCAGGGCGTTTGCGGAACGTGCCGAATAGCCAAACTATCTGGCGAGGTTGCCATGGACGATTTAGGCGGACTGAAGGCTGAAGAGAAATCGGCTGGCTATGTCCTGGCATGTTGCAGCCGCCCGCGAGGGACGGTTTTGCTCGACGCTTAACTCGGCCTTGTTGACTGCTGAAGATTCCGTCGGCGCACGCATCGGCGTCAGGGTCTAACCCCAATGAGATGGCGCCGGCGCCGTCGAACTGGGCATTAGAGGGAGCGCCTGAACGTCGCTTCTCACGCCTCGACGCTCGGAGCTGCCAGTCCGTTATCGGCCCCAAATGAGACGTTGGAAGCATTGAGGGCAGGGGACAGTTCGTGGCGCAAACGAGATAGCAGCTCCGAGTAGTCATCGCTGTTCGCGAAACGGTCGATTTCTGGACATCGCAATGTCGTGTGTCGACTAACGCGCTATCTCGGCTCGAGGACCAATTCAGGTACGCGCCTGACATTAGCTATTGAGCATAGATCCGTGCGTCCCGGAAAGCGGACGCGGCACGATCCGGGTTAGGCGAGTAAGATTCGCTCGATGACGGCGGCGCGCGCGGAACCGTCGCAACCAAGGATGAAGCTGTTGCTGGAGCCGAGCGGGCATTGACGCGGCCATTGCCGGAGCAGATCGGCGCTAGGACGGCCAAGCAGCCTTTGTCGCGGGGGACACTTTGCGGCGGGCGGGCCGCTGGGCCCGACCGGTGAGACTCAGCGCCGTCCGGCAAACAATATGCGCACGCCTGCCAATGCCAACGAATCATACAAACGGAGGAAGGAAGCGATCTAACCAGCGATCGCCATTTCCGATGCCAGCGCCTAAGCCTTTTATGAGACGTAAGCGCAGCTTGCCGGCCGCAGCATGGTCCCAATTTGGGACGAATAGTTTGGCACCCATATTGCACCCACATCTTTCGCCGGCTGATCCCCGGTCCTGATCGCGTACTCTGATCAGGTGTAAGGCTCGCCGGGCTCGAGGTAGTTGGGGTCTTCGCCCGGCGAGTTGTCTACCAATGCGCAGTCACAGCCACACGGTGACGCCATACTCCGAAATGCCGCAACCATTCCGCGGTTGTGCATCGCCCGACCAAGGTCCGATCGGTATGGGACTTCAGTCGCGCAAAAGGCGATACGGTCTGCGACTCCGAATTTTTTGTTAGATTTCATACGCTTACAAAGAGCTTTGCAGTCGTCAGTCGCTCATTGCAACAAGCATTTATCTAAAGTTCCTTCAGTCGGATTAGGAAACTCTTATAAGCCGCTCTATAACGAATCGGCGAGGTGGCTATTCGTCTGAGGAGGTATCATGACATCCCGAAAAACACTGTTGGCAGCGCTTGCCGCGCTTGCGCTAGTGACCGCTCCTGCTTTCGCTGGCGCGGGTGGAAACGGCGGTGGCCACGGCAATGGCGGTGGTCACGGCAATGGCGGTGGTCACGGCAATGGCGGTGGTCAGGGCAATGGTGGCGGGAAGTCCGGCAACAGCGCTTCGCACGGCAAGTCGGCATCGGCTCACGCCGGAAAGAAGGCCTCGACCGACGACCAGGTCGCCGTCGACGACATTGAGGTCGCCGCGACGCCCAAGGACAAGAACATCCACGCCAAGCTTGGCCGGCTGAACTCGCTGCAGCGCAACATCAACGCCTACATGAACTCCAAGAGCAAGAAATTCGCCGGCATTCAGGCTTATGTGACAGCGTCGGCGGCCGCCAAGGGTGCCCAAGCCGCGGTAGATGCCGCCCAAGCCGAAGTCGACGCGTTGAACGCCAAGTTGAACGACCCGAATACTCCGGCCGACCAAGTCCCGACCCAGGAGCAGATCGATGCAGCGCAGGCGGCGCTCGATGCGGCCAATATAGCGGCGGCCGATGCTGCTGCCGCCGTCCCGTCGCTGGATGACGCGCTCGCCGATATGGCCAACAAGCCGGTCGACGCCGAGGTCACCGAATGGGCCAACGGCGTGCTCGCCGAGAAGATCGACGAGATGGCTGCCAAACAGGCTCCTGCGACACCGTAAGGCGGTCACAGGTGAAGCGACCCTAGTCGAACGTGCAGCCGCCGGGTCACCCCCCCCCGGCGGCAGGGCGACACGAGCTTGCCACCTTATTCTCCTCTTTGAGGGCGACCCCCAAACAAGCGGAGTTGCTACCGACGCGTAGGAACAAAAGTGCCGAAATACCGTGTTGAGGAGATGGCAGGCGATGCCGTGACGGCCACCCACACCGTCAACGCGAAAACTCCGATCAGGGCGGCGCGCGAGCGACGTAACGCGACGTCATTCTACGCCCGGCCACATCTTCGTACAGTTCAGCCTGTAGGGCGTCCATACCCGGCTGGCCGAGGGCTCACGCTGGTTTCTTGAAACGCACCATGCCGTCGACCTCGATGCGCAAGTTCGACTATTGACGCGGACCAGGGTTCTCTCGGTCTGGTTTTGAGCCAGCGGGGAAGCAATACGATTTCCTGGACGTGCCGCTTGAGGCGTTTGTCGCGTTCAAATCTGCCTTCGCCAAGGCCGCTTTCAACAATCACATCGCAACCAACTATGCATTCCGGCTCGCCCAAGAAAAGGCTGCAGGCTCGTTGGACGATTAAGGGAGGTTCTTTCAGAAAAACGGCCCGCGCTGATCGAAGGGCGCGGGCCGGTCCGTTGCCGCCGGTCGGCAGCGGGAGGCATCCTTCCGGCCGGTGCAAACCGGCCCCTCCCGCCACAATTAGCAACCTTCGGCAGTCGTTTTCATCTGTCCAGGGGCTGCGGACTTGGCACTGGTGTCATCCTGTTGACCAGGAGCGGCCTGCTTAGCACTGCCACTCTGCTGGCCCGGCGCACAGTCCTTCGCTGAGTTCGAATTGGTCGACTTCGTTGTGGTCGAATCCGTGTTGTTATCTGTCGTCGGCATCGTTGTGGTAGTGGAGGAGCCACTCGACGTCGTCCCTGTTGTCCCTGTCGTCCCCGCGAACGCAAGCCCGCTGGAAAGAGCCATCATGGCAGTGGCAAGAAGAAGCCGTTTCATTCTTCATCTCCTAATGGCAAGTAATGTCCCTTCCATTCGATAACGGGGGATGCGAAGGATCGGTTCCAACGCGACCTTGTCTTGACCGGCAGCTTTGGGGCGGCCGTTAGCGGACTGGCAGCCCTCACGCGGCGGATCTTCGGTAGCTGACATTCCGGCTAGCGCGAACATCGCCTCCCCATGGGCAGAAATTAGTCTCCTGGGGCCCGCCCACGTTTCTCTCAAGCCACCGATTTCATGGCCGACAGGTTATCACGATGTGTCTGAAGGTGGAGAAGCTGATCGTCGCCCCTTGGTTGTGCAGCCCTTCAGCCGTGGGCCAACCTCCGAACACCCTTGAAAAAGAACTTGAAGTCGTCCCGCACCGGAGCGAACGTCTTCGCATGATCGGGATAACACGGCGGTCGCGAGACACCTGACGAGTTGAAGGAATGGGAGCGACGCTCCCTGGAAGGCGACTTCTCGCAAATGCCGCGTCCCTTCCGTTGGCGTCAGTCAGCGCGCTTTGCGCATTTCATGAATGGCTATAAGGAGGCGGGCGGTTTGATCAATTCGCTCGTCTGCACCGCAGAATTGCCAGAGATGTCCTGGACGGCCGTTCGCCGTGGTACGGAAGCGCGCGGGACTTTATGGCTCTGGCTTTTCTTCGAGCATCGTGCCGCTCGCCACACCGGATCAGATGGTGATGAGGCGTCCTTGACGACCTGTGCGAAGACAACGCGAGGATGGAGGGCATAAATACAGCGCCCGCCTTCCGCGACGCCTTCATGTCCAAACGCTGCCTGATCCCTGCCGATGGATTCTATGAATGGACGATATCGCCAGCCGACGGCAAGAAAGACCCTGGCATATCTACCAGGTAGGCCCCGCGCTTTCTCGTTCGCCGGGCTTTGGGCTTACAATTCCAATCTCGACATAACCAGCTGCACAATCATCACAGAGCCTGCCGCAGACCCGATGTTGCAGTTGCATGATCGGCAGCCTCTCAAATGTCGAAAGAGATGGAGCAGCATGTAATTCGAGAGTTTCAAGCGCCATTTCTGGACAAGGAGGAAAGGCGCTCGGAGAGCTTGCTCTTGAGGAACGCCTCCTGGGGAGATAAACAAAAGCGCGCCATCGTGAGGCAGCGGGGCTGGAGCCCGGCAAACTTGCAAAGGTTCAAGGGGATACCGTTCCCGCGTCTTTTGCTCGCTCGCCGGCGCAGCGGCAAATTGATCATAGACGGTACTAAGTGGTCTTGCTGCTCCGGCATCTCGCCGTGAGGAAGAAATGACGCTGAGGATGCCCAACTGTCGTCGGGTCCGCTGGCCGCGCTTATGGCTCACGCCGCAGGCGTTGCAATCCCTTCTAAAGCGATGATCCTGGTGTTAGCGGAACGTTTGCGGATCTCGATCAGCCGGGCGTATTCCGGCGAATTATACCAGCCCATCAATGACGCCATGTCGGGGAATTCGACAATGACCAGTCGGTGTGGATCCCAATCACCTTCCAAAACCTTGGTGGCGCCACCGCGGCCCAGGTACCGCCCACCGTACCGCTCTTCGGTAGCGGGAACGTCCCGCCGATATTCCTCGAACAAGGCAGCGTCTTTTACGTCTACATCCGCTATCAGATAGGCAGCCATCTGTGTTTCCTCCTTAGACCCCGCTCGCCCTCCTCGGCTTCGGCGTCGTCGGTCCGCACCCTAACGACGATCTCCGTGGCGACGCCAGCGCGCTTTTCGATGATTGTTGGCGCTGCCACGGCTTTCCTTCTTTCGCATGGTTCGCAAAGATTAGCATGATCGCATGCTCTCGTGTCTGGCGGTCTCCCTCAAAGCGTCATCGAGCGCCCTTCAGATGAGACACCGCCGTCTCGACAGGTAGGCTCGGCAGGGTTCGGTATTTCTTCGGTTCTTTTCAACCAAAGCTTGCCGAAAAGCGCGAATGTAGGAAATATGCAACCTGAAAGATGATAAAAATCAGCAAGGTCCATGGAAGGGACTTCCAGAACGAATCGGTTGCTAGGTAAATCCAGGTCGCTACCACGGTCGACGTGGCAAACATCCCAATCAGCAATCGCGGAAAAACATCATGTTCAATGCCGCCCCATAGCTGGACCGACCGGTCTCACGTCTACTCCCCAGAAGAACGTAAGGTTTCACTAAATTAGTAATTGCGCAAGCACCAATGGCCAGAACCAAACCTTCCGAACAGCTTTCCCGGGCTGAAATCGAGCGCTTCCTGGCGGCAGCCGAAGCGCTGCACAAGAGCATCGTCGGGCCGCTGTGCGTACCACAGCGAGCATGCCAAGCTCTGTGAGGTCCATCGACCCCTTTTGAAGGCGATCGAGAACATCACCGGCCACAAGGCGCAGTTCATCCAAAGGAACGGGACAGGGCCGTCTCAGCCGCGCGGGAGCCGTCTGGCTAGCCGCCGGTCAAGTCCCATAAGCTCGGATGCGAAGCTTCGCTTCTCTTCCCGCAGGGTATTGCGATGCATTTTAAGCGCTTGAGTTTGCCGACGGTCTTCTCGAAGCGTACACTTTAATACCTGGGGTGGCGAAGCCCGCCAGCCGAATGGTTGCCCTCCACTCGCAGCCAACCGGCTCCGTGGCTCGGTGAATGGCTAGCACTGTCGCAGCAGTCCTCCGAACGCAGCCCGCCATGGCGGTGGCCGGCTTAGCAGTCTGATGCCCCCTCGCGGGCGAGATTGTCCACGTCGAGCGGATTGCTGACCAGTTTCAGCGCGCCGTCCGGGTTGCGCGGCCATTCCGCTTCCGGGCGATCCCAATAGAGTTCTACCCCGCTGCCGTCGGGATCGCGCACATAGATCGCCTCCGAGCCGCCATGGTCATTCGCGCCGGTGAGCGTCACCCCTGCTGCTCGCAGGCGGCGCAGCGCAGCCGCCAACGCCGCCCGTGTCAAGTTCGTGCCCGCACGGGTCAGGGAGTTCATCGATTTCGCCGCTTCTTCCGTTAAGCGTCTGGGACTTCATCCCTAGCCGCGTGGGCGCAACGACACCGGTATTGGTTTGAGGGTTCCGCCAAGGAATCCGGTGTGATTCATGGACTGCCGACTGATTCTGGAGGTCGGCAATGTCTACGAGATTACCGAGATGGGTTGGTCGGCGGCGCTGCAGGTGTTCCGCGGATCGCTGCCACGGCGCGGAGCAAAGGTCGGCACGAGCTGCTATTCTTGGAGGCTCTGCACTATTTCTCAGTCCACAACATTACCTGGCGAGCGCTGGCGGAGCGTTTCGGCAAATGGAAAGACACCGCACCAAAACCGGTAGTCATCCGCTCGGCCGTCGAAAATGTGCCTCCAAAGCGCAGTGCGCCACGGCAGTCGGCGCGTCAAGGCCATAAAATTCGATCGCAGCTTCCGCTAGATAGCGCCTGCACCGCTAATTGGCCGCACTGTGACTTTTATGGTACAGCCGGCCCAAGCAATTCGTGTATCTTTTGCAAAGTGACGACACGCTTCAGGGACACACTATGCGACTATTTTCAGGGATTTTGCTGGTAGCGGGTATGACCGTGACCGGGGCCAATGCCGCAGACATTGTTGAGCCGATAGCTGCTATGGATATTCCATATTCATGGACAGGCTTCTATGTCGGCGCGAACGCCGGCGGAGCCTTTGGAGACATCGATGGCGATTTCATCGGTATCTCCGGATCAGCTGACATCAGCAATTTCACAGGCGGTGTTTTGGTCGGCGCCAACTATCAATACGGTCAGTGGGTGCTTGGTATAGAGGGCGATATCAACTATCTCGGGTTCAAGGATGAGTTCTCGCCTGGCGCTGGCGGCCTTATCGCCCAAGCGCGGCTGGATGCGTTCGGAACGATTCGCGGCCGTGTCGGCTACGCCTTCGATCGTTGGCTGCCCTACGTCACGGCCGGTGTGGCGATGGGCAATGTGAAGATTGACGAATTTGTCTTTGGGGCCACCGAGACCAAATTCCAGACAGGTTATGCGGTCGGCGGCGGCGCGGAATATGCCTTCAACAACAATTGGAGCTTCCGGGCGGAATATCTCTACATCGACCTTGGCAAGAAGGATTTCGGCTTCGACTTTATCGGTGGCGAACCTTATAACGTGAAGACGAACTTCAGCGTCGTTCGCGCAGCCATCGCTTATAAGTTCTAAGTTGCTGGCGCTGTCTGTGCCGATTATCAGGACCAGACGCTTCGCAATCTGACCTCCAAGCGCATTCAGGTCGATGAAATCTGGTTGTTCTCACCTACGCCAAGCAGAAGAACGTCAAGATGGCCAAAGCCGCCCCGGAAGGCGCTGGAGACACTTGGACGTGGATGGCCATTGATGCCGTCACCGATAGAATGTCGCGGTTCGGTTAAGAGGTCGATCATCAGGCGTGGCGCATCGTGTTGTTGGGTCTACGTTTTGCTCTCCTGACCCGACGCCATAGCTCGAGCCCGTTGCCAATTCCGACAGCGGGCTTTTTTTTACGGCTTCATCTGGCTCAGCTAAAGCGCGTCGCATTTGAACGGATTCAGGCGACGCGCTTTAGGTCTTTGTCTTTATGCATGTCGTTCTCTCAATACTCGAACCACTTTTGAGCGACATGCATTAAATAAAATTGTATGGAACCGCAGCGACAACCACACATTTCTACCTTAAGCGGTCGATTCTTCGGATGTAGCCGTGACTACGAAAACCCGCTGCTGCGCGCACGGCGGGTTTTCTTGGCGTCAACGCGCTACCTACCCAGCCCGCAGGCCCGTCCCGGGCTTTTAACGTCTTCATCTGGCACAGAAACGGCGGAGAAACGTTCGAATGTATTCGCTTTTTCCCGCTCTTATATTAGGTAATGAAAACAGACAACACACTGCATTGACATTGCAGGGGTCACAGGTTCAACCTGTCACGCCCACCATGCTTTCAATAACTTAGGTAACGTGTTTGCCGCGTGGCACAGAAACGGCACAGAAACTCAATTGCCTGAGATAGCGACGCCTCGGTGTCTCCGCCTGTTAGCGCCTGTCCGCTATCTCAAGATTGAGGCCGCTGAAAAAGGCCGCTGCGACGTCACCATCTCATTAATAGCAGGTGGCGCTCTATGGATTGGCTACAATGTCCTCGACCCAATGGAGTGCGCCCCTGCGGGTAGACAGAGATCAGGCCGCTGATTTGCCAGTGTGCCGGATGTGTTGATCCTCGAACTGCTTTGGGCTGAGATATCCCAGCGCCGAATGGAGCCTGCGTTTGTTGTAGACCTCGTCGATGAAGTGGGGAAGGTGTGCTGCGGCTTCCTCGAAGGTTTGGAGCACCATCGGGTAGATCGCCTCGACCTTCAGCGTTTTCATGAAGCTCTCTGCATTGGCATTGTCATAAGGATTGCCCCTGGGCTCATCGAGCCCGCCAGACCATGGCTGGCGAGAAGCTGCCGGTAGGCCTCGGCGGCATACTGGGTGCCTCGATCGGAGTGATGAACGCAGCCTGGCGGCGGCATTCTGCGCTCGACTGCGGCGCTTAAGGCAGCCATCGTCAGGCGGGCCTCGATCGATCGGCCAATGGCGTAGCCGACGATCATGCGCGACCATGCGTCGAGAACGACGGCGACATAAACGAAGCGGGCGGGCAGCGCGACATAGGTGATGTCGGCCACCCCGACAGCACTCAAATCCTTCAAATCCAATATGTCCACCCGCAGGGGCGCACTCTACAAAGCCGTCACTTTTTGGCGTGGACGGTATACTGACCAATGGGGTCACCTGGTGCACACCTTGACCGTCACGCGGTCGGATCTGGAATATTTCTCGATGGGAATTCGATTTCGCTCCGACAGTTCGTCTGCCATCTTCTGGGATATCTGTCGTTCCTGGGCTTGGTCGCGTTGGTTGTGTGCGTCAAGTTCTGCAAAATGGGGCAGCCATGATGCTGGTCATGCGGCTTGGCGCAGAGCGAGCTTCTTGTGCTCGCGCAGATCATCCATGTTGATATAGCGGTTGGCCTCCATCCAGTTTTCATTGGTCTCGACGGCCAACGCCCTGACCAGGCGCAGGCAGCTTTCGGTATTGGGGAAGATGCGCA
>NZ_AYWZ01000034.1:0-15025 GCF_000502335.1 Mesorhizobium sp. L2C066B000
CTCCAAGCCGCTGCTCATCATCTCGGAAGACGTCGAAGGCGAGGCTCTGGCCACGCTGGTCGTCAACAAGCTGCGCGGTGGCCTGAAGATCGCCGCCGTCAAGGCGCCGGGCTTCGGTGATCGCCGCAAGGCCATGCTGGAAGACATCGCCATCCTCACCGGTGGCCAGGTCATTTCGGAAGACCTCGGCATCAAGCTCGAGAATGTCGGCCTCAACATGCTCGGCCGCGCCAAGAAGGTGTCGATCTCNTCGGAAGACCTCGGCATCAAGCTCGAGAATGTCGGCCTCAACATGCTCGGCCGCGCCAAGAAGGTGTCGATCTCCAAGGAGAACACCACCATTGTCGACGGCGCCGGCAAGAAGGACGAGATCCAGGGCCGCGTTGCCCAGATCAAGCAGCAGATCGAAGAGACCACGTCGGACTACGACAAGGAGAAGCTGCAGGAACGTCTGGCGAAGCTCGCGGGCGGCGTCGCGGTGATCCGCGTCGGCGGCGCGACGGAAGTCGAAGTCAAGGAAAAGAAGGACCGCGTCGACGACGCCCTCAACGCGACCCGTGCGGCCGTGGAAGAAGGCATCGTTGCAGGCGGCGGCGTCGCACTGCTGCGCGCTTCGGCCAACATCAAGGTCACCGGCGTCAATGCCGACCAGGCTGCCGGCATCAACATCGTTCGTCNCCTGCGCGCTTCGGCCAACATCAAGGTCACCGGCGTCAATGCCGACCAGGCTGCCGGCATCAACATCGTTCGTCGTGCACTGCAGGCTCCGGCCCGTCAGATCGCTTCGAACGCAGGTGCGGAAGCTTCGATCGTTGCCGGCAAGATCCTCGACAACAAGGGCGCGACCTACGGCTACAACGCCCAGACCGGCGAATATGGCGACATGATCGCCATGGGTATCGTCGATCCGGTCAAGGTCGTGCGCACTGCCCTCCAGGACGCGGCCTCGGTCGCCGGCCTGCTCGTCACCACCGAAGCCATGATCGCGGAGGCTCCGAAGAAGGAGTCAGCTGGCGGCGGCATGCCTGGCGGCATGGGCGGCGGCGGTATGGGCGGGATGGGCGGTATGGATTTTTAATCCAGCCCCTATCAACTTAAGCGGACGGGGCGGCAGCAATGCCGCCCTTTCCTTGTGTGCCGAACATGATCGAAACCCTGGAGTGCGTCCCGAGGATCTCGTTCGAGCCTCACCGCATGGTCGAGAATTAGGATCTTGTCTGATCGAGCAATTCGCGGGCTCAACCTGGTCAAACCGGCGCCCCCTACGAACTGCCCGAACCTTGAGATTCCGCTGCGCGACAATCACGATGATTCATTCAGTTGGTAGCTATAGGCGGTGAATCATGAGGGGCATTGAGGAGCGTGGCAAGGCGCCCATCTCGGCATTTAACTCCATCGAGCGTGATATCAGGGACAATTCTCTCATCGGAACCGGCGGCTGGCGTTGAAGGACCCGGTGAATCATCCTGATCTATAGTGGAGCAGACGCGCTCTGAGCCTCAAGAGCGTTTCCTCCTCTGAGTATCCTTGATCTGCCGCTGGACATTCTCGTTGATATTGCTGAGCGGCTCAGCCCGATGGATCTGCTGAGGATTTCGCACACAAATCAAGAGCTGCGTGTCGCCGCGATGATAGTCGCAACGCCTAAAGAAAGGCGGATTCAGGTTCAGGCCATCTGTGGCAGCCCTTGCACCGGGCTCCAGCAACGTCTCGTCGTCGTGGCCGAGGGGCCTCGTGACCCCGACGACTGCGCTACGGCCTTGTGGGGCCTCGGAGCGGGCGTGGCAGCGCTTGCACCCGAGCTCCAGCGGCGTCTCATCCTCCTCGCCGAAGGGCTTGAGCCCAGGTCTCAGACCATTGCCCTGGAGGGCCGCGCACCGGCCCTTCGAAGCCGGCAACGCCGACAAAAGGCTCTGTCGCAAACCTGGAAATGGGGTTGTGAACGGCCATTTCGGCCTGTCCGTCAGGCAGCGAGGAGATCGAAACAGCGATCGACAGCCTTGTAGGCATACCTCGCCTGTCGCTTGCCCATCATGTGGATCATCTCGATGCCGGAGAGGATAACCACGTCGTTCGCATGCGACTTGAAGCCGATAGCCTGGTCGAAATGGCGGCCCTTGAACATCACGTGCTCCTCCACAACTGAGGCGTTTTTCTTGCCATGCTCGCTTACAAAAAGGTTTGCGACAGAGCCGTTCGAACCGCATGCCGACACCATCGTCAAGGGCGGCCGCGATGTCCATTATGGCCACAAGCTCACCCTGACGACGGGCAGGCAGTCTGTTCTTTCAATTTAGACCAACTATGCGGATGCCGCCTCAGTCAATTCAAGAATGTAACCAATGCCGCGCATGGTCGTGATACGTGGCGTTGCACCTGACCTTCTCAGGTGTCCACGTAAGCGATAGATTCCGACTTCAAGCGCGTTGGCAGATACCTCGTCGTTGAACGAATAGAGGTGATCTTCCAACTGCGCACGAGGCACGATGCGGCCTGCACGGATAAGCAGATGCTCTAAAATACATAGTTCGCGGCGTGCGATCTTCAGAGGATGACCCGAGACGGAAACCTGTCGGCCGATCGGATCGAAATTGAGATTGCCAAATACAACGATGGGGTCGGTCACCTGTGTCGACCGGCGCAGAATGGCTCTCATTCTGGCGATGAGCTCATCGAAAGAGACGGGCTTGAGCAGAAAGTCGTCCGCGCCACCGTTGAAAATTGCAATCCGCTTCTCGAGATCGTTGATGCTACTCATAATGAGGGTTGGAACTGAATGCCCGTTGCTCCTTAGCTGTCTCAGCCAGCCCAAGCCATCGCCATCTGGCAGAGCCAACTCCAGCAGGAGAATTTCATAGGTTGCGCAACAAAATGCCCTCGATGCCTGTTCCAGGTTGCCAACTACATCAACGGCAAAACCGCTATCCCCGAGCGCAACTCGCACAGCGCGCGTAAGATCCACATGATGATCAATGAGCAGCGTTCGCATTTCACGTCCTATCAAGGTCGGACAGGTCACCGTCCGCTGTAAGACCGGGGCGACAGCGGAAGTCGCGCAACTCTTCGTAGTGTTCGTAACGCTCTTTCCGATGGGTGATCGCGGGAGCATGCAAGCCGCACGCCTGCAATAGTCGGGGATGGAACACGTGAAGACCTATTGACGGGCTGAAACCGTCGGTCGGCGGGCCCACAATGCCACCGACTCTGCCTGCGATTTCTCTGCGCATCGATCCTCCTATGGGTTGCGTCGCAACATCCAGCTGAGGTCGCAAGGGCAGGTTGCGGCTTTGTTCATTGAGAGGACCCCCTGGAGGCAATACCAGGAGGATTCCCTATATGGCACTTCCCGATTTACCACCGGTCATTCCGAACCACGTTCGGCGGCTTTGAAGACACTCATTGAGCGCGGCTAGGTAAATCAAGGGTACGACTGCCGGGTGTCGATGCCGCTTTTGAAGCAGGCATCGGCACCAGCTCGGTGAGCGTCGCCCGCGCAATTCAGCGGACGCGCTCGATACACCCAGTCGAATCGTGCCGCAACTTGCCGCGCCGATAGGGCGCCCGAAGACTTCAGACTTGTGACCGAAGGTCTACGCCCAGTCCTCCTCCCATTATCCACCTCCCTCAAATCAAAGTGGACGTTCAATCTGAACAAATTACGCCATCGTATCACAAACGACTTACCGATCCCCGACGTGCTCTAGCCTTAGTGCTTGTTAAGAAGGTCGGCTACTGTCTCTCCGCGTCGCCGGGCATCGGCGGCGAGCCACACCTCCCCCACCTCATACACGTCGCCGTGGGTACTGAACGGCACAATGACGTCAATGGCAGCCGACAGCAGGTCAAGAAGCGTGTGGTCTTCCACAGCAGCTCCTTGCGGGCTGCTCTTGACGAGTGAAAAGAGCTTTTTAAAGCCTTGGACCGGATCCGCCCCATGAATCGTTGATATTGATCCCGCATGGCCGGAGACGACTTCGCTAAGGTAGGCCCAAGCAGCATCATCGCGCATCTCGCCAAGCAATATTCGATCAGGGCGCATGCGCAAGCTGGCTTGCAACAGTTGCTCGGCTGTCACCGCACCTACGCTTGCTCGGTCCTTCGGATAAAGTAACCGGACATGGTTCTCGTGCGGGATTGCAAGTTCGAGCGTGTCCTCGATACTTATCAACCTCTCTTGCGGGGGTATAGCGTTGATCAAAGTCTTGCTCATTGTCGTTTTGCCGCTTCCAGTAGGTCCGCAAAGCAGCATCGTGAGCCGCCCGCAAACGCATGCTCGCAAAAATTGCTCCAAGTCACCATGGTCGTAGTGCTGAAGAATCGTTTCGTCCTGCCGCTCTTGGCGCTCCTTTCGTGACCGCCATTGATTCCAACGCGAGTATTCGTAGCGAGAAGAAACTTCCTTGAGTTCGGTCACACGACTTGAGGGACGCCGTATCGTCAGGCTTATTGTTCCTGAGGGAACAGCGGGCGGCAAACAGATCTGCAGCCGCTCTCCGTTCGGCAGCTCAGTCGCACAGAGGGGGCTTTGCGGTCCGACATCTTGCTTGCGCAGCGCTCCAGCGAGGATCGCGATGTCCTCCAGATCGTCATAAGATAGCGGCAGCGGATGTTTCGTGAAAACGCCGGCCTGTCGGACAAAGGCTTCCCCAGGCCGGTTGATAGCGACCTCTTCGGTCCTTGGCTCCTCAAGCCATTTCAAAACAGGGTTGAGAAGCAAACGCAATTGAGGGTCAGCCTCCGGTCGCATTGTTGTCTCTCCGGCGTTGGCGATGTTGGGGGGCTGGCGCCACGGCGATCGGTCTAAGATCGTATACATCTGAGAAATCGAGGTCCCGAGCCACAAAGATGGATACAGCATCTCCCTGGTTTTTCTTCAGAGTTGGCGGAACGTTGATCGTTGCTCTAAGGGTCGTGTCAACGGCTTGTCCGGCGTTGCTCTGGAAGCTGTTGATGCCGCTTCCTCCACCTGAGCTGCCAGCGTATTGACCGGCGGCCTGAAACGCGCCTTGAATGACGCTCATGAGCATTGCTCCGCCAAAGCGCTGCCAGAAGTGATTATCCACCGTGCCAGGCATTCCGGAGCGGCCGAGCTCGTCAGCGCCCGGCGACGCTAGCGAAACGAGGGCATGGTCAGGCGTTTCGATGCGCGTCCACAGCACGAAGACACGCGCATCCCCCTGTTGGAGACCACGCTGGATCTCGCCAATCACGGTCGTCCCGCGATCCAAAAGCACCACGTTGTTGGTGGCGCCGCGGACGTCTTTAGGTAAGACGCACTTCACATAACCCGGTAAATTTGTGTCGACTGCCGTTTGCAAAATGCAGGGAATTATCGTTCCTTGGGTAATCACGAGATCAGGGTGCGGCAAAAGTGTGGCCCGGCTTGGCTCCTGTATATCTGGTTTCAATCGCCCCGTCAGATCGCCAGCGTCTGAAATCTCATGCGAGGTCGCGGGAGCATCCCTATGGTTGTCTTCGCTCCGCTGACCGTCGTTGGGCATTTGACCGCTGCCACTGTAGGCGAAAATTGGTGTTTCCTCCGGCGGCGGATCAGCTGGCGCCGAAGGCGGCGTGGATGGCGCAGAATCTCCTGCCTGCGCCGCCTGTACGGGTGCTGGAGCTTCGGGAGCAATCTCAATCGGCACGGGGCGGAATGGCTCGGCGTCGGCGACAATTGGAGGTTTTGGCTGAGTTGGCTCGTCTTGTGTGCTGGGACGACCGCCGAGCCAGATGAGCGATAGAGATGAGATGAGAACAAGAGCAGCGACGGCCAACTTCTGCAATCCCGAAACATGCCGGCGGGCCGGCTCCGAGACCATCGATCCTGAGGCATGGACATCATGTCCCGACTGTGGGCCGGTTTCATTCATCGGCCGGGCCTTTCAAAACGCGCCACACGTCGGGTGTCACTGTACCGGTCCCTGGCGCTCGTCCCACAGGGTCATAAGCCCTGTTGAAAATGGACAAGACCGTATTGCCATCTCTCAGACGCCATTCCCGGGCGACTGCGGATACTTCAACATAGTCTCCTTTGACCGTGTAATTGGCAGCGGCTTCCTTGCCGTCGGGATTGATAATGTAGAGGGAGGGTATGCGGGAATTGCTTGCGAAGCCAAATACGGTGGTAAAGCCATTATCGAAAACTTCCAGCGGCGCCAGCGATCGATCGCCCTTTGCGACGTAGTGAAAATTGCTTTCGTCCGGACTGGTAGTTGCGGCGGGCCGATTCAACAAATCCTGAACTCTCTCGTCGCGCAGCACTTTCGCCCGGGCCTGACCAAGAATCGAGCGCCTTTCTGCGTCTTTTCTCTGAGCAGCAGCCTCATCAGCAGGATAGGTGAACTGCACACTGTAGTATAGGTCAGGTTGCTGCTCATCGAGTTTTGGCATCGCTCTCGTTGAAATACTGAAGACGTATCTCCGTGTACCCGACTCACTCTCGGCCAGCACGATGACCGGCTGCGGCGGGAGCATCCGGCTAGCCTTAAAAAAGAGATAGTTGGCGCGCGGGAGCGCAGCCAGGTCTTTGCTATTGGAAACGGCCACGGCTGCGACTGTCTCGTTGGCCGCGAATGTGACAACCAGCGTTGCCCCCACTGCGGTAGACAGGCGCACCACTTCGTCAGGACGGTAAGCCAGGTAGCGCATGCGCGCATCATGCTTGCCGGCAAGTGGTGTGTCTTCCGCGGACGCTTCCATCGTTAAGAAGAGTGAACAGACCAGCGCGAGAAACGCTCTTTTTGTCATGGCTGCACATAGCCCAGGTTCGATACGCTATCTTCCGAGCTTTGATAGGAAGTGACGAGTAGACCTCCCGGATTGGTGAGCCTCGATTGCCCAGGCAGACCCGTCAAGCGCTCGTAGCGGATGGTAGCTGTCCAGGTGGTCACTATCGGCATCTGCCCATCGACAACAAGCGAACGTTTGTAACGGATCTGTTGAACGTCCGGACTGATGTCGTTTGAAGAAATATGCCCGACCTCGAGCTTGCCGCGTTTGCCGACCGTGACCTGCGGCGAGGTGGGATTCGGATAGTTGAAGAAATCTTGATATTGCTGTCGCACAGCCGGCGCGCTGAAACTGGATACGAGGTCATAGGCGTATTGGGCTGTATCTGCTGTGTACCCCTCGCGCAGGCGTACATATTCCCACAGCGAAGCATTTATGACGGCTCGGTCTTGGGTTGCCGGCAGTCGAGAGACTGACACTTCGCTGTCGACGGTCCCATCCGGCCGGACCCAGAGGAACACAGGTACGAGCTTGGCCAACGGGACCATGGCAGCAATGGTAAATGCCTGGGCAACATTTCCTAGGACCGCCGCTGCGGCAAAGGCTATCAGGGCCTTTGACAGGCGCCGCGCAGACTTCGCTCGTGAAGTTTGAAACGCTTCCACCTTCTTATAGTGGGCGGCTAGCGTTTCTCTCTCCACCAGAAGGGCATGTTCAGGAACTTTCACTTTGGCTCTTCCGCGCATTCGACCTGAAGATCCTCAGGGGTGGTTTCCCATTGTCCCACGTTCAGTTGGAATGGGGCACCCGCGCATGTCGCAAGCCCATGGCTCGTCTTGCAGGCGGCCAAAGCGAGGATTGACAGAAGTAGGCAATATTTCATGTTTTTGGCACCGAGCTTGTCGATTGATTAAGCACCCGCCGTTTTGGCAAAGTGGCGATTGAGGCTGTTAAGAGGTCGGTTCGCACCTCCCCAAGAGCCGCCGGCGATGCTGCTGGCGATCGTCGGAAGCGCGACGATCAGAGCGTCACCAGCTAGGAAAAGCATGTCGAGCTCGTAAAGCCCGATGATCTTGGCTGCTGTCGTGCCCGAGAATTTGATCATCAAAAGCATGGCTGCCAGCGAGACTGCTTCGGCAGCGATTACTATCGTTGCAACGATGTTGAGGAGGAGAAGCAGCAGCCCGTACGAGAGCAGTTGGCCGATCCATCTGGTGGCTATGTCTCGAGTGTGATCAAAAAGGTAGCCTACAAGGACCAGGGGGCCGATCGTCAAGAGCACCTTCGTCAGAATTCCAACGGCATCGTAGATCTCGAACGCTGTCCACAGCGCGCCGTAGAAAATCCATTGCGCTCCCTCGAAAGCAAGTATGTCCTGGCCGTTCATAGGCCCAATTTCGGAAGCAATCAGCTGAAAGACATACTGGCTTGAAGCAAACATGAGATCGAGCTTCTGGGGGATTCCGATGAAGGGCAAGTCGCTGCCACTGATGTCGTGAGCCAACCTCGGAATCGTGTCGTCGAAGAGCGCTTCAATGTACTGCTGATAGTTGGCCTGCCCTAAGATAAGGGCGACGACAATCGACACCATGATTACGCGCGAGATACCCCCGCGCGCATCGACTTGACCACGCATGACCAGACAGCCTTGGATTATTATCCAGAGCGTGACACACGCAACCAGAGGCGCACTGACCGCCGCTTGGACGTTTTCAAGCACTTTGTGCAGCCCGGACGTGAAGGCCCCATGAAAGATCGTGTGTATAGTCGTGAATGGCGCGGGAATTTTGAAATTCATGGCGTGAGCCTGATGTGTCCCTGATCAGCGCAGCTGAGCCTGATGAACTCTGTGTGGTTTACGGGAGGATGCTAAACATATTAGCGGTGTCCTGATGTTCGCGACGCTGCGTGGCGGCCTCCTCCACGGCGTGAAGGCTCCCTTGTGCAGTGGCCATTGTCAGCAGACTCGTGGCCTGGACATTTTGGATCATCGCATCGTGAATCTGCTTGAGGACCAGACCGTTGGTCACGGTGGCCTGCATAATATTTCCCGAGCGGGAAAGCTGACCAAGCGTGCCGGCGTTATCCTTAAGGCGCTTGTCCATCATGCCCAAAGTGTCGGCTGCAATAGCTGCGGCATTGGCGGCCCCGGCGATTTGTCCCTGTAACAGTTTCGCTTCTGAATCGGTGCCGTTGACTATCCGATTTGGGTCCTTCGCAATGTTACGGGCCATAATCGAAGCTGGCGCCCGAGCATCAAACATCTGCTCCTCCAGCTTATTGCTCGACGGGTAGTGATTTCCTTGGTTAAGTGAGCTTAGCAGTCCCGTGACAGCGAATGACGACGTTAGAATTGTCACCATTTCAATCGTGGTAGCGAGCGTCTCGATTGACCTCTCAAGGATCGCCGCATTGGAAAGAGCTGTTAAGGTCGCTTGTGTTTCTGTTACAGGGTCGCTGACGATAAATTGCGAACGGGCCTGTCCGTGAAGCAGAAGGGAAGCAGCAAGGGTCGTTACTGCAAGTTTGGCAAATTTCATGAATATTCCTCCGTCAGTCTTGAACTTCGTGGTACCGGGCCATGAACTTGTCGAGCCACCCACTTGGGGCGTCTCCGTGCTGGTTACGAAGCTGGTCGGCAAAGCGCACTGTGTTGGCCCGCCCCGAGAGTACGGCTACGTACTCGCGCATCTGCCCAAGATCGAATTCGCAAACAATACTCCCGCTATCGCGCTTGAGCAAAAACTTGCGGCTGCCGATTGCCATTCCCTGGCGGATTGCCTCGAACTCCTGCGCAGTGCACTTCAAGCCATCGACATACGCAGAGCGGTCCGCCGTCGGTGATGGGTAGAAAATTTTCGTCATACATTGCGCAACGAGACTAGCTCCGAGAGGCGATTCCAGAACGTGTTCAGGCTGCTGCGTTGCGAGTATCAACATGCCGTTGTTTTTGCGGACCGTGAGCAAGAACTTGTCGATAACGGCCGAGAATTGGGGGTTGAGTAGATAGAATCGAAATTCGTCGCAGCTCATGACGAACCGACGACCATCGACGATAGCGCCCACTCGATGCAGAAGGTATGCGGCGGCCGGTGCACAGACCTCCTCATATTCCAGGAGCTGCGTCATGTCGAAGCCCGTAATGGAGGCATCCAGCCTTACTTCGTCCACGTCGCCGTCAAAGGCCCATCCAAGCGCCCCCCCTCTACACCACCGCTGCAGCCGTGCTCCTGCGCCCTCGGAGGGGCTGTGCAATAGGAACTCGCGCAGGCCCGCAAGTGAGCGCATAGGGGGTTCGAACGAAAGCTGACGAACAATGCCGCGTTCCAGCCGACGGCTTTCCTCCGGCGAGATCGGACCACGGCCGTCACTCTCGATCAGGGCCATCAACCACTCGCGCAGAAAGTCCCGGGAGGCGGAGGTGTTGTCCAGTCCACGCAGAGGGGCCAAGCCGCTCGGAGCGCCTCTGCGCAACGCAAGATATGTCCCTCCCGTGGCTCGCACCAGCAGTTCACCACCCCGATCCTTGTCGAAGAAGACGATCGCACCATTGCGATCGACCAAGCTTTGCTCAAGCATCGCGAGGACAAAGGTCATCAGCGTCGTCTTGCCTTTGCCAACGGGCCCGAATATTGCCGTCATGCCGACGTCATTCTCATGGGGGATGTAGTCGAAAGAAGTTCCACCGTTTGTGCGAAAGCGCGCAACAGCATTGCCCCAGTGGCCGGAACTGGAACCGCTTGGGAAGTTCTCAAATGAGACGAGCCCGGCAAAATTGTGTGAGGTGATCGCCCCCGGGCGCGTGCGCCACCTGTTGTTCCCCGGAAGTTGGGACCAATATGCGGCCTCCATGCCGATGCCCTCTTGGACGATAACGGCGCCCGCGTCGGCCAGCCGTGCGCGGGCACTTGCTGCGCGATCTGCAAGGCTATTGAGGCTGTCGGCATAGACGCACAGGCTCAGATGATGCGAACCCATCACGAATTCGTTGCTTGCCAGTGCGTCCTCTGCCTCGGCAAGTTCATTGATCTGGGTGAGAGCCTTGTCGCCGGCACTCGTCATCTGGCTGGACTTAAGGCTTAGTTTGGCATGAGCTTGTGGGCGAGTGAGGAAGGAAAAGCTCTGGCTCAGGACAAGCGGGAAGTTGGCGGACAGCAAGGAATTTAGCATGCCCGGCCGCGTCGTCGCCGGATATTCACGGAACGAAAACAATGATCCGACGGAGCTATCCCCGGGCCTTCGAATCTCAAGCGCCCGCTTCCCGCAGATGACCTGGTCAGTGTAGATCGAGGCGCCAAGTGAGCCGGTAACCATCGGAACCGGAAGAAACCGGCAAGTCATCATGAGCCGAAGCGCCTCGCCGATTTCCGTGAAGAGCACGTTGCCTTTCTCACGAATGCCCAACCGGCGCAGACCGTAACCGCCGAGTGCGCCAGCAGTGATGTGCCAGAGGTCTTCCAGGCTCCGCATTTGGGTGGCTAGATCGTGCTCATTCCGTCTGCGAGACTTGGCAATCCGCAAGCCGATCTTGCCGATTGCGGTGCGGGGGGACACGATCAAAGTGAGGAAGTGATCGTTGCGAAAGAGCTTTCCCGACAGCACACGACGCTCGTAGGCCTCGCTCAGACTGCCAGCGAATGCACTTTGAAACTGGCGCGGCGCCGGCGCCGGCACATCGTTGTGTCTCACAAGATGAGCGTATATCGAGACATTGTCATCGGCGATGTTGCGCAAGAGAGTGTTGAACGCGCGGCAGCGCGAGTTGCGCATCTCAGCGTCTTCCAAATCAAAGGGCACACCGTTCACATGTGCCATGGCCATGATCGATCCGTCTTCCAGAAGGACAACCTGATCGCTTACGTGACCAACATACGGAAGGTAGATCTCGCCAGACCTCTCGGTCCGGCCGCTGGCGCCGAACATTACACCATTCCTCTTCCGCGTTTCGGCACTCTGATCGGATTGGCGCTGACGCTTGCGCCTCCCCAGACCGGCCCGTCCACGCTTCTGCCGGCCGTCTGCAAATAGAGCAGCACGACGCTTGCCGCGTTATAGTCACGCTCAACAACCAGCCGTGCTCCGAACCAGAGTGGCACGAGAACGATTTCGTAGAGCGGGTTCTGAAGGATAATGATAACAAGCCCAGCCAACATCATGAGCAATCCGGCCAGCGTCAGCGGCACCCCCAGAAACAGTGCGGGGCGCGTCGCCGCCACATAGAGGGTGCTCACTTCCAACCGGTCGCTCATCAGCCGCCGCCTATGAGCGCCTTGCCCAGGAAGCTGGCCCCGAACATGATGACGATCCCTCCAACGACACCCGCAACCAGGCCAAGTGAAGCACGACCGAACATCCAAGAGATACCGATGGCTACGAGCCCGAGCACGGCCAGTGATTGTCCAAAGGGGCCAAGTATGAACGTGCAGATATTCTGGACCATCTTGGCAGGATCCGTCCCTCCGGTCACCTGAGCCGCGGCTGGCCCGCTGTAGAAGACCGTCCACGCCGCGCCTGCAGCAGCGGCCGGTACATATTCAGCCGCCATGCGCAGCATGGAAAAAGGCGAAGGAACACGCGTTTTAAGCGCACGAAGTATCTTGAGTGGCGTCATCATTGCATCTCCATGTTTCAATCGAATACGAGTTTGTTCGGGTTCGAGGGTTCCCGTGCTTTCGCAGCCTGGCTGCCTGTCGGATCGGAGGGATCGGCCCCGGAGCGGTCTGGCTGATACGAGCCCCAGATGTCCCAAGAATCTTGGTTGGGCTGCTTCTTTCTATTGGCCTGTTGGCTCTGCTGGAGCAGAGGCGGCACGGCTTTCCGACCGGGTGCCTCAAGGTGCGGCACATCTCGAGCAGTCGGCTCCAGCGTTCTCTCAAGGAGACTTGAGATGTCCTTTGCGGCCGACTCGACCTTGCGTACATAACCGTTGGCGAAGCCATGCGTGACGTCGCCCGTGTTATAGGCCGAGATGGCACGGCGAAGCGCCAGTTGCTGTGCCACAGCAGTGGTGCCGCCGGCATACCGGCTTTCAAGCAGGTGGGCGGCTGCCGAAAGCGAGGCGCAGGGCTCGAAAGCCCTTTCCGGCGTAAGATTGAGCATGGCAAAGTTCTTGCTGTTTATCTGCATCAATCCAACATCGACAGAATGTTGTGCTTCGAGGCGTTCCTTGATGCCCCGCGTGGCTTCCAGGTGGTCTATCCAGCGAAGCTGCTCACCTGTGGTGTTGTCATGAGCCACCAGCGTGTCAAAGCCACTTTCAATCTTGGCAATCGCGGCCAGGGTGGACGGCGCAACCCAGGGGGCGCATTTGCGCGACAGGCTGCGGAACTCACGCGGAGAAAGTGGCGCGGGCTCGGCTGGGAGTGACATGGATGTCATCAGGACGATGGCCAGCGGCCAAGCTGCAATAAACATTCCCTATCACCTACCTTTCCAAGCCGCCGGACGGGTTCTGGCCCTGTCCGGCACGCGCTTATCGGGGAGGTTTGTTACTGTGTGATGTTCAAGTTCAGCTTTTCGGTTTCAATTGAAGCAAAGACCGTGTTCGTATCAGCGTGGGTGAGCATCTTGCGCATGCGTGGGTGGCGCGGGCCCGATCAGCCAGCGACATCCGGAGCATCTTGGTACAATGACTCCTGTACAGGATTGCTCGTCCCGGCCGTCCGTTGCTCCTGGAGTGTGGGCCGCGACTTTGGCGTCATGGACGGTACTTCTGTCAGCGCCAAGCCAAGGACAAAATGGGGAGCTTGGCGGGCTTGTTCAGGCTCGGGATCACCGTGGGGAATCGACTAAGGCGATAAAGCGGCCCAACTTTGCCGGTATGCTGCCGGTCCTTAAAGAGCAGCCATGCGCGGCCCCTGCATACTCAGATCATTGCTTGAGACGCGAGCTCGTCCGCGAAGCTGGCTCGAAGGCGCAAATCCGCGGCGGCGAGGGTCAACTGGGAAGACGTGGCGGCGCAGCCCATCCTGGTGCGAGCCTCGTTCAGCTGTTCGGCCGCCGCCGCCAAAGGGTGGATCATGCACAGTCCCATCGGCAGATAACCGCACGTCATTGACGCAGTCCGACGGCGCAATGGACAAGCATAGTGACACGCTCAAGATGGAGGAGTTGCAGTAACTGAGAAATGTTAGCCCGGACGTTCACCGCAACCGGCGACCTGCCGGTCGCCGAACAGCATTTGAGGCCGCCGGCCACCTTGGACGAAGCCGGCAGGAGACACACTATTTTGCACAAGGCCGCTGCAGCGAATCACGGTCTTCTTCCGCCGACCGCCTCTCCGATCAAGCCAAACGCCGCGCTGCTCAACCATGTCCGAGCTGGATCCACGAGCCGGAGGATATCGAGATGATCCAGGTCCGCAAACTCCAGGATGACCAGGATGCAAGGGCATAGCAGGAAACTTGGCATCCATGAGGTCGAACTTGAGTGATATTGGCAGGCCTGCACCAACGGGGGAGCTCGAAGCGAAAAAGCGAAGGACCACACGGCAGGGTCATGTCGGCGCTGGGACCTGTCTGGTGTCCACGGGCTGCCTTGGTGCGGTCAATTCGCTGGGGATGAAAAGAACAGGACGAGCACGGCCTCACATTGGCCGCACGCAACGGCGAGTGGTATCAAGGAGCAGCTGTTCTGGGTCGGTGCCCCAGGGTTGCTCGGCAACAGGTTTAGACAAGGGGATTCAAGATTGAAGGTGTGCCGTTGAAACATGTTCTTGTCATTGACGATGATGCCGCAATGCGGCGCCTCATCGCCGAGTATCTCACGATGCATGCCCTGAAGGTAACCGCAGTCCACGATAGCAAGCAGTTTGACTATGTTCTTTCACGTGAGCCAGTCGNGTGCTATCCAGAGAACGGCTTTTGCTCGCGAGCCGTGTGCGTGGAGAAGAGGTGTACGATCGAAGTATCGATGTCCTAATCATGCGCTTGCGCCGAAAGCTGGAGGCTGATGCGGCCAACCCTCGCCTGGTCAAAACATCCCGTGGCGCAGGGTACTTCTTCAACGCTGACGTAGATGTTAGCTACGGAGGCACGTTGGCCGCGTGACAGTGAGCTATGCTGGAGATTGGGGTGACGAGGCTGATCAAGCCTTCCAACAGTACCAGCCTGATCAATTACGGCGAGAGCTACCGGTCCGGAGATCGCATCAGCCCCTCTCTGCATATGCACGCGGCCGCCTGAATTGCCGATTTCGCTCAGCTGCTGCTGAATGGCGACGGCTTGCGGCGCATTCAGGGCCCTCTGCGTCTCCGCTGGCCACAACAGCGCTGTGGAATGTTCATTGTTGGGACTAC
>NZ_AYWZ01000035.1:0-13716 GCF_000502335.1 Mesorhizobium sp. L2C066B000
CCCATTCTCCGATACTTCAAACCTCTTGGGAATCCTTATCCTACAAGGCTTTCAGATATTTTTCAGCCCCGACTAACTCACTAGTGGCAAAAGTACAGACAACATTGATCGGCACCCGGAGATTCCAGACTCGCTTCAATTACAGGGGCGATACGTCCCCGGAGGCGGAAATCATTGCCGACTGTGCGCCGGTACTTTACGTTCGGGCGCCAGTTGATCTATTTATCGCGACCCGATCAGATCCCGATCGCCTCATAGGCTTCGGCGATCTGCCGGATTGAGGCAACATAGGCGGCGGTTCGGTAATCACCGAGCTCCGGTTGTTCTTCCATCAGGTCGGCGATGCGGCCCAGGTGCTGCGCATGACGTCCTCCAGTCCGGAACGAACGAGATCGATTTCAGCGCCCCCTTCGAGGAACTCGTCGCGGATATCGGCGGGGAACTCCTTGCCGGTCATGCGTTCAAGTGCTGCGGCGATCGTTTGGTTGCGTCGCTCGCGCCGCCTCCGTTCCATCAAGCCAAAGGGAATATGCGTCAGGTTCTTCACCCACTCGAAGTAGCTGACGACTACGCCGCCGGCATTGACGTAAAGATCGGGAAGAATAGTGACCCCACGGGTACGGAGAACTTTGTCGGCCTCGAAAGTCACCGGGCCGTTGGCAGCTTCAACGACGAGGTTTGCCTTGATGCGATCCGCATTGCCTGCATGGATCGCATTTTCCATCGCCGCCGGAATAAGTACGTCGCAGGGCTGCTCGATGCCTATCACATCACCGGGAAATGATGCGCCGCCTACAAAGCCGAGGATGCTGCCGGTTTTGATCTGATGCTGCTTCAGTGCCTCGATCGCCAGACCATCGGGATTGGCGACATAGCCATCGTGTTCCGCAACGATCGTCGCCAGCGCGCCGTCGTCTTCAGAGAGGAACTTTGCCGTATGGTAACCGACATTGCCGAAGCCTTGAACGATGACTGCAGCACCCTTCAGATCACGCTTGCCGTTCAACCCTGCGGTGCGAGCGTCGCGGAGATAGCTGTGGATCGCGAACTGGACGCCCCTGCCGGTTGCTTCGGTCCGGCCGGCAATGCCCCCCTTCGACAGCGGCTTGCCGGTCACGCAGGCGCGCGCATTGATGACATCGGTCGGATTGGCGCGGCGGAACTCGTCCATCATCCAGGCCATTTCCCGCTCACCCGTGCCTATGTCGGGAGCCGGAACGTTGACGCCGGGGCCGATCAAGCCACGTTTGTTGAGCTCCTGAGTGAAGCGGCGGGTGATGCGCTCGAGCTCCTGCCGCATCCATTCGCGCGGATCGATCTTGAGAGCGCCTTTCGAGCCGCCGAACTGTACATCGACCAGCGAGCATTTGAGCGTCATCAGCGCTGCCAGCGCTTCGACCTCTTCGGCATCAGCATTCGACGCATAGCGTATGCCGCCCTTCACCGGCTCGCAATGCTCGCTATGGACCGATCGCCAGCCGATGAAGCTGTACATGCGGCCGCGCAGCCGGACGCCGAATCGTACCGTATAGGTCGAGTTGCACTGCATGATCCGCTCTGACAGACCTTCCGATAGATCGAGGAAGGTCATCGCATGGCGGAAGTTCTTGTCAACGCTTCCAGAAAGCCCGCGGAGCTCGTCTGTCCGAGGTGCACTTCGCGTTGTGGTACTGCATTCAATGAAGGTTCTCCTTATTCGAGTAGTTCGGGCGCCGTGCTGCCTCAGCTCAACAAAATTCGTTGGTCCGCATTACGAACGCACAGGGCATAGATCAGCGTGAACAGCCGGCGCGCAGCGTTGTCGATATTCACTTTTGTAGACAACCGGGCCCTCAAAAGTTCGGCAGCCTCGTTATGAACACCACGCCGGCCCATATCAATCGCCTCAAGCCGTTCAGGGCCTGGGTGGCGGATGGCGTCGTAGTAGCTCTCGCAGATGCGGGTGTAGTCCTTGACAGTCGCCGGAAAGGGTGAGCGACAGCTTAGTCCTGACGACATGCACCCCACTGTCTTCGGCAACGTGCAGTGCCAACCGTCCGTCGGCCGCCTCGATATTAGGACGATAGGGGCGCCGTCATGGCCGATCGGTGCGAATGTGTTAGCTTCCAGAAGATCGATGATTGCCTGTTCACGCTCGACGCGCGCGTCCCGTGTTTTGAACGAGCAGTCGAGTGCGACATCGCACAGACGGAACTCGGCACCGGTCATGACATTGCCTTCCCTCACATCGCTTCCAGGCACATCGCGACACCCATTCCGCCGCCTATGCACAGGGTGGCAAGACCCTTCTTGGCGCCACGGCGCTTCATCTCGAACAGCAGAGTATTGAGGATGCGGGCGCCGGATGCGCCGATCGGATGGCCGATCGCGATGGCGCCGCCATTGACATTGACGATGTCAGGGTTCCAGTCGAGATCCTTGTTGACGGCGCAGGCCTGCGCGGCGAAAGCCTCGTTGGCTTCGACAAGTTCGAGGTCGCCGATCGCCCAGCCGGATTTCGCCAGCGCTTTGCGCGAGGCTGGGATCGGGCCGGTACCCATGACCTGCGGATCGACGCCGGCTGTTGCCCAGGAAACGATCCGGGCAAGCGGCTGGATACCACGCTTGGAGGCCTGCCCTTCGGTCATCAGCAGAGTGGCAGCGGCGCCATCGTTGAGGCCCGATGCGTTGCCGGCGGTGACCTTGCCTTCCTTGTCGAAGGCCGGCCGCAGCTTGGTCATCGATTCCAGCGTAGCACCATGGCGGATATATTCGTCCTGATCGACCGTGACGTGGCCCTTGCGCCCCTTGACGACGAAGGGAATGATTTCGTCGGCGAAGCGGCCGGCCTTCTGCGCCGCTTCTGCCTTGTTCTGCGAGGCAAGCGCGAACTGATCCTGATCATCGCGCGAGAGCTGCCACTGCTTGGCGATGTTTTCCGCCGTCATGCCCATGTGGTAGCCATAAAAGGCGTCGGTCAGGCCGTCCTTGATCATCGTATCGACCATCTTGAAGTCGCCCATCTTCACGCCACTGCGAAGATGCGCGCAATGCGGCGCCATCGACATCGACTCCATTCCGCCGGCAACGATGATGTCCGCATCACCGGTGGCAATCTGCTGCATGCCGAGCGCAACCGCCCGCAGGCCGGAACCGCAGAGCTGGTTCATGCCCCAGGCGGTCTTTTCCTGAGGGATGCCTGCCTTCATCGCCGCCTGACGCGCCGGGTTCTGGCCCTCGCCCGCCTGCAGGACCTGACCGAGGATGACCTCGTCGACCTCGCCCGTGTCGACGCCGGCGCGCTCAAGTACCCCTTTGATGACGGCAGCGCCAAGCTCATGCGCCGGCGTGTTGTCAAATGCACAGTTGAAGGATCCGACTGCGGTACGGGCGGCGCTGGCGATGACGATCGATGGGGTGCTCATGGTGGTCTCCTCATTTGGTTTTGCGAAGCCGGCAGGGGCCGGCTTCAGTTTATCGGCAATACCGCCAGGCTTAGTTGACGATGGTCGCCTCGGTGGCGCTGCGGATCCGGCCGTCGGTAACGCCTTCGGCAAGCTCGACCAGCTTCAGTCCGCCATCGACGATGTCGAGCACACCAAGATTGGTGATGATCCGATCGACGACGCTTTGTCCCGTGAGCGGCAGGGTGCAGGCCTTCAGCACCTTGGATTCGCCGGCCTTGTTGGTGTGGTCCATGACGACCACCACCCGCTTGACGCCCGCCACCAGATCCATCGCTCCGCCCATGCCTTTGACGAGCTTGCCGGGGATCATCCAGTTGGCGAGGTCGCCGTTCTCCGCTACTTCCATGGCGCCGAGGATTGCCATGGCGACCTTGCCGCCGCGGATCATCGCGAAGCTCTGCGCCGAGTCGAAGAAAGCCGAATGAGGGAGCGCCGTCACCGTCTGCTTGCCGGCATTGATCAGATCGGCATCGATCTGATCTTCGGCCGGAAACGGGCCGATGCCAAGCAACCCATTCTCAGACTGCAGCGTCACACGGACGCCTTCGGGAATATAATTGGCGACCAGGGTAGGAATGCCGATGCCGAGATTGACGTAGGTGCCGTTTTCGAGTTCGCGGGCAGCACGGGCCGCCATTTGGTTTCTGTCCCAGGCCATGTCTCTCCCCTGCCCTCAAGCCGCTTCGCGCGTGGTGCGCTGTTCGATGCGTTTCTCGTGCTGACCCTGAATCAAGCGATGCACATAGATCCCCGGCACATGGATATGGTCGGGATCGAGGCTACCGACCGGCACGATCTCCTCGACTTCGGCGACGCAAATCTTGCCGCAGGTGGCGGCCGGCGGATTGAAGTTGCGGGCCGTCTTGCGGAAGATGAGATTACCCGACGTGTCGGCTTTCCAGGCCTTGACGATCGACAGGTCCGCGACGATCCCGGTCTCGAGAACGTAGGTCTCGCCGTTGAATGTTTTATGCTCCTTGTCTTCGGCCACGACCGTGCCAACTCCGGTCTTGGTATAGAAGCCGGCAATACCGGCGCCCCCTGCCCGCATCCGCTCGGCAAGCGTCCCTTGCGGGTTGAACTCGAGTTCCAGTTCCCCGCTCAAGTATTGGCGCATGAATTCTGCATTCTCTCCGACGTAAGACGAGATCATCTTCTTGATCTGCTTCGTCTTTAACAGCACGCCGAGGCCGAAGTCGTCGACACCGCAATTGTTCGACGCGATCGTCAGGTCCTTGGTGCCCGCCTCGCGGATCGCATCGATCAACAGTTCCGGAATGCCGCAAAGGCCGAAACCGCCGGCGGCAATGAACATGCCGTCGAACAAAAGCCCTTCAAAGGCCATCGCTGCTTTGGAAAAGACTTTCTTCACGTAAATTCTCCAGTCTGAAAACACTGCCGGCCACGCCGCGCCATGACAGGCAAGGCCGCTTGTTCTGTGCCTGAGAGTGCTACCAAATCGAGGTGACCGTATTGGTGTTGTTTCCCTAATGACATGCGAACTCGCGGCGTGGCCTAATCCCGCTGTCACAGATTACAGCGGCGCACGACATGTTTAGTTTCATCACGCCTCATCTAAAATTAACTCGGCCCAGCGATCGAGGAAGGCTTCAAAAGTAGAGACCGCGTAGGCAAGATCGTCCGTCCCGATGGGCAAAGACAAAGCAATGAAACCGCGACGAGCGATGTAGATCCCATTCAGAAGAAAATCGAGATGAAGCAGGGATTTAAGCGCGCTTCTGGTCTTGGCTAAATCTGTGGGCGTGGCAATTGGTGGTCGAGCGAAATGGATGTTCATCAGTGATCCGATTCCAGTCACAGTCACCGGTAAGTTTCGTTTGCTGGCTGCGTCGTTCAGCATCGCGCGTAGCCTGTCACCTGACTCGTTCAGGGTAACGGCCGCCTCAGGCGTGAAAATCTCGGTCAAGCCAAGCGTGCCGGCTGCCATGGTGAGAACATTGTTGTTGAACGTGCCGGCGTGGATCCAGTGGTCTGGGCGTCGCGGATCGTAACGCTCCATGAGGTCTCTGCGGCCACCAAAGGCCCCGAAGTTCATCCCTCCGCCGATATATTTTCCAAGTGTCGTCAGGTCGGGCTGAATCCCGAGCCTACCCTGCATACCACTTGGACCAAGACGCGAGGTCATAACTTCGTCGTAAATCAGCACTATGCTGTTGCGATTGCACGAATGCCTCAACATTGTCAGGAACTCTTGCGCCGGCGGCAAGCAGCCCGCACCGCCCATCATTGGCTCAACAATCACCGCAGCTAAATCAGCGGCGTTCCGCTCAAGCAGATCGTGGGTTTGGCTGACGTCATTGAACGACGCAAGAACCGTCGGAATTGGCACATTCAGTGGCCCAGGGCCATTGGGGAAAGTCAGGAGACCGCCATGATATCCACCGGAGAATGCCATGATTTTTGAACGTCCGGTAAAGGCACGGGCGGTTGAGAGGGCAAACAAATTGGCTTCTGTTCCAGAGTTGCAGAACCGAACTTGTTCCATGGACGGAAAACGATTGCATACAACTTCCGCCAGCCTGGCCTCGTACTGGTTGGGGCCCCCAAGATTCAGACCTTCGCGCCCCACCTTCTGCAATATGTCGAGGATCCTCGGGTCTGAATGGCCAAAGATCGCTGCACTCTGCTCGCCAACCAAATCTAAGTAATCATGACCATCGACATCCCAAAGGCGGCAGCCTTCCCCATGGGCGAATGCAATAGGAAATGGCGTGTAGTAGAGTAACGTTCTCGTATTTCCTCCTGGCATATGCGCTTCCGCTCGCAGTTGTCTTAGAGAACTTTTGGGATTCATTTCAGTCAATCGCGAGGATAACTCCCCAAGAGCGTCTTCAATGGTAAAGTTGCGTTGCGTTGCTGACTGGCTCATTGGACACCCACCTTCACTTTCAATCGGAGAATTGCAGTTCAGTACGTCTATCACACCGTAGAACTTTGATCAATGATCTAAAGCGCATTAGGATAGGTCTCCCGTCGGTCAGCGAGCAAAGAGGTCTAATTTTGAGCAAGGAAAGTATGGTCACCTACGTCGGCGTGCGGGTGATGACGTATGGTTGTCCTAGCGAGTTAAAGGACCGATCTAAGGAAGTCGATTGTCTCAGGTTTTTGTGGGTTTCCGATTACCTGCTCAGCGGGCCCGATCTCGTGGATCAAGCCCTTATGGAAGTAAGCAACGCGGTCGGACACATCACGCGCGAAGCGAATTTCGTGGGTCACGAGGATCATTGTCATGCCCTCTTCTGAGAGCATCTTTAGGGTGTCCAGCACCTCGCCAACGAGTTGCGGATCGAGGGCCGAGGTGACCTCGTCAAAGAGCATGTAATTCGGCGACATAGCGAGGGCGCGTGCAATGGCCATCCGCTGCTGCTGACCACCGGAGAGCTTGGACGGAGAGTGAGCTGCTTGACCGCGATTTCCTCCGCTTCCTTCTTGCTCTTGCCTAGAACTTTGCGGGGCGCAAGCATCACGTTCTCGAGAGCTGTCAGGTGGGGGAAAGCATTCCACTGCTGGAACACAATGCCGATCTTCTGCCGCAGCCTGTTGAGGTCTGTACTGCGGGCATGCACATCCGTGCCGTCAACGAGAATCTGCCCGCTCTGGATTGGCTCCAGGCCATTGATGCACATGAGCATCGTGGATTTGCCCGACCCCGACCCGCCTACTATCGAGAGCACCTCGCCCTTCTGAACTGTGAGGCTCACGCCTTTAAGTACCTCGAACTGCCCAAAGGACTTACGAATGTCTTTCAACTCAATCATTTTCGTGCCACCGCTTTTCAATTCGTGCCCCAATCCTTGCGATCGGGAAGCTCATCAGGAAGTAGATCAGACCTGCAATCGAGAGAATGAAGAGCGGCTCCTGGAAGCGGGTCACGATAATCTGCGACGCCCGCAGCAGCTCGATAATGTCGATCCAGAGGACGAGCGCCGAGTCCTTCATGACGCCAAGCGTGAGACCAATCCAGCTGGGCAGCGCCACGCGCAAGGCAATCGGGAAAACAATGTTGGTCAAGTCCTGGGTGTAGGTCATGCCGAGCGAAAGCGCGGCGCGGCGCGTGGTTGGCGGAACGGCCAGGATGCCGCCGCGCACGATCTCGGCACAATAGGCTGCCGTACAGAGTGCGAGTACAACGCAGCCTACCGCAAAGGCGGACACTTGGAGCTTGAGGATAGACTTGAACGAGCTTGCGAGCACTAATGGGATCAGGAGCGGCACCGATCGCAAGATATCCAGCACGAAGCCGACGGGAGCGTTGAGCCACCAGGGTGCCGAAGCACGGATGAGCCCAAAGAGCATTCCCAAGATTGTGCCGCCGAGCATGGCCCAGGCCGTTATCGCCAGAGTTGTTCCTGCACCCTGAAGAAGGAACAGGACGTCGTTCCAGGTGAGACTTGTCTCGAACACCACCATCTCCTCAATACCGGAATAGACGCCAGGCGAAGAGGCGTGATGAGAGGGTGATGAGCTTGGCCATCAGGTAGTAGATGACGCCAGCTATGGCGAAGAATTCGAATGTGCGGAAGGTGCGCACGTTGAGGTCCTGCGTGACGCCGGTAAGATCCGTATTGAGGCCGACCGTGACGCCAAGTGAGGTCATTAGCAGCGCCCAGACCATCTGGTTGGTCATGGGATAAAATACGATGCGGAACATCCGCGGCAGCACGATGAGGCGAAACGCTTGCGGGGCACTCATGCCGAGCGAGCGAGCAGCCCGCGTCTGGGTTTGAGGAATGGCTCGGAGACCGCCGCGGAAGGTTTCAGCGAGATAGCCCGCATTGTTAAACGTAATGGCCACGACAAGCGCTACGTAGGAATCGAGGTGGATACCGAAGGAGCCGAGGCCGAAGTAGGTCATATAGATCTGAAACAGCGCCGGCGTGTTGCGGGCAAGCTCGACCCATGAGGTTGAGAAGCCAAAGAAGATCTTGTCGGTTGATTGGCGACCGAGCGCCAGAACACGCCCAGGACGACGCCGATCATCATCGACAGCACGGCAATTTCAAGTGAGACCAGAGCGCCCCGCAGCATTTCTGGAAGAGCGTTCAGGGCCGGGCGCCAGTGGAATGTGTAATTCAGCATAAAGGGCGTATCCGCGAGCGGTGTGGATCAAAATAGCCGAGGGCGCATGATTCTCACCCTCGGCCCCAAGTGTTTCGTTTAGCGGTAGACGCCCTTGACGGTCAGGTCGGGAGCCTCACCGCCGACCCACTTGTCGAACAGTTCCTTGTAGCGGCCTGTCCGAACCTGGCGGTTCACGAACAAGTCAAGGTAGTTGATGAGACCCTGCTCCTGCCGCAGCGCGATGAGGGACACATAATCCGTGACATAAGGTGCCTCGCCCCTAATCGCGAAGCCTTTGTACACGCCGGACGGCCTGGGCCGCGATATTCCCGATGACTGTTGCGTCAATCTGGCCCTGGGAAAGCGCCAGGAACACGTCAGCTTGGGTTGTACGAACGGAAGAAACCGCCGCCCCACGCCTTCACGTCTTTCTCGAGGGTGATTGCCTCGAAGGTGCCGGAAGTGACCCCGGCCTTTTTGCCCTTGAGACTCTCATACGTGGAGATACCAGAATCCTCCTTCGTCAGGATGACAGTCTTAAAGGCGAAGCAGGGAATCGAGAATCCGAAGGTCTTAGCGCGTTCCAGCGTGTCTGAGGTTACTGCCACACCCACATCCGCACGGTCCGAGACGAGCGCCGGGATTCGGTCTGGGAACGGGGTCTCGACGATCTCTGCCTTGACGCCGAGTGCCATGGCGAGGTCGTTGCAGGTGTCCACGTCAAAGCCTATCGGTTGGTTGTTCTCGTCGCGCGAGCCCATCGGCGGGAAGTCGAGCACGACAGCGCAGCGCAGGGTGCCGGAGTCAATGATGTCGTCGAGCTTGTCCGCTTTGGCAGGCATGGCGGCCAACATGCCGGCGAAAAGACCGACCGCTGTCATTTTCAAGTTCATGGCTTCCTCTGGTTGACTTGGTTCTAGGATCAGCGCGCGGGACGCGCTTGGCAAACTTCGGCCATGGGGGTGCTCGTCACATTGCTTTGCTATCGGCTCTGGTGACCCCCGTATAGGAAACATACTTGTCATAAAGGAGATTGAGATGAATTGCCCACTTGCCATGTGACACCCCACGGCATGGCAGCTTGGTTGCGGGTGCGACCAAATCTTCCATCGCATAGAGGGGTGACCAAAATTTGATCAAAGATCAACAAAGGCTTCTAGAATTCCACGGCTGTCAGCGATGTTTCTGCACAGTTCTATTCTCAGGTTCGAAGTTCCTATTGGGCCTTTAACACCGCGACAGATCTCCGACGCATTGATCGATGCAGCCGACGTGGGTGCAGCAATCGTGCATATCCAAGTACGCACCCCAAACCGGTAAGCCGCGCGCGATGTGCATCTGGCTGATGCGTGTCACGAAAGTCGGGGCTGAAAAATATCTGAAAGCCTTGTAGGATAAGGATTCCCAAGAGGTTTGAAGTATCGGAGAATGGGGGAAATCGAAACCGTTTCGCTTCTTTCCCGGTGTTTTCTCAATGCCTCCCTCTGGTCCGTCACGTGACAAGANGAGGTTTGAAGTATCGGAGAATGGGGGAAATCGAAACCGTTTCGCTTCTTTCCCGGTGTTTTCTCAATGCCTCCCTCTGGTCCGTCACGTGACAAGAATGATCTTTTCCGCGAGCGCCTGAATGCGATCCTCAACATGAGGCACCCGCTGGTGCGGCTGTCGGGGTTGATGCCATGGGCCCGGTTTGATGAGGCGTTCGACCGCTTCTACCGCCCGGTCGGCAGGCCGGCCAAGCCGACGCGATTGATGGTGGCGCTGCATTACCTCAAGCACGTCTACGATGTGTCGGACGAAGAGGTGGTGGAGCGGTGGGTGGAGAATGCGTACTGGCAGTATTTTAGCGGCTTCGAGTTTTTCCAGCACGAGGCGCCGATCGACGCCAGCACGATGACACGTTGGCGCAAGCGGATCGGACCAGAGGGCCTGGAAGAAATGCTGAAGGCGAGCGTCGAGGCGGCGCTCGACAGCGGGACCGCCAAGCCGAATTCGCTGGAGCGGATCACCGTCGACACGACGGTGCAGCCGAAAGCGGTCGCTCATCCGACCGACAGCCGGCTTTACCTGAAGCAATCCAGACTGGCGCGCCAGGCGAAGCGGTACGGTGTCGTACTCAGGCAGAGCCACCTCGGCTGGCCAAGGCCGCAGCGGTACGCGCCGGCCGCTATGCCCACGCCCGGCAGTTCCGACGGATGCGGCGCGAACTGAAGCGCCTTCGCACCTATCTCGGTCGGGTATTCCGCGACATCAGCCGCAAGATCGCCGGCAACGGTGAACTCGAGGCCAGGTTCGCTCGGCTGCTCGGGCTGGTCGAGCGGCTGCTGGCCCAGAGGCCGAAGGACAAGNCATGACTATGCCGGTTCGGGTTCGGTGATGCTCGCCGGCAGCAAGCGTGGGCTGACCGCCACCATGAAGCGGGAGTTGAACGACGATCGGCCATCGAGGCCACCATCGGCCACTGAAGACCGACGGGCGGCTGGACCGGAACTTCCTTCTCGGGCATGCTGGCGATGCCATCAATGCGCTGCTCGTGGCCGCCGGCCACAATCTGCGCCTCATCCTAGCCANTACTTCCTCCCGTCACTGCGGCACTGCCGCGTCAATGGCTTAGCCATTGTTCAGGGCCGACTCGTTAGTTGCCGAAAAGGGAGAGAGAGATCGCGTGTTCGGTAGACAGATTATATGCCGAGACGCGATTTTCGATAGCTTTTTTCAGTTTGACGCATTAATTCATCCCGACCGGGTAGTCGGGTGACTTCACAAGTTGATTGATTACCTTAAGGTTCAGAGTAACTTGAGACGAGTGTCGCCTTCTCAGATTCCGCAATGACACGGAGTCGGTCGCTGCACTCTTGCCTGCCTAGAAGGCTTCCTTCCGAGGTAAGAGTTGGTGGTGCGAAAGTTAAGAACACGGATCGAGATTTAACGAATTGAGGAGTGGCGACGGTTTGAAAAGGATGATCGAGAGCCGAGATGGTAGCAAGGTGTTCAATACACTGCGGCAAGACATTCTCAAGCTGACGCTAGCTCCAGGGTCTGTAATCGACGAAGCTGGAATCGCATCACGACATTCCGTTTCTCGGACGCCAATCCGCGAGGCGATCATTCAGTTGATATCTGAGGGGCTTGTCATTCGGGATCGACGCGTGGCGCGCGTGGCGCCGCTAAATTTCGATGACTTGCCTCGGATATTTGACGCTCTGACTATGTCGACCCGAATTGTACAGCGACTTGCTGCAGAAAAGCGGACCGCCGCTGACCTGGGGCATATCGAGAAGCGTATGGTCGAGTTTGATGGGCTTTGCGATAAGCGCAACGGTTTGCAACGCCAAGATGCTAATGTCGAATTTCACATGAGCATTGCGCGGGCAGGTCGCAACCAGTTTTTTGCCGATTTCTATGAGCGAATGCTCTTGACTTCAAGTAGGCTCTCACTTGCGTGCTTTTCTGTCGAAGGGGAAATCGAAGATGGCAAAAGTGATGAGTTACGACAGCATCTAGAGAAAACCAGCGTTCAGCATCACCAGATTTTCGCCGCGATAAAAAACCGCGACATCAAAGCGGCTGATAAGCTAGCCATTGAGCATCAAACCCTGTCCTTCGCTAGGTTGAAGGTAGCCATTTTCGCCCGTTCGTCCGAGAGTTCTGTCAAAATGTCCCTAGATCCGGTTCGCAGCAGAGTGTGGGCCGATCCAAGCTCTAAAAACACATAGATGCAAGTGCACATGAAAAGTTTGGCGCGCTGTCCAAAGCAGCACACTCTAAGCGGCAGATGACAAGGTAACCATCACTCGCCTGAACAGGCTGGTTTTCCGTGATCGTGTCGACATTGTTTCAGATTGCATAGTCCGCAGGATTTACTCCGCCACTGGATACGCGGCCGTGTGTAATCAGCGCGGCTGCCATTCTTACGGAGCCACAAGCCTTGTCCAACTGAACCGCCCAGTTTCGGGACCAGCGGATGGTAGAGTTTTCCGCGCTATTTTCAGGGAAGCGGGCTCGTGGCGCTTGCCCGATTCAGTTAGACCGGTACCTTGTTGCCGATCTCACCATGCCGCCATTCCTCCGTCTTTTCGCGGGCGCGGTCAGAGGGTCACGGGGGCAACCGGGCGTTCGGCGAGCACCCCCTCCCGGCTGGTCCAAGAGATCGAGGACGCGGGTCGCCAGATACGGGCCGGGACTGTCATTTCGAGGAAATCCTCGAACTCGACACGCCGTCGCTTTACAGGGTCCCCGTCAGTTGCCTGACGTAGGATCGGTTTGGGTCAAACCGATCCGCGCCATAAGCTTCTTCAAGGCCGGCAACCTGCTGATCTACTAGCGATCGCCATCGTCAACAGCACCATCAATGACGCTCCGACTGAAGGGGGCATAGTGTCGTCGGTAACCTCGAATATGCAGGAACCCATCAGACGCCACAAGCCGGCAGTTTTTGCCGGATTCGAGGAGCGCGATCGCTGGCGAAGGCAACATCACCAGCGCTTCTGCAATTTCAGTTTTTCGCGAACGTCTTTCGCACTCATGATCCGCGAACCCATGGCCTCAGCAATCACGACCGCGCGGGCAACCAGCGCCCCGTTGGTTGCAAGCAGGCCTTTATCAAGCCAAAGATTGTCCTCAAGGCCGACGCGGATGTGGCCGCCGGCAGCAAGAGCCACCGAGGTATAGGGCAACTGGTTTCGGCCGATCGAAAAGGCGGAAAACGTCCAATCCTCCGGAAGTCTTTCAATCAGAGCGTTGAGCGTCGTGAGATCGTCCGGCGCGCCCCAGCGGATACCCATGCAGAGTTGCACCATTACAGGATCGCTGAGCAAACCTTGCCCGTGCAACCATTCGGCCAACCACAGGTGTCCAGTGTCGAATATCTCGATCTCGGGTTTTACGCCGCAGTTTAGGACTTGCGCAGCCATTTCCTTCAGCATGGCCGGCGTATTGGCCAGCACATAATTTTCATTACCGAAATTAAACGTCCCGCAGTCTAGCGTGCAAATTTCGGGCAGAAGTTCTTTGACATGCAGAAGGCGCTCGGTAGCGCCGGCCATATCGGTACCAACAGCGTCGAGCGGCATGGGTTGATCGGCAGAACCTAAAACAAGCGCGCCGCCCATTCCGGCGGTGAAGTTGATGACCACGTCGACGCCCGATCTCTTGATCAAATTCAGAACCTCTTCGTAGAGATGCAAAT
>NZ_AYWZ01000036.1:0-10323 GCF_000502335.1 Mesorhizobium sp. L2C066B000
GTGACGTGAACAATCACCAGCCTGCCATGACCGCCCCCTCTCAGCGAATTTGCAGAACTCTCAGCACACTACCGATGCTGTGACGAGGGCGATTGACCTATGGTTGCGCGGAGGGCTGTGATTGCCGTGCTGAAAGGTGCCGGGGCGCTCTTTCACTAAATTCAGACGCCCCCGAGGATGTTGTCAGACGATTCATTGACTACAGAGGCAGCACCTCGGCAGGCCTGGAGGCTATGATTGCGAGCAACTTCGAGACTGCAGTCCGCAACGGCCTTTAGGCAGCACTTGCCCGATTCTACTTGCTGGGGTCGGACGATGGCAAAGCCAATTGATCATCGCGTGCTTTCCCGTGTTTTGTCCCGAAGACGGCGCGGGGAATTCGAGAACCGATTTGAGAATGCTTTCGAAAAATGCCCAGGACTGGAAAATCCGGCGGCGAACGCGATCTCCGAAATTGACAGTGGGCTTTGCTCCAGAAGTCTGCGCGCGTGATCCAGGCGCACGTTTCGATAGGCTTCAAGAAATCCGATTTTCAAATGGTCCGCAAACAGCCGGTCAAGGTGGCGAATGCTGACGCCAGCGACCTTCGCCATCGCATCACGGGAAAGCGGATGTTCGATGGTGGCATCCATCTTTTCCAGGACGGCAAGCAGCGCTGGATGATGGGTGCCAAATCGCTCCGCCGACGAGCCGCGCTGTGGGGCGGTGGGTTCGCCGATTGCAGTATGGAGATACCAATCGCTGACGCGGCGAGCGAAATGCGAGCCCATCCGCTCGGAAATCATCGCATGCATCATGTCGAGGGGCGCGACGCCGCCACCGCAGGTGACCCGGTCGCCGTCTAAGACATAACGCGCCTGCCGGGGCGACAGATGTGGAAAGGCTTCCTTCAGAAGCTCGGCATGTTCCCAATGGATGGTAAAGTCCCGATTTTCCAAAAGGCCCGCCGCGGCCAGCAGGAAAGCGCCCGAAGATATGCCGCCAATCCGGGAGCCCTGGCGCGAGAGCTTGCGCAGCATCCCGTAAAGGCCGTCCCGGTCGACCCAGTCGTGACGAGTTCCACCTGCACATACAAACACGGTGTGGCAGGCTCCGCCCTTTGCCTGCAAATCATCGCAATCAATGGTGAGACCCGAAGAACTTCGCACCGGCTGGCCGCAGGAAGATAGCGGAGTGACATCATAGAGCGGTACGCCGGCGATCAGATTGGCAGCGCGCAGCGGTTCGGTGGCGGAAGCATAGGACATTAACGCGAAATTCGGCACGAGCAGGAAGCCCATGCGCTGGAGAGATCTGGACTCATTCGTCGTCATGTCCCGATTTCATATCATTATGTCCCGTTTGGGCAATTCCAATAACCAAACATGACGTACGTTGCTGGATGACAGCTCCATCAACAGGCCATTCCATGCGGTATTCGGCTCTATCCGTGCTTCTCAACGGACTTCGTGGCAATAAGACTTGGACCCCTGCCTGGCGTGCGCCGGAGCCCAAACCCCACTACGACGTGATCATCGTTGGCGGGGGCGGGCATGGCCTAGCGACGGCCTACTATCTCGCCAAGGAATTTGGCGTCACCGACGTCGCAGTACTGGAGAAGAGCTATATCGGCTCCGGCAATGTCGGGCGAAACACGACAATCATCCGCTCCAACTACCTGCTGCCGGGCAACAACCCCTTCTACGAACTGTCCATGAAGCTGTGGGAAGGCTTGGAGCAGGATTTCAATTTCAACGCCATGGTCTCTCAACGCGGCGTGCTCAATCTCTATCATTCGGACGCGCAGTGCGACGCCTATACGCGGCGCGGCAATGCCATGCTGCTGCATGGCGTTGATGCTGAACTGCTCGACCGCGAGGCGGTCCGCGCCAAGCTGCCATTCCTCGATTTCGACAGTGCCCGCTTCCCGATCCAGGGCGGCCTGCTTCAGAGCCGCGGTGGCACGGTGCGGCATGACGCGGTGGCCTGGGGCTATGCGCGTGGCGCCGACATGCGCGGCGTCGACATCATCCACCATTGTGAAGTGACCGGCATCCGCCGCGAAAACGGCAAGGTAGTCGGCGTCGAGACCACGCGCGGCTTCATAAGCTGCGGCAAGCTGGCTCTCGCGGCGGCCGGCAATTCCTCGCGCGTCGCCGAGATGGCCGATATAAAGCTGCCGCTCGAAAGCCATGTGCTGCAGGCCTTCGTCTCCGAGGGCCTGAAACCCTTCATCGATTGCGTCGTGACCTTCGGCGCGGGCCATTTCTACGTCTCGCAGTCCGACAAGGGCGGGCTCGTCTTCGGCGGCGACATCGACGGCTACAATTCCTATGCGCAACGCGGCAATCTCGCCACCGTCGAGCATGTTGCCGAGGCGGGTAAGGCGATGATCCCAGGCATTTCCCGCGTGCGCGTGCTGCGTTCATGGGGCGGGATCATGGACATGTCGATGGATGGCTCGCCGATCATCGACCGCACCCATATCGACAATCTCTACCTCAATGCCGGCTGGTGCTATGGCGGCTTCAAGGCGACGCCCGCGTCGGGCCTCTGCTTTGCGCATCTCATTGCACGCGGCACGCCGCACGAGACCGCTCGCGCCTTCCGGCTCGACCGTTTCGCGCGCGGCCATATTCTCGACGAAAACGGCCAGGGCGCCCAGCCCAACCTTCACTGATTTCCAGGGTACCTGAACATGGCAAGCCTTATTCCATGCCCTCATTGCGGCTCTCGACCGAAAGAAGAATTCACTGTGAAAGGGGCGGCACTCGTCCGGCCCGCACCCGATGCCGGAACGGGGGCGTGGATCGACTATGTCTATCTGCGCGACAATCCGCGAGGCGCCTATGAGGAATATTGGCATCATACCTCGGGCTGCCGGCGCTGGCTGGTGGTGAGCCGCGATACGGCCACGCATGAAATCTCGGGCTCCCGCGACGTTGTGCTCGACCTATCGGCGGAGGCGCTCTGATGTCCTCCTATCGACTGCCTAAGGGTGGCCTGATCGATCGCCAGGCACGCCTCGGCTTCAGCTTTGACGGCCAGTCGCTCACTGGCCATGCGGGCGATACGCTGGCTTCCGCCCTGCTCGCCAATGGCCGCCAGCTGGTGGGCCGCAGCTTCAAATACCATCGGCCTCGCGGCATCCTAACCGCGGGCGCCGCCGAACCGAATGCATTGATGACCATCGGCAGCGGAGGGCGCACGGAGGCCAATACCCGGGCTACGATGCAGGACCTTTACGACGGTCTCGAAGCCCGCAGCCAGAACCGCTGGCCTTCGCTCGATTACGACATCGGTTCGCTGAACGGCCTGCTCTCACCCTTCCTCGCCGCGGGCTTCTACTACAAGACCTTCATGTGGCCGGCGAAGCTCTGGGAAGGTCTCTACGAGCCCTTTATCCGCCGCGCCGCCGGTCTCGGCAGAGCGACCTACGAGGCCGATCCCGACCGGTACGAGAAGAGCTGGGCGCATTGCGACCTGCTGGTGATCGGCGCCGGCCCCGCCGGGCTGGCCGCCGCGCTGACCGCCGGCCGTGCCGGGGCACGTGTCATCATCCTCGACGAACATAGCCTTGCGGGCGGATCGTTGCTGTCGGAGACCGCCACCATCGATGGGGAAAACGCGCCGGCTTTTGCCAAGCGGCTCGCCGACGAGCTGGAAACGCTGCCGAATGTGCGCGTCCTGACCCGCACCACCGCTTTCGGCTGGTATGACGGCAATATCTTTGGAGCTGTGGAGCGCGCCCAGAAGCATGTGCGCAACCCCGATCCGAACAAGCCGGTCGAGCGCCTGTGGCGCATCATCGCCAAGAAGGCGCTGCTCGCCACCGGCGCCGAGGAGCGGCCTTTGGTGTTCGGCGGCAACGATATTCCCGGCGTGATGATCGCGGGTGCTATGCGCAGCTATCTCAACCACTTTGCCGTGGCCCCAGGCCAGCGCACCGCCATCTTCACCACCAATGACAGCGCCTACCCACTCGCCCGCGATCTCGAGGCGGCGGGTGTCCAGCTTACTGCAATCATCGATAGCCGCGCCGACACCCAGTTCGCCTATACCGGCAACGCTCGCCTTATCCAGGGCGCCGTCGTGTCCGACGCCAAGGGCGGCAAGACGCTCTCCAGCGTCAACGTCATGACCGCAAACGGCGCCACCGAAACCATCGCTGTGGATGCGCTTGCCATGTCCGGCGGCTTCAGCCCGATCATCCACCTTGCATGCCATCGCGGCGGCAAGCCGCAATGGTCGGATGCGCATGGCGCCTTCATGGCCCCATCTGAGACCAGGGGCCTCGCGCTCGCGGGCGGCGTCACGGGCACAACGGGATTGTCAGCAAGCTTTGCAGAGGGCGCCGCGCGAGGCGCTACCATCGCCCAAGACCTCGGGTTCGGCGCCCAACCATTCGACTCCGGTCCAGTCGATGGCGACATCATCGCTCCATCGGCCCGCCCGCTCTGGAATATTCCTGGCGTGAAGGGCAAGGCCTTCGTCGACTTCCAGAACGATGTAAGGCACATGGATCTCGGCCTTGCCGGGCAGGAAGGCTATGGCGATATCGAACTTGCCAAGCGCTACACGACATCGGGCATGGCCACCGACCAGGGCAAGCTCTCCAATGTCAACGCAACTGGCCTGCTGGCCGAAGCTCGTGGCGTTTCTCCCGCCGAAGTCGGCACGACGACCTTCCGGCCCTTCTACACGCCGATCAGCTTCGGCGCGCTGACTGGCCCGCATCACCGCAATCAATTCCAGCCAGTGCGCAAGTCGCCTCTGCATGACTGGGCCAAGAAGCAGGGCGCGGTCTTCGTGGAGACCGGCCTCTGGTATCGCTCATCCTGGTTCCCGCGGGCGGGTGAAACCAACTGGCGACAGAGCGTCGATCGCGAGGTCCTGAATGTTCGAACGAATGTCGGCATCTGCGACGTGTCGATGCTCGGCAAGATCGAGATCTGCGGCAAGGATGCGGCGGAGTTCCTCAATCGGGTCTATTCGAACGCCTTCCTGAAACTGCCGGTCGGCAAGGCGCGCTATGGTCTGATGCTGNCTGATGCTGCGCGAGGACGGCTTTATCTATGATGACGGCACGACGAGCCGCCTGGCTGACGATCGCTTCTTCATGACGACGACCACGGCCTATGCCGCCGGCGTCATGAAGCATCTCGAATTCTGCGCTCAAGTGCTGTGGCCGGAGTTCGACGTGCGGCTCGCCTCGGTCACGGACCAATGGGGACAGATGTCCGTGGTCGGGCCGAAGGCGCGCGCGACGGTGCAGGCGATCGTCGATGATGATATTTCCGACGCTGCATTCCCCTTTCTTGCGGCAAAGGAAGTCTCGCTGTTCGGCGGTCGGCTGCATGGCCGCCTGTTCCGTATCTCTTTCTCAGGCGAACTGGCCTATGAGCTTGCCGTGCCGGCCGGTTATGGCGAGAGCGTCGCCGACGCCGTTCTCCAGGCAGGCAAGGAACATGGCATCCAGCCCTACGGCGTCGAGGCGCTCAGCGTACTGCGCATCGAGAAGGGCCATGTGACGCATAACGAAATTAACGGCACGGTGATCCCATCGGACCTCGGCTTCGCAAAGATGGTATCCACCGCCAAGCCGGATTTCATCGGCAAGGCGATGCTCGGCCGCGAGGGACTGGTGGCCGAGGATCGCCCGCGCCTTGTCGGCGTCGTGCCGCTCGATCCCGCGACCACATTCCGCACCGGCTCGCATATCCTCGCCAAGGATGCCGCTGCAACCTTGGAGAATGATCAAGGCTATGTGACCTCGAGTGCCTATTCACCTCATGTCGGCTTCACCATTGGCCTTGCGCTGGTCAGGCGCGGGCCGGAACGGCATGGCGAGGAAGTATTGGTGTGGAACGGCTTGTGCGGCGAATTCACAGCAGCGCGACTATGCAACACGGTTTTTGTCGATCCGCAGAACGAGAGGCTCCATGTCTGATTTACGCCTGACTCTTCACCCGGTGCTCGGCGCCAGGACTGCGGTCACCTCTGCGGAAGTAAGGCTCTCGGCGCTGCCCGAAGGCGCAATCGTCCATGTGCTTGCAGCGCCCGGAGAACAGGACCTGGGATCCTTCCTGGGCGGACTTGGCAAAGGCGGCGTCCGGGCCGTTTCGCCGGGACATTGGTTTATCGTTGGCGACGAGCCGATGACGCATTCCGCCATTAAGACGCTGTTCGAGACGCTCGAACCGCGCGCGACGGGCGTCGACCAGAGCGCCGGCCGCGTCCGTATTCGCATCGACGGCGAACAAGCAGAACGCATCCTATCAAAGGGTACAGCCATCGACCTTTCCGTCGCCTCCTTTCCCGTCGGCCGATCGGCAACAACCCTGATCGGCCATATCGCCGCTCACATCACTCGGATCGGCAGCGACTCCTTCGAGTTAATTGTGCTCAGGAGCTTTGCTGAGAGCCTTTGGGACGATCTCACAGATGACTAGCGCTGAGTATCGATAGTTCAAAAATCTAGCGCAAAATTTGTATGTGATGCGAGTTTGCTTGCTCGCTTACTTGGCGGCTACCTTGCAGACGTCTTGTTCCAGGCCGTTTCGATTCTAAAGGCTTCAGAACCAAAGTCTGACGGGTTCCAGCGTCTTCAGGGAGGCGTAAAGATGTTCAAGATGAAGGTGGAAAGACGCCTGTTCAGTCTCTATCTAGGTGTTTGATCCCAGACTTTGATGGCGCATACTTTTCGTCCGAATCAAAGGATGCGCTATGGGCCAGGTTCTTCATGGGAGCGCCACGACGACAGAGGCGATCCGTCGAGCGATACAGCATAGTCAAGAGAGCCTGAGGGCGCTGGCGAAGCGCTACGGCATCAATCAGAAGACGGTTAGGAAGTGGAGGAACCGGACGTCGGCCGCCGATCTTCCGACTGGCCCCAGAGATCCGAAGTCGACAGTGCTATCGACTGAGGAAGAGGCGGTCATCGTCGCCTTTCGGCGTTATACGCTGCTGCCACTGGACGATTGCCTCTATGCTCTCCAACCGACGATCCCGCATCTGGCGCGGTCATCCTTGCATCGCTGCCTGCAGCGTCACGGGATAGGCAGGTTGCCGGATGTCGAGGGCGACAAGCCGGCAAGGAAGAAGTTCAAGGCCTATCCAATCGGCTACTTCCATATCGACGTCGCCGAGGTCCGAACCGAGCAGGGCAAGCTGCATATGTTCGTGGCCATAGATCGGACCTCGAAGTTCGCTTTCGTCGAGCTGCACGAGAAGGCAACGACAGCGGTCTCCGCCGATTTCCTGCGCCATCTTCTTGATGCTGTCCCTTACAAGATCCACACAGTGCTTACCGACAACGGCATTCAGTTCACGACCCCAGGTGCCGGCGGCTCGGCCGTTCCGCTGATCAAGGAAGCCATGGCGGCGGGAGAAATCATATGGGCGCACGCCTTCGAACATACTTGCGCCAAGGCCGATATCGACCACCGAACGACAAAGCCAAGGCACCCATGGACCAACGGCCAGGTCGAACGCATGAACCGCACGATCAAGGATGCGACCGTCAAACGCTTCTACTACGAGAGCCATGACCAACTGCGCCAGCATCTCGCCGATTTCGTCTTAGCCTATAATTTCGGCCGACGACTGAAGACCCTCAAGGGCCTCACGCCCTTTGAATACATCTGCAAAATCTGGACAAAAGAGCCCGAACGATTCAGGCTCCATCCAACCCATCAAACCTTGGGACTAAACATCTAGGCCCTGGATTTCGTAGTGTGCTGAGAGTTCTGCAAATTCGCTGAGAGGGGGCGGTCATGGCAGGCTGGTGATTGTTCACGTCACCNGTAGTGTGCTGAGAGTTCTGCAAATTCGCTGAGAGGGGGCGGTCATGGCAGGCTGGTGATTGTTCACGTCACCTGATTCCCGCGAAGGAACGCCACCATGACCAAGACAGAAGGTAAATCGACCAGCGCTGCCGTCAAAGACATTCTGCTTTCGAACCCGGAGGGGCTGCACGAAGTGATCCGTGCGGTAATGCAGGAGGTTCTCGAGGCCGAGATGGAGGAGGCGCTGGGTGCTTCGAAGGGCGAACGCACGCCTGAGCGCCTTGGGTATCGCTCGGGTTACTACGGCCGCACCCTTGTGACGCGGGTCGGCAAGCTTGAGCTGCGGGTTCCACAGGACCGGGCGGGTCACTTCTCCACCGAGCTGTTCGAGCGCTACCAGCGTTCGGAGCGGGCCTTGGTTGCGACGCTTGCGGAGATGTATGTGCAGGGCGTGTCGACCCGCAAGGTCAAGGCGATCACGGAAGAGCTGTGCGGTCATGCGTTCTCGGCTTCGTCGATCTCGGCCATCAACAAGCGCTTGGACGAGAGCCTGAAGGCGTTTGCCGAACGACCGCTTGAGGAGCCATTCCCCTACCTCATTCTCGATGCCCGCTACGAGAAAGTGCGCGAAGCCGGCATCGTGATGAGCCAGGCGGTGCTGATCGCGGTCGGCATCGACTGGGACGGGCGCCGGCAGATCCTGGCCGTGGAGATGGCCAATCGCGAGAGCCGCTCGGCCTGGAAGGACTTCCTCGTCGGCTTGAAACGACGCGGTCTCAAGGGCGTCGAACTGGCCGTGTCCGACGACCATGCCGGCCTGGTCGCGGCGATCGGCGAGGTGATCCCGGAAGCAGCATGGCAGCGCTGCTACGTCCACTTCCTCAGGAACGCGCTCGATCACCTGCCCAGGAAGCACGGCGACGATTGTCTGCAGGAACTGCGCTGGCTCTACGACCGGCGCGATCTCGCCGAGGCCAAGGCCGATCTCGCCGCGTGGCTGTNCTGCAGGAACTGCGCTGGCTCTACGACCGGCGCGATCTCGCCGAGGCCAAGGCCGATCTCGCCGCGTGGCTGTCCAAATGGTCCGCCCGCTACCCGCGGCTGACCACCTGGGCGGAAGAAGCCATAGAACAGACGCTGACTTTCTTCCGGCTGCCGCGTCAGCATCACAAGCACCTCAAGTCCACCAACATGCTTGAACGGCTCAACGAGGAAATCCGCCGGCGCACCTATGTCGTGCGCATCTTCCCGAACGCCGAAAGCTGCCTGCGCCTGGTCAGGGCGCTGGCCGTCGAAACCAACGAAAACTGGATGGAGGCCAACCGCTATATCAACATGGATGATCTGCGCGAGCACAAGAAGCTCGCTCTACGCCAAGCCGCATGACCAGTTTCATGATCGCCCATTTTGCAGAACTTGACGCACACAACCAGATAACAACTCGAACAGTTCATCAGATACTTCGGCCTGCCCGCCATGCGTGCTCTCGACACCCCAATCCCGGTAGGTGGATGGTAGTCAATCCATCCGTGTAAGGAAATACGGATTGGCGCCTCGCGCCTATTTATGCCTGATAACAATCTCATTGAGCAGGATCGTCGACGGATCAAGTGCCGCGTCAGCTCCATGCTCGGCTTCAAGGCGAAGGCGACCGCCAAAATTATCCTGTCTGGCATCGAGATGATCCACATGATGCAAACGGCAGGCGAGGTATGCCTACAATCCTAGCCCCTCAATCGCCGAGCAGTTAGCCATCCTCACGGCATAGAACGCCGACCCCGATTCCTGCCACCCTTTGTTCCGTTTCGATCTTTGCGACAGAACTTCCTTTGCGGCATCGAAATGGTTCACATCATGCGCAAGCGACAAGCGAGATGCGCGTTCAGTCCGAATCCATCCCTGGCCGAGCAGTTCGAAATCCTGCCACCTGGTAGACTTCGCATCAGGCCTCTCTGCGCCCCGATTTAGCTGTTGCAACAAAACCATCTATATCGCTCGACGCGGGTTCATTGCTCTGCTGCGCGCCGCTATGCGTCGCGGAAGCATGCTTTGGCCATGACGCGATTATGTCTTCCGCAGCCATGGTAATATGGCGTGAAATGGCAGCCTTGGCGCCGGGTCCGTCCTGTTCTTCTAGCCGTTCGATTATACGCTCATGTTCATAGAGGTAACGGCCGAGACTCGGATGCCCATTAAGGACCCCAAAATAGGGGCCTATCTGCAACCAAAGCATTTCTATGCAGGGCAGCAGCGTCTCGGATCCAGCCGCCTCATATATCACAAAATGGAATGCTCGATTAGCGCCGAGCACACCGCTGAAATCCGACTTACCTGCACATTCGATCTCCCGACGCAGCAACTTCCGGAGGAGCTTTACAAGCTTTGGCGTTGCATTTTCCGCTGCCCATAATGTGGCCAGTCCTTCGATCCCCAGTCGCACTCGACAAAGATCTCGTACCGTCTCCGGAGAAAATTCCGGCACTTGTACAGCCCGGTTCGGCAACGAGATAAAGGCTCTAAGCGCGACTAGGCGACGAACTGCTTCCCGAACAGGCAT
>NZ_AYWZ01000037.1:0-9573 GCF_000502335.1 Mesorhizobium sp. L2C066B000
CGGCAGCTGCAGCCGCTGGCGCGACCGGGCCTTACCGCCCGCAGGGCCTGCCCGAAACGATGTTCGGCAAGGATGATCGCGAGACGATCGACAAGCAGCACAAGGCGCTTGAGGGCTATCGCCAGCGCGATTCGGCGGTTCCCGACAAGATCGAGGCTTATAACGCCTTCGAAATCGACAAGGCGCCGGAAGCCATCCGGCCGCAGCTGCAGGCACTTGCCGCCGATCCGCTGTTCGGCGCCGTGGCCAAAGTGGCGATGGAAGAGAAAATCCCTGTGGCGTCGCTGCACAAGCTGACCACGGCGCTCTACTCCCAGGCGCAGGAAGCCGGCATGCTGGAAGCGGCGATCGACCCGGTCGCCGAACGTGCGGCGCTGTTGCCGGAAACCGCCAAGAGCCTGCCGAAGGCCGAGCAAGACAAGGCCATCGATGCCCGCATGCAGGCCAACGAAGATTTCGTCAACCTCATGCAGCAGCACGGCCTGCCCAAGGAAGTCGGCGAACACGGCCTGCTGATGCTCATGGACACCGCCAAGGGCAACCAGCTGATCGAGTTCTTCGCCTCCAAGATGACCGGCGGCGACAAGGCGCAACCGTTCTCCGGCGCCGGCGCCGCACCGGCAGGGTCGGGCGCCCGCGACGCGCTCAAGGCGCAGCTGGCCGCGCCGGAAATGAACCCGCAGCATCCAAAATTCGACCGCGCCAAGCACGACGCGCTCGATGAGCAATACAAGAAGCTCATCGGCGTCTGATCCCGCGCAATTGACGCCGCGCCGGCCGGGTCATTCTCGGCCGGCGCAACCAAGGGAGCGACCCGGCGGCGGCGGGCTATCCTTCACCGGACCCTGCAGGAACCGGCTCTATCGGCCCCACGGCTGCTTTTGAACAGCAACCCAAAGGGGATTTCCCATGTCGATCCAGATCGCAGCCTGGTTTACCGAAAAGATCAAAGACAAAGTCACCGTCCAGTTTCAGGCCCATGGCGGCCTGCTCGACGGCACCATGATGTCGGGTGACACCCAAGCCAACACCGTCAAGTTCCCGATCATCGGCCGCACCGAAGTCTACAAGCTCACCGGCGCCATCGAGCGCGTGCCTGTCACCGGCACCGGCCTGACCACCGTCCAGCTGACCATGGATGATTTCGAGGCGTCCGACTGGTGGCGCGTGCAGGATGCCTACAAGGCCGGCCCGAACGAACAGGCCGCCCTGGTGACAATCATCACCGCCGCCATCCGCCGCAAGCGCGACAAGATCAAGCTCGACGCGCTGGCAACCTTCGCGTCGGGCGGCGCCGGCGTCATCACGATTGGCAACGGCACCGCGGTGATCGACATCATCGACCTCGAACAGGCCCGCGCGCAGATCGCCGGCACCGGAGCCGACGATACCGGCGAAGTGCAGGTGTTCTGCATGCTGCCTGCGATGTGGATGAGCCAGCTCAAATTCTACAAGGAATTTTCCGACGCGCAGTGGGTCGGGCTGGACAATTCGCCGTTCTCGAAGATCCAGCGAATGCGCACCCGCACGTGGAGCGGCGTCCACTACATCGAGGGGCCGGATGAGTATTTCGCCGGCAAGGATGGCACCTCGCTTTACGCCTACATGTGGCACCACGATTCGATTGGCGCGGAAACGCCGTGGAACAAGGAAGCGCCGACCATCACCCAGGAAACCATTATGCAGGGCTCTCCCTACCTGGTGAAGGCCGGCCTGGGCGGCGCCGCTGTCGGCATCCAGGCGGCCGGCGTCAAGCGTCTCGACTTCCTGAAGATTGCCAAGCCGGTTCGCCCGGCCGTGCTGACCGACGAAATCCCGGCCGGCTAACCGATCGCCAGCGGGCCGCCTGCCATCCGGCGGGCGGCCCGTCGCTTCAACGCTTCAACAGGAGAACATTTCCCATGGCCTTCAATCCTCGCTCGCTGGCGCTCTACAATTCCACGCCCTACGGCTCCGCCGGCAAAAGCACCAACTGGTACAATTACACCACGGCCGATGCGGTCGCGACCGTCATTGCGGCCGGCTATTTCGGCACTGGAGTTTCCGGCGTCGTCGGCAGCAACAAGCTCAACGTCAACGATGTCATCGACTGCCTCTGCGTCGCCGATGGCGTCGCCGATCGCGTGGCGCTGATCGTCACTGCCGTGCCGGCCGGCGGCAACATCACCGTCGCCGTCAACACCGACGCTGCTGGCGCGTAATCGCCGGCAAGCCGGCAGAGGGACATCATGGCCGAAGCGGAAATCGACAAGGCAATGATCGTGAATTGGGCGCTGGTCGAACTCGGGCTGGCGCCCAAATTCTCGATTGACGAACAGACCACGCTTGGCGGCCTGGTCGATATTTTCTGGCCGCGCGCGATCGCCCGCACCTTCGGCCTGCACGACTGGACCTTCTGCCGGCAGACCTTTCTGCTCACGCGGCAGGAAGCCACGCCCGTCATCGGGTACACCTATGGCTTCGATCTGCCAGGCGGCATTCTGGGGCCGCCGCTCAAGCTCACCTCCGATGCCCTGTGCAACGTGCCGTTGCGCGACTTCGCCATCGAGGGCACAACCGTTTTCACCAATGAGCCGGTCGTGTACGCGCGCTGCAAGCAGGCGCTCGACCCGGCGGCATGGCCGCCGCAGTTCGCCGATGGCTTCGCCACGCTGCTGGCCTCCTATCTTGCTGTCCCGTTGACGCAGGACAGCGACTTGAAGGCCGACAAGGAAGCGGCGGCGATCGGCACGCCGGCGACCGGCGGCGCCGGCGGCATCTTCGGCCGTCTGATCGCCCAGGACCGCGCCGGCTCGCCGGTCGGTTCGCCGGCGGTCACGGACGTGCTGCACGGCGGGCGCGTCAGCAGCGAACCCTGGCACGGGCGCTGGTAGATGGTCGCGCGCCCGGCCGCTCCGCAACGCTCCTGCAATGCCGGCGAATTCTCGCCGGAGGCCAAAGGCCGCGTCGACATCAAGCAGTATTATGCGGGCGGCCTTGCCTTCAAGGGCATCGAGCCGGTGCCGCAGTCGGGCTTTCGCCGCATGGGCGGCTCGTGGCGCAAGGGCGAATGGCGCCGGCCGCTGTCAGCCCGCGCGATCACGGCGCCGACGCCGACCTTTGGCCCGCACACGGGAACGCAAACCATTTGGAGCGGCACGGTTGCCGGCACGGTCGCGGCGGTGCTCGCATCCGGCCTCGCGATCGACGCCGGCACGGCGACCTTTACCATTGAAGCCTTTGTCGGGGGCGTGTGGGTCGCAGTCGGCGGCCCCTTCGCGGTTAAGACCGGAACGCCGGTCACGCGGCTGGCGGCCTATGCGCCCGGCCAGCAGAAAGCCGCTACCTCGCTGCGCATCCGCGCGACATTTTCGAATGCCGGAACCAATGTGTCCGGCCTTGCCGTCTCGGCTTTTTTCGAGAGCGGAACCGCCGAACGGCCGCGCTTTGTCGACCTGACCACCGACCAGGGCAACACTCTGGCGTGTTTCGTAACCGCCGGCATCGCCGATTTCTTCACCGATGCCGGTTTCGTCGGGTCGGCGCGCATCGCGACCGTGACGGCCGGCATGCTGGCCGACCTTGGCTTCTACTCCGAAGGCAACACGATCGGCATTTTCCACGGCCAGCTCGAAACCGTGCGGCTGTTTCTGGCGACATCGGGCCAGCTGCACGACTGGCGGCAGGATCTGTGGCCCTACGACCCCGTGCCATCGGCCGACCTTGGCGGCGTCTATGCCAAGACCGATGACGTGTGGGACATCTTCATGCGCTGGAATAACGATCCGCAAGCCTTCATCACCATCACCGTGAATGGTGAGACGACGCCCGCGGTACCGATCAAACACCTCGGCGTGCCGGTCGGAATCAACTCGGCCACCTATCCCGGCGACTGGACGCAATGGGCGGCCGATATTCAGGCGGCTCTGGTGGCGCTGCCATCGCTCGGCGCCGGCGTCACCGTTGCCGTGCAAAACCCGTCCGGCAACTACAACATGGAGCTGATCGTCACCTTTGGTGGCGCCCTGTCGGGGGAGGAATATGAACTGTCGGCGATCATCGTCAGCACGGCCGAGGTTTCGGCTTTGCCCTTCCATACACAGATAGGCAAGACCGATACCGAAGAGGTCTTTTCGACCATCAAGGGCTGGCCCGGGGAAGCGGCGCTTGTGCAGGACCGGCTGGACTACTACCGCATTCCGGCGGTGACCGGCGCCATGGCGATGAGCCGGATTGCCGAGTATTTCGATCTCAACGTCGATGGCGCCACAGATAACGCCGCACGGCTCGATAAGCTGCGATCGCTGACCAACGAAACCATCCTGCACGTGAAGGATTCGAACAATCTCTTCATCTTCACCGACCTTGCCCTCTACTTCGTGCCGAACCGCACCATCGAGCGCAACACGCCGCTGAATTTCGTGCCGGCCAGCGAGATCGGCGCGCAGCCGAACTGCAAGCCGTTCACGCTGGAAGGCGAGATGTACTACGTCGCCATCAACCCGCAGGGCCTGCCGTTCGCCGCCCAGGGCGGCAAGCAGGTGCTGCGCGTCACCGAAGCGGTGACATCGGCCACCACGAACTTTAATGCCGACCCGGTGTCGCTGCTGGCCTCGCATCTGGCCGACAATCTCATTCGCAGCGCCAACCAGAAGCCGGCGACCGATCTTGACGCCTCCAAGGGCTGGCTGATGCGCACCGATGGCCGCCTGATCGCCTGCCAGATGATCCGCAATCAGGACATCAACGGCTATTGCGAGTGGCTGGCGGCCGGCGGCGGCCTGGTGCGCGAAATCGGCATCGACGGCAAGAACCGGCTTTGGCTTGCGGTCGAGCGCGCCGGCCGCACGTCGATCGAGCTCTACGATACCACGATCTACCTGCAGGACACGGTCAACGCCGTCCCCGACCTTGCCGGCGTCATCACCGGCCTTGCCTTCGAGGACGGCGCCGAACTGTGGGCCAAGGCCGATGGCTATGTGCTGGGCCCGTTCGCCTGCGCCGGCGGCTCGATCGCGCTGGGCGACGCTTATGCGGCGGCCCTTGTCGGCCGCTGGATCGCGCCGCGCTTCGAGACCATGCCGCAGGTGCTGGTGACCGGCAGTGACGAAGTGGTCTTGCGCCCCGGCCGCATCCACACGCTGCACGTCAACATCGCCGACACCGACAGCATTGCGGTGGGCGCCAATGGCGAGGCGCCGGAAGATTTCGAGCTGCACGACACCAACGACCAGGTGGATGCGCCGATGCCAGTCAAGACCAAGCTTCTGACCGTCACGGGCCTGCTGGGCATGATGGAAGGCACTACCGCCGTCATCACGCAAAAGCGGCCGGGCGAGCTTCGGGTGCGCGATATCGCAATGGGGACCAAACTCTGATGCAATTCCTATTGGCAATCCCGGCGGCACTCGGATTTGGCGGCGCCACCGCCGGCGCAACGGCGGCCNCTCGGCGATCGGCGCGGGCAATGCCGAAGCCGCGCAGAACGAAATGGCCGCTTCCGACGCCGAGAGCGAGCAGAGCATCGAGACGCTGCAGGGCATCAACCGGCGCACGTCGATCAAGCGCCAGATGGCCGACGCGCTGGGCGCGCAGGACGTGGCCTATGCAGGGTCCGGCGTCGACCTGTCATTCGGCACCGCAAAAGCAGCGCGCACCGACGCCTACCGCGAAGCCGATCTTGGCCTGTCCACCGCGACCGGCACCGAAATGACGCGGGTTTCGCGGCTGGCCGAGCGCGCGACCAGCTACCGCGCCGCCGCCAAATCGGCGCGCCGCCTGGGCTTCCTCAATGCGTTCACCGGCGGCGTTGACAATCTACTTTCGTTTGGGGAGCGTGGCTGATGACGACGAAACCGCTGCAGCCGGTCAGCTACCGGCCGTTTCGCGTCGAACCGGTGCTGGCCGATGGGTTGCTGCCGGTAGCACGCCCAGGCGGCGAGCTGCTGCAGCGCGCTTCCGAAGGCCTGTTTCGCATGGCGGCGCAGGCCGGCCAGATTGCCGATCGGCAAGCGGCCAGGCAGGGCGCGCAGGCGGGCGAGCAAGCAGCACTCGCCGGCCGGCCCGATGCCGAATACACCGGCGGTGGCGATCCCGCCGGCGGTGGGGTGACAGTTTCTGGCACCGACCAGCGGGCAATCGCCGCTAGCATCTTGCGCAAGGAAGAAGGGTTCCGCCCGACGCCATATTGGGACGTGAACGCCTATCGGACCGGGTACGGCTCCGACACGATCACGACGCCAGACGGCAAGAAGGTACGCGTCCAGCAGGGAATGAAGATCACACGAGACGACGCCGAGCGCGATTTATCGCGGCGCCTTGTCGAATTTGAACATACCGCCGCCGGCCAGACGGGCAGCGAAAACTGGAGCAAGCTTCCGGCTGCGACGCGCGGCGCGCTGTTGTCAGTGACCTACAATTACGGCTCTTTGCCCAAGAGGGTGGTGAACGCGGTTCGCTCCGGCGATCAGCGACAGATCGCGGACGCGGTGGCGGGCCTTTCAGCCAACAGGAAGCGCCGCCAGCGGGAAGCCGCGATCATTCGCGGCGGCGGCGCGCCGGCAGGTTCTGCCGATGCCGGCCCAGCTGGACCGGTCAAAGGCCTGGTGACGCCTGGCAACATCGATCTTGCGGACCGACCTGTCGTCAAGAATGCGGACGGTTCAATTTCAACCGTGCGCTCGATGTCGTTTCAGAACAACAAAGGCCAAGAAGTTCTCATCCCGACTGTCGCCGATGACGGCTCGCGCATCCTCTCGGATCAGGAGGCGAAGGAGCAGTACGGACGGACCGGAAAGCATCTTGGCATCTTCGACAACCCCGATGACGCGACCACCTATGCGAAATCGCTGCATGAGAGCCAGGCGCAGTTCTATGGCGCTGACGGTGGCAAGCCGAAACTCGAAGTAAAGGGCGGCGGCTTCCGGCCGGGCGGCGCCGATACGATCCGGGGCCGCGCCTATGATGAGGCCGGCACCAAAGTCTATCTGCAGCTGGTCGACTCTGAAATGCGCTCGACCACGCAACAGCTGTTCGAACAGTATCGCGACGATCCGGCCGGCCTCGAAAAGGCGATGGGCGACCTCAAGGGTGCGCTGAAAAAGGATCACATTTTCCCGGAAATCGAGGCCGACTATGAGGTTGGCTTCGATCGGCTGGCCGGCAGCTATCTGGGCCAAGCGCGCGAAAACCTTGCCAAGAAGGTCGAGCTGCAGCAACGCGCCGATTTCATCGATCAGACCGGCCAGCTCGAAACCGACCAGCAGAAGCTGCTTGCCGGCTTCGATCCGAAAAGCCCCGACGCCGGCGATGCGATCGCCAGCGCCCAGGCGGTTATCGATCAGCACTACGAGAACGCCGTCGATCGCGGCATCATGGACCCCGACGATGCGGCGCGGGCCAAGATCGAAAGCCGCCGCAACACGGCGCTGGCCTATTACGGCAAGCAGGCCGACGCGCTCGATGCCGATGGCGTCAAGACCATGCGTGACGAAATGCAGAAAGACATGGCCGATGGCGGCATCGAGGGGCTGGACGGCCAAGGCTGGTCGACGCTCGACGCCGGCCTTCAGCGGCTGGAAAAGACAAAGCGCAGCGAGGCCGTGCGCGCAGAGGACGATTTTCGCGAGCGCGGCGACAAGATGGCGTTGCGGCTGCAGGCCGGCGTCGATGTCAATCCCGGCGAATTGTCCACCTTCATGATGGATGCCGCCGGCACACCGAACGGCAAGGCGGTGCTGCAGGAAACGCTGGCGAAGATCTCCGTTGGCCGCGCCATTCGCGATTTCAGCCTGCCGGAGGCCGAGAAGCACGTTGCCGGGCTGCGCAAGCAATATGGCGACAAGCCGACCGACACCGAGCTGCGCACGCTGATGTTCGCCGAAAAGATGGTGGACGAGAAGCGCAAGGAAATCTCGACCGACATGGTGAGCTATGCCGAAAAGCAGGGCATCGTGCCGGAGACCCCGCCGCTGACCGATGCCGCGACGGCCGAGGACATGAGCGCGATCATGTCGCAGCGCGCCAAATCCGCCGAGCAGGCCTCGAAAGAGCTGGGCGTGCCGGCGCGCTATCTCAAGGCCGGCGAGGCCGCAGCACTTGGCAAGACCATTCGGGAAAACCCGGAGAGCGGCGCGGCCATGGCCGGCGCGATCGTCGCCGGCGCCGGCAATGCGGCCGCCGATGTGCTGGCCGAGTTCGGCAAGGATGCGCCGATGATCGCCGAAAGCGGCGCCATCATCGCGTTTGGCGGTTCGCCCAGGGCGGCAGAAGACGTGATCCTTGGCTATGGCAAGACGCCGGACGGCAAGGCGATGAAAGACTTTGCGACCGACGCCGCGCGCGAAAACTTCAACACGGTGGCCGGCAACGCGCTTGAACTCGCCCCGGAAGATTCGGCCCGCATCAAGAGCGCGGCCGCCTCGATCGCGCGCAAGCGAATTTCAGAGGATGGTCTAGACCCGAAATCGGACGAGGCGAAGGCCGTCCACTCGCAGGCCGTGCAGGAAGCTGCCGGCGCGGTCTACGATCGCGGCGTGCAGTTCGGCGGCTTTACCACGGTCGGCGGCAGCTATTTCTCGTCCGGCCAGAAGGTGCTTGTGCCGTCCGACATCCGCGCGGACCGCTTGGAAGACCTTTTGCACGCGGTCACCGACAGCGACCTTGCGACGCTGCCGCATCAGCCAAAGGCGGGAATAGGCTTTTTCGGGTCGATCCGCGGTGCCGGCAAGCGCGTGCCCCAGGGCGGCGCCGACACGATCCGCAACGCCACGCCGGTGGCAGTGCAGGGCGGCTTCGCCTTCGCCGCCGGCGACATCAACACCGCCGATCCGCAATGGATCATGGCCGAAGACGGCCGGCCGTTCATCCTCGACCTGGTGGCGATGCGACCAAAACTCGAAACCCGCGTGCCGGGAGCCTATCGCTAATGGAAAACCTGCAATCCCTGGCCATCCCCTACGTGAGAAAAGCGCTCTGGATCGCTGCCGGCGTGGCACTTGTCGTTGTCGCCGGCCTGTGGTGGCTCTGATGTTCCTCTACAAGACCGGCTTCGGCGACAACCCGACATTCGCGCCGAACTTCGCCGACACGATGGCGAAGGAACAAAGTCAGCGCGACGCGGCGGCAGCGCTGTGGGACACGACGCGCGATCTGGCCGACTACCGCGACAATTCCAACGCCGAGGACGTGGCAATCGGCGAGGCCTATGCGCGCCGCAACAAGGCGATCTTCGAAGCGACCGGCGTTCAGTTCCCGAACCCGCGCAAGGATTTTACCGAAAAGGACCTGCAGGAAGGCGCGCGCATCGCCGACGCCGGCGGCAATCCGTGGTCGGTGATGGAAGGCCGCGAAGCCGCTTGGCAGCGCCAGGCGGCCGAGCTGGCGCGCATGAAACCGGAATTCGCCGGCGTGATCGGCATCGAGCGGCCGATCGTGCAGGACGCCTATGCGATCACGCGTGGCGCCGAGGAAGCCGCCGGCGCTGCGGAAGCGCAGGCCAACGCGGTCGGTCTCGGCCGTGGTCGCAAGCTTGCCAGCTCGCTGGCTGGCGGTGTTGTCGGCGCTCTGCGCGATCCGATGCAGGTGGCGACGCTG
>NZ_AYWZ01000038.1:0-9280 GCF_000502335.1 Mesorhizobium sp. L2C066B000
AATGTCTTTGACGGCAGCGCTGGCGGTCTTAACTTCAGTCTTGGTCATGGCGGCGTTCCTTCGCGGGAATCAGTGACGTGAACAATCACCAGCCTGCCATGACCGCCCCCTCTCAGCGAATTTGCAGAACTCTCAGCACACTACCATCAAAAGGCGCACAGCATGGTACTCAGATTCTTTCCGGCCACTCATGGAATAGGTTCCAGGCTCGGCCATACGACCGGAACTCGAGTGTACCGAATCCACCATGCCCCGTTCGCACCACGACGCGCGTGCTCGTTAGCGAGCTCATAGAAGTGTTACTTGAAAACTGATGCCGGCGCCCCGAGTGCGGCGACGTCCGGCTCCACGCCAAGCCCCGGCGCTGTCGGCGGCGCAGCAAAACCATTGACATTCCTTGCTCCCTGGCCCGGAACGGGGTCGGCAGCAAGGTGATGATGGCATAGCCAGCTGGCCAACCTATTGGCGACAGGAGTCGATGATGCGAGATGGACTGCCGCAGTATCTGCCAACGCCGAACCTCCGACATCCTCAATGTGCATCTGCCAACCCACGGAGACACCGAAGTCCCGAACCTGCCTAGCCTTGGTTAGACCGCCTACTCTATTGGGCTTGACCTTGGCGCCCTGAAAGGAATCTAAGCGCCAAGCCTGCAGGTGGTCCTCAAAAGAATGAAGGCACTCATCAAGCATGATCGGCTGTTTTACCCGTCGGGCAACCTGAGCGCATTGCTGTACCGTCTCGCAAGGCTGTTCTATCCAGCCGCGTAGGGACACGTTGTTCAGTACCTGGAGTGCAACCGCCGGGAACCAGGCGCGGTTCACGTCGTAGGTAACCTTCTCGTCCGGTTTCAGCGCCGCTTCAATCGCCTGAATACGCGCAATATCCGCGACGGGATCGCTACCTCCTATCTTGGCAGAGTGTGTACGATACCCCTCTGAATACGCATCCCTTATGAGTTTGATCATCTCGTCGGTAGTGCCGGTGGAAATCGAAGAGTTAACTGCGACCGGATCTGCGGTAGTTCCACCGAGCAATCGCCATAGCGGCATCCCGGTGACTTTTCCCAAGATGTCCCAGCAGGCCAGATCGATGGCCGACTTCACATACAGATGGCCGGGGAGCGCCATATCCATTGTCCGGTTGATCGCTTCAAGCGACCTCGGGTCCTGTCCCAGCAATGAGGGCGCTAGTGTGGCGATACCCGCCCTGATCCCGGGACCATGGGCGGGTAGATAGGTGCTGCCCCAAGGGCAGCCTTCCCCCCAACCAGACACATCCGCATCGGTATCAACCCTCACAAAGGTGCTGTCGAGTTTTTCGAACTTCAGGCGGCCACCGGATAACCAATAGGGCTTTGTCAGTGACAGATCGAGTTGCCACATCGTAATGCCAATGATCTTCATAGAATACTTCGCTCCTCTAGAACTTTCCTGGCAAACCCGAAGCAACTCCAAAGCTTGCGGGACACCGCAGAAAATACCGACCATTTGTATTGCCGCTCAGTCCAGAACGACGGCGCAAGGCCACCATCAAAGCCGATATCGTCGTTATCATATCCAATATTGACAGTCGTATCGCGCGCAAATTGGCTGTAAGCGATTTGCGCGTCACTGGTGATATCGCCAGCCAGAACGACCATTCCTGTCTTCACCAATACTTCACAAGACACGCTCGCCCTGGGATCGATGCTGAGGATTGGCATCCGAGATGTTGTCGGCCATCTTATCCGGGTGTCCCGCGCCGACGGATTCGGAAGAGAACACGAACTGCCTGGGCATGGAATGTCCTCGCTGCAGGTGTTGGAGTTAGGTTGGGGCCTGGATCAGCCGGTCTCACCGGTCGGTGAGTCCAGGGATCAGAGGCGATGAGCTTGAGGGGCGTCCGCTCCTGCCGCTCCTGTCTCAGAAGCAGCTCGTGAACGGGGCAATCAGCCGCGGCCAAGGAAGACCGCCCGTAGGTGTCGGGCTGCGCGATGGAGGTCGGCGGAGTTGTCCATGGTAGCTTCGCGCTCCAATTGGATCGATCTATTTCACGGTTAAGCATGCGGTCCCCTTCGGCCGCGTGTATCGTGCCGCTTCGAACCGCTGCAGGTCCTGTTTATGATAGCCGTCGCCATAGGGCAGGAGATCGACCAATAATTGGATCCCCCCGCCGTCGCTGCATCCTGCTTTGACATGGTACGAGCGCCACCGTGGTTGTTTGTTCCAGCAAAAGTCGGGTCTGGCGAGCAGCCGGACGTGTCGCACAACCCGCTCGCGACGCAGACCCAGAATCTCCGCTAGCTTCGCAGACAATTAGGTCCGCAGGCACGCAAAGGCCCATCAAAATGCCCTGCCGTGCGTAGGCGACTGACCAGTGTCATCATGGGTCAGCATCAAGCTGGATACCCGTCCCACTGACTTTGTCATTGGGCGTCTCCGCAGGTTCGAACGAAATTTTCGTTGTAGGGATCCCGGCGACCAGCCTCTGGCGGCAGTCGTTAGGTAAACATGTGTTTGCTTTGGGCTGATCGTCGCCGTGTCCCGAACAACCCAGATCAGCGCTCTTGCCATTGCCTTTAAGCACCACGTTTCTGGTCTACTGACCTCAGATGAGGTAAGCGTACCATTCACGGCGGTTTGGATTTGCTAAGAGTCTATGAATTTCTTTGAAGGAGGCGTTACAACGGCTCCACGCGAATTAGCAAGGAGCTGATCACGCGGCGAGACTTGAGAACCTGGTTGGCCAGATAGGGTTCGGATTAAACCGGCGGCGAGCAGACCGTCCGTAGAAAACACCTCTTCGGATCACGGCCGGCAAGCAGCCGGTCCAGAAGTTCTATCTCGATAGACATCTGATGATTCTCTCGTTTCCATCATCATGACGTCGGCCTCTGGTAGTCCTAGTGCCGAGGCTTCGAGCAGTTCTTCAGCTTCGAGTTCTCGTCTTTGCAGGCTTCAGGCGTTCGCGGGACGACTTTCTCGGCCTCGTCCCGTAGCTTGTTAACGAGTGAGGCGGAACTCAAGGAGATTATCTCAATCGCCGAAAGAGTTGTCGAAACGGCATCCTGTGCCGGCCTTCAGCCTTGACGCGACCCGCCTGTCGCGCCGTGCCGCGGCAACGGCGAGCGCGAGGCGCTGCCGACAGGCGCCGGTCCATTTTTCGTCGCGGCGGACAACCGCGCATCTAGCACGGCGATGGCCGCGCCGGTGGCAAGGGCAGCATCCTCAACGGTTTGCGCCGCCTCGACCGCCTTGCGCAGCCAACTCGGCACGGCCACGATCGGAGCGGCCGGGGCGCCGCAGGGCAGCGTGACGCTTCGTCAATGACCATCCGGAACCTGCGAATGGCAGGCGCGTCAAGCGGCAGCGGCAGTCCGATCGATGAGCGCGCCGTCTCGTAAATATCCATCGGAATTTGTTGCTGACCTTGCGGCCGACGACATCCCACGATGCTGTCACAAACTCCTCTTTCGTCTGCGCCGTGATGCTTGCTGGCGTCGGAAAGGCATGGAGAAGGCGAAGAACGCTGCGGCTGTTTCCCGGAAGCGATCGATCTCGGGAAAATACAGCGGCAGGTAGTGCGTACGACCGGTGCGCGCCTGCAGCGAAAAGCGGCGGGCACCGCTGTCTCGGCTCCCATCGCTCCTTCATTCCGTAGGTGCTACGGCATCCAGTTCACCACCCCCGGCGCCGGCGGCTCGGCCGTGCCATTGATCAAGGAGGCCATCGCAATTGGCGAACTCTTCCGCGCCAATGCTTTCGAATACGCATGCGCCAGGAACGACATCGAACAGCGGACGACCGAGACAAGGCACCCGTGGACTAACGGCCAGGTCGAGAGGATGAACCGGACCATCAAGGATGCGACCGTCAGGCGCTTCTACTATGAGAGCCACGTTCAACTCCGCCCGCACCTTGCCGACTTCGCCTCGGCCTACAACTTCTGCCGCAGGCTCAAGACCCTCAAAGGTCTCACGCCCTATGAGTTCACCTGCAACGGCTTGGGCCACGCGGCCTGAACGCTTCTCAGTCCGCTCCAGCAACTGCCGGGACTAGACTCCTACGGTTGAATCCGAAGTAGCTGACGAGCTTTTCCGGCGATGAGAACCGCTCAATGTCGTGACGGCTGCCACGATACTCATGCCACCGTGACATCCACGCCGGTGATCGTCATCAAACGCTTGGCTCGTCGCTCCTGGAGTGCCGTCTGTGGGAGGCTTTTGTCCACACCTGTGTAAGTTCTCCGCCAAGGCGTTCGAGTTCGCCGTCATGGCGAAAGACGACTCGCCGCTGATCCTCGGCGAGCGGCTGAGCCATTAGCTGACCTTGCCGCGTTTTGAGAACGGTGAGCCTTTGTAGGGTGGATCAGATTCCTGCAGAACCGAATGGATTCGGTTTTTGAGAGGCGTCATCTGGGAGGCGAGCTGCGTTCGTTCCCCTACCACGCGACGACGTGTCTCGGTTTCCTCGTCCGGCATCCACACTTCGGGTAGAAATCCTCTCGCATGAACCTTCGCCAGCGCTGCCGCGTCGATCTTGTCAGTCTCGACCTTGGCCCAGGCGATGTCCCGGACCGGATCGGATTGGCTATGACCACACCCGACCCACAAAGGCGACAATAATCGCACGGTCGCACTTGTATTGCCTGTCGCCTCGATGACGATCTCGTCATCCGGTTTGAGCTTCATGGCGAACTGCAACAGGCGGCTGCCTTCGAGATCGATCCTCCCCGCATTCCGGATTTTGCCTTTCTCCAAAGATTGCCATTTGGGCGAATGATCGGTGGACATCAAGGGCAATGATTCTCATTCCCGGCTCCTTTCCAGGTTCAGCAACCTTGGGAGCCGGCGGGCTACACGACAACTACGGATCCGCGCTCGAAGCGCAACCAGGCAAGGGGGCGGCCAGATAACAACTCGAACAGTTCATCAGATACTTCGGCCTGCCCGCCATGCGTGCTCTCGACACCCCAATCCCGNCTACAATCCTAGCCCCTCAATCGCCGAGCAGTTAGCCATCCTCACGGCATAGAACGCCGACCCCGATTCCTGCCATCTTTTGTCCCGTTTCGATCTTTGCGACAGAACCTTTTCGAGGTGTCGAACAAATCCTTCAAGTAACTTTACAACATCTTTGCGACCGCAAATCGCTGACAATGGTACGTTCACGACAAGGTCCGAGATCAGGCACGGCTGAAAAAGCTTTTGGCGAAGCAGGCTCGGGCCGCCGCACCCCACGCAACGTCGGAGTCAACGGCAACGGCAACGGCAATGGCAATGGCAATGGCAAGAAGAGCGCTGATCCTGGTTTAAGGCTCAAGGTATAATGGTCCGCTATACGCAAGAAGCTCTGCAACTTAGTCTTCATTCAATTGTCCTGTCGCCTAATCCAGCTCAGTACGATTATGTTGCGGCCGAGGGAATTGAGGCAGTCCGTGTCGAGACAGCCGATCTCGATGCGCTGATCCGCGAATGGCAGGGCCGGCGTGGCGTGGTCCGTCGAGTGAGGAGGAAGTAGCGTTGATCGACCAACCAGCTAAACCGTCTTGATTGCTTTGAAATACAAGAAAAGCGATACTGTCAGGAGATCTGAATGCCGAAAAAGTTCGAGACCGCACCCAACGCTACTCTGCTTGGCCCACAATCAAACAAATTGTTTGCTCGAGGTCGCTCGGTTTTTCCGGGTGGCATTACCCGTGCTACGGTTGAACGCGATCCGACGCCGCGCTACATCCTGAAAGGTGACGGCGCTTATCTGATTGACGTTGACGGACAACGTTTTCTGGATCTCAACAACAATTTCACTACGCTGATCCATGGGCATGGTTTTCTTCCTGCGCTTGATGCTGTGGCGCGTCTCCTTCGCGACGGCACCTGCTTTTCCAATCCGACCGCTCATGAGATCGACCTGGCAGAACTGCTGGTTGACCGCATTCCGGTGGTTGAACAAATTCGCTTCGTCAACACCGGCACTGAGGCGGTGATGTTCGCCGTCAAGGCGGCGCGCGCATTCACCGGACGCCCGGCCATTGCCAAGACCGAAGGCGCTTATCACGGCTCCTATGACTGGGCCGAGGCGGACCTGGGAGGTACGCCCGCAACATGGGGATCGCCGGATGCGCCTATCGCCGTGCCGGCCTATGCAGGCACACCGACATCGGTCGCCGACGAGGTTCTCATTCTTCGGTTCAATGATGCCGACGGTGCGCGTCGCAGGATCGCAGCTGCCGCCGATCGCCTAGCCTGTATCCTGCTCGATCCAATGCCGAGCGGCGGTGGCCTTATCCCGGCTGATCCTGACTTCATTGCTGCTATCGTCGAAACCGCGCGCCAACATGGCATTCTCGTCGTTTGCGACGAAGTGCTCAATCTTCGCCAAGGCTATCGTGGCGCCTCCGCACGTTACGGTATCAAGCCCGATCTGATCGCCGCCGGCAAGATCATCGGTGGAGGATTCCCGATCGGTGCCATTGGCGGATCGAGCCGCGTGATGAGCGTCTTCGACGGATCGGCCGGACGGGCCAAAGTGGCGCAGGCTGGCACCTTCTCGGCAAATCCTATCTCAATGGTCGCCGGTCGCGTCAGTATGGAAGCCTTGACCGAAGTAGCATTCGCCCGCCTGGAGGAAATGGGGAAACGGCTCCGCACTGCACTCGCCGCCGCCATCAGCCGCCATCAGGCTCCCTATGTCATCAGCGGCGCAGCGTCGCTCTTTCGCATCCACCCCAAACAAGCGCTTCCGCGCGACTATCGCGAAGCCTACCCGTCGACGGATGAGGCAGGCACGTTGAAAGCAATAAGCCGTTTCTTCCGCAGTGAGGGTATCCTTCTTCATGCCAACACTTCGGCCTCGCTATCGACGGCAATGTCTGATGCCGAAATCGACAAGATAGCCGATGTCTTCGAAAGGTTCCTGGCGACAACACCAGCTTCGCGAGTAGGCCTGCTGAGGGACTGTGAGGACCAGGATTGAAGCCGATGGCGGGCTGGCTTCCGAGTAGGACTCTCGGACTTCCGACTGTGATCAGCGCGTTCGCAATAGCCGGGCGCACCAGCCAAAAGAGGAGCCGCAGCCTCCCCTTGTGCAAAGTTGGCACGACTTTGAAGGGACACATTGGCTACGTAGCGGGGGTTGCCGATGATGAACAAACGTAAATTATATTATGGTCAGTTTGACGGAGAGTGCTGTGAAGAAGCAGAGATTTCGTAGTCTTGCAAGCCTTATTGAGAAGTCCAGATCAGATTTCGACTATGCGTACTCCAAAGGAATAATGACACTATATGCCCGCTCGCTTGAGCAGCGACACGTGGAGCTCGAGTCAGGACGATCGGTTATAGAATTCGCAAGAGGCAGCTATCTCGGGCTTGATAACCATCCGATGATCGTGGATGCTGCGATAGCAGCATTAGCGTCATATCGCTCGATACAGTGGTCAGGTGCCCGCACGAGATTGAATTTCTCGCTAACCCGAGATCTCGAATACAGCTTATCTGAACTTTTCGATGCTCGGGTTGTCGTATACTCGTTGGTTCTAACGGCGAACATGAGCGCGCTTCCGTTACTCGCATGCGGGGCTTTCACCCGAGGACGCAAGCCGGTACTGGTGTTCGACCGATTTGCTCATGCCACTTTGGCATACCACAAGGCTGTTATGGCCGAAGATGCCGAGGTTCTGCAAATTAGGCACAACGACATTGAGGAACTGGAGGGTATTTGTCGGGAACACACGTGCGTCGCCTACATATGCGATGGTGTGTATTCAATGGGCGGAAATGCCCCCATCGGTGAGCTTTTGCGCCTCCAAGAACGTTATGGGCTATTCATCTACATCGACGATGCGCATGGCATCTCAATCCGGGGAAGGCATGGCCAAGGATATGCCAAATCCCAAATCACAGATCTAGGCGAAAACACAATCATCGCGGCTTCTTTGAGCAAAGGCTTCGGAGTGACTGGCGGTGTTCTCATGCTTGGGACGGAAGAGCAGGAGAAACTCCTTAGACGTTACGCCGTCCCGCATGCATTCTCGATGGGACCAGACTTGGCCGGAATTGCAGGTGCCTTAGCATCAGCAGAAATTCATCGTTCTGCGGAGCTGGGTGAGCGCCAGGCCCGCCTGAGTAGGGTTGTTCAAGCTTTTGACGATAAAATGCCGACGCAATCGTCAGGTGACGGAATGCCAATCCGGATGGTCCCGATTGGTGAGTCTCGGGCAGCGGTGGATACGGCAGCAGAGCTATTGCGGCGCGGCTTTTATGTGGCCGCAGCATTTTATCCGACGGTGCCCCGGCACAAGGCTGCTTTGCGCGTATGCCTGACTGCGGACCACAGTCTGGAAGAGGTCACCCAGCTTTGTGCTTCAATCCGAGACATAGCTAGTGCCCGTCCATAGTGTGCTGCAGAAAGCAGAAGCCGCGGACATGATCTGGGGCAGGTAGGCATCCGGAAGATAGAGCGCAAGCAAACCCTTCGATGACGCGTCGTTGCGGAACTGCAGAAACCAGCTTTCTGATGCCGAGGGAGAAGCACAAGCGGAACACCACCGTGCGGCGAGAGTACCGATGGGAAGTTGGGGTGGATCGACCCGTATTCGTGACGAAGGTCCTGTAATGGGGCGGGAGCGAAGGGGCGGATGGGCGTTATCGATTCAACTCGCGTTCAGGGAATTGCGGCGGGAAAAGATGGCGCTTGATGGTCGCGGTGTTCATGCCATCGGTCTATGCCGCAAATCCCTGAACGCGAGTTAAATTGATAACGCCCGATATGAAATAGGGGAGGCGCCCTTCTCGCCAACGAAAATCGTTCTGGCGAGAGCCTTCAATTCGGCTTCTATCCACTCCCGTGGGGTGCGCGCCGTGAAAGAGTGTGCATTAAAAAGAGTGCGCATTAAACTATCCTACCCCCTTCAATGTCTTGGTCAACCCGACCTATGGATTCAACAGTTTATTTGATCGATCAACGCGAAGAGCGTGCAGCATGACTGAAATTCCAAAAGCCAAGCCAGACCGAATTATGCGGCCGATCGAACCAGCCCTGATGCACGATAGGGTTTACGCGTCGTTGTCGACTGCCGTGATGGCAGGACGGTTCATTCCAGGTCAAAGTGTCATCATCCGGGAGGTCGCCGCCCAGTTCGAGACTAGTCCGATGCCTGTTCGGGAAGCAGTTCGTCGCCTAGTCGCGCTTAGAGCCTTTATCTCGTTGCCGAACCGGGCTGTACAGGTGCCGGAATTTTCTCCGGAGACGGTACGAGATCTTTGTCGAGTGCGACTGGGGATCGAAGGACTGGCCACATT
>NZ_AYWZ01000039.1:0-8940 GCF_000502335.1 Mesorhizobium sp. L2C066B000
CCACCAATTTGATTCGCGCCCTGATCGCAGCCGGCATCAAGGGCGTTGCGGTCGGCGCCATCGCCGATTCGGACGCCGCCGCGGCCGGGCTCAAAGCGGGAATCGGCGCGACGGTTACGGTAGACCTCGGTGGCAAGAAGGATCCGCGCTTCAGCGGCACGCCGATCCGACTGATCGGAACGGTGGGCGCCGTCTCCGACGGGATCTATGTCCGCAAGGGCAAGGTTGCGAATGGCACCAGGGCTAATATGGGCCCGAGCTTCCGCCTCGATCTCGACGGCATGCAGATTATTGTCGCCACCTACGCCACGCCGATCTACGAGCGCGAGCAGTTCCGTATGTACGGCATCGAGCCGGAGCGCGTGAATATCCTCGCCTGCAAGGCGATGAACCACTTCCGTGCCGATTTCGAGCCGATTGGGCGGAGACTCATCTATGTCGATGCCGGCGGCCTCTGCTCGCTCAACTTCAAGCAGTTTCCTTGGAAAAAACTCAGGCGGCCGATCTGGCCGCTGGACTTGAGTTGAGACGGCTCGGCTGGTTGAGACTGAGCGCTTGATCGCGATGCGCTTTCGGGGCGTGGCGTTGACCAGTGGGCCTGCCGCCGCAGATAAAGGATGGGACTCACGGCCCATTACCGCTTGGGAAGGCAGGCTATCTTCAGGTGATAGTTTAACCCGCGCCATGCATCTGATTGACGGCAGGTGGTCCTTCGTGTGCTGAAAGTATTGCAAGGCGACCCCGCTCAAAATCCGGGCGTTCTAACGTGCCGAGAATGGAGAGGCTATAAATGCAACCACGTCGGCCGCAAACCGGGGGGACCAAGACGAGCGGTGATGTCGAAGGGCGGAGATCGGTTCGTTGCACGCCTCGAAGCCGGTGCGGTAAGCGCGAAAGGCGCTACAAGCGTGGACGAAAGCATAATTGCTATTGATCTTTGATCAAAGATTTGATAGTGTATGCGTCCGGATCAATTGTGGCGCCATGTACGGGAAACTGTGAAGCTGCGTTTGCGAAAGGCACGAAAGACCTGGGAATCGCCATGAAGCGATCCTCGCGACTTCAGTGAGTGCAGAACGCACGACGGTCGACAGCGCGCTCGGAGGGCGAGGTCCGATCCAGTTATCGTGGATCGTGAATCGGGCAATTAGCCGAATGGCGAGCTGGACCGCTCGCAAGGCTTTGCCGGGGGGAAGCAATCCGCAAAGCAAGCGGCAATGGGACTGCTCAAAACAGGGAGTAAAAACATGGAAATTTCTCGACGCGATCTCATCAAGTTGAGCGTAGCAGCAGGAACCGCCTGGTCGGCACCGTCTATTGTGCGGGCTCAGGCTGCTTCAACTGACACGCGGGTGCTGCGCCTGGTGCTCGGGGGCACTCTTCCCGCGAGTTTTGATCCGCTCTTTACGACAAGCGGCGATACTCAAGACCATGGCTTAGCTATTTATGATACGCTCTTTGCGTTCGACTCCAAGCGGGCGGCACGTCCACAAATGATCGACAATTGGGGCGTGTCCGAAGACAGGTTGACCTATACATTCGCACTTAGGGACGGCTTGGGCTTTCACGATGGATCCCCTGTCACCGCTGCTGACTGTGTGGCCTCGATCCGCCGTTGGGGTGCGGCGGCCCCGGGTGGAAAAATGCTAATGGAAAAGGCAAAGGATGTCTCGAAGAAGGATGAGAGAACCTTCACGATTTCACTGAGGGAGCCATTCGAGCTTCTGATCGACACGCTGGCCTCGCCAACACAGTTTCTAGCTGTAATGAGACAGAAAGACGCGAATTTTTCCCCAACAGAGCAGGTAACAGACAATATCGGATCGGGGCCGTTCAAGTTCAATCGTGCTCTCGCCAAGCCTGGCGCGAACTTCAGCTACGACCGCTATGAAAAATATGTGCCCCGGAAGGAGGCGCCCGACGGGTTGGCTGGGGGGAAAATTGTAAAAGTTGACAGAGCCATTTGGGAGAATATCTCAGATCAACAGACGGCGTTGGCCGCGTTGCAGGCGGGGGAGATTGATTTCCTGCTTACTTGCCCCGCCGACTTCTATTCTACAGTCGAGAGCGATCCCGATCTCCAATTGCAGGTCGTTCTGGGGGGAGGGCAAGACTATTTTGCGCGGGTTAATTTTCTCCAGCCGCCGTTCGACAACGCCAAGGCGCGTCAAGCGCTTTTGCATTTGGTAGACCAGGAGGCATTCCTGAGGGTCACGGCTCCCGATCCTAGGTTTGCCCAGAGTTTAACCTCTATGTTCGGTACTGGATCTCCATACTCAAATGACGAAAATACGGGATGGTATAAGAAGGGCGGCGACCCAGAGCGGGCCAAGCAGCTCTTCAAGGAGGCCGGATACTCCGGCGAGAAGGTCGTCATTCTCGACTCTACAGACTGGCCACAAGGCGACAATTGCGCCCAGCTGCTGGCGTCAGAGTTAAAGAAGATCGGCGTCAATGCCGAGCTGGCGCCGAGCGACTGGGCCGGCATAACCGCGCGCCGAGCGAACAAAGGCCCCGTTGAGGGAGACGGCTGGAACATTCACATATCGAATTGGCCCAATCTCGCTCTCTCCGATCCAATCGGGGCCGCTCTCCTCCAGGCGAATGGCGAAAACGCTTGGTACGGCTGGCCGAAGAATGACGAATATGAGGCGCTACGGAGCAAATGGGCGGTTGTCAGAACGCTGGATGAGCGCAAGGCTCTGGCCCGCAAGATGCAACACCTGTGGTGGGACTTTGTCGGAGCGGTTTTCCTGGGTCAGGCGGTCGAGCCCTCTGCACGCCGCAAGACGCTCACCGGCGTCATAAGCAATGACTTGGGACGGTGCCCGATGTGGAACATGGAGAAAGTCTCGGCCTGATGACAGTCTACATCTTCCGCAGAGTTGTTTCGGCCATCGCTGTCATGGCGATGGTCGGGATTTTCGTCTTCCTGCTTCTCAGGCTGGCGCCGGGCGACCCGGCTGCCATGATCGCCGGCCGGTCGGCCACGGCTGAAGTAATTGCCGGCATTCGTGAGCANGGCGCCGGGCGACCCGGCTGCCATGATCGCCGGCCGGTCGGCCACGGCTGAAGTAATTGCCGGCATTCGTGAGCAGCTGGGCTTGAACGATCCTATGCCGGTTCAGTTCATCCGTTGGGTGCGCGACATGCTCAGCGGCAATTTTGGCACCTCGATCTTGACCGGACGACCGGTTCTCGAGCTCGTCTCGCAGAGGCTTGAAGCGACTCTTTCCCTCTCAATCCTGACGATGATTCTCGCAGTGACGGTCGGGGTCTCCTTCGGCATCCTTGCCGCGTGGCGATCTGGCGGTCTCGTCGACCGCCTCCTCACGGCCTTTTCTGCATTTGGTTATTCAGTCCCGGTATTCGTCATCGGCTTCTTCCTGATCTACTTTTTCGCCATACAAACACATTGGTTGCCGGTCCAGGGATATGCGCCGATCGAGGGTGGTCTTTGGCCTTGGTTCGTGCACCTGATCCTGCCCACCGTGACCCTTAGTCTTGGCTACATCGCTTTCATCGCCCGGGTTACCCGGGCCAGCATGCTAGAAGTCCTGTCGGAAGACTATATGCGAACAGCCGCAGCCAAGGGCGCTTCCTCTTATGCTATGCTTTTCCACCATGCCTTGAAGAATGCCGGCGTACCGATCCTGACCGTCATCGGCATAAGCTTCGCCTACATGATCGGCGGAGTGGTTCTAACGGAAACGGTGTTCAACATACCCGGTACCGGTCGGCTGGTGGTGAGTGCGTTAAGCAACCGCGATTATCCGATTATTCAGAGCGTGCTCATGCTGACTTCGGGTCTGTACGTCCTTATCAATCTCACGGTCGATCTTGCTTATACGCTGATCGATCCGCGCATCAGGTACTGATATGACGATTTTTTCCGCACCAGTTGAATACGTTCCTACGGGTCGCCTGCGAATATCTGATTTTCCCCGTCTGGCACGGCGTCATCCGCTGGTCTTGATCGGCGGCGGCCTGTTGGCGCTCCTGATTGTTCTGGCACTCGCCGCCCCGCTTTACGCCGGCGATCCGGGGAACATGGATCCGTTCAAACGTCTCCAGCCGCCTTCGGGCAAAATGTGGTTTGGAAGCGATAATCTTGGTCGGGACGTGTTTGCGCGAACGATCTTCGGCGCCCGGATCTCCCTTATGGTCGGATTGATGTCGGCGGCGTGCGCGGCTCTGCTTGGGCTCCTCATCGGGATTCTCGCCGGCTACAACCGCACGTTTGACAATATCGCCATGCGGATCATGGACGGCCTGATGTCGATCCCGACGATTCTGCTGGCCATTGCGCTCATCTCTCTGACGGGTCCCGGGATTGGCATCCTCATCGTCGCCATTGCTATTCCCGAGACGCCGGCGGTCGCCCGATTGGTCCGCTCGGTGGTCCTCAGCGTTCGCGAACGTCCGTACGTGGAGGCGGCGCTCTGCGGCGGTGCGCGGCTGCCGAAGGTGCTCTTGCGGCATATCCTCCCGAGCACCATTCCGGCACTCATGGTGCAAAGCGCCACAGTGAGCGCGAGTGCAATTCTAACCGAAGCTGGGCTGAGTTTCCTCGGGGTGGGTGTGCCGCCCGAAATCCCCAGCTGGGGCAACATGATCGCTAGTTCGCGCTTGTTTCTCGCAATCGCCCCACTGACCATCTTCGCCCCGGGAATATGTCTCGCTGTCACGGTTCTTGCGGTGAACCTGCTTGGCGATGGTCTGCGTGATATGTTCGATCCCCGCACCAAGCGGAGGCGCTGACATGCAAATGCACAATACGATTAACCATGACATGCTTCTTGACGTTCGAGACCTTGAGACGCACTTTTACGGCGAGGAAAGCGTTACCCACGCGCTGGGCGGTATCAGTTTCCAGATAATGAAGGGGGAAACTCTCGGTGTCGTCGGCGAATCCGGGTGCGGGAAGAGTGTCACCGCCCTTTCCATTCTTCGTCTGCTACCGAAGCTGACCGCCAAGACCGTTGGCGGCGAAGTCCGCTTCGGTGGACGGGATCTCCTAAATCTGTCTGAACGGGAGATGCGCAAGATCCGCGGTGGTAAGATCGCCATGATCTTCCAGGATCCGATGACGAGTCTGAACCCGGTCTGCACGGTCGGTCAGCAGATCGCTGAAGCGGTGCAGATCCACACGGGAGACTCCCGTTCAATTGCGATGGCCAAGGCCGAAGAAATGCTCCGCTTCGTCCGCATCGCAGATCCCGAGCGTCGCGTCAACAACTATCCCCATGAGCTGTCCGGCGGTATGCGCCAGCGCGTCATGATCGCCATGGCGCTTGCCTGCTGTCCAGAACTGTTGATCGCCGACGAGCCGACGACGGCGCTCGACGTTACGATCCAGGCGCAGATCCTGCGGCTGATCGTCGATTTGAAAGAGCGTATGGGAACAGCCGTGATGTTTATCACGCATGATCTGGGCGTTGTGGCCGAGACATGCCAGCGCGTCATCGTCATGTATGCTGGCCGGATCGTCGAGCAAGCGACCGTAACTGATCTGTTCGCACGTCCCATGCATCCTTATACTCAGGCTCTCATGCGCTCCGTGCCTGACCGGCGGCGCGGCCGTCAGCGCCGTCTGCCGGAAATTCCCGGCATTGTACCAAACCTCCGTGAACCGATTATCGGGTGCAACTTTGCACCGCGCTGCCCGTTCGCGATCGATCTTTGCCGCGAGAAGACGCCCGTCCTGCGTGACATTGAATCGGGTCACGCCGCAGCTTGCTGGCGCTCAGACGAGCTTGTATGCGCATGAGCGGTCCATTGCTGAAAGTCGAGAATCTGACCAAGCATTATCCGCTCGGCGGGGGATTTTTCAAGAAGACCATTCCGGTGGTGCGGGCAGTGGAGGGAGTGTCTTTTTCCGTCGAGGCAGGTGAGACGCTCTGCATCGTCGGCGAATCCGGTTGCGGCAAGTCCACTGTCGCGCGGCTATTGATGCGACTCACCGATCCGACAGGCGGACGCGTCATGATCGATGGGACCGATATTGCGGGCCTCAAGAAGCACGAGCTTCGCGCGCATCGCCGTAGGATGCAGATGGTGTTTCAGGATCCTTACTCATCACTGAACCCGCGTCTCACCGCTGGACAGATTATCACCGAGCCCGTCGAGAATTTCGAGCGCCTCAGCCGAAAGCAACGCAACGCCCTTGCGGCGGACCTTCTTCAGAAGGTTGGAATGGCGCCCGAGATGATGCACAGGCTACCATCCGAACTGTCGGGCGGCCAACGGCAACGGCTCGGCATTGCGCGTGCGCTGTCGCTCAACCCCTCGCTCATCATCGCCGACGAGGCGGTGTCAGCCCTGGACGTCTCCGTGCAGGCCCAGATCTTAAATCTGCTTTTGGATCTCCAGCAGCAGATGGGTATCGCCTTCGTCTTCATCTCGCATGACCTTGGCGTCGTCGAGCATATCGCGCATCGCGTCGCCGTCATGTATCTGGGGCGGATCGTGGAACTCGCCCCGAGCGAGGTGCTCTTTGCGAAACCGGTGCATCCCTATACCGAGGCGCTGATCGCGGCGGCCCCGGTGCCGGATCCCACCCGAGTCCGGCTGGAGCCGCCCGTCGAGGGCGAGGTGCCGAGCCCGATCAACCCGCCGACAGGGTGCGCGTTCCACCCGCGCTGTCCGCTCGCGGTCGAGCGTTGTCGATTCGAAGTGCCGCCCCTGGTGCCAATGGCAGACGGCCGCGTCGTGGCCTGTCATGTGCGCGCTCCGGCTACAGCCACCCCCCAAGGCCGCCAGCTGCCGACTTCAACATGGACGCTGGTGGGATGAAACAGGTTAGGCTCGCTCAGAGAGCAGCGGATCATTGAGATGCAGATGACGGGCGATGGCGCCACGCTAGGCGACCTGGTCGCGTGGTGTCTGGACTGAAGTGTTGATCTGTGGTTCCCTCAATGAGTACAGTGGATTAAGGGATCCTGCCTCACCGGCGCATTGGTCTGCAAAGCTTGGTTTAGCTGTTGATCGCAGTCAAGCATTCGTCTTTGAATGCGCTTGCCAGTGATTGACTGGGAGCCGATCGATAAGGCCCTTTGTGTGGTTCCTGCTCTGCGAAGCGCGAGCCTGCCTCGCCGAGAGGCTTTGTTCAAGTCGATGCTGCTGTGAATTGGGTACGACTTGTCCGATGTTAAGCTGGGCGACAGAGGACGTTCCGACGATTCTACCGGTCTCGGCGCAAGAGCCGACACCTAAGCGAACGACTGTCGTGCCTTCGAAAGGCCCTTGTTGCCGTGTTCAGGACAATACGACGTTCGAGGGGATCAACTGGTCAACCCGTCAACGCTGGTAGGGCGTTAGGCCGAGGAAGAAGTCGACATCGTTGACGCGGGTAAGGTACCTTCTTACTTGACCCCGGATTCCCCCAAGAAGTGATAGGCACATTTCTATGATATCACGCTCCATTTGTCCGAGGTTGGAAACGCTCGTTGATTACCGAGACCATTCTCGACATGGTACAAATGATGGGCGCGCACCTGTGTGCCGTGCAGTGCCTGCGTGACACGCCATACGAAATATGGGAGGCGCCCTCGGCAAGCGACAAATCGTTTTGGCGAAAGCCTTCCAAATTGGGTTCTATTCGCTCTTATGAGTGTCCGCGCCGTGAAAGAATGTGCATTAAACTGCCCTACCCCCTTCATGTCTTCATCAACCTGACGTATGAGTCAAACATTCAATTTAATTGATCGTTGATCAAGTGAAAGAAGGGCGCATATCATGACCGAATCTCCAAAGGCCAAGCCAGATCGAATTATGCAGCCGATCGAGCCAGCCCTGATGCACGATCGGGTTTACGCATCGTTGTCGGCTGCCGTGATGGCAGGACGGTTCATTCCAGGTCAAAGTGTCATCATCCGGGAGGTCGCCGCCCAGTTCGAGACNAGGACTGGCCACATTATGGGCAGCGGAAAATGCAACGCCAAAGCTTGTAAAGCTCCTCCGGAAGTTGCTGCGCCGGGAGATCGAATGTGCAGGTAAGTCAGATTTCAGCGGAATGCTCGACGCTAATCGAGCATTCCATTTTACGATATATCAGGCGGCTGGATCCGAGAAGCTGCTGCCCTGCATAGAAATGCTCTGGTTGCAGATAGGCCCGTATTTTGGGGTCCTTAATGGGCATCCGAGTCTCGGCCGTTACCACGACGAACATGAGCGTATCATCGAACGGCTAGAAGAACAGGATGGACCCGGCGCTCAGGCTGCCATCTCGCGGCATATTACCATGGCTGCGGAAGACATACTCGCGGCATGGCCTAAGCCCGCTGCCTCACGGCACGACGGCGTAGAACATGTAGTTTCATCAAATCTCATCTAAAATTAACTCGGCCCAGCGATCGAGGAAGGCTTCAAAAGTCGAGACCGCGTAGGCAAGATCGTCCGTGCCGATGGGCAAAGACAAAGCGATCAAACCGGGACGAGCAATGTTTATCCCATTCAAAAGAAAATCGAGATGAAGCAGGGATTTAAGCGCGCCTCTGGTCTTGGCTAAATCTGCGGGCGTGGCAGCAAGTTTTGTTTGCTGGCTGCATCGTTCAGCATCGCACGTAGCCTGTCACCTGACACATCGCCATGCTGACCGGTAGTGGGGTTGTCAAAGCCGAGGCAGACATTGCCGACGTTGTCGCCAACTAGACTAGGATGATATCGACGGGATCAAAGGATCAAACCAGCGGGCCGTGACAGCATCATAGCCCGTAGTCATCACCAGTCGGCGATCGTCCCAAGCCTGCTGCTGGAGCTTTGGGATCTGTGACCGCTAAATTAGTGCATCCGACGAGGAGAAATGACTCAACTAACGAGTCGGCCCTGAACAATGGCTAAGCCATTGACGCGGCAGTGCCGCAGTGACGGGAGGAAGTATCCGGTTTGGCGGCGCAAGCAGCGATCGCCAGCAGGATGAGCGCACGCCAAAGCGCCAGT
>NZ_AYWZ01000040.1:0-7809 GCF_000502335.1 Mesorhizobium sp. L2C066B000
GCACCCAGGTCCACATCGCCAGAACGATGGTGAAGGCCACCGCAAGCGACGCCCAGCCGCCCTCGAACACCTTGACGATGTTGGAGGCAAAGAAGCCGATGTCGATGAATGCGAACACCGCCGTCATCGCCACCGCCACCCACAGGCGCCATTTCCAAATGCGCGTCATGACGACGAACAGCAGCACCGTCGTCACCAGCATGTTGCCGGTCACCGAGATGCCATAGGCGGAGGCCAGCTTGCTCGATTCGCCGAAACCGACGACCAGCAACATCACCGCCAACGCCAGCAAAACATTGACGCGCGGCATGTAGATCTGGCCCGACTGCCGTTCCGACGTGTGCAGGATTTCGAGGCGCGGCAGCATATTGAGCTGCACCGCCTGCCTGGTCAGCGAGAAGGCGCCCGATATGACCGCCTGGCTGGCGATGACCGTCGCCGCGGTTGCCAATACCACCATCGGGATCAGCGTCCAGCCTTCGTTCATCTCGAAGAATGGATGGCCGACGTGACCGTTCTTGGCCAGCACGAAGGCGCCTTGCCCGGCATAATTGAGCAGCAGGCAGGGAAACACGATCGCCAGCCAGGCCAGCACGATCGGCTTGCGTCCGAAATGGCCGAGATCGGCATAGAGTGCTTCGGCGCCGGTGACGGCGAGGAAGATGGCGCCGATGGTCACGAAAGCGACGTCGGGCGAATTGATCAGGAAGGCGACGATGTAGTGCGGGCTCACCGCCCACAGGATTTCTGGATCGGCGATGATGTGGTTGAGACCGGAAAGGCCAATTGCCAGGAACCATACGGCGGTCACCGGGCCGAACACCAATCCCACCCCGCCGGTGCCAAAGCGCTGCACCGCGAACACCATGGCCAGGATGACCAGTGTCAGCGGCACCACATAGGGCTGGAAGGTCGGCGTGACGACGTTCATACCCTCGACCGCCGACAGCACCGAAATCGCGGGCGTGATGACCGCGTCGCCGAAAAACAGCGAGGCGCCGACGATGCCGATGCCCAGGATCACCGCCGACCGCTTGGGGAAACTGCCGCGCGCTAGCGCCATCAGCGACAGCACGCCGCCCTCGCCGCCGTTATCGGCGCGCAGCACGAACATGATGTACTTGATGGTGACGATGATAGTCAGCGACCAGATGATCAGCGACAGCACGCCGAGGATATCGCCGCGCTCGGCGACATTGCCGCCCGACGACGCCACCAGCGCCTCACGGAACGCGTAGATCGGGCTGGTGCCAATATCGCCATAGACAACGCCGAGCGCGCCTAGCATCAGCACCTTGGTGCTGTCCTGTTCGATTTCGGGATGGCTCGATTGTTCGACGGGTTCTGCCTCGCTACCAGCATTGGTAAGGGCCATGGACGACACTCCGATAAGGGGCGGCCCTCTACCTTTGCTGCACTGCAATATCAAGTGCCGCGACGTAATGGCTCCGTATGCGGACCGCATTTGTCGCCGCACCGGCGGATTGTCTCATACGAAACCACGATCCCGCTCCCAGGCCATTTCCTCGACGAGACACAGGCTCAAGGGGACCTGAAGGAGGGCCAGACCGGATGGGCGATGATCTGCGGCAGGAAACGATGGCGCTGCTTGTAGCTGACGGCATATCTTTCTCCTTTGTGTGTCTGCCAGACGAGCGGGCGGGCACGGAAGTGGTCGCGCTCTACTGCCAGACATACTCGTCCAACCTGATGAAAACCTGACTTGTACACCCAGCCCAAACAGGTGCGAGGGGTCGGTCTATTACCAAAGGCTCTGAGGGCTGATTCTCTAGGGTTCCCGCCCAGATTGATCCGTGACCCTTGTTGTGTACCGCCGCGGGTTGATCGGAGGCTCCAACTCCTGAGAAGGTGAAACCATGACAAGCAAGGCGACCAACAAGTTCTCTCCCGAGGTCCGGACCCCCCGCGGTGCGGCTGGTTCTGGATCACGAACGCGAGCATACGTCGCGGTGGGCGGCGGTTTCATCGATCGCCGCCAAGATCGGCTGCAAGAAAGCCGAGCGTGACTGCGGCGTGCGCGCCGGAGTTCCCACGGATGCTGCGACGAAACTGAAGGCTCTGGAACGCGAGAGCCGCGAGCTTCGCAGGCCAACGAGAGCAAGGCTTCCGCGTATTTTGCCCAGGCGAAGCTCGACCGCCGGTTCAGGCCACGATCGCGTTCATCGACGATCACCGCAAGGCGCATGGGGTTGAGCCGATCTGCAAGGTGCTGCCGATCGCCCCGTCGACCTACCACGACCATGTCGCCAAGCGCGTCGACCCCTGCCGGCTGTCGGCTCGGGCAAGATGGGACACAGCCTCGAAGGATGAGGTCCGACGGTTTGAGGCGAACTTCCGCGTCTACGGCGTTCGCAAGGTCTGGCGGCGGTTGCGTCGCGAGGGCTTCGACGTCGCCCGCTGCACGGTTGCCCGCTTGATGAAGGCCATGAGCCTCGAAGGCATCGTCTGCCGATCCGCACTACGGTGAGCGACAAGGCCGCACCTTGCCCTCTCGACCGCGTCAACCGCCAGTTCCACTGCTCCGCGCCGAACATGCTGCGGGTCTCCGACTTCACCTGCGTCGCGACCTGGACGGGCTTCGTCTATGTCGCCTTTGTCATCGACACGTATGCCCGTCGGATCGTCGGCTGGCGGGTGAGCCGGACGGCGCATGCAGCCTTCGTTCTCGATGCCCTGGAACAGGCTCTCCATGATCGGCGGCCCCTGCAGGGAGGCGGGCACATCCATCACAGCGATAGAGGCAGCCAAGGCGGATTCAACCGGATCGTCGCAACACCGGCATCATACTGTCCCCCAAGGAGTTGGTCGAGGAGTTCGGCAGGTGTTTTCCAGCCGAGCGTTTTGCGCGGTCTTGTGTTGATAGCATGGGCGACTGCGTCCAGTTCCGGGCTGTGTGCCGACTGAGATCCGTGCCCTTTGGAAAGTACTGTCTCAGCAAGCCGTTGGTGTTTTCGTTGGAGTCTCGCTGCCACGGGCTTGGGGATCGCAGAAGAAAATCTCGAGCCCGGTGTCGATGCGCAGGTCGGCTGCTGCGCCATTTCCGCTCCATGGTCCCAAGTCAGCGACTGACGCAGTTGCTCGGGAAGTTTGCCCATGGATCGGGCTATGGCTCTGCGGACTGCTTCAGCGCCGTGGCCGGCAAGTGGTGGACCGTTCTTGATGCGCAGGCTCTGCTGATAGCCATGCATGCGCGGCAGGTGAAGCACGCATTGTGAAGCGTGAACTTCGTTCCACGAGCGTACCGATCGCCTAGCTTCCGAGGCCAAGGATGAGGTCGCCTTCCCAATGTCCGGGGACAGCCCGATCGGCAATTTCGGCCGGACGGTCGCTTATTATAAGGGCGTCTCCAATGAAGGACTTGTTGCGAACTCGGGCCCGTTCGCGCGGTACGCGCAACGCTCGGCCTGAACGCAGACATGCGGTCAGTCCTCGGCGCAATGCTCCGCGTCCTTGAAACAAGGACTGATAGATCGTCTCGTGGCTGATCCGCATGGTTTGATCCTCTGGGTAATCGATCTGAAGCCGATTTAGCGATCTGCTCGGGGCTCCAGGTTGCCGACCACCTCCGGCTCTGTCGTTTTTTCCACACCCACCTTGGGGCCCTCGAATGAGGCGCCATTGGGGTTGGTGACTTTGCCGGCCAAGCGCTCCTCAACATATTCACGCAGAGCCGGATTGACCGCCAGCTTGCCAGGAGGCCGGCGGGACTCACGATCGGCGTGCCATTGGGCGGCACTGGCCGGTAATCCAGATTGCCGCTACGCGTCGCGGCATTGCGCCTGACCTCCCGCGAGATTGTGCTCGGCGGCCGACCTAGCTTACGAGCAATGGCCCGGATGCCGATCCCCTTGGCAAGCTCAAGCGCAATATCCTCGCGCTCCCGAAAGAAAGATATCGCCCCGAAGGCGGCTTCGCCCACGGCGCCAAATGCGTTGGCGGCATCCCTCCTGTACTCCGAAACCAGCGCGGACCAAGAGGCGTTGATGTACCGGCATCCAGTGCGGCCTCCTCGCTCGAATGTCCCAAGGCAATAGCTTGCCAGAACCGGAAGCGATTCTCACGCTGCCAGGCAGGCGGACGCCCGGGCGAATCCAGCTTCTTTCGAGTGCACCGATCTAAGCGCGTTGGTGAACCGTCATTGCCACCTCCAATCCCTTGGTGTCGCGACGACCGGTTGAATCCGCCCAATACGTCAGCATTCGATACACCGAGCGCTTGGCGGAGGCCGGCGTCGAACCCTCGGTGGGCAGTGCCGGCGACTCTTTCGATAATGCTCTCGTCGAAACGATCAACGGTCTTTACAAGGCCGAGGTGATCCATCGACGCGGACCCTGGCGCTCATTCGAGGCCGTCGAGTTCGCCACGCTCGAATGGGTCGACTGCTTCAACAATCGCCGGCTGCTGGAGCCCATCGGCAACATCCCGCCGGCGAAGCCGAGGAACGCTACTACGCCATGTTGGATGAACCAGCCATAGCCGCGTAACTCAAACGAAACGGCCTCCGGAAAGCCCGGGGCAGTTCACATCGCATTTGATGCCAGCTTCATCGTATTTTCTTCGGCTTGGACGGGCACTTGGCAGACGCACAGAGCTGGGAACCCTTTGCCATACTACAACTGTAACATCATATCGGTTTAGCAGGTCAAGCTTCGGTGGTAACCTCATTGGGTAGAATAACTACTTTGGAGGCGAGCAATGGATCGCGATAACAAACGGGCACGCGCAGCTGCAAGATCATCTCAAGGCGTGGGGAGCAGTAGCCTCCGTGACGTTCCAGAGGGGCCATTGAGCGATGTTGCAGAACGGCTGGTAACCGCTAACCCGCGCGATACAGCGCGAAATCTTGGGGGCTTCAAAGGCCTCGGGACGCACGAGCGAACAGCCGTTCGGGGCACTCAACCCGGGCCAGAAACTGACCTCGCGAGATTTGAAAGGCGGACCAATCGGCTTGGACGATCAGCCATCAATCTGGCCGCGACATTAACAGCCGAATTGGGGTACAGCACGGATGACATAGCATTGCAGAAAGTCGGAGCGGCCAGTAATCTAGGCAATTACCTAACGCCAGGGCTGCAAGATGCTATTGTTAATCGCATTGGCAACATGGATCCGCCGTCGCAAGCTCTCGGAACTTATTACGTTGCGCCACACTTCAGTAAGTTTACTGAGGAAAACAAATCTCGCATTCTTGATCAGGCCATTGGATTGGCTTCTTCTGATCCGGATGGCAATGTCAGAAACATGGCATCCAATGCTATTCTCAACATGTATCACCAGTTCGACGCAAATCAACAGGCCCAAGCTCACTCAGTTTTTCCCGGCATGCAAGACATCTTGCCGCACATGCCGCCGCCGCAGCATGCAGCAGAGGAACGGAGTGCGAATCTGGACGGCCACATAGCAGGTATTGAGGCTGCAGTCCGTGATACAGTAGGCCCGCAAACCTCCTATGAACAGCTGCAGCGGGGTGCTCAAGTCGGGCGGTCCATAAGCCAAGCCTACAATCACGCCCGAGAGGACCTAATGGAGGCCACCAGAAGCAGAGATCGCTCCGGCCGTTGATGTCTCGGCCATGGTACAGTGACGCTTTCTCTCCCGAATTCCGTCTACGGCCTTGCCGTTTCCAATTCGCTGGCCGTTGACGTACCTGCTTAGTGTAACTTTCAAAAACCACGTCTGCCGGGTGATGCGCTGCAAGCATCGCACCACCCACTGCGGCATCGATCTGTCGAGCGGCGACATCGCGCGACGCCGGTTCGGTCTCTGAAGCACGCGCAGCATTAGCTACGGCTAATCCGGCAATGGAACAATGCTTTCAACAAAAACGACGCCCCCCAACATAGCCATTAGCATCGCGTGCTCACTCGCCGTGGGCTTCTGTGCGGCAAGTCTTTACGCAACCTTCCGCCACGGCGGCAGCGGCGAGGCTCTGATGGCGTTTGATGTCCGTGCCTTTTGGTTTGAAACGCCCTTCTATTTGGGTTTCGCAACCCCCGTTTTCTATCGGGGCGCGGCTATCGTGCTCTCGACGTCCGCGGTCGTCTTGCTGATTCAGCAGATCGTATTGCGCCGCAAGCTCGAACACCACGGGACGGCTCGTTGGGCTCGAGTGGATGAAATGCGACGCACGGGATATCTGCGACGATACCGCGGCGTGACAGGGCCGGTGTTTGGGAAGACAAGTGGCCCTTTCTGGCCTGGCTACTACCTGACCAATGGCGAGCAGCCTCACAGCCTCATCGTTGCACCGACCCGCGCTGGCAAGGGCGTCGGCATAGTCATTCCAACGCTACTTACATTCAAAGGCTCGGTGATAGCTCTGGACGTCAAGGGGGAGCTCTTTGAGCTCACCTCGAGGGCGCGCAAAGCCGCAGGTGACGACGTGTTTAAATTCGCGCCGCTGGATTCGGAGCGGCGCACAAACTGCTACAATCCGCTGTTGGATCTTATAGCGTTGCCTCCACAGCAGCAATTCACCGAAGCCCGCCGCTTGGCCGCAAACCTGATTACGGCCAAGGGGGAGGGCGCGGAAGGGTTCGTCAGCGGCGCGCGAGATATCTTTGTCGCGGGAATCCTTGCCTGCATCGAGCGGGGCACGCCAACAATCGGCGCCGTCTATGACCTCTTCGCCCAGCCGGGGGAGAAGTTTAAGCTCTTCGCGCGACTCGCCATGGAGACCCAGAACAAAGAGGCACAACGCATCTTCGACGACATGGCGGGGAACGATACGAAAATCCTAACCTCCTACACTTCCGTGCTCGGCGATGGCGGGCTCAACCTATGGGCGGATCCCGCTGTAAAGGCGGCCACAAGTCGCTCGGACTTTTCGGTCTATGATCTTCGCCGTCGCAGAACGTGCATCTATCTTTGCGTTGGTCCGAACGACCTTGAGGTGATCGCGCCTTTGATACGTTTGTTTTTTCAGCAAATCGTTTCAATTCTGCAGCGGTCGCTGGCCCGTCGGGATGAAAAGCACGAGGTTCTCTTCCTGCTCGACGAGTTCAAGCACTTGGGTAAGCTGGAGGCGATCGAGACCGCAATCACGACTATCGCGGGCTACAAGGGGCGTTTCATGCTCATCATCCAAAGCCTTTCGGCACTGACGGGGGCTTATGGAGAGGCTGGCAAGCAGAATTTTCTCAGCAATACCGGACTGCAAGTGTTCATGGCCACGGCTGATGACGAGACTCCGAACTACATTTCCAAGGCCATCGGTGAATACACGTTTGAAGCCAAATCGATTTCCCACAGCCAGGCGCGAACGTTCGACTGGACCATTCAGAATTCACATCAAGGTGCACCGCTATTGCGTCCCGAACAGGTTCGGCTGCTCGATGACGACTACGAGATTGTTCTTNATTCACATCAAGGTGCACCGCTATTGCGTCCCGAACAGGTTCGGCTGCTCGATGACGACTACGAGATTGTTCTTATCAAAGGTCTGCCACCATTAAAATTGAGGAAGGTGCGTTATTTCTCGGATCGCATTCTGAAACGCATCTTTGAACGCCAGACAGGCGCCCTCCCGGAGCCGGCGCCCTTGACGGGAGCAGAGGAGGCGCTCTCCGCCGAATCTCAACTCGATGACCCGCTGTGTGAATTGGCGCAGGACTTTGACGATACAGTTTGATGTGAGGCTGGTGTGGACCCGGCGAAATAGTAATCCATCCCGTGTAACAGCTTTGTCGCAGGTGCAGGACGCCGGCTTGGAAGACGGGCAAGCGGTCCAGGCCCGGCGAGTGGGCTTTGAGCAGCACGTGTCCGAGGCGCTCCGGCCGCTGTTCGATG
>NZ_AYWZ01000041.1:0-6669 GCF_000502335.1 Mesorhizobium sp. L2C066B000
CTCCTGCATCACCGCACGGAGCACTTCGTGCAATCCATCCGGGTTCGAAAGCAAAATGTCTTTGACGGCAGCGCTGGCGGGCTTTTTTGCGTCAGCCGGGAACTTCCTCGCTCTGAGGCTGTTCGGTCGCACCCGGCTCTTTCTTCAGCGGTCCCGTGCCGGTGACCAAGATGGCCCCTCACTCATCGTGGTCGGCCCGCGCTCAGAAGCAAGCGCGGGCAATCCCTGCACAAGCCCGGCGTGCCCAGATGTCAGCGGGCTTTTCATCGTTCTCTGTCATTGCTGTGTTGTCGGTGCGCAACCGCTTCTTGAATGCGCGTGCTGCTGCATCGCAAGCGACACGTGAGGAGCCGTTCATGGACAAAATGATTTCGGCTGCCTTCACAGTCAAACCGTGTTTTTCGGCGAACTCTGCGGCTGTGTACGCGAGCTTTGTTTTTTCGCTACTCCGCATTTCTGACTCCATAGATCTCTTGCGCCTCGTGCAAGCTCTGTCGGGCCTGTTGCAGTGATCGATGCAAGTTCGCCAGCAATTCGTCGGCGTCGGCCGTCGGACTGCCTTCGTGATCCAGTAAGCCGACGATAATATCCTGCTTGGAAACGATGCTCTCGTTGTGAACGAGTTGGCCCATAAAATACATGAGCCGGCTCTGTGCCGGTGTGGGCATGGGCCTTCTCCCTGGTCGGGCGAAAGCCTGATGATCGCTCCCAAGCGCCTCGTGCCTGTTTGTTTTGATTTTTCGAGGCGACGCAGCAGTGTGCGCTCGTTAGCAGGCCATGGCAACCGGCCAGGCAATTGCAGCATCCACGCTGCGCACGCCGCCCTGACCGCGCGTGCCGGTCCCCTGGCGTCGCTCGGCCGCTACTTCAGTGTTTCTGGTTGACAATCGTGGCCGGCGCACCGCATTTTCGGCTTGAGGGACAAACTTGGGGATCCTGATGAAGAAGACTTATCAGAAGCCTGAATTAAAGAAGCGCGAGAAGCTCTCGGCCGTAACGGCTGTGTGCACGCCATCAACCTGCACCGATGAGTGAGAACCTTTAGACCGGCGCTTTGCCGAAATTCGCTAGAGAGGGACTGCAGTGAAGAAAGAATACAGCAAGCCAGTACTGACTAAACGTGGGCGTCTCAGCGCAGTGACGGCGCAATTGGGACCCAGTATTGAACCCAGAGGAGCCTAGGCAAAACCACGGCCCTGCAACAAAGCCAGTTGGCTTCGGCGGCGGGCTTTTCCGCTTCCAGGCGCCGAAACTTATATTCGCATGCGTGTCACAACGAGCCAGGCGGTTTCCGTGCTCAGTCTCCGCACTTCAGGGTCGCTGAACCCTGCCTCTCGCAATCAGCAATTACCTCATCCGGCTCGCGAGGTGTAGAAATGTCGGCCGGCATGTTCATCCGGTCCATATGCGTCTTCGGGAGGAAGCCAAGCACGACGCGGCCGCCTGGTTTGAGGACGCGAGCGAGCTCTGCGGATCCAGCTCTAAGGCTTTGCCAGAACTACGCTGTGTGGACCCTGAGAGCCTTGTCGAATGTGCTATCCGGCAAGGGCAAGTCCTCGACTAGCCCGACTCGGAACTCGGCTCGTCCGGCGCACACTGCATCGGCGAACCGGCGGCAGGCAGCGTTCACGACATCCTGCGAGCGATCAACACCGCAAACGAATGCTGCCCCACCGAGAAGGTGCGGCAGTAAAACGCGCCGCCGAAACCGACCTCCACGGCACGATCTTCCAGGACCAGCTGCAATTCATCGAGAGCGTAGCTTGAGCCGAGCATTGCCCCGGTTCATTCCGGCCCGGACCAGCCAGCCGCCGATTCCGGTCGGCCAGGACAGTGGTTTCGCTATAAATCGTTGCGCCATCCGATCTCACCCGTATTCGGGTCATCTAGCCACCATGCGCCTAGAAGCGGCCGCCCCACAAACGCTGCTTCGATAGCGATGACCAGTTGGGTTGTGCTGCGCTCTTAGGCGTCGAATTCCAGCGGCTGGTGGTCCGGTTGCTCGTGCCACATCACTCGGCGGAAATCGCGACGGCCTACCTTTTGCGCGCAAATGGGGCGCGCATAGAAATGCTCTTCCCAGTCAGGTCATGTGGCTTGCCGGGGATGGGCGGTCCGAGGTCGGCTATTCTGGTCATGCCCGACCGAACCCGTCGCAGCGGCAAAAGTTCCGGAAAGGCGTGCCTGTTGCCCGATCGCCCGCTCGCATTTTTTGTACCATATATTCGCGGCTTCCATTAGCATCCTCTCATGGCAACTCTGCGGTACGGCGTAAGGCGGGAACCGGATGGGACGTGGACGGTATTCGACGTGTTCACCGGGCTGCCGGCTATTGTAGCGGGCCACCCATCTGTCGACCTTCCCGACATGGAGTATGCCGAAGAGCTGGCNGCCGGCTATTGTAGCGGGCCACCCATCTGTCGACCTTCCCGACATGGAGTATGCCGAAGAGCTGGCGGCCATCCTGAATGCCAACGACCTAAAGCAGAGGCTATCTCACGGAAGGTTCCCGGGAGGGTTCGCCTGACTGAGGTGTGATTCGCCCGGCTTCGTACTGCCCATCCAGGGTGGTTCGTCCGATCCGAACAACCATTGTTATTGAACTGCCGACCACCAGGGTCTTAAATCGACTTGCCATTGCTTTTCGTAGGGAGGATGTGATGAGCAACGTGGTGCCAATCCGCAAGGCGTTGCCTCGCGTGGAAGTGGTCGGAGCCAGTGGCGAATGGGTCGTGCGCATCATAGAGACCGACCAGGAAATTACACGCTCATTCGGCCTGGAATCGTTTGCGCTGTCCTTCGCTGAAGGCCAGCGGATACGGCTACATCTCGACAAGGTTGTGCGGCTTTAGGACCCTCCTGCGGCTGGGTAACCTCAGGGCCGCGACGGTGATGGCCCATGGATGTGCTTGAACAGGAGATTGCCGATCTCCTGCATTGCCGTCATATCCGGCTAAGCCGCTAAACGGAGACTTCACCGCAGACGCTGCCGAGCAGCGGGATCAACACGAAGCTGTCATCCCGAAACTTGCTTACGGTGGTGATCGTGAAATCTTCTGCTCGACAAGCCACACCCATGAGGAGAATGCTTCCGCTGTCCGAACTCACGACCTGGCAATTTGGCGCATGAGCGAAGCGCGATCGACCCAAGATACGCGTGTGTGCGGATCTAGGACTCCTGTCGAGGCTCAATAGCGGAACAGCCGCGCAGCCATGTGGCTCCCAATCACGGACGGTCAGATTGCGACCCAAAGCTGCCGGTCAGCAATGCGCCTCCATTGGCCGTAGTGATGACGCCGCGTGAAGCACATGCGAGGCGAGGAGGATTTGCAGCACACCTGTTTCGTCTGGCAGGTCGGACTTCCATCGAATCGGAATGGAGTTTTTAGACATTCGTTTATCTATTCGTGGTTTCTAATACATATGGCATCCAACGCGTTCACCCGGATTTGGTTTGCTTTGAGCCGCCTAAGGCGCGCCACGAACGGTAACGTTGCCGTCATCGTTGCCTTCACCTTGCCGGTCGTGGTTGGCGGCGCCGGCCTCGGTATGGAGACATCCTTCTGGTATTACAGCAGCCTTAAGCTGCAGGCCGTTGCCGATGCCGCGGCCTATGCCGGTGCGCTCGAGAAAGTCGCGGGTTCCGACAACCCGACCATCATCGCCGCCGCCACGCAGTCCGCGACTTCGAACAATTTCGCCACGCCGGGCACGATCCAGGTCAACACGCCGCCATTGTCCGGCCCGAACACCGCAAAGAAGGCGGTGGAGGTCATCGTCAAGCAGAACCTCGATCGCTACTTCACGGCGATTTTCAACCAGGCGCCCGTTGCCGAACAGGCAAGGGCGGTGGCGCTGATCAATGACGCCTCCAAGGCTTGCGTACTCGCGCTTAGTCAGTCGGCCTCCCAGGCTGCGCTCTTTTCCGGCAACACCACCGTCAACCTCACCGGCTGTTCGGTCATGTCGGACTCGATTGCCTCGGACGCCATAAAGACGCAGGGCTCGGCGGTGCTCAAGGCCGACTGCCTGATCACGGTCGGCGGCATGGTGCTGAACAATCCGGCGACCACGGTCTGCAAGTCCAACATCACCCAAGCCTTGCCGGCAGCCGATCCTTTCTCCAGCTTGGCGGCGCCGACGGCCGGGAACCCGTGCAAGTCTGTCAACGGCAACAAGACGTCGCAAACACTCCAGCCTGGCACCTACTGTAGCGGCATGAGCCTCAGCGGCAACGTCACCCTGCAGCCCGGCGTCTACGTCGTGCAGGGCGGTATGAAGGTCAACGCCAACGCGGTCGTCGCCGGCAGCGGGGTAACCATCTTCATGGCAGGCAGCAACACCGTCAGCATGAACGGCAACGCCAAGGTGACGCTGAGCGCGCCTACCTCCGGAGCCTATTCCGGCGTGCTGTTCTACGGCGACAGGACCGGGACTGCGGCACAGAGCACCTTCAACGGCACAGCGGACTCGCTTTTGACCGGCGCCATCTATTTTCCCAGGCAGCAGGTCAACTACCTTGGCAACTTCTCGGGGAACGGTGGCTGCACTCAGGTCGTCGCCGACACCATCCAGTGGTCAGGCAGTACGACGATAAAGCAGAACTGCAAAGGCCTCGGGATGGACGACATTCCGGCGGCACTGTCCGTTCAGCTTGTCGAGTAGCGGGATGGGTGGGCGGACCTTGCGCATTGTCCTGGACAAATCCGGGATAGCTGCCGTCGAGTTTTCCATGTTGCTGCCCATCCTGTGCCTCGTCTGCCTCGGCATCGCCGACGGCTGGTCCTACGTAACGAGTTACTTGCAGATGCGCGCGGGCGTTAAAACCGCGGCCAATCTCGTAATGGCCGGCGCGTCCAATGACACCGGAACGCAGGCGGTCGCGCTTTCGAGCTGGAACGACAAGCCCGAGGACGCCGCGGTCGTGCTGGTCCGCTCCTATTTGTGCGGCGCCACGGTCGTGGATGAGACCACCATCTGCGGCGGAACGAAGCTGCCGACCGTCTTCGTCCAGATAACGGCCACGGGCACCTGGGTGCCCCCGTTCAATTTCGGTGTCTTCCCAAACCCGCGCGCGATCAGTCATCAGCAGGTGATCCGTGTCCGCTGAAAGGATCGGATCCAGGTGGCGCCGTGACTGCTCCGGCGCAGCCGGGCTGGAATTCGCCTTGATCGCGCCTTTCCTGATCATGCTCCTGTTCGGAATCTTCGCCTTCGGCTGGGCCATGAATGCCGTGTCGACCGTCCGCTATACGCTGGAAACCTCTTCTCGGGCGCTGCAGCTGAACAACACGCTTTCGCAGAGCGACATCCAGGCCATCGCCACGCAGAAATTGGTGAATCTGGGTCTGCAGAACGTCATTGTGACGATCGCGATCGACCCTGCCAGCGGCGGCTTCAAGATGGCGCATCTGACCGCCAGCTATGCCTTCGTCATCGCTTTCCCGTATTTCGACCAGTATCCGATAAATTACGCCACGACCGTCACGGTGCCCCTGGTTGCCAGCTAGGATACGGCCGGCTTGGTTGAGTTGGCGGCCCTGTATTCAGCTTCCCAAGGCAATGCGTCGAATTCGGGCTTGTGCCCCGCTTCACGGTAGGCGGCCTGAGTGAGGAAACCTGCTTTGTCCCGCTCCACAACGCAGACAAACGGCGGAGTGCCCGGGCACCTATAGACGCCTACAGCTTTTTCCATGCAACAGGTGTGCTACGGGTGCTCGGAGATGTCGTCCTTCATTGCGATGACAGAACATGAGCGAGGATAGTAGCGGCCCGGCATCACTGAAGGTGCGGGTTGGTCAAATTCGTACAACTCTTTTCATTGCAGAGAGAGTTTCGGCGAGCTTATTAATGTGTCGTTTGCCATTGCCTTTTCTGGGAGGCTGCGATGGTTGCAACGCCCATAGATATCGCTCGATCGGCCACTACGGCCACCTGCTCATGCGCCAGAAGTCCATGGCGGAACCCGCCACATTTCGCTGGGACATGGATCAATCGCGCAGGGCCATCCGAGCCTCACGCGAGCTTCTGAAGCGCCTTGGTCAACGTCGTCGCGACGTGGCGCTAGGCTGGGAAGATGCCGACCCGTCTACTGTTCCCGTCTCTGCGTTTCAAGCCGACGTTCTCCGCTCTGCATTCCGACGCCTACTCAGGGAAACCGGAGCGCCTGAGTGTCAATGGCGCGATTTAGCTAAGGCCCCCTGGTGCGCGATTTGACTGGGTGCGAGCTGATCGAAACTGGCTTGGTGGATTGGATCGTCAGCAAGTAGCCGCTGCCCGCCAGCGGCCCAGCAGCCGTCTGCGGGNGAAACTGGCTTGGTGGATTGGATCGTCAGCAAGTAGCCGCTGCCCGCCAGCGGCCCAGCAGCCGTCTGCGGGGACTTTGCAGCGGGCGCGCTGGGCCTGACCGGTGGGGCGGTGTGGTATCCGCCGGCTGGCGAACATATGCGCCTCCTGCCAACGCCAGCGAAACATCCAAACGAACGAGGCGATCTAACCGCGATCTCGCCATCCAAGGCCAACACATAGGCCGATAGCAAAGGCCCATAATTGCTGAGAGAACGAAAATGGCCGACGCCATGGTTGGGGAACCCGGGTGGGTAGGCGCCGGCCACAAGCGGAACAGGCCCGCCGCGCCACACACATGGCTGATTTGTCATCACGTGGTTA
>NZ_AYWZ01000042.1:0-5701 GCF_000502335.1 Mesorhizobium sp. L2C066B000
CGAACCTGCGGCGGCGCCGGCCGAGGTGCCGGCATTGGTGGCGCTGGTGGCGGCAGCGTTCTTCGAGGTGAGCGCCGCAGCGGCACTGGCGGCAGCAGCGCTGGCCGCGCCCACCGCATCGCCCAGCGTGTCCTCCGACAGGTAAAAGGCGATCGTGACCGCGTCGGTGCCGATCACCGGGTCGAACGTTTCGAAAACATAGACGAAGTCTGCCGAGACCGCCCCCTGCTGCACATGCACCGTCGTGCCCTTCTGCAAGGTGCGGGCCGTGCGGGCATCGGCGGCGCGGAACCATGCGCCTTCGCTGGCGGAATAAATGCCGTTGTCGCGGGCATCGGCCTGGTTCTTGACCAGCACGCGGTCGCCGACCTCGGCCGGCACGCCGTCGATGGTCTGCAGGCCGTAAAGGGTGATGTTGCTTGTCGTCGCCAGGCGCACGGGTTCACGCTCGCCGGTCAACAGGCGAACGGCGGCAGTTGCAGGTCGGGCCATAAGGCTTGCTCCATGAAAAAAGCCCCGCGAAAGCGAGGCTTGAAAGAAGTTCCAATTTGGTGCGCGACGATCAGCGCTGTGATGAAGGCCGAAGAGTTAGACGCGGCGCATCACCCCTCCTCTTGCGCAGGTAGCGCAGCCGCTTGCGCTGCGCAGGCGTCACATAGCCATCCCCGGCCTCCGCCAGAATACGCTCTTCTTCGGTCGGCACTTTCTCCGGTTCAGCCGGCAGCCCAAGCTCGATCCTCAGCGCCATTGCCTCGGCGTCGCCCTCTGCATGACTGTGCGACCGATGTCTTCGTATTTGGCCAGTAGCTCTGGCCATTCCGAAGGATCACATGTCTCCAGCCGCCACAACCAGGCTATGGTCGGGTGTTGCCGCCGCTTGTTCAGTTCGATGTCGTCGTCATAGGAAACGGTTCCACCGAGAAGTATCTTCCTGCCTATGTTCATTGCGGCGACCCAAGGCCGCCGTCCCATGCGATTTTCAAAGTGACCGCTGGCCAGCCCTTCAGATGTAAGTGGGCGCTAGCGCAGCGAATCTAATAGACATTGCTGTTCTTCTCAACGGGTCCGTCCATACTGAAGCCACTTTGTCCGCTGGACAAGTATAACTCGGCAGTTCCTCCAACGCCCACGATCAGGCTGTCCAGCTGAATTATGCGTCTCAATGCTTCGGAATTACGGTGACAGTGCACTCTTTTCAATTTGTCAAGTTTAGAGTTTTCGCTCTACCTGCACTGGTGCGGACCTCTAGAAATACGCTGTCACCGTAATCCATCATTCTCGAAATTTTCATCTACGAACATCTCGGCAAATTTCTGAGGCGAAAGCGTTACGTCGTTGTCGCGAGCGATTTCGAGGTTCCTCGCCCATAGACCCCGGATTTCCGCCGGTATTCCTCGGAAAAATGAACAGATGCGGCAATTGCGCCCTGCCACTGTCCATCGCCGCCATAGAGAGTGTGCAGTTTGAGAGCTATCGCCTTCAAGGACTTATCCACCTCTTCGGGCAGCTCACCAATTACCCACAAAACATAAAATTCCAATAGTTTAAGCAGCGGCTTTCCGTCATAGCGCGGGTTATGTTCCACTCTATCTCTCCTATGCGTCATTGATGGCGTATTCGATAAGCCTTGGACAAACCCCCGCTAGGCTAGGTTTTTCTTTTATTGAGGCAAGCCAACCCTCGATGACTTCTCGACAGATATGTATCTCAAGAAAATATTCCAAACCGGCTTCGACGGCCTCCGGTGGCGATCTTCCCGTGTCCAGCCCGGTAGCAACCATCGCATCGGAATCCTCGGTCCAAGGCTCCGACGCATAAATCGTGTCGTACTCGTCAAACTCCGACAGCCTTGCAACTATGTCTATCAGCCTGCCTACTTGCCCCAAAGAGAAACCCTCCGCCACGATTCGGATGCAAAACCTCCTGGAAGATGGTACCATTATTATGTTGGGATCTAGGGACGAGTTGCTTGCGCCGGCGGTTCGGTGGATTTGCAAATGATCGTCCGACGCTGGTCATGGCTCGTGCTCCTTGCACTCTATTCCCCGTTTCGTCCCGCCTTTTCCAGTGCCGCCTTACGCTGAACTTCGATAGTTCGATTCCAAAAGCGCACCACTTGAAAATGCTCTTGCCTGGTCAACCAGATCTTGTTCTCCATGCTAACTGGATCGCCGCCAACCGCTACCGGTTTGATCTCGAACAATTCCATGCCTTTGGAACGCGAATCTGTACCTTGGACGCTCATTTCAAGTCCTCCAACGCAGCAAATAGACCGGCGAGGTCACGCGCTATCGTCTCGGCGGATTGCCGTTCCATAAATATGAATGGGATGCGCACGATCGGCATTTCCACATCGTGGGTGTCGAAGCCATAGGCTTCCCCTCCTCCATTCGACGCAAACAAGAGGATGCCTGGTGCGTATTTCTCAACCTCATATTCTCGATTGAAGTCTACCAACTCTTCAGCCTTGAAAAAAATTATATAGCTGTCGCCGATGAAGCCTTCACCTCCATTATGCTCCCTAAGGAAATTGGCGTAATCCTTCGGCAACGTCACTCCCAGGCTTGCGGGCAGGCCATCGACAACTGCAGCTTGAGCCGGTGGGTCGAAACGTCCCTTAGTTAGTGCATATCCCACTGCTATTCTCCAATGTCTTTTAGTAATTTGTTCCACCAGGGCGTAACCTGCTGCTGATGAACTTCTCGGGGCAGAATGACCTTGTTGGACGGATCGGTCGGACTCCCGCCAAACTTCACTGGCTTAATTTCATGCACATCCACGGGCTGGCCGACAAGGCCTCGCTCTTGGCGGATAATGCGATTGGCCTGATCAGCCGCTTTTCTAGCAGCTTTTTGCTGTGTACCTTCTAGCCGTATGAATAATCCATCTGGCTTGGGCACAACCGCTATCGGATAATCTGCCCAATCTGACATTGAGAAACTGCCCGAGGGGAGATCGAGAGCGACGGCCGGGTGTCCGCTGCCACCTTCGACGAGTCCCGCGCCTTCCTTAGACAACTCACCGGGAAGCTCTTTGGCGATGAGACCTTCGGCGCGCCCCGACGCCATGGCACTCAACGGCTCAAGTGTGCGAGGTATCCCTTTCGCGGCAACAGCAGTTCGCCCAATGCCCGGCCCAGGTATCGCCCAGCTCAATGCGTCATTTCCCTGACGCATCATCACCTTCTCGGCATTGTTCGAAGGCTCGAAGTAGCCTTGGCTGAAATCGGGAGGATCGCTTGTTCCAAGGGAAGCCCCGTAGCCAATCCCCTTCATCAATTTGCCTGCGAATATCCCCGCATTCGCACCTGCCTTGCCAAGGCCTCTGGCCTCCGATCGAAATACCTCGATCGCCGAAAGGCCAGGCTTGCCGCCAGGAAGAATCCCGCCCAGGCCGGCCTCATCCAATTCCCGAACCAAAGCTGCTCGTGCGACAGGACCCTTCGTGCGCGCGAACAACTCGCTCGCCTTCGCGTAGTTGTCCATGAAGTACATGCTTCCGCTGTCGCGCTGCTCGGCAAGCTTGAGGAGAAAAGAGAACGGCACGGGTTGGAGATTTTCATCAGCGATGCCCAATGCATTTTGCTGGGCGACAGACAAGGCTAGTGTTTTGTCGTAAGTATCTTGGTCGAAAGCCTCTGAATCAGAGGGCCCAGTGCCAAATACGGCTTTCCAACCCTCCGAGATTTCTGAAGACAATCCATCGACATAGTCACCTGGATAGACTCGCCTCCTTTCCAGGACCAGATTTGCCGCGGCAGCGGTTGAATCGTGGCCCGCCTGATCCGCCGGTGAAGCGTTCGGCCCCGGCTCGGCACTGACAACGGCGGCATTGATCTCCTGGTTCGACATGGTCGCCATGTCGAAAATCTTCTTGCCGACATTGGTACGCCATTCGAGACCCTGCCGGCGCCTGTCGCCCTCATCGAGGCCATAGATGGTCCTGTAGGCGTCCTTGCCCGGCATTGGGCCGGAGTAGGCGCCCGTGCGTGCTATCTCGTCCGGCGCTTCCCTCTCGGCGCGACCGATCTCGACGCGCGTCTGGATGTCCTGACTGAATTTTGCGACCTTTGCCTTTAAGGCCAGCGCATCCTGTTCCTCCTGCGGAAGATCGTCCCTGAACGCCTGCGCGATGCGGTCATCCGGCGTCTGCGTGCCGACGCGGTCTTCTTTCCCGGGCGCCATCCTTGGGCCGTCCACAAAGGAGTTGCCCGCAGCCTGCGCGCTATCGCCAGCGGTCTCGCCGCCGGCGACCGGCACCGCACCCAACATTTCAGCAGCGCGCTTCGGGTCCGTGGCGATCATCGCCTGAACCAGCGCCTTGGCCGCGTTGGTGCGCCAGGCGGCTTCCGCCGCTTGCCTGGCAAGCGGGTTGCCGATCTTGGCGATCAGGTCGAGCCCGCTCTGCCGGATCGCCTCGAAGTTCGCGGTGTCGTTCGGGTCGCCTTTTGCTATGGCGATGGCATTGGTTGTCAGCGTCGTGTCGACGGTGGCCTTCTCGTAGTCGTCGCGTTTGGTCTTTTGCCGCAGCGCCATGCGGTATGCGCCAACGACGCGCTTGTTTTCCTTCTCACCTGCGAAAGCGGCTTGCTGGCTTTCGGGCATCGTCCGTTTCGCATCGTCGAACAGCGTATCGTACAGGCCTGGTTTCACCACCCGGCCGGCGCGCAGGTCGACCTCGCCATACATGGCTTCATGCATGCCTGCGCCATCCGCCGGCGCGTTCGCCGCCACTTCATCTTCGGCCTGCGCGATCCGCGCGTCGAAGCCGCGACGCGCCAGCTCGGCGTCGAACGCGTCCTGCTGGTCCTTCATCTGCTGGTAGCGTTCGGCAAGAGCGGAAAGGTGGTCGCCGAAACCTTGCATGGCGCCGCCGATCGGCGACCCCTGGGGATATTGCACGGCGTTGCCGGTATCGAGCCGGCGCTGGCCGACGGAAAGGGGGATGATGTGTACCATCTAGGTGTTCCCCGCCCACGGAGCCCTGAGGGCCGCACTGCCGAAGATCACGGAGCGGCCCGGCACAGCGGCGGCCGCAGCGCTTGACGCTGCCGCTTTCGTCGGGTCGTAGATTTTGGAGAGGCCGCCAACGAGCGCGCTGCCGGCGTTGAAGATTGACGCCGTCACCGCCTGCTTGCCCTGGAAGCGCGAGATGGCGGCTTGGCTGTTGAGATTGTTCTGGCGCAGCTTCGAGCCGTACAGCAGCGCGCCGAGATCCGCCTGGCCCTGCCTGGCATTCGCCGCCAGCACCTCGGTCGGCGAGCCGGCTATGCCGACGCCGGACGCGCCGGCCTGGGCGCGCGCCTGCGCCTGCAGCAGGTCCTGCTTGTGGCGCTCCTGGCCTTGCTCGAAGGCGGCGGCTTGAGCATCCGCCTGCGCCTGCTGCTCATAGGCCTTGGCCTGATAGTCGGCCATCTGCTTCGACTGCTGGCCCTCGGCCAGCGCGCCGCCGACGGAAAGAACGGTGCCGAGAAGGGCAAGTGTGCACATGGTCAGCCTCGTTCGCCCAGGGGTTTGATTGCAGGAATGGGTTTTCTCGCGGGAATGGGTTTGATTGCGGGAATGAACTTGCTTTTGACGCCGGCGACCGGCGCGCCAAGCTGCGGGCGCGGGTCGAGTGGACCGCCGGCAGCGAGCAGGGACAAAAGCAGCCGGTCGACCTGCAGCCCGGCGCGGCTGAGGCGAGCGGGTGCGGCTGCCCG
>NZ_AYWZ01000043.1:0-9538 GCF_000502335.1 Mesorhizobium sp. L2C066B000
CTGCCCGTGCGCCGGCCATGGCGGCGCGGCGGGCAGCGGTGAGGTTTATCTTCAGCTCGGCGACGCTGGCGGCGTCGAACAGGCCATTGGCGGTGGCGATGGCACGGACGAGCGCATCGGCCTCGAACAGTTCCTGGCGCAGCAGCTCGACCAGCCGGGCAGCGTTGCGCCAGCGCTCGGTCAGGGTGGCGGCTTTGGCCGCAATCTCGTCGCCAAGAGCGGCAATGTCGGCGCGGGCTTCGCTCTCGGCGGCGTCGATGCGGCGCGTGTCGGCGACGCAGATGGTTTTTTCCAGCAAGGTGATGACGTCGTTGCAGGCATCGAGCGCGGCGCGCGCCGCGGCCAGGTCGCCGTCGCCAAAGACGGCCCGGTCCTCGGCCTGCTCCAGCGCGCGCCTGCGGACGACGGCGTCGTTAATGTCGGTGTCGAGCAAGGCGATGACGGCCGCGAAATCGGCAGCCGTCCGCGCCTTGCCGAGGGTCTCGGCATGGGGGGTCATTGGGGTGGGTTCCTTGGTGGGAATGGTGCGAGAATGGTGACGTCGGCGGGACAGCACCCCCCTCTGTCCTGCCGGACATCTCCCCCGCATGGGGGGAGATTGGCAGCTCGAGCAGGCTCGCCAGTCTTGCTACGTCAGCGATTAGCGAAGGCAAAGATGCCGTTGATCTCCCCCCTTGCGGGGGAGATGGCCGGCAGGCCAGAGGGGGGTGGGCGGGAGCTCGGCGTTGACTATTGCCGCATCAAATTTTTCTACGGCTCGGCGTCGAATACCGGCGTAAACGCCCGGATCGTGCAGGGCGTCGGGTTGAGGTGGCGGATGCGGACCCTGCCCTGCCCTTCCCAGCTGTCGTCGACCGGTACATCGACATTGCCGGTGTAGAGTTTCGCATTGCCGTCGGGTGCGACGATGCTCGGCATGCGCACGCTCTCCCAGCGGCCGCGGAGGAAGGACTGCACCTGCAGCCCGGTGGTGTCGGTCTCGAGCAGCGACAGGATGACTTTCGCCACCTTCTTGCGGCGGCCGATGACGGAACCGTCCTGGCCGCCGACGTCGAGTTCCAGCGTGTTGGCCTCGGACTGGAAGGGCAGCCCGACCTGCCACTTCCCAGCTGTGGCGCCGGCGGGCAGCGCCACCTGGCCGGAGGCAACCGGCAGGCCGCGATAGACCTTGCCGCCGGCCAGCACGTCGACCAGTTGGCCGTTGAGATGGCCGAGCCCGGAGACGACGTTGACGGGTGCACCCGAATAGGTCAGTCCGCAATCGACCTGAAAGGCATCCTCCAGCATGCCGTATTCGAATGGCGTGGTCATGATTTCGATGTAGCGCCTGGTCACCCCGCCAATGGTGCGCTTGACGATCAGCCAGATGTCGTCGACGCCGTTCTGGCCAGGCGTCACCACGGCGCTTTCAACGACCGCCCAAGTGGGTTGACCGGGGGCGGATCCAGCGAAGCTGCCGCCGAAGCGATGGCGGTGCATGCCGCGCACCTCCTGGCTCGGCTGGTGGGTGTAGCCGCCAAGTTCGCCATTTTCGAGCGGAAACCACAGCATCGGGTCGGGGTCGGTCTGGAAGGCGAGTTCGACCACGCCTTGCTTGGGGATATGTTCCGAGATCTGGCCGATGTCATCGGAGGTGAATCTGGCTGTAGAACTCTGCGTCAGCTCGGCGATCGATTTGCGCGAGCGGGTGACATAGAGGAAGGACTGCCCGGCATCGACCGGGCGGATGCGGGCGCAGCCAAAGGTGCGCGAACGGCGGTTCTTGAACGAGGACGGGGTGAGTGCCTCGTCGATGCCGGAGCCGGACAGTGCCCTGATACCGCCCGACGTGCCGATCAGCAGCGCACCATCGGAATCGGCGATCCAGACGATGTCGTTGGCCTGGCCGCCGCCGGCCTGGACGAATTCCAGCGCGTCGTCATCTTCCTCGCCGAGCGCGAAATTATCGAAGTCGCCGGTCGCCGATGCATAGACCGAGAATTTTCGACTGAAGGCCAACCGCTCCTCATAGAGCGAGCCCGCCTCGACATATTTTCCGGGCACGAAGGTGCCAAGCCGCCAGCGACTGATCGGACTGAGATCCGGCAAGGCATGGCCATACAGACGAACGGTAACGACTGTCGCGCTCGTGCGCGCTGCAATCTTGGCCCAGCGCCACCGCCCATCCGAACCGAGCAGCCGGATGGCGCGGCCAATATCCGATGTCTGGAACCCGGTATCATCGTTGATGCCGATGACCGATGACGCCGTCAGATTGAACGGCGTCATCAGGTCGCCGTCCTCGTTCGGCGCCCATTCGGCGAGGTCGGTTCTGGTACTGTCAGAGCCGCCGCCACCGTCCATGTCCATGCGCAGATATTCAAAGGCGGCCTTGTTGAAGAATTCGAAGAACCGACGCTCGGAGTTACCCCAGCCTATCTGGCCAATCCGCGAGTCGATGGTTGTCCATGTCGATCCGTCGTTCGAGCCCTGGATTTCCCATTGCGTCGGCATGTTTTCTGCTTCCGACGCGCTGTTCATGGCTTGCACCCAGTAGGCGTTGCAAACCTTCTGCGCTCCGCTCGCCTGCCGATATTGGACCCAGCCATTGGTGCCGGCACCGATCTCCGCACCTGTTCTGCTGTCCTTGTCGAAAATCGCCCACGCCGACGCGGAACCGTTGCTGGCCAAAGCCGTTCCGGCCGGAGCCGTCAAGCCTGTCATCTTCGGCACGTACGAGCCGTAACTGGCCGGCGTCATCGTGGTGCCGGTCGTGTTGATTGGATCGTAAGGGCCGTCGAGGAACTCGTAACCTGCCAGCGTCCATGTCGTGTGGGCGGTGCGGGTCAGCACTTTGGGCGCATAGTTCTTGTGGGTGATCCACATCTGGTCGGCTGACTGGACATAGGCGAGGTCGAACAAATCGGCCTCCAGATAGGGCGAGGCCACCTCGACCGTGCCGACGCGGGCGCCATAGGCATAGACGCGGATATAGAGGTCGCCGAACTCCAGGCAGTAGGCCTGCTCGGAGGAGAAGATGAAGGGGATGGCGCGCGTCTTCCTGGCCGAATTCTTCACCTCGTTGACGAAATAGCTGCCGCCGCGGGCGCGGATACCGCCATGCGGCAACGTGACGAAGTTCTCACATTTGGACAGCGCCGCACGATAGAGATCGAGTGAGGCGCGCGCGTGCAGGCGCGGGCTGATTTCGCCACGGGTGAAAACGTCCTGGATAGGGTAGAGCGCGGTCATCGGGCAGACACCCTGAAGTCGCCGCGCTGCTGCGCCCAGGATGAGGTGTAGAGCCGGCCGCCGCGCTGGATGGCGTTGGCGGCAAAGGCCGCGTCCAGCGCCCGGTCATAGGCGGAGCGGGCGATGTCGATCATGCCCGCCTTGTGCGTCAAGGGATGCGCGATCTTGATGGCAAGGGCGGAGACCAGCACTTCGGTGAACAGCGCGTCCCAGTCGTTCGGGTCGGTAAGGTTGGCGATGTAACGGATGATCAATGGACCGGACCGGCCGCAATAGATCAGCCCGGCTTCCTGGCGCCAGGAGATCGGTACGCCGTCCGGCTCGCCATTTGCGGTCAGCGGCAGCGGCCGCAGGCAATCGGCGGGCAGTTCATAGGCGAAGTTCAAGGTGCAATTGCCGCTGCCGGTGTCGGCGCCGGCGACGCTGGCGGCAAGGATGGCGAACACCCAGACGTGCCTGGCGAGTTCGGCTTCCCGCGTCAGGTCGAAATGCAGGTTGAGCAGGCGCGCCGCCTTGACGTCCTGGTCGAGACTGTCGATCGGCGCCTCGTCGAGGACGGCGAGCGCCATATTGGCGATGTCGAGCGGGGTGATGGCCATGGATCAGCGCCTCGTGGATGGTGGTTGATTGGGCAGGGGCATATGGCGGAGCGCCAATCTCCCCCCTTGCGGGGGAGATGGCCGGCAGGCCAGAGGGGGNCCCCTCTGTCCTGCCGGACATCTCCCCCGCAAGGGGGGAGATCAGCAGTTTCGGCGACCCGCTGGCCGGACGAAAGGTACTACGCCTCGGTCGTCTTCAGCGCGATGAAGGTCATGTTCTTGACGCTGGACGCCGTGCGGTCCCAGTTCGCCGCCAGCGCGAGCTCGGCGTCGGTGGCGAACTCGCCGGCCGAAGACGCGTCGAGGAAGCGGGTGCCGGGCACGTGCGGGACGAAGTGCCTGCGGCCGACCATCTCGGTGACGCCGCCGCCATGGCCCTGGCGCGGCTTGCGGTCGAACTCCAGCGGGCCGCCTTCCGTGTTGACCGGAAGCTCGTTCCACAGGATCGCCTTGTCCTTGAACATGAAGGCGGTGTAGACGCCGGCCGCGACCGGAATGTCGTCATCGACCACGCAACGCAGCCCCATGTAGTAGGGGATGAGCGGCCCGCCCTGCTCTGACGACGGAACATAGTCGATGAGATCGGCGAGCTTCAGTGCCTTCATCTGCTTGGAGTGCATCCAGATCGTCTTGAACTTGTCCGCGCGGTCGCCCATCAGATAGGCGGCCTCGATGATGTCGGTGTCGACGATGGAGGCGCCGGTGAGGCGCACCAGGTCGCTGCCGTCGTTGGCGATGTTGTCGGCCACGACCCCTTTCAGGATGCCGAGCAGGGTCAGCTTGTTGGCGCGCTGCCAGTACTCGGTCTGGCGCTTGACGATCAGCTTCTGCGGATCGTCGCCGGCCAGGATCGAGGTCAGGTCCGGAACGCCCCAGGCCTGGGCGCGAACATTGCGGGCGGCGACCTCGCGGCGGGCGCCGATCTTCTTCATCTCGATGGAATCGGCCGGATCGTCATTGACGGGTTCCGACGGATCGTTGCCGAGATCCTTCCAGCCGGGCATGTCGACGGAACGGCCGCCCATCGACAGCTTGGCGGTGGTGGCCGGGTCGTTGAACAGGATGCCAGCCTGGAAGATTTCCAGCGACTGGACATGCTCCTCGAACGAGTACTGGGCATAAACGGACGGAACGATCGCGTCCGCGATACGGGTATAGGCGTCTGCCATTTTTCACTTCCTTTGAGGTTTAATGTGGCGGCAAGCTTTGGAGGACTAAAGGGGATTGTTGGGCATCCAGAGGTCCGGGTTTTCACCGGCCTCGCGTGCCAGCCGCCGGGCGCGGGCGGGGTCGCTTTTGACAAGGGCTGAAATCGCCGAAATGTTGCGGTCACCGGCGGCGTTGCGCTTGAACGGATTGCCGCCGCTCAAAGCCGCGCCGCCGTCGATCGTGTCTTCCCTGAACATCGCCTCGCCGACGGCATGGAACGCCTTGGCGATCTGCGGATCGGTCAATGCGCCGTCCGGCAGAAGGATGCCCTTGGCCTTATAGGCGTCGACCAGTCCGAGCTTCTTCATCGCCCGGTTGGCGACCTCCAGCTTCTGGCGAAAGCCATCGCTGTCGGTCGGTCCCCAGTCGCGCACGAGATCGTCATGCGTGGCCTCGACCGAGCGGGCAAGCGCGATGTCCTGGCGCGCGGCCTGTTCGGCCATGTAGCCGACGAAGCGGTCATGATAGGCCTGCGCCACTTTGGGCGTGGCGCCGGCCTCGACTGCCCAGGCCTTGGACGCCTGGGCAAGCTCGTCCGAATAAGCGAAGTTTTCAGGCAGGCCGTCGGGCCGCCTGTACTCGACCTTGTCGGGCGATGTCAGCGGACGCATGGTCTCCGGCAGCCGGGCATGAAATTTCTGCCAGTCTTCCGGGGATGCGTCGGGTGCTGGAACGCGCAGGCTCTCACCCTGCTGCCGCTCCAGTTCCGCATAGGAATTGAAAACCCGATCGAGGTTTTCGGCCTTGGTCCAGCCCTTGGCTTCAGCGAGCTTGCGGTTGCCTTCGGAAAGACCGTCAAACCAACTTTTGGCGCCAAGCGCGGCGGACCCGTTATCCGCGCCTGCCGGTGGCCGTACTGGGTTGCCCGCCGGCTGCGCACGCGCCGCCACGGACCCGGCGTCTGCCAGATCTGTCATGAGTGGATTCCTTTGATTGTTGTTAGAAGGAGCCGGCGGCGAAACTGCCAATCTCCCCACCTGTGGGGGAGATGTCCGGCAGGACAGAGGGGGGCGCGAAGGAACGCNGGCTTGAAATCGGTTGCAGCGTAGTCACTATCGCGGAGTTCCTTCACACCCCCCTCTGCCCTGCCGGGCATCTCCCCCACGAGGGGGGAGATTGGCTGTGTCGCCGCCTACGCGTTGTCGCCCCAGTTCTCCCACAGCAGCGTGATCGTGCCCGTCACCGCCAGCGTGCCATCGGCGTCGATATCCGCGCCGGTCGCAAACGCCAGGTTGAGATAGAGGTCGACCGGCGTCACCGTGCCGTCCAGCGTGGCGGCTGCCGCGACATCCGCGGTCGAGGCCGTCGACAGCGCGGCGCCCAGGCCATCCAGTGTGCGGGCCGTCGAAGCCAGCACATTGACCATGGCGCCGGCCAGCGTCGCACTCGATGCCGCCACAGAGCCCAGCGACCAGGTCAGCGCCGCATTGTCGTTGATGGTCGCCGCGCGGGTGGTCAGTACCGCAAATTGCAGTCTGGCCGTGCCGCCCTTGATGCGCACCTTGCCGTCGGCGAAATCGAGCAGTTTCTGGCTGGCATAGGCCAGCGCGTCGGCGACCGGCACCTGCATGCCGGCAAGGGTGAAGACGGTGCGGTACGAGCCGCCCTGCCCCGTGGTGACGGCCTTGAGGCCGAATTTGGGCGGGGCAGATCCGGCCTCGCGGGCGGCGGCGCGCGACAGCGTCCGGGGAAGACCTCGGGTCATTGGTATCTCCATTTCTATTCGGGAAATTGCTGGAAGGACGTTATTCAAAAAGCGCCGGATCAGCGCTGGCGTATCGATTCAACCGAGGCGCTATCGCCCTGTTCGCGCAAGGCGTTTCCGCTTTGGCGACCATCATCTTCAAGGCCTGAGAAACCATGTCGCATTTCGTGAGCCAGCATGCCGCCGTTTGGCCGCAATGCGCCAGCAACTGGCAACCATTCGCTCCAATCCGCGTTTGGGGCTTCAAAGGAGTTCCACGATGATCATCAGACAAGCCATTGCCGCCGTGCTCATGACTGCCGCCCTGGCAGGCTGCGCGACCCAGACCGAACAGCAGCAGAGGGCAACCAACGGCGCGCTCATCGGCGGCGGCGTCGGCGCGCTCGCCGGCCAGGCGCTGGGCGGCAACACCAAGAGCACCGTGATCGGCGCCGCCGGCGGCGCCCTGCTCGGCGCCGTTATCGGCCAGTCGACCACGCCGCAGCGCCGCGGCGAACAGCTGTGCCGCTACCAGGACCGCTACGGCCGGATCTACACGGCGCCTTGCGACGACCGGTATTACAAAAACGATTATTGAGGAATGGCTCCACCTTCTCCCCGTTCACGGGGAGAAGGTGCCCGAAGGGCGGATGAGGGGCGGCGCCACCATCTGAAAAGCTGGCGTTGCCGAAGCTCAATCCGCGAAATTGCGGTCTTATGTAGCAAACGCACCAACATTCCGACTGCCGCTACCTGGTGGCTTCACATAAAATCCGGGAATGCCAAGAGCTGCCCCCATCGTTCGCTCGACCCGATACGAACACGCGATAAACACGCTTGTGGCGAATCGCGCGGAGGTCGCGCCATTGCGGCGGCAGCCCTGCCGCTTCCGGAAAGGCGAGCTTTACGGATAATCCTGAAGTGCGAGGCGGAAGGCAGCAAGGAGACGGCCCAGCGCATTGTTCAACTGAGGGGCTGGGAGCCGTCGCTAGTCGAGCGGATCAGGCAGTGCGTCAATACCGCGAAGGTGCGGCGAAAGCGGAAGGCCAAGGAGACAGAGCGCGTCGAGAGACGAGTTTAGACGTTAGCGCCCGCTTTGCGTGCCGCTAAGATTCGGGGGTTAACCTTGTGGCCACGCGCGGCGCGGATTTTAAGCGCAGAATCGCTATTCGCCTTTAGCTGCTGCCGCAGCGAGGCGATCTCTGAGTCGTTGAAATGGGCTGGCCCCATCGGAGCTTGGGTTTCTTTTTGGCCAGTCGGCCAGAAATGTTCCTTCACTCTCTGTAAGACACCGAATGTCATGGCCAATTTCCTCTATCCAGAGGGACGAAATGTCCACAGAATAAGTCGACTTAAGCACATCAACCGTATTCCCAGCAATGGGAAAACGACAGTGTAGGCCGTCATTGGTTGATAAAGCTGTAACTGCCGCGATGGTTCCACCCTTCGAAAGGATGTAGTTCCGCAGCGTCGCCAACGTGCCGCCAAGGGTACAATTGTCGTCGGCCAGGACATAGGTGCAATCTTGTCGCACCTCTCCCGCGAAGGCTGGTTGCCACAAAAACCGTGGGAACCGCTTCAATTTCGTGCGACCCGGACGCGCCGTTTCGATGATCTGGTCATCGATGGGGCAGTCCATTTCTTGGGCGAGATATGCGGCGTAGGCAAATGGAAGCGCATTTGTCGGGCGAAGGGCATTTCCTCCTTCGTCCATATCGTGAGGATCATATTCCGGGTGAGGAATCACTATCCGAGCGGGTTTCTTCTTGGCGAGAACAAGATCAATTATCTGCTCAACCACAGTCTGACGCACGCATTGGTCGACCAAATCAGCGGCGGCGCTTTCGTCAAACTGCTTCTTGGCGCGCTCGTATATCTCTGTCCCTCTAGCCGCCTCCTTTGCCGATTTTTTATAGGTTCCCTTCAACTCGCTCCATCGACAGTGCGAAAGAATGAGCTGTGGGTCATCTGCCTGCCAAGGTAGACGGGGATGCCGGCCAATTTTGCTATTCACGCGGGCACATTCAGCAGAATCTCAACAATCGCCTCTTCTGCAATACTATTCCGCTCTTTGCCAGTACCCAGCCCATACGCGGCTAACAGAATGATTGAGCGCACCACCAAGCAATGCGAAGGCATTGCCGCCATTCGACTGGCGACGGTGATCTTCCAGCCATGCGGCGTGATTGGTTGAGGTAGCGGTGCGAAACGAGCAATGGTCGAGGAAGGGATGAAAAAGAATGATCCCGGCCGGATCTAAAGGCCAGAAACGGCCAGCCGAGGGGATCGGCATGCCGTCTGCGACATGTGCATTTGTGGCCAGGTCCGGAGGCATATCCCGAAATATTGCCTGGAGCAGCTGCAATCACGGCAAACGCTAGCGGGACAGCGCCCCCCCTCTGTCCTGCCGGACATCTCCCCCACACGGGGGGAGATTGGCAGCTTTGCGGATGCCGCCTACCCTTCCGCCCGTGCCGCCTTCTCCAGCGCAGCCAGCTGCGTCTCGTCCAGCGTCAGAAACCCCATTATGTGCTGCACGACTTCTGCCCGCGCGTTGCTGAGCGCGCTGTGCAGTTCGAAGCCGTTGGGCGTCCTCGTCCTGGCCATCCACTCGCCATAGGACGGGCGGCGGTAGTAGCCGACGGTTGCCGCGAGGTCGGCCAGCACCATTTCGCCGTCCTCGCCGGAGAACACCCTGAGATAGGCCTTGGTCAGCGCGTCGCGCGCCTTGGCGGGGCCGCCGGCCTGACTGGCGCGGGCGAAGCGTTTGGCGCTCATGCGCCCTGCCCCGGCGCGGCCGGAACGGCCGTCGCCT
>NZ_AYWZ01000044.1:0-6574 GCF_000502335.1 Mesorhizobium sp. L2C066B000
CCCAACATTCCGCGCGCGCTGGCGATCTGCCGCAAGCAGGGCTGGAAGTTCGACATCATGACGACGTCGTTCTTCCTGTCGCGGCGCTCGCTCAAGGCATCGCCCAATTCCGGCATGCCGGTGTGGCAGGACAAGCTGTTCATCGGGCTCGCCCGCTCGGCGGCCGATGCGACGGAGTATTTCCAGATCCCGACCGGACGTGTGGTCGAGATCGGCACGCAGGTGGCGATCTGAGGTTTCCGGCAGCCTTTGACGCCACGCACCGGTCATTGCGGGGCAAGCCCTGCGCTGGGAACATGGTAGCCCTACCGTCACGGCACTTGATATTGCATCGCAGCAAGCGTAGAGCACCGCGCGCTTATCGGAGTGTCGTCCATGGCCCTTACCAATGCTGGTATTGAGGCAGAACCCGTCGAACAATCGAGCCATCCCGAAATCGAACAGCACAGCACCAAAGTTCTGATGCTGGGCGCGCTCGGTGTGGTCTATGGCGACATCGGCACCAGCCCGATCTACGCCTTCCGGGAAGCGCTTGTTGCGTCCTCCGGCGGCGAAATCGCCGAGCGCGGCGATATTCTGGGCGTGCTGTCGCTGATCATCTGGTCGTTGACGATTATCGTCACCATCAAATACATCATGTTTGTGCTCAGAGCCGACAACCGAGGCGAGGGCGGCGTGCTGTCGCTGATGGCACTGGCGCGCGGCAGTTTCCCGACCCGCTCGGCGATCATCCTGGCCATCGGTATTGTCGGCGCGTCATTGTTCTTCGGTGACGCCGTCATCACGCCGGCAATCTCGGTGCTTTCGGCGGTTGAAGGCATGAATGTCGTTACCCCGACCTTCCAGCCCTACGTCGTGCCGCTGACACTGGTCATCCTTGCGATCCTGTTTTCGGTGCAGCGCTTCGGGACCGGCGGTGTGGCGCTGATCTTCGGGCCGATCACGGCGGTCTGGTTCCTGGCTATCGGTCTTTCGGGCTTGAACCACATCATCGCCGATCCCGAAATCCTGTGGGCGGTCAGCCCGCACTACATCGTCGCCTTCCTGATCAATTCGCCCGATGTCGCCTTCGTCACCATCGGCGCCATCTTCCTCGCCGTCACCGGTGCCGAAGCGCTTTATGCCGATCTCGGCCATTTCGGCCGCAAGCCCATCGTGCTCGCCTGGCTGGCCATCGTGTTTCCCTGCCTGCTGCTAAACTATGCCGGGCAGGGCGCTTTCGTGCTGGCGAAGAACGGTCACGTCGGCCACCCATTCTTCGAGATGAACGAAGGCTGGACGCTGATCCCGATGGTGGTGCTGGCCACTGCCGCGACGGTTATCGCCAGCCAGGCGGTGATCTCCGGCGCCTTCTCGCTGACCCGGCAGGCGGTGCAGCTCAATATGCTGCCGCGGCTCGAAATCCTGCACACGTCGGAACGGCAGTCGGGCCAGATCTACATGCCGCGCGTCAATGTTTTGCTGGCGTTGGCGGTGATGTTGCTGGTCGTCGGTTTCGGCGAATCGAGCAAGCTCGCCTCCGCCTATGGCATCTCGGTGACCGGCAACATGTTGGTGACGACGGTGCTGCTGTTCGTCGTCATGACCCGCATCTGGAAATGGCGGCTGTGGGTGGCGGTCGCCATGACGGCGCTGTTCGGCTTCATCGACATCGGCTTCTTCGCCTCCAACATCGTGAAGGTGTTCGAGGGCGGCTGGGCGTCGCTTGCGGTGGCCTTCACCATCGTTCTGGCGATGTGGACCTGGGTGCGCGGCAGCCGCTATCTGTTCGACAAGACCCGGCGCAACGAAATCCCGCTCGATTTCCTCGCCGGCAATCTGNCCAACATTCCGCGCGCGCTGGCGATCTGCCGCAAGCAGGGCTGGAAGTTCGACATCATGACGACGTCGTTCTTCTTGTCGCGGCGCTCGCTCAAGGCATCGCCCAATTCCGGCATGCCGGTGTGGCAGGACAAGCTGTTCATCGGGCTCGCTCGCTCGGCGGCCGATGCGACGGAGTATTTCCAGATCCCGACCGGACGTGTGGTCGAGATCGGAACGCAAGTGACGATTTAGGGCATGCCGCGGTTGAGAAGAATCGGTGCTGTCACATTGATTGAGCGGGTAAGGAAATTCAGGTAGCAGCGCGCCCGGCACTGTAAGTTTCAGCGGCTTGATGCACGCGATAGCTGGCCGGGACGGCTGTCACGCTGTGGCGACACACGCGATTTTGTTCCAGATTTGCATGGGGGCGTTACGCAGGTCTCGATGTTGAGCCGATGACAGCGCATTGCAGGGAAAGTGAGCAGGTCGGCAATCGGATCATGGATGGAAACGAACCGCTGAAGCTGGCGTGCCGACTTGAAGCGTTTCATGATCCTTTCGCGTCGTCGGGTCGGCTGGTGCGAATTTTCCGCTCGATTATTCAGGCCTGTGTGCGACCGGTGTTCGACGCCGGGCAAGAGGTCGCGCATGGCGGCATCATAGGATCGGAGCTTGTCGGTGATCATGATCCGTGGTGTCCGCCCTTGAGCTTTCAGCAACTTGCGCATCAGACGCTTTGCCGCCTTGGCATTTCGGCGGCTTTGTACCAGCACTTCGAGGACGAAGCCGTCCTGATCGACGGCACGCCAGAGCCACTGCTTCTTGCCACTGATAGCCACGACACATTCGTCGAGATGCCATTTGTCGCCCGGGCAGCCGGCTGATATTGATCTCCTGGGCGAAATGCCGTCCGAATTTCTCCGCGCAGCTTCGAACAGTCTGATGCGTGACGATGATGCCGCGGGCCGCCAGCATGTCCTCAACCATGCGCAGGCTGAGCGGAAAGCGAAAGTAGGCCATACCGCGTGCGCAATGATCTCGGGGGAAAGCGCTGGCGACCATAGAGCGGACCACGAGCAACTTCTGACATGGCCCAATGTAAGCACATCTTCATAAGCTGTCGGTTGACTTTACGGTGCCGCGCCAAGCGAGCAGCATCCGGCCGGCGGGGCCGACCCCGTCTCCCGGCCGTGAGCAGAACGGCATCACGCAGGGGCCGCTTCATCCTCGACGCGGCCAGCCTGCTTTGCCGTTACCGCAGCCGCCGAAAGCGCCAGGCGTTGCCGCCAGGCGCCGGTCCGCCGGCAGCGGTTCGTCTCCACCGATGATTCGATTGCCAACCAATTCCACTTTCCCCCATACCTGCGTAACGCCGCTATGCAAATCTGGACAAAATCGCGTATGTCGCCGCAGCATGACAGCCGTCCCGACCAGCTATCGCTGCATCAAGACGCTGATATCTTACAGTGCCCGCACGCCTCTCGCGCGCCAACGGCCAGTCGGTGTCGCGAATTGAGGCGCGCTGAAGCCGTCCGGCTCAGCCGATCATGGCGCTTCGGTTGCCGGGTTCGAGGTCGTGGCCTCTGCCGCTGCGCGATTCTAGCAATTGCGCCTTGGAGAGCTCTGCTTCAGCCTCGGCGAGGCATGGCTCGGCTGCGGTTCTCTGCCGCAGAAGGTCCGATTGCGAATTCTTGACGTTGTCACGACGTAGGCGAGCGGCCTTGGCGAACGTCGGATAAGCGAAATGATTGACATCGGAGATGCCGCCCTTCGTTTCCTCGGCGTTTATCTGGAACTCCAGTTCTCGCGCCATGCGTTCGAAATCGGCAATCATGATGTCTAGCTGGTGCAACTGTCGTCGCTTCTCATTCACCTGAAATTGCTTCAGTCGGACCAGATTACCTCGTGGCTTCATGACTCGGTACTCCGGTACCCATTTCGTCCAATCAAACCGCTCTCTCCCCTTGACGTTAGGCCTACAGCGACTCTCACGTTTTCTGCTGCGAGCGGAAACATATTTTCCAAAATTCTTGGCCGATGGCTATGAGTTCAATGCATCGACAAGCATGCGAGCGGGGGACTTAAGGGGCGGTAAAAAAAGGCGGAATAGGGCGATTTTCACAATGTCTGCATATGAACGCGTTGAGACCTGCGGCGGGCTTGACACACAAAGCAATCGTCAAGATTTGCGACATGGACGCCGGGGGGCATGAATACGCCCGCCGTCAGCTACACGCCCCCCGATTTCCGCCGCCTATTATCGCCCACGCGCTCTGGCTTTATTTCCGGTTTCCGCTGAGCCTGCGCCTGTTGAGGAAATGCTGCTGGAACGCGGCATCGTGGTTTCGTATGAGACAAGTCGCCGGTGGGGCATCTAAGTTCGGGCTGGACTGCGCTCGCTGCTTGCGCCGCAAGCCGCCGTGCCGGAATGATGTCTGGTACCTGAACGAAGTGGTCGTCACCATCGCCCGGCAAAAAGCTTTGGTTGTGGCGCGCCGTCGACCAGGATGGATATGTGCTGGACGAAATCGTGCAAAACCGCCGCAACACCAAGGCCGCCAAGCGCTTGCTGACGCGGCCGTTGAAGAAGCAGGGGCTCGCGCCGAAGCGCATGATCACCGACTAGCTGCGCTCGTATGGAGCGGCAAAGCGACAGGTGATGCCGGACGTCAAGCACCGGTCGCACAAGGGGTTGAACAACGGAGCGGAGAATTCCCATGTGCCGCCGCGAAAACGGGAGCGGATGATGCAGAGGTCCGATCGCCGGGAGGCCTGCAACGCTTCGTCTCGACCTTGTCAGCCCTCCGCAACCTCTTCGTCCCGCCCCAAACGTTCTGCTCTCGCCATACATGTTCATCGCCTCAGCGCGATGGCGCTGGTGATATCACGACGCGTTTGTACCGCTCGACCTACGCCACAGGTGCCGACGCTGTGACGAGCTTCGTCGGTCGCGTGTCGAGTGACGGCACCGGGGACAATTATCGTCGACCGCAGTCCATTGCCCAGACCAAGGCGCTTCTCGGCGTCGGCACGATGGCAAATCGCAGCGTCACGATCTCGGCCGCTGCCCCTTCTGGCGGCGTGGACGGTGATTTCTGGGTGCAGCCGTAATGGCCCTTTACGTCAAAGCCTCCGGGGTCTGGGGGGCGGCTAGCGCCGTATGGGTGAAAATCTCAAGCCTCTGGACCAAGGCTCGACAGGTCTATGTGCGCAGCTCGGGCGTCTGGGAGAAAATGTTCCCGATAGATCTGGTCTTCAATGGCACTCACGAAGACTCGACTGCCAACGACCGTTTACACCCACACCAGCATTCCGCTTCTTGTCGCGCCACACGCTAATCGTCGTGTCATCGTGACAACTGAGACCACTGACACCGAAGTGCAGTGACCGTCAACAGTATGACGATTGGGGGTGTGGCTGCCACCCTTCTCGCTCAGGTGGAAAGCATCTTCAATTCTGGTGTGGTCTATCTGTCAGTGTGGTCGGCCCTCGTGCCAACCGGTACGACGGCAACGATCGTGACCACGTATAGTGAGAGCGTGTTCCGTGACTACATGTCGGTCTATACGACCACCAATTGGGATGGTGTGGTGGGCACTGTTGCCTCTGACAACAATTCAACGGGTGGCCTGACAACGACCGTCAGCATTGGTGCCGTGGGCGCAGCGATCGCAATTGCGGGCAACGCCACCAAGGGGGCATCGGCACTGCGACATGGACCGGGCTGACCCAACAGTTCTCAAACACACCAGTCACGAATAGAAACCACAGCGGAGCAATGGCAATAGCTACCGCCGCCCAAGCTGCCCTCACCGTAACCTGTGCCTACAGCACTACTCCAGCACTTGTCGCACTGCTGGTGGTTCCGCGGTGCGCAACTCCTGACTGGCGACGGCGTCGGCGACATGCCTTACGGACTCGTATTGCCAGAGCTTGTAATCGTCGACAAACCAGCCAAGTCGGCTCTCGATCGCCGTAGCAAGCTCGTTATAGTCGAGGCTGTCGAGGCCGAGATCCCGCATTCTGGTTGTCATCGACACCTCTACTTTTTCCGCAACTAGAGCGTTGAGGGTTTTGAGAACCAGTTGTTCAATTTCAAGTAATGTCATCACTAATACATGCCTTTTGCTTGCAGATTCAGGTAATGCAACCCTGATCGGGGCGCAACCCCCAAAACGAGGTGTGCCGTTGAAACATGTTCTTGTCATTGACGATGATGCCGCAATGCGGCGCCTCATCGCCGATGCATGCCCTGAAGGTAACCGCAGTCCACGATAGCAAGCAGTTTGACTATGTTCTTTCACGTGAGCCAGTCGATCTCGTGGTTGTTGACCTTAACCTAGGCCGGGAGGATGGACTTGCGATCGTCCGCAATCTGGCGACAAAATCGGATGTTCCTATCATAGTGATCAGCGGCGACCGGCTTGATGAGGCGGAAAAAGTGGTTGCACTGGAGCTCGGCGCAACCGATTTCATTCCCAAGCCTTTCGGGATGCGCGAATTCTTGGCCCGCATTCGAGTAGCGCTACGCCAGCGCATTTCTAGTCCGCGAACCAGAGAGCAGCGCTCATTTCGCTTTGGGGCCTGGAAGCTCAGCGTGAAGCAGCGGCGACTGATCTGTGCGGAGCGTGGCGAGGTCAAGCTTACCGCATGTGAGTTCAATCTCTTGATCGCATTTCTGGAGAACCCCCGCAACGTGCTATCCAGAGAACGGCTTTTGCTCGCGAGCCGTGTGCGTGGAGAAGAGGTGTACGATCGAAGTATCGATGTC
>NZ_AYWZ01000045.1:0-5443 GCF_000502335.1 Mesorhizobium sp. L2C066B000
TTCGTCCCCTGATCTGGCGCGACGGCGACCAGCGCGCGCCGGACGAGCGGATCGCTGCACAGGACAGGAGCAACCTGGTACCAAGCGAGGAGGTGCCACTGAGGCCACCGGAATTCGCTCCGCCCAGCTTGCGGGCGGGGAATTCCGCCTCGCCAGAGCTCTTTCCTGAGGGGATGTCCCCCGCGGTCGAAGGGTTTTTTGGTGTTTTCGGCGACCCCAGCGGGCGGGTGCTCGGCGCATTGCAATTGCTAGGCGACGAACATATCCACAGGGATTACCAGCTCCTGGAGCAGGAGTTGCAGGGGAACAATCCAGAACTCGCCGCCCGGACGCGGTTCGTGGATCCCCTCGTAGCCAATTATCATCTGCGCTTGGGCTCCGAGAGCGACAAGCTAAGCGCATTCCAGCGCATCGTCCATAATCAGAACGGTAACGACACAGCCGACTTCCTGTTCGTGCCAGTGAGCGATGGCGGTAAGACTCTTGCGGAGCGCGGCAAACATTGGTCGCTGCTGTTCGTTGATCGCAGCGACCGGGAACGGCCGGTTGCCTATCATTATGACTCCGTCAGCGGATGGCATGACAAGCTTGCAAAACACCTCGCAGAAAGGCTGGGCGCCAGCCTGGAGACCCGCGTGGACTTACCCCGCATCGCCCAGCAGAGCAACGAGTGGGATTGCGGAGTCTACGTGGTGGACGGCACGCGGGCGCTGGTTGGGCGATTGCAAAGATGGCAGCCAGACCTGCCAGACCTGCCAGACCTGAACCTCAACAACCTCGTCGTCAATCGGCAGGCACTACAAACCCGACTCATGGGTGACGATACATCTGGAACGGCAAATTATCTCACGAACTTTGAACTCATGGACCGACAGGCGCGAGACGCGGTTAAGGAAAGCCCCGTTGGGACGTTTCACCAGCGGATCAAGCGGCTCGGCCAGTCAGCGCGAGCGTTGCACGACAGAGCCCTGGCTCCAGTCGCGCCGGACCAAGGCAACCCAGACTCGGTGTTCGTACGGGACGTTGTTCCCGGGGAAACACGCCATCATCATGCGCCGGATTCGTCAGTGGTTGATCTGAATCCCCCCGCACCGTTCGAGTTGCGTGACCATGCTCGTTCTATGCCGGCGGCGGTGCAGCCAGATCCTCCAGTAGTGGTCTCCGGTCGCGACAAGCGTCCTCTTTATTCCAACGATGCGACCGTTGTCGAAGGGCTGCGGTCAGCACTCTATGCCGGTAAGGTCGGGGAGCGCACGGTCACGGACCATGTAAATTCTCTTCTCGGCTTTGGTCGTTGGCTCTTTGATAATAACAAGCCGGGATTTGCTGCTCGGCTTGACGATCCGTTGCTGGATCAGGATCTCAAGGAGTACCAGCGCGAGAGTGGCTCCTCGAACGTGGCTAGAGCACTGGGTCGTCTCAAAGAGTCGGCGGGCGGAGCGCCAATGGTGGGCCGCGCTGCCCTGAATCCCGACCCTGTCGACGCCGAGCTCATCAGAGATTACAAAGCGGCTCTCATCAAAAAGTACGAGGCAGAGCCTGCGACCGGGCCGAATCCCAAAACCACTCAGGACTATGCGGCTACTCTTAGACGTTTCAGTCAATACCTGCATGAAAACAGCAGGCCGGGGATTGCGGCTCGGCTTTACGAGGGGTCGCTGGATGAAGATGCCAGGCGTTATTTGGACTCCAGTGGTAACCGGTGGATCAGTGCACTAGCTCATCTCCGGAAGTTCCCGCCGTACGCCGCACTCGGGCGCGAAATTGCCCTTGCTGCTCGTCCGGAAGACGCAGTCGGCATGGAGGCTCGTGCCATTGGGGACGCCGCTGCGCAGNGCGCAGCCCATGATGCTGGGGGACGAGCACCTGGCACCGCATACCGGAGGCAGTGGGTCGATGCTGGGTGCCTCGGTGCTGCAGCCGGGTCACTCAACGGCGCGCCATCATGATGCGCCGGATTCGTCAGTGGTTGATCTGAATCCCCTCGCACCGTTCGAGTTGCGTGACCATGCTCGTTCTGTGCCGGCGGCGCCTGCCGGGCCAGCGTTCGCCAGGGCTGAGGAGACGCCCTCCGCGGTTGGCGAGGCCGCGGTGGCCGAAAGGTGGGCTCGGTTGCAAAAGCAAATGGACGAACCAGTGCATGATCCCGGCCCTCAAGTGGATACATCGCCATGGGAGGCGCAACTCATGGTGCAAGGGAGCGGACAAGAACACGCCGCGGCGCCCTACGCCGGAGGCAGTGGGTCGATNTCACTCAACGGCGCGCCATCATCATGCGCCGGATTCGTCAGTGGTTGATCTGAATCCCCCCGCACCGTCCGAGTTGCGTGACCCTGCTCGTTCTGTGCCGGCGGCGCCTGCCGGGCCAGCGTTCGCCAGGGCTGGGGAGACGCCCTCCGCGGTTGGCGAGGCCGCGTTGGCCGAAAGGTGGGCTCGGTTGCAAAAGCAGAAGGTCGACGCTGATTTGTCGGGATATTTCGACTCGATTCCGCACGCGGACCTTCTACGATCGCCATGGGAGGCGCAACTCATGACGCAAGGGAGCGGACAAGAACACGCCGCGGCGCCCTACGCCGGAGGCAGTGGGTCGATGCTGGGTGCCTCGGTGCTGCAGCCGGNGCAAGGGAGCGGACAAGAACACGCCGCGGCGCCCTACGCCGGAGGCAGTGGGTCGATGCTGGGTGCCTCGGTGCTGCAGCCGGGTCACTCAACGGCGCGCGATTCGTCAGTGGTTGATCTGAATCCCCCCGCACCGTTCGAGTTGCGTGACCATGCTCGTTCTGTGCCGGCGGCGCCTGCCGGGCCAGCGTTCGCCGGGGCTGAGGAGACGCCCTCCGCGGTTGGCGAGGCCGCGGTGGCCGAAACGCTGGCTCGGTCGCAAAAGCAGATGGTCGACGCTGATTTGTCGGGATATTTCGACTCGATTCCGCACGCGGACCTTCTACCATCGCCATGGGAGGCGCAACTCATGGTGCAAGGGAGCGGACAAGAACACGCCGCGGCGCCCTACGCCGGAGGCAGTGGGTCGATGCTGGGTGCCTCGGTGCTGCAGCCGGGTCACTCAACGGCGCGCCATCATGATGCGCCGGATTCGTCAGTGGTTGATCTGAATCCCCCCGCACCGTTTGAGTTGCGTGACCATGCTCGTTCTGTGCCGCCGGCGGTGCAGCCAGATCCTCCAATAGGGGTCTCCGGTCGCGACAAGGGTCCTCTCTATTCCAACGATGCGACCATTGTCGAAGGGCTGAGGTCAGCATTGGAGAGTACGGTCAAGCGCCATGTAAATTCTCTTCTCGGCTTTGGTCGTTGGCTCTTTGATAATAACAGGCCGGGATTTGCTGCTCGGCTTCACGAGGAGTCGCTGGATCCGGATCTCAAGGAGTACGAGAGCAAGAGTGGCTCCTCGGACGTGGCTAGAGCAGTGGGTCATCTCAAGACGTGGGCGGGCGGAGCGCCAGTGCTGGACCGCGCCGCTGTCCTGAATAATCCCGACCCTGCCGACGCCGCGCTCATCAGAGGTTACACAGCGGCTCCCATCAAAGAGTACAAGGCAGCGCCGACCGGGCCGAATCCCGCTACCATTCAGACCTATGGATCTGCTCCTAGACGTTTCAGTGAATACCTGGTTGAAAACAAAAAGCCGGGGATTGCGGCTCGGCTTCACGAGGGGTCGCTGGATGAAGATGCCAAGCGCTATAACAACTCCGGTGGGATCAGTGCACTAGCTCATCTCCGGAAGTCCGAACTCGGGCGCGAGCTCCCTGGGAAAGCTAATGAAGACGACGCTGTTCTGGCATCGTCTTTCGTGCCAACTGGGCCCCATCACCAAGCCTCGGATCCCNAGCTAATGAAGACGACGCTGTTCTGGCATCGTCTTTCGTGCCAACTGGGCCCCATCACCAAGCCTCGGATCCCGCAGGGTCCTTTCGTCCCCTGAGCTGGCGCGACGGCGACCAGCGCGCGCCGGACGAGCGGATCGCTGCACAGGACAGGAGCAACCAGCTACCAAGCGAGGAGGTCCTCATCAACCGTGAGCATGATACAGCGGAGTTGAGACCAGCGAAGAGGCAAAGGACCCCGAACAGTCGTCTGCAGGACGTTGCCACTGAGCCGCAGCTGAGCGAGATCGGCAATTCAGGCGCTCGCGTGCTGATGCAGGCCCCNATGCGCCGGATTCGTCAGTGGTTGATCTGAATCCCCCCGCACCGTCCGAGTTGCGTGACCATGCTCGTTCTGTGCCGGCGGCGGTGCAGCCAGATCGCCCAAAAGTGGTCTCCGGTCCCGACAAGGGTCCTCTTTATTCCAACGATGCGACCCTTGTCGAAGGGCTGAGGTCAGCACTCTATGCCGGTAAGGTCGGGGAGATCACGGTCAAGCGCCATGTAGATATTCTTTTCGGCTTTGGTCATTGGCTCGTTGAAAATAACAAGCCGGGGTTTGCGGATCGGCTTCACGATTCGTCGCTGGATCGGGATCGCAAGGAGTACGAGATCTGGGGTGGCGGCCCCTCGGCCGTGGCTGGGTCACTGGGTCGTCTCAAGACGTGGGCGGGCGGAGCGCCAGTGGTGGGCCGCCCTGCCCTGAATCCCCACCCTGCCGACGCCGTGCTCATCAGAGAGTACACAGCGGCTCTCATCAAAGCGTACGAGGCAGCGCCGACCGGGCCGAAACCCCGTACCGTTGAGGTCTATGGGTCTGCTCTTAGACGTTTCAGTCAATGCCTGGTTGAAAACAAAAAGCCGGGGATTGCGGATCGGCTTCACGAGCGGTCGCTGGATGAAGATGCCAAGCGCTATATGAAAACCGCTGACATCAGTGCACTAACTCATGTCCGGAAGTTCGCACTCGGGCGCGAAATTGCCCTTGCTGCTCGTCCAGAAGACGCAGTCGGCATGGAGGCTCGTGCCATTGGGGACGCCGCTGCGCAGACCGCGGCACAAGCTCATGGCCACGCAGGAGAGCAGGGACCCATCTCTCGAGCTCAACAAGTCGCGCCAGCGCCGTTTGAACGGCACTTGGGCAAGAAGCGTGAGGCCCAGGACGGACTGACGAGTACACTTGACAGGAGCAACCTCGTGAACAGCGGGGGCGTCATCATAAACAATGAACATTACACAGCGCTGTTGAGACCGGCGAAGAGGCAGAGGACTGATAATCCGCAAAGCCGCGCCATGGGGCGGCAACTGAGCGAAGCAACCACGACGTCCATCAGCCAAGCCTCCGATCAAGCCCGAGCGGACCTAATGGCTTCCTTCAGAAGCAGGGAGCGCTCCGACGCGGGGCGTTGAGCTCCATGGCTGGGGTCAAGCAGAACAGCTCTCTTGACGACAGAGGCGCTGATGCGATCTCCGGACCGGTAGCTCTCGCTGTAATTGATCAGGCTGGTACTGTTGGAAGGCTTGATCAGCCTCGTCACCCCAATCTCCAGCATAGCTCACTGTCA
>NZ_AYWZ01000046.1:0-2891 GCF_000502335.1 Mesorhizobium sp. L2C066B000
GACGGACTAGCCGCCGACTGATGACAAACCGCTCAGCGGCAGCGCAAGATCGTTCATGGTGGGGGTGGTCTCCGGGAAATTTCGGATCGGCTTAAGCAACCAAATCCTACGTCATTTCAACGGGCTTGCGCCACATCCACCAACCCCCATGAATGGTTAGGTTGATGCTGCGTCCCGCCGCCGTGAGGCCGCGCTCGCTAAGCAGCGCGTCGAGAACGACGAGAAGATTCAGATCGAGCCCTTTGAAACGCATGTCTTAGCTATCCATAGCGTGGATGAATTTGATTGAAACAAACGATTTTACCAATTTTCCGGAATGTCGCATGGACCTGGCAGGACCTCACGTGCGCCGATCACTGCCTCTATCGCGTGGCGAGTCCCTTGAGAAGAGCCCGAAAGAGGAAATCTGTCGCGTGCGGTGGAGATTGTACTGGGAATGAGAGGCAGCGCTCCAAATCATGTCGAACTCTCCGACGAATGGCGACCGGTACATAGTTGATCGCAACTGGTCCGGAGCAATGAAACATCTCGATTACATATGAGGTGCCGAGTGAATACGCTGACAGCACCCACCGTCGCAGCGTTTAGCTGACGTTTGACGACGGTTCCTATCCATTTACACGCAGATTCTTGATGTGCTGGCGCAAAAGCGGGAGGCCGGCGACTTTTCTTCGTCATCGGGCTGACGCCGCAGAAGCCGGAACTCGTCCGGTTCCTATGGGCATTGGGCTTGGTCGGCGCACAGGCTCTATGAGGGGCAATTTTGGCAACGCGACGCGACTCGGGTTTTGAACGACGCCGAAAACGCAAGCTGGAAAGGAACAAGATGGCAGATCAACTCGCCAACGAAATAATCGCAATGATCAAGAAGCGCGCCGCGTCGGAGGGCGGCATAGCGCCTGCCACGGGCGGCGAAATAACGGCTGCCACGGGACTGACTTCGCTCGGTATCGATTCACTGGGATTGGCGGACGTTCTCTGGGACCTGGAGCAGGCCTACGGCATCGAGATCGAGATGAATACGGCCGAGGCATGGTCGGATCTCCAGAATGTTGGGGGCATGGTGGAAGCCGTGCGCAGCTTGCTCCCTACGGGGGTGTGAATGGACAGGCGCGTCGTGATTACTGGGATTGGCGGGATTTGCGGGCTTGGAACCAACGCCGCCGCCATTTGGACAGAGATGCGAGAAGGCCGCTCCGCCATCGGCCCAATCGTCAACTCCGAGTTCCATGAATTGAGGGTCAGGATCGGTGCCGAGATCAAGGCCCTGCCGGAGCATGACATCGACAGCAAGCAACTCATCTCCATGGACCGCTTCAGCCTGCTCGCTGTGCTTGCGGCGCGCGAAGCCATGCGTCAGGCCGGACTTTCCTCCAAAGACGGAAATAGCTATCGCTTCGGTGCGACGGTGGGCGTTGGCGGCTGCGGGTGGGATGCGATCGAGCAAACCTACCGCGCCATCCTTCTGGGCGGTAAGCGTGCCGCTCTCTTGACTGTACCCAAGGCGATGCCGGGTGCCGCTGCCGGCCAGGTCAGCATGAGTCTCGGCCTGCGCGGGCCGGTCTTCGGCGTCACGTCCGCCTGTTCCTCGGCAAACCATGCGATTGCCTGCGCGGTGGACCAGATCAGGCTCGGCCGGGCCGACGTGATGCTTGCCGGCGGCAGTGAAGCGCCGCTCATATGGGGTGTGCTGAAGGCATGGGAAGCGATCCGCGTGCTTTCGCCCGATACTTGCCGGCCATTCTCGGCCGATCGCCAGGGGCTGTCGCTTGGTGAAGGCGCCGGCATGGCGGTGCTGGAAAGCTACGAGCATGCCCTGGCTCGGGGCGCCACCATCCTTGCCGAAATCGCCGGTGTCGGCCTTTCCGCCGATGCGTCCGGCATCGTCGCGCCGACTGTCGAGGGGCCGGAGGCAGCAATGCGGGCCTGCCTTGCCGATGCCAGGCTGGACGCCGAGGATGTCGACTATCTCAACGCGCACGGCACCGGCACCAAGGCCAACGACCAGATCGAGACGGCGGCGATCAAGCGCGTCTTCGGTCAGCACGCCTTCTCAATGTCCATTTCTTCTACCAAGTCCATGCACGCGCATTGCCTCGGCGCGTCCGGCGCGCTCGAGTTGATCGCCTGCGTGATGGCTATCCGCGAGAGCGTCGTGCCGCCGACTGCCAATTATCGTGAGCTGGACCCCGATTGCGATCTCGACGTCACGCCCAATGTGGCACGCGAGCGCAAGGTGCGCGTGGCACTGAGCAACTCCTTCGCCTTTGGCGGCACGAACGCGGTTCTGGCGTTCAGGCAGGTGTAGAAGCCATGAAAGATGCTTCCGGCAACATTATCTCTCGCACCTAGATGCTTGCCGGATAACCTTGTGAAGGGCGGGTCATTGACCGCCTCGGCGCATGCGGGAAGTGGCAGCGGAAGCTCGAGGATCCGGGGGTATCGTCTTTGCGAAATTCTTAACTGTTGAACCGGCTTGGACGTACCGCCGCCCCGTAAAAGGTAAGCGAGGCCATGCGGGCTCGGCTTGAGGGTCTGAAGCTGTACACGACAATGTCTGGAAGCCGCAGGGTCGGCTCTGCGCCCGTTATAGTCGCCTGAGTGCTGCCGGCCCGGCCGCGCCGCGGGCTCCGTCAACGAACTTCTTGAACCTGCGGACCTTGCCTGTCTTGGCCGACGCTTCGAAGCGCGCGGTCGTGCTGGCCTCCAGATCCGCGACATGCTTGCGCAGGGTCGGGGTGGGCGCGAGGCCAAAGATGAAGTCGACGTCGTTGGCGCGGCACCAGTCGAGGACCTGCGGGTTGCAGTAAGGGCTATCGCCGCGGAGCAGGATTCGAATGTTCGGCCAGTTGATCCGGATCGCCCGCACCAGACGGCGCAGGTGGGGGCGG
>NZ_AYWZ01000047.1:0-2022 GCF_000502335.1 Mesorhizobium sp. L2C066B000
CCGAAAGCTGCCTGCGCCTGGTCAGGGCGTTGGCCGTCGAAACCAATGAAAACTGATGGAGGCCAACCGATACATCAACATGGACGACCTGCGCGAGCACAAGAAGCTCGCTCTGCGCCAAGCCGCATGACCAGCATCATGGCCGCCCCATTTTGCAAAACTTGACGCACACAACCGGCGGAGCTGCCTTGCCGAGCGCCTCGACTAGCTTGCGATCACGCCCTTTGCTCCTTTGCAATCGGACGACGGCGCCCAGATGGGAGCAACATGACGAACGCGCCTTCGGCGCCTCTGAGCGCTTGCCGATGGCTGCCGAACAACAGACGCTCACCAATTTTTTCGTACAGTGAGCGCTGGAAAAATTGAGCTTCCGCTAGCCAGAGCAGGAAAGAAGCCAGAAGAGTGCCAAAGGCGTTTATCTCAAGGACCTAACTTCATACATCGATAAGCGACTGTCTGAAGTGCGCTCCTTCAGGCGTAGCTATCAGCAGCCCACCTGTGGCATCTTTGCGCTCGGAGTTTCAGCAATTCCTAGATGACTCACAAGATGCTAGCTCCCGTCCGCCATTCGTGCCGATTCCCAAAATACACCCGATTGCCCGCGCAGAACGGCGAACCCTTCTCGAGCACTGGCTCGCCTCAGAATGCCGCTGCCCCAGTAATGATCAACGTTTGGAAGATCGTGGCGCGTGGTCGTCTCAGTTTTCATCCCGCTCCTCGGTTTCCTCGGCAAGAATCTCCCTCTCCTGCTCAAGTCTTCGAATGAGGCGATCGAACTCTTTGACCCCAATCGCGCCAGTTGAAACGAGGTGAAAGCTGGCATCTTTCGACAGCATCCCTGCCCACTCGCGCTGATCGCCGTGCGGGCTCGCCACTCGCTCGACCCCCTTGGGTTTGGCATGCGGGTCGCCGGTCAGCACCGGTGGCCATGAAAACCAATCATCCGCGTACGGGACCTTGTACGACTCCTTTGCCCAATATCGGTCATGGTCGAACCGAGGAACCCGATCCATGTCCACGCCCAGATCGTTCAATCGCTCGTAGAATCCCGTGTAATTGAAGTTCTGCGGGTCACTGTGGCCGTCCGGAATCCCGCGATCGATTTCTATATGTGGCACGATCGTGAGAACTCGATCGACCGTACGGCAAGCGCCAATATAACAAGCCGCTAGGCTCGTGTACTGCGCCGAGTTCGGAGAGCCCCCCTCCTCGTAGTCTATTTCAATGTTAATTGCCTTGCCCTTAAGGTCGAACTTAGGCAGCTTTCCGTTCTTTGGCTTCAAGCCGGACTCTGCCTTCGTCGCCCACACGTTCGTCTCTTGGAATGGCCACAAATGGACCACCTCTCCCGTTTTGAGAATTACCGCGTGCGACTTGTTACGCTTTTTTCCAATCCAAGGCTTCACTGTGTCGTAGGTGAGCTTTCCGTCCACGGTCTGGTGGAGGATGAAGTGAGTGCGCCCGGCGCAACTGCCATCCATAAGGTCACAAGCGTCCTCGAGGTCAGCCAATGGATCTGTCGAAATATCGTTAATGCCCATGTCCCACACCTAGCTAATAAATCCTCGATACTAGCATAACGCCAATTCGGACGCAAAGTAGCCGAGGCCGGCTCGTAGCCGCACGGTCCGTTACAAGGACTCCGCCTTAAAGACCGTCTATGCCAACGGATTGGCCGAAAGACGAGGGCACTCTCGAAACCTTCCTGCACAAGCTGAGGCTGGAACTGGGCGAAGCCAAGTGAGCCAACAAGCCCTGGCTTCGGCTCAAGATCACAGGCCTTTGTTTGCCGGACCCCTACGTGGCTCTCATGGTTGACCGCCAAACTAGGCTACAAGGCCAAACTCCGAGAGATCAATCCGGAGGCTGTAGTCCATCCCACCGTCGACGCCATAGGCGCTAAGATAGGTATTGCCCTGCGGAATCGGGTGTGATTCGACACTGCGATGACACACGAATCGCTTGTTGATGACGGCTGGGCCGAGACGATTGAGCTTCTGGGCGGCGAAGAGTTGATCGCAG
>NZ_AYWZ01000048.1:0-1883 GCF_000502335.1 Mesorhizobium sp. L2C066B000
CCGTCATCAACAAGCGATTCGTGTGTCATCGCAGTGTAGAATCACACCCGATTCCGCAGGGCAACACCTATCTTAGCGCCTATGCCCGCACGGGGGAGATTAGCGGCTCATGCGTTCCACCTACCGATCGATCCGTGTCGACAAAATAATCGACGACGACGTCCGCTCGACCCCGTCCATCGCGCCGATCTCGTCCAGCAACGCATCCAGGTCCCTGATCGACGGCGCGTCGACGATGACGGTCATGTCGAAATTGCCGCTCACCGAATGCAGCGTCCTCACCGGCGGCAGCGCCTGCAGCGCCCGCACCACCTTGTCGGCGAGCTTGGGCGTGACGGTGAGCAGCACATGCGCCCGCACCAGCCCCTGCTCGTAGTCCGGCGCCATCCGCACGCCATAGCCGGTGATGATGCCGCGCTGTTCCAGCCGCTCGATGCGGCTTTGCACGGTGGTGCGCGACACGCCGAGCTGGCGCGCCAGTTCGGCGGTCGACGCCCGGGCATTGGCACGCAGCAGGGAAAGCAGTCTTTGTTCGGGTTCACTAAGCATTTCGACGAACCTTGTCGTCGTATCGCCAAAGACAGGGTACGTTTCGTACAATTCCACGCTTCCTTTCGCCAGGCAAGCTGCGATTCTCAGAAGCATGGTGCCCACCCTGCAGCGGTCTGGGCCAAAGAGCTTTTACGAGGGATCGGATCATGAAGAAAATCATCGTCGTCGGCGCCGGCAAGATCGGCTCGACCATTGCAGGCATGCTCGCCGACACCGCCGACTACCACGTCACTGTCGTCGACCGCGCCGCCGCCCAGCTGGCAGCAGCCGAACTCCCCACCGGCGTCGAGTCGCTGGAGCTAGACATCGCTACTCCCGGCGCACTCGAGGCCACCCTTGCCGGCGCCTTCGCCGTGCTGAGCGCCGCGCCCTTCCATTTGACCACACGCATCGCCGAAGCGGCCGCCGCAACCGGCGTCCACTATCTCGATTTGACCGAGGACGTCATCTCCACCCGCCGCGTCAAGGAACTGGCGCGTTCGGGCAAGGGCGCGTTCATTCCGCAATGCGGCCTTGCGCCGGGCTTCATCTCGATCGTCGCCAATGATCTCGCCAGCCGCTTCGACACGCTGGAAAGCGTTCGCATGCGCGTCGGCGCGCTGCCGCAATACCCGTCCAATGCGCTGAACTACAATCTGACATGGAGCACCGACGGCGTCATCAACGAATATTGCGAACCCTGCGAGGCGATCGTCGAGGGCGAGCTGATCGAAGTGCCGCCGCTGGAGGAGCGCGAAGAGTTCTCGCTCGACGGCGTCACCTATGAGGCCTTCAACACCTCCGGTGGGCTCGGCACGCTGGCCGAGACGCTGAAGGGCAAGGTGCGCACGCTGAACTACCGCACCATCCGCTATCCCGGCCACGCGGCGATCATGAAGGCGCTGCTCAACGACCTCGGCCTGCGCCACCGCCGCGACGTGCTGAAGGATATCTTCGAGAGCGCCCTGCCGGCAACGCTGCAGGATGTGGTCATCGTCTTCGTCACCGTCTCGGGCCGCCGCAATGGCCGCCTGCTGCAGGAAACCTACGCCAACAAGATCTATTCGCAGCGCATCGGCAACCAGGTGCGCAGCGCAATCCAGATCACCACCGCCTCCGGCATCTGCGCCGTGCTCGACATGCTGGCCGACGGCACCTTGCCGGCGACCGGCTTCGTCAAGCAGGAAAACATCGCGCTGGATGCGTTTCTCGCCAATCGTTTTGGGCGCGCTTATGCGCAGCACGAGATGGTAAGCCGGCTGGCAAGCTGAGCTACTTCACCCTCCCCCTTGTGGGCATAGGCGCTAAGATAGCTTTGGCATGGACTGAAACTTGCGCTTTCGTGGTGGTTC
>NZ_AYWZ01000049.1:0-2540 GCF_000502335.1 Mesorhizobium sp. L2C066B000
CTGCACGCCCTCGGATTGGCCTTTACGTCTCATCACGACAAGCTCAACCACGCCGCCGCGTTCGCCACCTTGTCGGCTTGGGGTAGCCTCGGCTGGCCCCAACAGGTGGTCCGGCTGGCGGTTCTACTTGCTTTAACGGGCGCAGCGATCGAAATCCTTCAATGCGTCACAGGGCGTGACATGAGTGTCTTCGACTGGTTTGCCGACTGCGCCGGAATGGCATACNCGTGACATGAGTGTCTTCGACTGGTTTGCCGACTGCGCCGGAATGGCATACGGGCTGAGAACTATGAGCTGGGTGAACGAGATTCTAGGGGAACCGGTTATTTGATCGCCACAGGCTCCGCCTTACCGCCGCCGTCTTGGCCCACTTGCCAGCCTCACGCCCGGGGCCGCCCTCGAACCCTCGCTATTTTCAATTTCCGACGCAAAGGCCGACACCAAGGCGAATGGGTTTCAGGGCCGCTCACCATTTAGACTTAGGTCCGATTCTTTCGAGCAAATGGCCGAACCCGGAAACATTTCTCCTTGTACTTTGTTGCAGTGGCCGTGCCGCTGAGGAGAACATGCACAGTGCCTCTATCAAATGAACTGCGCGACGTACCTATAGAATTCCAATGCCCCTCCTGTTCGTGCCCAATGGTGAGAAGGGGATCCTGGCTGAAAACGATTGCCGGTTTCAANGTACTTTGTTGCAGTGGCCGTGCCGCTGAGGAGAACATGCACAGTGCCTCTATCAAATGAACTGCGCGACGTACCTTTAGAATTCCAGTGCCCCTCCTGTTCACGCCCTATGGTGAGAAGGGGATCCTGGCTGAAAACGATTGCCGGTTTCAAATGCGATAGCTGCAGGTCCAGAGTGCGGCTCGGCTACGAAGAGAAGCTGGCCATATTCGACCGGCACCTTAAGCGAGGCGCGCCGGATCTGGGCCGACGACCAATGGAGTGCGATCCCGGCAACGGTTCCTGAGAGTGTGTCGGCAATTCNCAATTCAAGCTCCAACTGCTTGCGGTCTGCCGCAAGTCCAAGCTTTCATCTGGTCGCAGGGTCAGGCGGCTCTTTCGTCCATACGGAACCGATGATGGCGAGAGGTTTCGATGCGCTCGGAGCACCGAGCAGGTCGACACGTTTCTGGTAGCGACCACCAATCTCTAGCTGACCGCTTCCACGTTCTGACGAGGTGCGAGCAACTTGATCTTCAATAGTCTTTTTCGAGCCAGCATGCTCGCCGCCTCTGCGACACGGTCTCCGTAAGCATCGGCGACGAATGATAGCGTCGACAGGTCGATAATGAGGTCGTCGATCGCGCCCGCCAAGNCGGTCTCCGTAAGCATCGGCGACGAATGATAGCGTCGACAGGTCGATAATGAGGTCGTCGATCGCGCCCGCCAAGACACTGGACCCGCGCCCAAATTGATGCACCAGCGCCCGCACTTCCTTAAGTGCCGTCGAGGCTTCACCCGCATCCAGCAGCGCCTCGATGTCATCGAAAACCTGCATCCCGACCCTCCCGCTTTAAAACGGTGGCAATTTCGCGCGAAAAGAAAGCGCCTGCCAAGGTGCTCACGCGCGAAGGCGGCTATTCAGACAACAAGAAAGACCCTGGTGGCCCAACGATGAAGGGCGTCCATGGAGGGCGTTCGCGAGACGCAACCGAGATCCGGCGCGACATTAAACGACAGCGATGCTTGAGCCGCGCTCTCTTACGAGCAATCCGAGCAGCGCCCAGCCGCCAGCCGATCGAAGATGTACGCCAAGACCGACAAGCTGGTGCAGCGTTTTGCCAAGGCTGAAGAAGCGGTGAAATCCTTCAGCGAAGACATGACCGGGGTGAGGCGGCCACTGCCGAGGTGACCCTGTGGAAGTTGATGGGCCTCGGCGCATTCGGCTCACTGCATCGCAGCGGCGGCGCTCGCGTCGCTAGTTACGCCCTATTGGTCTATCTGGCGCGTGCTGCGTGGCGGATCACGAGTTCTATCCGTGCTGCTAAGTCAGCAGAATTCCACACCACCTCCGGATAGGCCGTATAGATCAGGTAACCGCACATTCTTGAGCACATTGTACGATTGTTACGCAAAGCAGCGGCCGCATCGACTCTCATCATCTTGGAACTACATTGCCACAATGGCTCAGCTCTTCGAATCCGCCCCAGTGAACGCTTCATATCAGCTGATCGTGGACCACTATGAGACAGCGGTTTCACTCCAGGAGCGCATTGTCACTCGCGTTCGACAACGCGGTTTGTCAACGAAAAGTGATGACGAATTCCTGGAGAATCTGAATGCCGTCTTAGCGCGGGCGCGCCAAAGGTTGGCTCGGGCCGATCAATGCAATTAAATTAAGAATGGGACATCCGCGGTCCGCAGGCATAGAGTGTGCCATCGACGGCAACTCCAAGGGCGTCCGTCGGCTGTGAGCGATCAACATGCTTCCGCCCCCAATAGGGAGAGGGAGCTATGACAGACTCCAGTTCACAAACTCACACTGCCGCGCAACGCGACACCGGCCAAAATTCGATCTATCGCAATTCGCTGCTGCT
>NZ_AYWZ01000050.1:0-1828 GCF_000502335.1 Mesorhizobium sp. L2C066B000
TCACTCAACGGCGCGCCATCATCATGCGCCGGATTCGTCAGTGGTTGATCTGAATCCCCCCGCACCGTCCGAGTTGCGTGACCATGCTCGTTCTGTGCCGGCGGCGGTGCAGCCAGATCCTCCAATAGGGGTCTCCGGTCCCGACAAGGGTCCTCTTTATTCCAACGATGCGACCCTTGTCGAAGGGCTGAGGTCAGCTTACGCGGGTAAGGTCAAGGAGAGCACGGTCAAGCGCCATGTAAATTCTCTTCTCGGCTTTGGTCGTTGGCTCTTTGACAATAACAGGCCGGGATTTGCTGCTCGGCTTGACGAATCGTCGCTGGATCAGGATCGCAAGGAGTACGAGAGCAGGGGTGGCCCCTCGGAGTACGAGAGCAGGGGTGGCCCCTCGATCGTGGCTAGAGCACTGGGTCGTCTCAAGACGTTGGCGGGCGGAGCGCCAGTGGTCGACCGCCCTGTCCGGAATCCCTACCCTGCCGACGCCGCGCTCATCAGAGATTACACAGCGGCTCTCATCAAAGAGTACAAAGAAGCGCCTGCGACCGGGCCGAATCGCGGTACCATTCAGGTCTATGGATCTACTCTTATACGTTTCAGTGAATACCTGCATGAAAACAAAAAGCCGGGGATTGCGGATCGGCTTCACGAGGGGTCGCTGGATGAAGATGCCAAGCGCTATGTGAACTCCGGTGGTAACCGGAGGATCAGTGCACTAGCTCATCTCCGGAAGTTCGCACCCGGGCGCGAAATTGCCCTTGCTGCTCGTCCGGAAGACGCAGTCGGCATGGAGGCTCGTGCCATTGGGGACGCCGCTGCGCAGNCGGGCGCGAAATTGCCCTTGCTGCTCGTCCGGAAGACGCAGTCGGCATGGAGGCTCGTGCCATTGGGGACGCCGCTGCGCAGCGCAGCGGGACGCAGGAGGCATTGGGTCGGCCAGAGAGGCCCCCTGGGAAAGCTAAAGACGGGCGGGTGCTCGGCGCATTGGAATGGCTAGGCGACGAACATATCCAGAGGGATTACCAACTCCTGGAGCAGGAGTTGCAGGGGAACAATCCAGATCTCGCCGCCCGGACGCGGTTCGTGGATCCCCTCGTAGCCAATTATCATCTGCGCTTGGGCTCCGAGAGCGACAAGNGAACGGTAACGACACAGCCGACTTCCTGTTCGTGCCAGTGAGCGATGGCGGTAAGACTCTTGCGGAGCGCGGCACCCATTGGTCGCTGCTGTTCGTTGATCGCAGCGACCGGGAACGGCCGGTTGCCTATCATTATGACTCCTACAACGGATGCAATGACACGCTTGCAAAAGAGCTCGCAGAAAATCTGGGCGCCAGCCTGGAGACCCGCGTGGGCGTATCCCGCATCGCCCAGCAGAGCAACGTGGTGGATTGCGGAGTCTACGTGGTGGACGGCACGCGGGCGCTGGTTGGGCGATTGCAATCGCAGCCAGATAACCTGAACCTCAACAACCTCGTCGTCAATCGGCAGGCACTACAAACCCGCCTCAGGGGTGACAATACATTCGGAACGGCAAATAATCTTACGAACTTTGAACTCATGGACCGACAGGCCCGAGACGCGGTTAAGGAAAGCCCCGTTGGGACGTTTCACCAGCAGATCAAGCGGCTCGGCCAGTCAGCGCCAGACGTTGCTCCCGGGAACCCATTTAAATTTCAAAGTCTTGAGAGCAAGGGGGACGCCGCTGCGCAGCGCAGCGGGCCGCAGGAGGAATACAGTTGGCCAGAGTATCTCCCCCCTGGGAAAGCTAATGAAGACGACGCTGTTCTGGCATCGTCTTTCGTGCCAACTGGGCCCCATCACCAAGCCTC
>NZ_AYWZ01000051.1:0-1462 GCF_000502335.1 Mesorhizobium sp. L2C066B000
GCTTGGCATGCAACCTTCGGCAGCGGAAAGCGAGCGCATGGCGCGGCCGCCGACCGAAAACCTCGAAGCCTACGATTTCTACCTTCGGGCCGAGCAGACAGCACGGACCGGTCGGCGAGACGGGCTGCGTGAGGCACTCACGCTCTACGACAGGGCGGAGGAGCTCGACCCCGCTTTTGCCGAAGCCTTCGCGGCGGACGCAAGCATGACAGTCTATATCTGGCGCGAATCTTTCAACGACATCATGCAGAGCGCGCCCGCGCGCAAGCGCGCCTATGAGAAGGCAAGCCGTGCGCTGCAACTCGATCCGGACCTTTCGTCGCCTTATGCGATTCTTGGCATCATGCAGGTCGTGGATCGCCGCTACGAGGAAGCCATCGCTTCGGCCGAGCGAGCCGTCGCGCTCGGCCCCGGAGATGCCGAGACACAGATCGCGCGGGGATATGTCCAGCTGTTTGCCGGCAATCATGCCGAGGCAGCCGTTGCCGTCGAGACGGCGCTCAGGCTCGATCCCAACCTTTCCCCCATCAACCGGCAAATTGCCGGTCTGGTCTTTCTCATTCAAGGCAACACCGACAAGGCGATTGAGGCGCTCGAACGCGCCCGCGACGAGGCGCCGTCAGTTGGAGATTTCAGGATTGACCTCGCTGCGGCCTACGCCCGCGCCGGCCGTTTGCCCGATGCAAGAGCGGCGGTCGCCGAGGGACTACGTTCCACGTCGACAGCTGGGTCCGATTCATTGTCTGCATATCGGCTCAACGGTGCCCAATATCGTAACCCGCGCGATTTGGCTCTCATCATCGACGCGTTGCAGCAGGCCGGCTTGCCCGAATGGCCGTTCGGCTTCACCGGCGACGAGCACAACCGCTTGAAGGGCGAGGAGATCGCCTCGCTGGTGCTGGGCCATACGCTGCAGGGCCAGCTTGAACCAGGTCTCCAACAAGCCTTCCTCCAGATCGGGAGCGACGGCAAGGCAGCCTTCCGCTCCACCACGCGGCTGGTCACCGAGACCGTCCGTGTCGATGGCGACTTATTGTGCGAGCTGAGCGAGAATATGTTCGGGCGCCCCGACTGTGGACCCGTCTATAAACGCCGCGACGATGGAGGCGGCGGCTATTCCTTCGTCAACTCAAGCAAGGTGTTTCACTTTACGGTTGTTCAGTAGAAGCACACGCGCGTCATAACGGACGCACACACTCGCGTCCGATGCGGGACTAGAATAGGCTGCGCGAAGCCGCTTGATCGACCAAGGAGGGCGCGGGCAGGTATGGAGCGAAGGCTTACCGCGATCCTTGCTGCCGACGTGGTCGGCTACAGCACGCTCATGGGCGAGGATGAGGTCGGCACGCTCGAACGACTGAAGGGTTGCCGTCGAGAACTGGTCGAGCCCGCGATCAAGGAATTCCACGGTCGGATTATCAAGCTCATGGGAGACGGGGCGCTGGTAGAATTCGCCAGCGTC
>NZ_AYWZ01000052.1:0-1351 GCF_000502335.1 Mesorhizobium sp. L2C066B000
GGCCGCAGCGGAGCCGAGAAGAAGGCTCTTAATGTTCATTTTCTGACCTCCAGTCAAAAGTTAAAAAACGGGTCTGGGTATTCTTTAGCTGAAGGACAGCGTTCCCTGCCCCATCCCCACTACCGAAAAAGATGCGCACCGCGCCGCTCCTTCGAAATCGACATTACCCATGAGGCGGCGGCGTTCAACCACGATCGTACGGGCGAAAGGGCTGTGCGGACGCTATCCCCATGCGTTGTTGCACAAATGACACGATTTGGCCTCAGTCAGAAAGCTCTCATTAACTATCGAAGGGCCTGCAAGCCTTATCCAGCGCCGCGCAATGTGGCCGAATCCGGCGATGGCCGGCCGGAATTGCGGCCATGTCGCCGACTCGCCAGCCAGGGAACCGCCGCAGATTCGCCGCATGCAAAAGGCGGCGCTGCGGCCAAATCCGGAATTTTCAGAGATAATGGCGCCGGCTTGTTGATTGTGCCCGCGCTTTTCTTTATCCAGCGGCGCAACGGAGAGGTGGCCGAGTGGTCGAAGGCGCTCCCCTGCTAAGGGAGTAGAGGTCAAAAGCTTCTCGTGGGTTCGAATCCCATCCTCTCCGCCATCCTGCTTCGCTCTTCGAGCTTCGCAGGACAAGCCCAACCCTCAGCGCGAAGCAGGATGGCGGAGAGGATGCCCTCCGAAGCCTTGGCGTAGGAGGGCCGCCGCACAGCGTAAGCCCAGAGAATCCCTTGCAAAATTCGATTGGCAGTCCTGCTTCGCTCTTCGAGCTTCGCAGGACAAGCCCACCTCAGCGCGAAGCAGGATGGCGGAGAGGATGCCCTCCGAAGCCCCGGCAAAGGAGAGCAGCTCACGTGGTATGTGTATCTTCTGGAGAGTACGGCTGCGGAAGGCGAACGCTATATCGGCATAACGACGGACCTGAAACGACGGCTCGTCGAGCACAATGCGGGGAAATCCAGCCATACATCCAAGTTTCTGCCGTGGCGGATCGTCACCTATATGGCCTTTTCGAACCAGGCCAAGGCAGCTTTATTCGAGCGCTATCTCAAATCCGGTTCAGGGCATGCTTTCGCCAACAAGCGCCTGTGGTGATGGCCGCATCACCTGCCGCAAACGTCCATCTTTTCAATAAACTTCAACAATAACAATTGGTTACAGCGAAAACGCTTGTCGCCGGCTTCACTATCTTGTTCGATTCTGACTGGAGGTCAGAAAATGAACATTAAGAGCCTTCTTCTCGGCTCCGCTGCGGCCCTGATCGCAGTTTCCGGTGCGCGCGCCGCCGACGCCGTCGTCGTCGCCGAGCCGGAACCGGCTGAATACGTCAAGATTTGCGAACGTTTACGGCGCCGGCTAC
>NZ_AYWZ01000053.1:0-1747 GCF_000502335.1 Mesorhizobium sp. L2C066B000
CGCGCAATGCCCGCCACTGCCTATTCGGCGATCCACGGCCGCGACATTCGCACGCTCAAGCAGTGCCCGCCCGTTATCGATGCGATGACCTATGGCTTCATGATCCTCCTGCCGTGCGACGTCGTCGTCGACAAAGGGACCTTTTCCTGGGACTGGCAGATTCCAGACCCGGTCACTGAGAACCACCCCCGAGCGCCTTTGAGCTTCCACACGCCGGGGCAGCTCGCCGGCAGCCCGTTTGCCACTCCCGGTCAAGCCGCTATCAAATTCAACAGCTTCTGGACCATACAGATCGAGACGGCTGGTCGCTCTTCGCGACGCATCCGGTCAATCGCGAGGATCTTCCCTTCAGGCTGGTGACTGGCCTGGTGGATTCCGACCGGTTCAGCGATGGGGGCATCAATTTCCCGGCGATCTGGACGGAGCCCGGATTCTCTGGCGTGCTCAGGAAAGGAACTCCAGTCACGCCAATATCTCGTATGCCGTCTTCTGCTTGAAANCCTGTCCCCGCAACCAACATCAAAAACAGCCCGCTTCACGCGGGCTTTTTGCGTTCGGACCGTGATCGATGGCGATTTTAACCTGCATCGGGGGCCCGCAATCAGGCGAAGCCGACGCCGTGGGACGGAAAAGCCAAATCATGGCCCCAATCAATTCAAAGCCCGCAGCTCGCAGGCCCTTTTGTATTCGGCACCTTGCCCACGCGAAGCCGGTTGGCTCCCGGCTCTGTCAGCGCGGCAACCGCCACGCGCCGGTGCGATCGTGACCGGACGCTTTGGACCCTGCAAAACCAGGCGACGAACCATTCTCTCGCCATCAGATCTTGGAAAACGAACCGTGATCGTGCGCTTCCAATCATTGTTACCGGGCTTTGACCGGCGCCATAATCTTCCAGGAGGGTGCCGTGCCCGACTACGCTCTGAACGACCACTATGAGAGCTTCAGGAAGCAGCTCGAATCAGGCCGCTACAACAGTGCAGTGAGATTGTTCGCGCCGGCCTGCGTACGCTCGAGGATTTCGAGGCGGAGCGGCAGAGATGGCTGCGCGAGGAGGTTCCGGCGCGCCTGACCGAGCTCCGGCAGGATCCGGCTAAGGGCATCCCTGTCGAGACAGTTTTTTCGCGACTCGAGGCGCGTCATCACGCGAAGCAGGCGAAAGCCAAATAGGCACAAAGTAGCCTATGGAGCACCGCATTGTCTTTCACCCCAAGGCGGAAACTGAACTCGACCAGCTCTATGACGACATAGCGACCCGTGCGTCGCCGGCGATCGCTTGGAATTTCGTTGTCGGCATCCGCGACGATTTCCTGAGCGTGTCGACTTTTCCACAGTGCGGCACAGCGGGTCGAGATCATGCCTCGTCCGCGGATCATCGGCTGGCGACGTGCCGTCAGCATTGCTTTCGCAGTCGATGCCGAACGGGTCTGGTCCTGGGTATCTTTTTCGCCGGCAGCAACATCACGGCGGAATTGCTGGAAGGCCGGCTCTGAAGCGCTGCTTAGGCTGGCGTGGGGATCGACACTCGCCAGGAGGCGATCCTCAGGCCGATGGTACGCATCTGCCGCCGAGGGGTGGGAGCTTGGTGGAAGAGTGAACCGCAGCGGAACACCACTCACAAATTTCAGCCAAGCCAGCTCACGAATTTCCGCCCCGCGGATATCTCCACGAGAAATCGAAAAAACATCGTCGATGACTGTTGACAGTTCTGGTTGGTGGCGACTATATACGCCTCACGAACGAGGGCGGT
>NZ_AYWZ01000054.1:0-863 GCF_000502335.1 Mesorhizobium sp. L2C066B000
GATGTCTTCACCTACACCATCAAGGACGGCGACGGCGACACCTCGCACACCACGCTGACCATCGCCATCGGCGATTCAACCCCGACCGACGCCATTCCGGCTGCCGGCGGCGCCACCACCACCGTCTATGAAGCCAGCCTGCCGGCACGCGCCGGCGAACCGGCCGGCTCCAACGAGCCTGCAACCACCGAGACCACTTCGGGCACCATCGGCTTCACCTCGCCCGACGGCCTGACCACCGTCTCGCTGGGTGGCCATGTGCTGACCGGCTCGGCCCAGACTTTTGCCGACGGCACCACAGGATCGCTGACGGCCAGCTATGTCTACAATGCAACCACCGGCATCGGCACCATCAGCTACGCCTATACGCTGATCGACAACACGCTGACCGATCCGTCGAGCACCAGCTTCGCGGTCGTCGTCACCGACGCCGACGGCGACAGCGCTCCAGCCGGCAATCTCGTCATCACCATCGTCGACGACGTGCCGACCGCACACGCCGATACCGACAGTGTTGCGTCCAACCAGTTCACCGCCGAGACCGGCAATGTGCTGAGCGCGGTTGGCACCACCTCGCCGGTCACCGGCATCGACGTCAAGGGCGCCGATGGCGCTGCCGTGGTCGGCGTTGCCGCCGGCAACACCAATCTCGATGTCGACAATGCCGCAACGCTCGGCACCCAGGTCCAGGGCAGCTACGGCAAGCTGACGCTCAACGCCGACGGCTCCTACTCCTATGTTCGCGATGCCGGCACGCAGGGCGGCGTCAGCGATGTCTTCACCTACACCATCAAGGACGGCGACGGCGACACCTCGCACACCACGCTGACCATCTCGATCGGCAACTCGCCGCCGGTGATCAC
>NZ_AYWZ01000055.1:0-760 GCF_000502335.1 Mesorhizobium sp. L2C066B000
CAGGCTCCGGAGCGGCCGGTGCTTCGGCAGCAGCCGGTACGGCCGGCTCAGCAGGCTTTGCTTCGGCGGGCTTGGTCTCGGCGGGCTTGGCCTCCGCGGGCGCTACAGCGGCGATCGCCTCGCCGGGTTCGCGCTCGAACGGCACGGCGGCACGCGCTACCACCTTCACGCCGTCGGCATCGAGACCGTCGACATGGATGCTGTAGTTGCCGACCGGGATATCGCGCGTTGCCTCGACCAGGAAATGACCGTCGGGCGAGGTCACCGCATCGCCAAGCAGGATATCGTTGGCATAGGCGCGCACCTTGCGGCCGGCGTCAGCCAGACCGGCAACGAAGATCTTGTTGCCGTCGATCTCGACCGCTTCGACGACGATCTTGGGTTCAGCCACGGCGGCAGCCCGCGGCGTTGCAGGTACTGCTGGCGCTGCCGGGGCAGTTGCGGCTTCCACAGCCGGAGCAGCAGGTGCTGTTTCAGCGGGAGCGGCAGGCGCCGCCGCGGCCACGGCAGGCGCTGCCGTAGCAGGCGCCTCAGCGGCTGGGGCAGCAGCCTGATCGCCGGCGGCCGGTGCCGCGGGCTTGGTCTCAGGCGCCGGGACGCTAAGCAGCTCGGCCGGCTTGCCGGGTTCCTCGACCATCGCCAGCACCTGGCCGGCGGCGTCCTTGGGAACCGAAACGACGGCGGTCTGCACCGAAGGCGTAACCACTTCGCCGGTCGTCGAGCGCAGCGCAATCGTATAGTCGCCGGGCTTCAGTGGATC
>NZ_AYWZ01000059.1:0-261 GCF_000502335.1 Mesorhizobium sp. L2C066B000
AGACGGCATACGAGATAAGCTAGTGACTGGAGTTCGTCGAAGCGATAGTTGATCCACATATCCACCGGACCGATGACTGGCATTGCTTTCAGTAGTGCAACTGCTCCTTCTTTTGACAAAACATAGCCCGATAGGAACCAAAGCCCGCGCACCGGCCTGAACAGGGCGTCGCAAACATCAGCACGTTCCGCTGTTCCGCCAGCATCAGAGTAGGAGAGATATAGGAGACGTGGTCCACCTTCGATCCGGCAGCGCTGCAGT
>NZ_AYWZ01000060.1:0-234 GCF_000502335.1 Mesorhizobium sp. L2C066B000
TCATTTTCCTGGCGAAGTCTTTCGGAGACGTCGCTTTTCGCCTTGTCGAAATCGGTGGGCTGTCCGCCCTGATCGTTCTCATGCTGCATGAGGCCACCTAGTGAAAACCGAGGAAGGAGAGGACCGCGAGCACGACAACGATAAGGCCGATAAGATAGATGACACTGTTCATGTGCACGTCCTCCGTAGCTTTCCAACTTCGACGAACCTGCGATGTTCCGTAAGTGAGAGCAT